>CALGPJ010000040.1 GCA_937960645.1 uncultured Spirochaetia bacterium | reverse complement strand
CGTCATGCGCCCCTTGCGCTTGAGGAAGACCAGGTTGAAGCCGAACAGGGCCTCGGAGTGCTTGCCCACCAGGATGTTGACGTTCAGGGGCAGGTACTGGGAGCGGGCGAAGGACTCGAAGCCGTCGAACACCGCCTCGGCATCGGGGGTGGCTGCCTGGAGAAAGCGGGCGTGGGCGCCCAACGCCTGAGCGCCCAGGCGGGAGATGCGGCGGGCCACCGAGCTGGCGTCAATGCCCAGCACCCGCGCCAGTTGCCGCTGGCCCTGGCAGGTGTACAGGGAGGCCAGCACCTCCTGGCAGCGGGTGGGGATGCGCAGCCGGTAATCCACGGAGAAAGTCTGGGCACTGAAGTAGCGGCCACAGGACTTGCAGCGGAAACGCGGGACCCAGCCGTTGCGCGTGGTGTTGAAGTGGCTTTTGCGGTGGAACCAGGGCTTTTCGCCAGGCAACAGAGGAGTGCGCCGCTGGTGGTGGGCGCAGTCGGGGTTGATACAGAACAGAGGTAGGAAAGACATAGGAAACACCTCCATCCTGATAAGCAAAAAAATGAGTGTTTTGGACGTGTTTTTGGGGCAAAAATCGAGGAAGGGGTCAAAAATGCGGAAAAATGCTACAAAGGGGCGGGAAAAGTCCCCCAAAAAAGTGCAGTTGCCGCGGCACTACCCTCAGAAATGCTGGTAGTCCCGTACCTCGGGGGGAAGCATCAGGATCTTGACCCGAGTCACCAGCTGTCCGGCCTCCAACCGAAATACCGGCATTTCCCGGAGGTTGAACCGAACAATGATTTCCCGGGGCTTGTTGAAATGCCGGGCACGCAGCCAGGCCCGAACAGCCTCCTTGATGGCTTGTTCCATCCCCGCCCAGTACGTGTCCGCATCCCATTTCCAGGCCACGCTCCCGATGCCACCAGCGGCACTCAGAGCGCCCGAGCGCCAGGGCTGAAGCCGCCAAAGCTGCTCGGCTCCCAGGTGGTAACGAAATCGGGTCAGCACGGCGTTCTGTTTCGGGTCGATGTGGCTGGTGAGCACCTTCAGGCTGGGATCGCCCCAGGGGATTTCGCCCCCCAGGGTGAGTTCGACGCTCTCGGGCACACCCCGAGCACGATCGTAGGGAGTGTAGGTGATCTCTCCGCCAAAAATCATCAGACTGAAAGATCGTCGGGCGATTTCGAGCATCACTCGGGCAATGTACTCGTCATCCCCGGGACGGACGGAGACGATTTCTGGGTGTTCCCAGACCGGCGGATCGAAGGGAGCCCATAGGTCCCCTTCTAGAATGTCGGAGATTCTCGGCTGAAAGGTTTGAGCCGCCAGCCCCAAGCTCAAAAAAAGTAAGGCGATCCTCACTTAAAAATAGTCGTCATCTTCACGCCGGCCCATTAAAATTGCGAGGAAGTTTCGGTTAAGGCGCAGGGCCAGGTAGAGTCCCGCAAAGAAGAATCCCGCCAGATGGGTGAGGTGAGCGATGCCGGATCGGGAAAAAAACAGACTGTTGAAAATCTCGATGCCCGCGTACAGAAGTACGACCATGGTAGCGCGCAGCGGCAGGATGAAAAAGAGATAGATACGCTGGTTGGGAAAGTAGGCCGCAAAAAAGAGCAGGACCGCGTAGACGGCACCGCTGGAACCTAAGAGGAGAACATCCAGGCTTGAACTCATCAGGTAGGTGGCGAAGGAAAAGATTCCGGCAAGGATTCCGGTCAGGTGATACATCAGCAAAAACTCCCAGCTGCCAATTTTTTGTTCCACGGGAAAGCCGAAGAAGAACAAGCCCAGCATGTTGTAAAACAGGTGGGACGGTCCGCCGTGCGCATACATGTAGGTCAAAAACTGGTACCAGCGGCCGTCCAGGACTCCCAGGGGGGAGAGGGCAAGCTCGAAGAGAAGGCGTGGAAAAAGCATGCTCCCGAGGTAGAAGACCACCAGGTTGGTCAGGATGATGAACAGCGTGAACTGGTAGTAACGATAGGGAAAGGGGCGTTGGAAGGGGGTCATCGGGTTTTGTCCTTGGTGTCGAGATTTTCGAGGAAGCCCTGGACGAGCTGCAGGCTTGCCTTGCGGTATTCCGATTCGGGAAAGAGGTGTTCCAGGTTCTGTCGTGCTTCGTCCAGGAGACGGAGAGCGAGGTCGCGGGCCCGCGTCAGGGAGGCGCTGGCATTCATGAGCCCGATCGCCTCTTCGATCAGTTCGGGGAGTTGGGGGGACTGGCGGTTGTCCCGTACCTTTTGAAAAATCGCCATGAGCCGGGCGCCCCCGTCCGAGCTGGATTGGCAGTGCAAGATGACGGGGAGGCTTTTCTTGCCCTCGACGATGTCGTCCCCCCGCATCTTCCCGGGGTTGCCCCTGGCCAGGTTTTTCACGTCGTCCATGATCTGAAATCCCACCCCGATGTCTTCCCAGACACGGCCTGCCTCGGCCGCCAATTGGGTATCCTCTTGTGCCAGAAGGACGCCCAGCCGGGCAGCCAGGCTGGAGAGGCTTCCCGTCTTGAAGCGGCACATTTGGAGATAGGCGGGGACCTCGGGGATGAAGCCGTGGTCGTTGTGCCACTGGATGTCCAGCCCCTGGCCGAAGTGAAGGCGGCGCATCACCTCGAGGTAGGCCGAAACGAGGGCCCGGTATCGCGAGTCGGGAAGAGGGGATCGATCCAGGAGGTAGGTCGGAAGGAAGTAGAGCAGGTTGCCGCTGTTGATGGCCAGGTCCTCCCCGTAGATGAGGTGGACGGCGGGCTTGCCGCGCCGCTCTTCGCCGTGGTCTTCGATGTCGTCGATGATGAGGCTGCCGTTGTGTGGCAGCTCTACCAGGCTGCCCCATTCCCAGGGAAAGTCCTCCCCGCCGGCCATCTGGTGGCAAAGGTACATCACCAGGGGGCGCCACCGTTTGCCGCCTCGGAGGACGAGGTCCAAACCTGGTTGGTTGAGTACCTCGATGGCACTGAGGGGAATCGGGTCCCGGGGGCTGCCGCCGACCGCTTCGACCCACGCACGATCGGGGTGGAGGGGCAGGACTCGAAAGAGGGCGTCTTCCAATAAACCCAGGACCTGATTAACATCGAGGGGCATGGTTTCAATTTGGTGTTTTTTGCACACGAGGTCAAGGCAATGACTCCCCGCGATCATCTGGATTCGTATGCGCTGAGGGCGCAACGCGAGGGCTATCCGGCCCGAAGCGTCTACAAGTTAAAAGAAATCGACGAAAGGTTTCGAGTGGTGCGGCCTGGCAAAACGGTGCTCGACGTCGGTTCGAGCCCCGGCAGCTGGAGCCTCTATGTGCTGCGTCGATATCCGGGAACAACCGTGGTGGGGGTGGATCTGCAGGAGATGAGGCTCGAGGCGCCCCAGCATTTTACATTCTACCAGCTGGACATCCTCAGTCCCGATGCCGAGTCGGTTCTGAAAACCCATGCTCCCTTCGGTACCATCCTGAGCGATGCGGCCCCCAACACCAGCGGTCACGCCGGGGTCGACGTGGCGCGCAGCGAGGCCCTGGTCGAACAGGTCCTGCTTTTGGCTCGCAGCCTTCTCGAGGCCGGGGGCCACTGGGTCGCCAAGCTTTTTCAAGGCAGCGGTACGCAGGCCCTTCTGAAGGAAACCCGTGCGGTGTTTGAATCGGTAAAGACCTTTCGTCCCAAAGCGGTCCGCTCGGAAAGCCGCGAAACCTACATCGTTGGCCTGTCCCGAAAGGAGAACCTGTGAAGCAATCCGCCTTTCTTTTTGCGATCGTCCTTGCTTCGTGCAGCCAGGGACCCGTACACTATACCGATTTCGCGATCGGCACCACCGTGAATCTGACCCTGTACGATCAGGACCGGCCCGATCTCTGGAAGGAAATCCTCGTGGACCTGAAGTGGCTGGACGATACCATGACCATCTGGGAACGCGAGGAGCCCAGCACCCTGATGCGGGCCAACTCGGCCGCGGGAGATCCGTTGGGCTATCCCATAGGGCCGGAACTGGCCGAGGTGATCCGGCTGGGACTCGAGATCTCCCGGGAAAGCCAGGGGGCCCTGGACATTTCCGTGGGCCCCCTGGTCAAGGCCTGGGGGGTGGCCACCGAAAATCCTCGGGTGCCCAACAAGGAAGAAGTCAGCCGCGCCCTGGCTTTGGTAGGGTGGGACAGGGTTCGATTGGAGTCGGGGCGATTGTACCTGGATCGGCCCGGGATGATGCTCGACCTGGGGGCGGTGGCCAAGGGCTGGATGGCGGATAGAATCGTGGAAAAACTGCGCGCCCGGGGCGTGGAGCGCGCCATCGTGGATCTGGGGGGCAATATCGCCCTGCTCGGGTCCAAGCCCGACGGCTCGCCCTGGAAGGTGGGCATCCAGGACCCCTTCCAAACCCGCGGCCGGTATCTCGGCATCCTGGAAACGGGTCCAACCAGCCTGGTGACCAGCGGCATCTACGAGCGCTTTTTTGAACAGGACGGCATCCGGTACCACCACATCCTCGATCCCAAGGGGGGCTTCCCGGTGATCAACGAGCTGGCCGGGGTCACCATCGTGCATCCGAACAGCGGCCTGGCCGACGCCCTGTCCACCGCGGTCTTCGTTTTGGGCGGTAAGGCAGGCTGGGAGCTGGCGCAGCGTTACCGGGCAGAAATCATTTTGATAAACCGCGACCACACCGTTTGGGTCAGTCCGGCCCTGCGTGACGGATTTCAGCTGGTGGCCGGGGAATACTCCCTGCAAGAAAACCTTCCCTGAAGGGGCTGGAAATCGGGAAAAATTAGGGGTAAATTGATTCTATGAGGCGAACGTTTCTTTTTGTGTCGATCCTGGCCCTGGGGTGTGATCTCTACCAGATCGACCCGCCGGTTTCCATCGACCTTCCCAACCTGCGTCCGTACTACACCCAACCCAAACCCGAAATCGAATATCGGATCCGCGGGGCCTTCCTGATCGACATGGAAGCTCAGTTGCTCAACAATCAGCACCAATGGGTGACGGTTCCCGCCTTGAGCTTACGGTTGATCGAACAGCAAGGCAAAATCGTATGGAGCGAGCCCCTGGAGAACACCACCTACAGGCTTGTGTTTCGGGCGGTGGCCAGCAGGGGTGGTTTGCAAAAGGTTTTGGATACGGCTATCAAGGAGGTGACCTTCGATGTCGTCCTCCAGCCGATGCTCGTTCACACTGTTTCGTTGGTCCCGGGATCGGTTATCAAAAGCGGTTCGGTGCCGCAATCGGCTCAGTTCAAGATCAAAGGCTGGGGAATACGACCGGGGGCGCGACTGCTGTTGTTGGACACAAGTTTTAGTGTAATATTTTTTTCCCCCCCGTACGATGTTTATCTGCGATACTTCCCCATCCTCGGTAGTGCCGTTCATGTCTTCGGTCTGGGGGTCAGGACTGCGGACCTGGGCGCTGGCTTGGAGGAGTGGACCTATCAGGTCAATTTTAATTGCTATGATCCACCCTACGCACTCAACGGGGTCCAGGAATTTGCCGTGGGAGAAATAATCTACTGGATGGTCGAGGGTGTTCCCAAACAAGATCCGTATCATCTGTTGGGTATGAACCAGGTCTATCCCAATCCTTTTCCTCATTTGCCGACGTCCTGGCCGAACTTTATTTGGCCCTAGGTTCGCAGGACTTGCCAGGCCCGCTCCCGTAGGGAGCGGGGGTAAGGTCCCTGAAACAAATGGTTGAGAAGGCTTCGATGGGCCGGCTGGCTGAGGGGTGACCCTGTTTGCCGCAGCTGGCCGAGGAAACCGAGTGCGGCCTCGGCGAGGGCGGGGTTGGGATTGCGGCGCAAGGCTTCGTGTAGGGTGGTTGCGGCCCGCCCGTCCTCGTCCCAGCCCAGTTTTTCCAAAAGCTTGACGTATTGCACCTGGACCCGGGCGTCGTTTTCCAGGCGCAGCAGATTCAGGACGCTGTCGCGCATGCTCATGTCCAGATAGTTTTCCAAAAGGCGTGCGGCCCTCAGCCGGAAATCCGGCCAGTTGTTGATGAGCTGAAAGTTTTCCACCCGCAACCGCTCAATGCCGGTCTGACAGACTTCCAGCAGCAGCCCCGGGGCATAGGGGATGGTGTCAAGCATCCCCTCCGAGTGCGCCCTTTCCAGGTTGGCCAGCACCCTCTCGACATCGTCCCGGCCCCCGCGTTCCAGTAGGATACGGGATATTCGATACCCATTGTACCCCTCCCAGCGCTCCCTCTGGCCGCGGGCGTCGATTGGCCGCAGCACACGGTGGCTGCCGTCGGAAGCGGCATTCGGCTGGTACCAGCCGAGGGAGGGCGGGGGATCCCAGGCCCAGAGCAGGAGGCTCCAGTCCCGGCCGCTGCCCACCAACACGCCCCCGGGGGCGAGGGCCAGGTGCTCGATCTCCACAGAGCCCTGAAGCTCCTCCCCGTCCGCGCTGAGAAAGACGATGCCGGAATTCGGCAGGGCAACGGCCAAACGCCCCTGAGAGCTCAGTACCACCTGTGCGGTGAGCCTCTGGCGGGTACTGATCCGCTTTCGCACGCGGTCCTGACGGTCGAGTACCAGTACGAGCTGGGGTGTGATGATCCAGAGGTCCTCCGGATTGGAAAGAACGGCGAGGACGCTGCGGTAATTCAGGGGGGTGGGGCTGGAGGTAGGGGAGTTGATCCGCCACAGCCGACCCGCCGAACTCACCAGCCACAGCCGGCCGCTCTGGTCGATCATCGCCTGGGTGGCGGCCTCGGGGAGCTGAGTTGTTCCGAGTTGGCGAAATTGGGCATCGAACACGGTAAGGTGGGAGTCCAGGATGGCCCAGACCGTTCCGTTGGAATCCACGGCCAACAGACCTTTTTCTCCTGAGGGGAGGGCGAGCGGGCGGCTGGCGATCAGCCCACCGTCGTTTTCCCAAACCCTCAGGTGTCCATCGGTGAAGATCACGGCGATGCGGCCACCCGGCAGCAGGGCTGGGGGGGCGGCCGGCCGAGCGGGGACGGTGACGCTCCACAACAAACTCAGGCGGCCCGCCTGGTTGGCTCGAGGGCGGGTGTAGTCGATGCGGTGTAGCCGCCGGTCGGTGGTGAGTAGGGCCAGCCAGGTGCCGCTGCCGTGAAGGGGCCCGAAGGCCCATCGCCGCTCGAGGGTGAAGGAGGCTTGAAGGAACCCCTGGCTGTCCAGGTAATGGATCCTCTGATCCTCGCTGGCGGCGAAGATCAGTCCCTCGGGGCTGAACACTGCGGGACCGATCAGTCGGCCGGCGGTGATGTAGCGCTGGGTTTGAGCCATCACCCCGACGTTGGCAGCCAGGGAGAGGGCGGCCAGCAGGGCTAACCGCGCCGCCATACCGAAACCACTTCGACGTGGGCTGTCTGCGGGTAAAAGTCCCACAGCCCCAAATAGCTGTTTTGCCACCCCGCCGCGATCCATCTACGGGCATCTCGAGCGAAGGTATCCGGGTTGCAGCTGAGGGCCAGGAGGTTGAGCGGGGCGAGGCGCAACAATTCCTCCAGCACCCGAGGGCTCGATCCGCCCCTGGACGGATCGAGAATCACCCAGTCCGGCGGCGTGGTTTCACGGGCCAGATAGTCCTCCACTCGCTCCCCGACCCATTCCCCGGAGGGAAGGTTGCGGCGTGCAAAGGGCTCGAGGCGCCGGTCCGACTCGACGACGGTGACCCGCCACCCCCGCCGCGCAAGAAGCTGGCTCCAGGTGCCCACGCCGCCGTAAAGGTCCCAGAGGGATGTCGTGGAGGGGCCCAGAGTCTCATCGATCCAGGCGCGAAGTTTTTCGGTCAACTCCAGGTGGGATTGGAGGAAGCCGGCGGGGTGGTACCAGAGCCTTTGACCGTTGAGGTCGACCCAGGCACGCGGCTGATCCTCGGTGAACACTTCGCTGCCGTTGTCGCTGAAGGTGTAGCGTCCGGCCGCTCGGCCCCGCCAAAATTCATGCTTGGGATCGAGCAATTCCTGAAGCGGGGCGCCGAGCACCGGACAGCGGGAGACGGGGACCAGCTGGTTGCTCCGAGCGGCCAGAAAACCAACGTAGACGCCGTCCCAGTGGATCTGGGTTCGGTGTCGGTACGCCCAGCTTGCCCCCGGAACGAGCTCGATGTCCCCGCACTCCCAGCCTCCCAACCGCCGCAGGCTCTCGCGGACCCAGCTGGCCTTGAGTTGAAGCTGGTTGTCCTCGTCGGTGTGCTGGAAACCGCAGCCCCCGCAGGTTTCGTGAATGGGACAGGGGGGGGAACGTCGCCGGGGAGAGGTTTCCAACCAGCGGGCCGGCCGGGCGCGGCGAACTCCGTGGACCCTGTGCCATTCCTCGATCTGCACCCTCTCCTGGGGGAGGACGCCCTCGACGAACAGGATTCCCTGTTCATCCCGGCCCAAACCCAGTCCGCCGCTGACGAGCTTTTCGATCACCACGTGTTGACTGCTCACAATCCCACCTTAGCCCACAGGGCTTTCGTTGTCACTAAGTGAGGTTTTGATTAGCATAATCGCATGCGTACTGCGGCGGCCTTCGCTCCGGCCCACATCACCGGTTTTTTTGTTCCCCGGCCAGCCCCCCATCCCCTGGAGGCTGGGAGCCTGGGAGCCGGTGTTAACCTGGAGCTGGGGATTACCAGCTACGTGCGGGCCATACCGGGAGAGGGGAAAATCACCTGGCTGGGGAGGGCCGCCGCCGAGGGCCGCCAGGTGAGCCATCAGGTCGCCCAGGAATTTTATCCTCGTGCCTGGAACTTAGATTTAAAACTGGCTCAGGATCAGGTCTTTCCCGCGGGCCATGGCCTGGGTTCCAGCGGGGCCGGCGCCCTCTCCATGGCACTGGCCGTCAATGCCGCTTTGGGGTTTCCCCTCTCCCCGGTCGGGGCGGCCATGCTGGCGCATCGGGTGGAGGTGGAGAACCGTACCGGCCTGGGGACGGTGCTGGGGCAAACCGCCGGGGGGATCGAGGTTCGCACCCAGGCAGGAGCGCCGGGGATAGGGAAGGTCCTGTCTCTGGGCAGTCCCGCCGAGGTTTGGGTCCACCTGGCCCTCTGGGAAAAAATCGACACCGCCGCGGCCCTGGACCATCCCGATCTGCAGTCGGGCTATCGAGAGGTGGGAGAGCGCTGTCTCAACAACCTGTTGCAGCGGCGGGATTGGCAGACCTTTCAACGGGAAAGCCACGCGTTCACGAGGGCCCTGAACATCGGCTCCGATACCGTTCGCGCCTTCGGTGAGGTTTTGGAGAATAGGGGCCGCATCTGGGCCATGCCGCTGTTCGGCCAGGGGGTCTTTTGGCTGAGCGCCCAAGCCGATCACGAGATGGTCCAGGAATTGCACGGTTTTCAGCCCCAGCCTGCCTACTTCTGGATGGGGCGGCCCTCAGCCCAAGGGGCACACCTTGTCTGAGTGGGGCCCCATCCCTCCCGAGCATCCCCGCTACCGGTCCTTGCTGGTGCGGGAAAAACTCATCCACCACGTGGGCAGCGGGGTGGTGGCCCTGGCCGGTCTGGTGGCCCAGGGGAGGGGCGAGGCCTTCGATTACCTACTGGGCGAAGAGACACCGGATTTTGCCCACGATTCGATTCGGGCCGCCGCCGCCAGCCTGCTTTTGGCCAGGCACCCGGTGATCAGCGTCAACGGCAACGTGGCGGCTCTTTGCCCCAAGGAATTGGTGGATCTCGCTGCTGCGGGTGGGGCGGTCCTCGAGGTTAACCTCTTTTATCGAAGCCCGGGCCGGGAAGAGTCCATCGCCCGGATCCTCCGCGATCATGGAGCCACGCGGGTACTCGGCGTGGGAGAGGAAGCCTCGGCCACCATCCCCGAACTCCTGTCGGAGCGCCGGCGGGTCTCCCCCGAGGGCATCTTCAAGGCTGACTGGGTCTTCGTCCCGCTCGAGGATGGGGACAGGACCGAGGCCCTGGTGCGAATGGGAAAAACCGTGGTGACGGTGGACCTCAACCCGCTCAGCCGCACCGCCCGGCGTGCCACGATCACCATCGTAGATAACGTGATCCGCGCCCTCCCCCTGTTGATCCAGGTGGTGGAGGAACTTTGCAATCGAACGACCGAGGCGCTTCAGGCACTCGTGAAAGAATACAACAACGCCCGCCACCTGGCCCGGTCCCTGCGCTACATCCAGGAAAGGCTGGACCGCAAGGCCGCTCAATTCGAGGAGGGGCAGCTTGATTAGGTCGGAAATCCTGGCTCGGGTCTTTTCGCGCCACGGGCCACCCATCGCTGTCCTGACCGCCTACGATGCCCTCACCGCACAGCTCGCCCTTGCCGGGGGAGCAGACGCCCTTTTGGTGGGGGACAGCCTGGGGACCACCGTACAGGGCCATAGCGATACCCACGCTGTGACCCTGGAGCAGATGTGCTACCACACCGAGATCGTGGCACGCTGTGCTGGTCAGACGCCGGTAATCGCCGATTTGCCCATCGGCACCTATGCCACACCCGATCAGGCCCGCAACAGTGCCCGCCAACTGATGGAGGCCGGAGCCTGGGCGGTCAAATTTGAAGGCAACCCTGGCGGCGTGGCTGCGGCCCTCGTCGCCGAGGGTATTCCGGTGATGGGCCATCTGGGTCTTTTGCCCCAAACCACCACCAGCTTCAAGGTCCACGGCAGGGACGCCGAGGAGGCCCGGCGCGTCCTTCAGGACGCGGTGCAGCTTCGGGATCAGGGCGCCTTTGCCCTGGTGCTCGAGTGTGTTCCTGACGCGCTCGCCGACTCGGTGCAGGCCTATCTCGACATCCCGGTGATCGGCATCGGGGCCGGCAGGTCCCCCCACGGCCAGGTTTTGGTGATCTACGACCTCCTGCAAGTGCCCCCTCGGTCGCGCTGGCCCCGCTTCGTTCCCACCCGTTATCCGGCAGGCGGTGATTTCCTGCTGGGCATCATTCGTACCTGGGTCGGTGAGGTTCGAAGCGGCGCCTACCCTCAGGACGGGGAGAGCTACGGATGACCGAGACAAAAATCCTGCAGCAACTCGAGCGGCGACTGAAAACCACCCTGAGGTTTCGGCATGGTCAGGTGCTGGGTTCGATGTGCAGTGAACCCGATCCCCTGGCCCTGAGGGTGATCCGGCGGACCTGGGACCTCAACGCCGGCGATCCCGGTCTGTCCCCGGCCCTGGCCGAGCTGGAACGCGAGGCGGTTTCCTGGATGGGGGCCTTTTGGAAATGGCCTCAGGCGGTGGGAAGAATGGTGGGGGGAGGGACGGAGGCCAACATCCTGGCCCTCTGGTCTGCTCGTGAAACCCGCTTGAGCCCCAAACGCACCCGGGTTTTGGCCTCCGTCAGCCGACATTTCAGCGTGGACAAGGCGGTCAGGCTCCTGGGCCTCGAACTCCTACCCGTTGCGCTCGATGCCGATGGCCGCCTTGATCCCGATAAGCTCGAGGCCGCCATCGACGATCGCACCCTGGCCATTGTGGCCTCGGCGGGCTCGACGTCGTTGGGACTGGTGGACGACCTGGGGGCCCTGGGACGAATCGCAAAGCGTCACGGTGTCTACTTCCACGTGGATGCGAGCTTCGGCGGGTTTGTCCTCCCCTTCCTGGAGGAGGCGGGTTTTGATTGCCCGGTCTTCGGTCTGGACCTCGAGGGGGTGAGTTCTGTCTGCCTGGATCCCCACAAGATGGGCCGGGGTCCCATCCCCTCGGGTTGCATCCTCTGGAAGGATTCACGCTACCCCGATGCGGTTAGTACCGAGGTAGGGTACCTCAGCGGGGGACTCACGCGCCTGACTACCCTGACGGGGACCCGGCCGGGGGCCAGTGTGGCCGCCGTCTGGGCGGTTTTGAACAAGCTGGGGCGGTCTGGCTACGTCGCATTGGTCAAAGAGGCCATGACCCTCACCCTCTGGTTGGCCGAAAAACTCGTCAACATCGAAGGGATCCGGCTGGTGCGTCCCCCCGAGCTCAACGTCCTGGGTTTTTATCATGAGCGCATTTCAGCCGATGCACTGAACAGCCGACTGCGGCAGCGCGGGTGGGCCCTCAGTCTCTGGCCGGGCTTTTTGAGGATCGTGGTCATGCCCCACGTTCGGCGAGACCACCTCCGGCGATTTTTGAAATGCCTCGAAGATGAGATTCAAAGGGGGTAGAAGAATGCACCCGAGCGACGACATCATTGGACAGAGCAGCCACCTCCTGGCCGGCAAAAGGATCGTGCTGGCACTCTGCGGAAGCGTGGCCGTGATGAAGGCGGTAGAGCTGGCACGCCTCTTGATGCGGCACGGGGCAAGGGTCTACCCGGTGATGAGCCGCAGCGCGCAGCGTCTGGTGGGGCCGGAGTTGGTCCACTGGGCCACCGGCGAGAGACCCATCACCCGCCTCACGGGTCGAATCGAGCACGTCCAGCTTGCCGGCAACGTCCCCGACCCCGTGGACCTCGTTCTGGTAGCTCCGGCAACAGCCAACACCGTGGGGAAAATCGCTCACGGCATCGATGATACCCCGGTGACCACCTTCGTCACCACGGCGTGGGGCCAGGGCATCCCCATCGTGGTCGTGCCGGCCATGCACCAGAGCATGTACCAGCATCCGCTGGTGATCGAGAATCTCGACAGGCTGCAACAGCGGGGACTGCGGGTGGTGCTTCCCACCCTGGCCGAGGGCAAGGCCAAGTTTCCCGATCCCAACGACCTTGTTGAAGAGGTGATTCGCACCCTCTGTGTCCGACCATTCTGGACGGGCAAACGGGTGGTGATCACCGTCGGGCGGACCGAGGAGCCTCTCGATGCGGTCCGCGTCATCACCAACCCTTCGACCGGAAAGATGGGCATGGCTCTGGCTCGGGAGGCGTTCCGACGGGGTGCCCGGGTCGAGCTGATCCTCGGTGAAAGCCACGAGGCGGTGCCCTACGGTGTCCGCGAGGTGGTGCGCTGCCGAACCGCCGACGACATGGCCCGGGCCGCCGAGCGGCTGTTGAGCGAGCCGGCCGACGTGGTGATTGCCGCCGCCGCTGTCGGGGACTGGAAGCCCCGCTCCCCGGCCCAGGGCAAGGTGCCCACTTCGGAAAAACAGAGCTGGAAGATCGATTTGGTTCCCACGGTCAAGGTCGTGGACCGAATCCGCGAGATCTCTCCCCAATCGTTTTTGGTCCAGTTTCGGGCCCTCGTCGGAACCGACTTCGAAGCAGCCCAACGCGACGCCATGATCCGGCTGCAAGCAAAAAAGGCCGACATGATCGCCTTCAACGATGTGGGACAGCCGGACCAGGGGTTTGGTGCCCCTACTAACCGGATCCTGATCTTTCGTCGGGACGGGGTCGTTACCGACACAGGATTGATGAAAAAAAGCGAAGTGGCTATCAAGATACTTGACGAAATTGAAAGAAATAGCTAGCTTATAAATAGATATTTTTTTATTATTTTTTTTCAATCAGGAGTGATTTTTATGCCCAGGGGTGTTCCCAAAAAAGTTGACCGTTCCTTGGCCAGTCTGGCCAGCCTGCGCCGCCTGCCTTTGTACCTCGATGTATGCCGGCAAGCCGAGGCCGAGGGCTTGAGCATCATTTCCGGCACGGTGATCGCCGAACAGCTGGGTTTGGAGCCCATTCAGGTTCGCAAGGATTTGAGTCTGACCGGCATTTTAGGCCGCCCTCGGATCGGCTATGCTCTGCGGGAACTCATTCAGCGGATCGAATTTTTTCTCCGCTGGGATGTTTCTCATTCGGCCATCCTCATCGGGGCGGGAAGACTTGGGCAAGCACTCCTGGCCTACCGCGACCTGCGTCGCTATAATTTCAACATCCTGTTTGCCTTCGACAACGATTCGCAGAAGATCGGCATGGTCATCGAGGGGGTGAAAGTTTACGACATCGCCCTGATGCAAGAGATGTTGCAGAAAAATCCTGCCGAAATCGCCATCATCACCACGCCCGATTATGTCGCTCTGGATGTCGCCTCGGTAGCCTACAATGCTGGGGTACGCAAGTTTTGGAACTTCACCCCGCGAAGGTTCCGTTTGCCCCCCGGTGTCCTGATCTATACCGAGTCGATGCTGACCGGCTTTTCGGTACTCAGCGTCCGGGATCCAACAGCCTAACGAGGCCGGAGATTCTTTG
>CALGPJ010000039.1 GCA_937960645.1 uncultured Spirochaetia bacterium | reverse complement strand
GATTAAACTGAAAGAATACTCCTTTAAGGGCCGCATCGAGTCCACCATCAACAATGCCACTCAAATACTTGTCCGGAATGCCAATTATTATGAAGTGTACGACTCCGACGGCGGCCTCGTGTACCGCTTTCCTGCAGGCAGGCTCCGATTTGTCCACGAGCGTTTTGACAGTTCCCAGTCCCAATGGTTCAGTGTTTTTTCGGTCATTTTAATCAATAGTGATGCTTTTTCAAGGCAAATGAAAGTCGAAGTCTACGAGTATCCATCGGCCAATCTTGTCGATCTCAGATCCTAACCTGGTTGTTGCGGTTCATTCCGGTGATTTACCGCCCTTGCTGAGACGAAATGTTCCCCGATCTTTATCTTTAAGCAATTCTGAAATTTTACATAAAAAGTGTTAAATTACAGCTGGGGAATATAAATGAATTCAACATGCGAACTCATCTTCCTGCCGGGAAATGGATCAGTGTGGAGTTTGTTGGGTAAAATGTTAGCCCGGTTACTATTTTTGGTTACGATTTTAGTTACTGCTGCGCAGCTGTATGCCGAAACGGGGGACTTGACACGTCACCGATTGAGGATCGCCACTGAAGAGGCGAGCCCCCTTCCTGGCCCGACAACAATTCGCAATTACATTCAAAACCGATTGACCCAGGCCGCCGCTTCGATGGCCCTTGTCCTGCAATCCCAAGAGGAATCGGATTTTCTCCTAAATATTTTTTATACCGAGGTGGAAAACCGGGTTTTCCTCAGCCTGGAACTCTACGATATGCAGGATCGCGCCTTGCTGCATGCCGTTCAGCGTGTGGTTTTCCCCGGTCTTCTCGCCGAACCTCTGCTCGACGAGGCGGTGGAACAAATTTTGACAGCGATACGGGAAAACCAGGAGCGGTTCGTCCTGGAGGGCTCCGTGGATTATGCCCTGAACTTCCGGAGCCCGCTTCCCGGTGTCAAAATCTGGCTGGGAGATAACGCGGAACGTGTTCAATTGGGCGAGATCGAGGAAACCGAGTTCACCGCCCCTTACTACCCCTTTGCGGTCAATCGCCCTCTGTATTTCACTGCAGAAAAGGAGGGCTTCTGGCCTAAAACGGTGAACGTGATCCTCGCCAAAGATTCGCAGCCCATCGTCATCGACCCTTTGATGCGTCAATCCTATCACCGAGCTTTGGCAGCCCTGTCGCCCACCCGATTGGGCCTGCGGGTGGGATATCGCTTCTTTCCATTTCCCGACAGCCTCCTCGTGGGGGCCGACTACCAATTCTGGCTTCAATGGGTCTCGGCGGGACAATTATATACGATGATGCATCACGAGATCCGCCTTGTTTTAGGCTCCTACCTTTTCCTCCCCCCGGATTCTCTCTTTCGTATTGCCGTGGGCCTCGGCGCGGCCGGTACCTTCAGTGTGATCGATACTGTCTATCAGCTCTTGATCTTTCAAAACAACTCGGTCGATTTACCCTGGTTTTTGCTGGAATGGAACCAGAGCGGCTACTCTATCTTTTTCGAATTTCGTTTACCCTACGTCCTGGCAGGGGCGGACATTCTTCCTGCCGGCTACTATGAACCGAACTTCAGTTTGGGAGGTGCTCTAAAATGGTAAAAAAAACCCTCGTTGCCGTCCTAACCCTGGTGTTATTCTCTTGTGATTATTTTCTGGTGGGTGATTTTCCCGCTTACATGCCTTTAATCAAATCCACGAGAAATTTGTCCGAGGTGCTCGCATCCGCCGGAATATCGATCAACGACCACGAACTGGTTTCCGCCAACCTGCCTCCCTCCCGAATGGGCAAGAATTGGGTTACCCTACATCTGCGCAATAAAACAACCAACATTTGGACAGTGATCGCCCTCGAACGGAAAAACCTTCAGCGGGCCTTTCACGACACGGGATTGGATATCTTCAGGTATGACGACATGTTGGGTTTGACCACCTCCAGCCTCGTGATGAAGCAACAATCCTGGTTCCTCTCCCACAGCCCCCAGACTGTGAGCCTAACATCACCCAGTTCTACCGAGAGGACCTATACCACCTCCGCTAAAATCATATCGATCAACTACGTTCATCAAAACAATTCTTATTATTTTTCCTATGAAGTTAATTTGTATCCTTTCAATCTAAAACTCAAAATTGCCACTACCGATCCTGACGACTTAAACGAAATCTCTACTAAAACAGCTTCCAACCTTCCCATCGTTCCCCCTTCTTACGCATCTTTCGATGCCATTTTTCCCCTCCAGGCC
Source organism: uncultured Spirochaetia bacterium (assembly GCA_937960645.1). GTDB lineage: Bacteria > Spirochaetota > Spirochaetia > JABEVK01 > JABEVK01 > DYOB01. Next base: position 14,193 of record CALGPJ010000039.1, on the reverse strand, counting down.
CTCAAATATAGCGACAGCCAGGTTGCAGTCCTGCTGATGAACGCTTCCCTTCAGCAGGGAGCCGTCGCCTTTTATTCGGTCGATCATAATCTTTTATCAGACCCCTCCTTTCATTCCATCCTGATCGAGGGGATACCCTGCAGGGGGGATCCTTACATTAGAAAGAACTGGCTGGTGAAACAAGGAGCAGTCTGTTACCTCCCAGAAGAGGATTCGGCGGCATTCTACCCCTTTTTGGACGCCTCCCTGGACAACAAGATCGTTTTTTCTCGCCTCGAGGGCCTTAGGCCCCTGGGCTTTTCCGAGGATGGAACCGAGTGGATGGGCTACGATCGCAAGACTCAAAAACTATACCTTCTGCACACGTGGTGGCCCTGAATGCGGTACGTCTTCCTCCTGTTTTTGGCCCTGTCCGCTCACGCTGCCGAAATTCCCAGGGTTGCCTTGCACTGGAAGGGGGAGGCTCAATGGTATTCCTTTTTGAAGGGGGCCCTGGGTGAAGAAAACCTCTACCTCTTCGATGCCCCCGCGCAGGAACCCGAGGTGGGTTGGGCAGAATGGGGGCGGCGCAACCAGATCGACCTGGTGATCTTTGTTTTAAGCCGCAAATCACGAACGGAGTACGTTCTCGAGTATCGCCTGCTGGAAACCATTAGCGACCGTGTTCTCGCCTCCGGCAGCTGGAACGCCCGAGAACCTTCGATACGCGCCCTGGTCGAATCGTTTTGGGCGCCGTTGAAGGAGGTGGTGAGGGCCCAACTCAGGGAAATGGTAGGGGCCAATATTTTAGTCCGTGCGGCTCCGGGAACTCTGGTCTTCGGTCTGACCGATGAGGTCGTTTCCGTGCCGGAAGATGGTGAGATTCCGGTCCCCGTCCGTGTCCCCGGCGTCTACAGCTTTCGGGCGACCCACCCCGACCTTCGGCCCCGACGGGTAACCTTCCCTGCATTGAACAACGGTGCCGTGATCCAAATCGACCAACGACCCCATCGATTCCTATCCCTCGAATTAGGTTCGCTGATGGGAGTGTTCCCCTACCTCGCCGCTCGGTACCATTTTTTCAGCGACCGGCTGTGGGTCGGCCTGGGACTTCAACAGTACCTGTGGGGACTCTACCTCAAGGCGGGGGATACCGATCCGTCGCAGCCTGCTCCACCGTCCAGTTTCCCGATGTTGATTCCCTATGTGACGGCTGGTTACTTTTTCATGGATGCCGACGAGCCTTTGCGAATCTTCATGATGCTCGATCTGGGCCCGCGATTCTACATTAGCCCCATCGTCTTTTTGGACCCCTTGGGCGCCTTTCAGACGTCTCTGGGGGTCGGGGTGGAATGGAGGGTGTGGTCCGAGCTTTCGATCCGGTTGTCGCTCAAAATAGACCACCTGTTTTCTCTGGCCCAAGAAACCGAACTTCTTTATGCCATCAAAAAAAGCCAGGGTCCGGTCTTTGCCTTGCCCCTGGGCGTCATCCAATTTCCCCTGTTGATAGGAGGTCTGTCGTGGTCGTTTTGAAAAAGCTCCGACACCGTGCCCGAGTGATTTTACCGGCTCTGACGCTATTATCCGGTTGCTGGCTTCCCTATGCCGATCTGGATCAGTCCCTGTCCCTCCTTACCGCTGAAAAGATGGGCGCTCCCGTCTGGAGCTTTACCCTGGAAGTCGATTACGACCGACAAGCTGCCATCTACTTCCTTCCCGAAAACGACCCGCAACCGCAACGGGGCTATTTGATTAGCTACGACACCGTCTCCCTCGATCCCGTATTTTATGTGGGCACAGAAATGGGTGTTACCCGGGCTCTAAAGGATGACTTTATGTGGTCCGCCCCCCGCCCCTCTTTTCCCCGACCCGTCATGTTTCCCAACAATTCAGTCAAAAACACGATCATCTACCTGACGAGCCCCATCGACCTCAAATACAAACATGACATTCGAGCTTCCTACCGGAATCCTCCTCTGAGCGGTAATTTTCTCACTTTTAGCAGCAACCTGATACAAAATAATTCGATCCAACTCGTCGCCTCGGGCGTTCACTACCTGGGCGACATTACCCCAAAGGCCTCCGCCCTCCTCCTGACATCAAACTCCCAGGTGCTCACCGTCAACGATGCCAATGTGTTGCCCAGTGATGGAAGTTTCTTCAATCCTTATGACAACGATTACAATATGACCCCATATTTTTACAATCTCAATCCCCCACTTTCCTCCGAATTAACCGCGACCTCCCGGGGCACAATTTTTCGTTTTGAAACCGACGGATTTACTGATTTTGACGGAGTGATCTGTTTCCATTTAGGTAACGGAAAGTACAAAACTCTCCGTTACCTGGACAACAACAAGGTCAGGGAATATTCGTTTGAGGGGGTCGTCGAATCGGTTTTGAACAACGCCACCCTCCTGTTGGTCAGAAACGGCGCGATGTACGAAGTCTACAAGGGAGACGAAACCCTGGTGTCCCGTTTTCCGGCCGGGTCGATCATTTTTTGTCATGAAGTTTTTATGAATGGCCGGTGGTGGAGCGTCTTTTCGCGAACACTCGTCCGTTCGCCCTTTCAGGATGAAAACAGCAGACAAAAAGAGATCAAGGTCGATGTTTGGTACATCCGCAGCGATCGGCTCGATACCTTGAATTCCTGAGCGAGCGGCAAACTGGCAACAGGCGCTGTTCCCTCAGTCCGTTGTTAGATCCTCCAGGTTGGCACGCGCCGACTCCATTTGGGGGTCCAGTTCCAGCGCTCTTTGAAAGCAGGCCACCGCCTCTTTTTCGTTTCTCGTAAGGTAGTTGATCACGCCCAGGTTGTTCCAGGCGGCGGCGAAACCGGGATCGAGGGCGAGTGCTCTTTGGTAGCACTCCCGGGCCTTTGCAAGCCGACCCTCGTCATCCCACAACAGTCCCAGTTCGTTCCAGGCCAGGGACTGATTGGGATTCAGGGCTAGAGATTTTTCGAGACAGTCAAAGGCCTCATCGACACGACTCAGGGCCTTCAGGCATAGGGCCTGATTCAACAAGTTGGCCGCGGAAGGCGAGTCCCCCGCCAGCTGACGGAGGACTTGCAAAGACCGCTCGTATTGCCCCTCACGATAGAGTTCGAGGGGGTCGCTCACGGGGCGGTGGTTGGCAAGAGCTCGACCTTCAGGTCTTGAAAGTTCCAGTCCCCCAGCCAGAGTTTTCGTCCCAGGATTTCGCAGGGCCAGCGGTTCTGATCGTCGCGCTTACCAATAAGCAGTTCGTGCCAGTACTTGTCCTCGGTCCGAATTTTCAAGCGTGCCACTTCCTCGAAAGTGGCCGGCCAGTCCTCGGCAAGGGCGTGGCTCATGGCCCGGGTGTTGAACAGCCGGGTCACCAGGCTGCGCGGATCAGAGACCTGGCGGTCCTGTTTGTCCAGCCAAACCTCCTGGCCATCTTTTGAAGTTCGACGGATGGAAAAGGCCGCGATATTGGTCGGTCCGAAGGCCAAAGGCTGGGTCAGTTCGATTTCCATGATCTGGTTCTCCGAGGCGATGCTTAGAAACACCCGGTTATCGACCCAACTCTGCAGGTCGCGATCGATGGAGGAGGCAACCTTGCGGTCCACGGCATAAATGGGCCCATCCTTCACCAGGCGGACGTAGACCTTGCGGCCATCCGGTGTGCCGGAACCGGGGAAAAACTCGAAGATTACCCTGCCGCTGTCGGACTTGCCCACGATGGGCCTGGTCTCTGCCGTAATGCCAAACTCGGCGCCATCGCCGCCCGAACGAACAACACGATCGATGGGTGTTTCCAGCAGCATCTTGAGGTACCCCTCGGCACGATCCTTGAGGGCTGGAAAGGTTTGCCCCTTGTAGTACACCTCCCACACCGAGTTGGCCCGCTTGATGAGCAGATCTCCCACCTCGATATGGCCAACCTCCCTAGCGTTGAAGCTGAACAAGGGGGTTCGGGCGCTGCTTCGAAGTATGGCCGTGGGCGAAAACCAAACACCCAAAAGTACCAAAACCAAAAGAGCGGCGATGGTTATACCGTATATTTTTACACGTTGGCTGAATGCGATCATGCCCCACTCCTCGATGTTGTTTTTACAAGATTTTCCCGATTTTTACGCCGGACAAGGCGCACGACGCCAAAGACCACCACGACCAGAGGCACCAGGACCAGTCCCACGATTTTCAGCAGGAGATCGGCAAAGTTGCGTGCCGCCTCGTCGCGGATCCCCGCAAGCTCCCGCGGTCGAAGGTTGCGGCTCTTGATCTTGAGGATCATCTCGTCCTGACTCAGCCATTCCACGATGGCACCCAAAAACTCCAGGTTATAAGACGCATCGGAGCGCGTAAACAGATCGGTCGGAATTCGGACAAAGTCGCTGGCCCAGTCGCTGTCCCCGATGACGACAATCCGGTTTTCCGGACTGGCCGCAAGCAGCCCCTCGGTGTTGACCCCCTCGGGTGCGTTCTGGGCGGTATAAGAGGACTTGAACACCCCGGTTAAAACATAGGCCAGATCACGGGACTTGGCCTCCTGTTGCCCCATCTGGAGGCTCATCATCCCCTGGTCGGGCTCGGCGTTGGGGACTTCCTTGAGTTCGACGCTGCGCTCGCTGGACCTTACCAAGCGAGTGGCCGTGATGCCCTCGCGCTGTTGCACAGTCAGGGGGCTGGCCCACATCAAGTCCAGGCCTCCAAAGCGCTGGGTGATGGGGTGATCTCGGTTGACGTTGGTTCGGGGGTCGATCTGGAACCAGTAGGGATAGCGCTTCAATTCCAGACCCCGCATCCCCTGGAATTGGAGGATACGGGCATAAACGTCGAGCATCAAGGTTGGTTCCACCTTGATCCCGTATTGTTCCGCCAGAAGGGTCAGCGGCCTGGGATAGAGCTGGGTTGCGCTAAGCATTGGGGTATTGATGTCCACCCCCACCCCGTCCAGGGCCAGGAGGACCGGCTTGCCGTTCATGATGAACTGATCGATATGGAAGGCGTCTTTGTCGGTGAGTTCGGCATGGCCCATCACCAGAAGAACATCCAGACCGCGATCGATGGGCGTGGTGGAATCGACGCTCACCACGTTTCCCATCCCCTTGAGATAGTTGCCGAGAACCGTCCAATTGTTCTCGAAGCTCTGGCTTCGCGTCCCGAAGATCACCCCGATCCGTCGTTCTTTTTGCCGGATGAGTTTGCGCAAGGCGGAGGTGAGTTCGTACTCCAGGTTATCGGGGTTGTAGACGTTGGGAAGGATTTCTTCCCGACCGAGATACTCCAATTTGAGGGCGCTGTACACCAGGGCCACCGTGAGCTGGGACTGCTCCATGACCTGGATCTCCTGAGGGCGTACGTTCATTCGCTGGAGCTCGGCCTCGGCCCCGGACTCTTTACTGTCGACGACGCGGACTTTGAACCGTCCCCCGGAACGGCCGGCGTATTCCCAGAGTAAATCTTCCACCGCCTGCGGGATGGGACTGGCGTTGCGCAGTTGTCCGCTGGTAAAATAGGTAACCTGGATGTCCTCCTGAGCCTCGGCCAGGATCTGACGCGAGGCCTCGCCGATGGTGTAGGCCTGGTTGGACGTGACGTCCAGGCGCACGTAAAACTGTCCAATGAGGATGGCGGCCAAAACGAAGATGGCGCCGACCATCAGGGCCAGGATTTTTTCTTTTTGAATCACCTTCATGTCAACCTGCCTTTCGCAACACCAGGGATTTGGTGTTCAGATAGAGGAATAGGCCCGTCATCCAGACGAAGAAAAGGATGTCCCGCGAATCGATGACACCCCGCTGGAGCTGAGAAAACCGAAACTCGAGACTGAACCATCGCAGCACGGAGGCCAGGAAATCCGGAAGACCGAGCGTGTTCGCCAGGAGGTTGGCCAGGGTCAGAAACAACAGGAACAGAACGCCGATGAGGAAGGCGGTGATCTGATGCGGCACCAGGCTGGAGGCGTACATCCCGATGGCTGAGGCCGTGGCCGCCAGGAGGATGCTGGAGATGTAGTCGCCCAAAACCTGCCCGAACTCGAACTCCCCAAAGCTCATGGCCGTGAGGGCCAGCGGCAGGGTCAGCAAGATCATGAGGGTGGTGACCGAGGTGACAGCCAGGAACTTACCGAGAACGAGGGAGCTGGGGGGAACAGGCAGGGTGTAGAGCAACTCCGCGGATCCCTGACGGTTTTCCTCGGCCCAGATTCGCATGGTCAACGCGGGGATCAGGATGATGAACACCACCGGAAACACCCCAAAAAGGCCACGCAGGGTGGCCTGATTCTGGGCTACGAAGGCGTTGATGAACAGGAACCACAGCGCTGTAAAGAAGAGAAATACCACGATCACGCCGTAAGCGATGGGGCTTTGAAAATAACTGCGCATTTCTTTGGTCCAAAGGGCGGCAATAGGACGCCACCAGGACCCGATGTCGACTTTCATGTTACCTCCCGGGTAAGCTGACTGAAGATGCTTTCAAGATTGAAGGCTTCGGGCAACAGAGAGAGGATCTTGCCGCCGTTGGCGACCGTCCAATCGAAGATGGCCTCCGCGCCATCGACGTTGGGGGCACAGGCTGCCCGGACCTCGATACCCTGGGCATGGGCCAGGACCTGGGGTTTTTCCTTCCAGATTCCCAACTTTTCGAGCGACGCTGCGGCCTGGGGCTGGATGCCCTTGATGACCACGGTGTACCGATTGAGTCCTTCCAGCCCTTTGGCGATTTCGGCCACCGAGCCGTCGGCACGGATCTTGCCCTGGTGCATGATGAGCACTCGTTCACAGAGTGCCTCCACCTCTTGCAGGATGTGGGTCGATAGGATGACGGTCTTTTGACGGCCGAGAGTCCGAATCAGGTTGCGAAAGTCCTGGATCTGATTGGGATCCAGGCCCGAGGTGGGCTCGTCCAGAATCAAAATGGCCGGGTCGTGGAGGATGGCCTGCGCCAGACCCACGCGCTGGCGATAGCCCTTGGAGAGGTGGCCGATGGTCTTGTAGTAAACGGGGTTGAGGTCGGTCTGCTCCACGGCACGATCGATGGCCCCACGGGCATCGGAGAGCTGGCGGACGCTGGCGGCGAATTCCAGGTACTCGCCCACCGTGAGTTCGGGGTAGACGGGCGGTGTCTCGGGCAGGTAACCGATCAGCCTTTGGGCCTCCTGGGTGTTTTCCTGGACATTGACCTCGTTGATCCAGGCATTTCCCGAGGTGCTTAGGTGATACCCCGTCAGAATTCGCATCAGGGTGGTTTTGCCTGCCCCATTGGGGCCCAGTAGACCGACGATTTGACCGTCGGAGATGTCGAAACTCACGTCGTCCACGGCCTGGAAGTTGCCGTAGGCCCGACAGAGATGCTCGGCCTTTATCATGAAGCCTCCTCGATATTGGGTAGTTGGATAAACTGTCCGTCCCGAGCAAGGAAGGCTTGCTCGAAGACGCTTTGGGTTTCCTGCAACAAAATTTTCAAATCCCGCTCCGTGTTGCGGGGGCTGTAATGAATGAGTCCCATCTGGGACACCCCGGCTTTTCGGGCAATTTCACCGGCCTGACATCCCATGAGGTGCTTTTTCTCCACCGCATCGGCCTCGTTTTCCCGAAGGAACATGCCCTCACACAGCAACAGATCGGCCCCGGCCACCGCCTCCACGATGCCGTCGGTGGGGGCTGTGTCGGTGACGAAGGCGAATTTTCGGCCACGCCGTGCCGGACCGAGCACCTGACTGGGATGAACCGTTGCCCCCTCCGGCGTTTGGATCGATTGACCGTGCTGCAACCGATTCCAAAGAGGCCCCATGGGAATACCCAGGGACTGAGCCTTTTCGGGATAAAATATTCCCGGACGTTGCTTTTCCTCCAAAGTGTAGCCGACACACACGCGCGTATGCCTCAAGGGAAAACTTTTGATCAACAGGCGATCGTTCTCGTAAACAACCTGGGGCTGCTCGGGGTTACGCAGCTCCTGAACAATGACCTCGTAATTGAGGTACATCTCGAGACTTCGGCGCATGGAGTCAAAGAAATCTTTCAACCGAGGAGGGCCGATCAGATACAGGGGTTCCTGCCGCTCCACCTGGCTGGAGAGCATCAACATCCCGGGAAGACCGGTCACGTGGTCGGCATGGGTGTGCGAGATTAAAATCGCACTGATGCTTTTCCAGCGTACCCCGGCCTTTTTGAGCGCCACCTGGGTCCCCTCGCCGCAATCAAAAAGGAACAAATCGCCCTCGTTGCGCACCAGCGCACTGGTAAGAAAACGGTTCGGCAGGGGCATCATGCCTCCGGTTCCGAGAACGTGAATTTCGAGTGCCATGTGCGTTCAACCTATCATAATTGAACGATTCATTCAAATCCCCCGAAAAACGCTCGTTCCCAGCCTTCCCGACCGGCCGGTTTTCGGTAGGCCCAGCCACCCAAAAGGGGAAGGGCAAAAAAGTCCCCAATCGCATTTCGTAAGAGGAGATAGGGGCCGCTCTGTCCCCATTCCCAGTAGAATTCCCCCTTCCAGCTCCAAATTCCTTCGCCGTTGCCTCTCAACGCTGACTCTGACCGAAAAATCTGGGTCGGGGCGATGCTGAAAAGAGGCGCAACGGTCCAAAGCCGCAAAAATTCCCGCAGCTCTGGGGCCGTTGGCACCGGCCCCTCGAGACGCGAACGTTCCTCCCGAAGGGGGTTGAAGATCACCAGGGCCGGCCCACGCGGCGGGAAGGAGCGCCAACGAAACCCTGACTCGGTAAGCTGCTCGGGTCTATTCACCTTGAGGGGCAAGTACGCCCGGGAGGCCCAGGCCACCACGATTTGGCCGATTTCGGCTTGCGGTCCCAGGTAGGGGTCCTCCCCGTTTCGCGTCAGAAGAACGAGGATTTCTTTTCCCTGTTGCAGGGCCGATTCCTTGACAAAGTGGATATCCTGCGACCACTGCAGCCCCTGCCCCCATCCCCCGGAATGGGCGAGGGCCAAAAAAAAGGCCGCCACCACGGACGGCCTGATCGAGGTGCTCAAATTTCAGAGCTGAACGCGAACACCCAGGTCACCACCCCAGGCGCCGGTGTTGATGTTCCACAGGGCCTTGAGGTCGAGCTTGAGAAGGAGCAGGTTGATACTGGTACCGCCGTAAATGCGGAAGCCCCATCCGGACACCGAGGCTGTGTCGTTCACGCCATCGGGGCTGATGTCGAACTGATTGAAACCCGTGGCCTTGATGCTGTTTACGGCTGCCTGGCCGGTTAGCGTGTCACCGGGAGTTGGTCGGTGAAGTGAAAGGGTGGAATAGTAACCCGCCCCGATCTCACCCACGGCGAGGCTCGCTCCCAGACCGAGGTAGGGGGTAAGGATCAACAGACTTTTGGAAAGGTGGGCCTTGAGGTCGATGATGCTGGCCCCCCAGTTGACGCCCAATTCAGGGGCGGAGAGGGTCAACTGGCCGTTGTATTTATTAGTACTGCCATCATAATAAGGGACGTTGCTCATGGTGATCGGATCGCCGATCTTCATGCGGGCGGAAGCGTTGAGGTAGGAGTAACCCAGGCCGATGCTCAGGCCGGGGAGCACCACGTTCTCCTGAAGAATAGGATAGCGGGCGTCGATTCCAAACAGAAAATACTCGAGTTTGACGTCCGGAACCAGGTCGGACATAAACTGAGGAATGAAGCCCACCTTGATCCCGACGTCGAAGGGCAGGATGATTCCCCCCAGGCGGCCATCGATGGCCAGGACGGGTAAGGGCAAGCCAAAGTTCTTCAAGAATTCAGGCAGCTGGACCCCAAAGGCACTCGTGAGTTCGTTGGCAGGGTCCTTGGCGACGAAGATGGCTCCGGTCGTGACCCCGACGCCGAAATGGGGTGGGACGCTGGGAAAGAATTGGCCGATGTATGCATCGGACCAGGTTCCCCCAATCGCAGCGGCGGCGGGAAGGTTGCCCGCCACACTATCGACAAATTGCTTGATTTTGGGCTTGAACTGGTTAAAGTCAGGCGCCTGGGCGAAGCTCTGACCGATGACCGATATGGCCAAAATCAAAAATATAGAAAATCTTTTCAGCGACATGAATACCTCCATTAGGAATAAATCTAATTTAACATACACACAGAACGGATAAATATCAAATCACCGAAAACTGGTGGAGAAATCGGCGTTTCCAGCGTAGCGGAGATTCGCCTCGCGCAGGCGCTTGGCGAGGGTTTTGAGCAAGAAAATGCCGTAGTTGGGGTAGCGGCGGATGGCGTCAGCGAACACCTCCCGGCTGATCTCCACCAGCTTGCCCGGCTTGGTGCAAATCACCGTGGCACTCCGCCGGTTACCGAGCAGAAACCCCATCTCCCCCATGAAAATGTCTCGGGTAGACAGCTCGGTAATCCGCTTGCCCTGAACGTAGACGGCATACTCGCCGCTTACCACGTAGTAGAGATTGTCACCGGGTTCGTTTTCGGAAAAGATGACCTGACCGGCCTGAAACTCCCTGGGGGGTTGAGACACGAAGCCCGGAGGGATCTGGCGCTCGGCCGTGCCGTCGTGAACGATGGTCAGCTTCACCTGATTGCCTTTCTCGTTGTATTCAAGACGGTCCACCGATTTCCGGCTGAGCAGAATGCCTCGTCCATGGACCAGGGAAACATCCTGCCCGAGTTTGTTCACCAGACTGGTATCGAAACCGTCGCCATCGTCGGTGATGGTGAACTCGGATTGAAGAGGACCGATACTGTACTGAAGTCTTACCAGCTTGCCCAGGTTTTCGGGGAGTTTCAGCCGCTGTTCCACCAGGGCCTGAATGGTCCGATGCTTTGCGAGCCATTGCGTTTTTTCATCGAAGGTGATACCGGCGTTGCCGTGCTCGATGGCATTGACCAGAAGCTCGGTCAGAGAAAGATGCAGGGCCAGCCGTTTGCTCCGGCTGAGGTAGCCCTCACGGTAAAGATAGTTACTGAACAGCGAGGCGTAATAAAAGACGGACATCAGGTTGTTGTCCAGGACCAGCTCTCCAGAAAGGTTGGTGATTTTTTGAATCAGACCGCTGTGGTTTAAAAGGTCCTTGGTCTTTTCCAAAGTGTCGATGACCTGCGGCAGCTGGTTTTCTAATCGCGACTCGTCGAGGATGTAGGCGATGTTGTAGCCACGGTACTTGTCCAAAAGCTCCTCGTCGGCCTGGGGACTGACCAAAATAAAAACCGTGTTGTCGAGCCAGGGGTCTTCCTCGACCTTGGCAAAGGTTTCGACCCAATCCTCGTCGGCCTGCATGCCCAGGAGCACGACATCCGGTATCTCGTACCGCAGGGTGTCCAGCAGGTTGGATTGGGGGTCCAAAAGGTGGACACTGGTCCGCCGAAGGATGTCCCGCGGCAAGGCTGCGTAGAGGCGCTGTGTAAAATCCCTGTCTGTTGAATAAAGGACTAAGGTCTCCATCTCTCTCAACTATACCCCTAGCCACCCGGAACCTCAAGGTAGGGACTTGCCCTTTGGGAGGCTTTGCGGTACTTTATATATAGATTTTCTTATATAGGAGTGATTTTATGAGTATCCGACTGAACTCCGAGGAGTTCAAAGATAAAGTGTTCGATTATGTGAACGAAAAGGAATGGCATTACAAGGGGGACCTACCGGCCATCGTCGATTTTTACGCCGACTGGTGCGGTCCCTGCAAGATGGTCAGCCCCATCCTCGACGAACTTTCCCGCGAATACGAGGGAAAAATGTATGTCTACAAGGTCAACACGGACGAGGAGCCCGAGCTGGCGGGGGTGTTCGGGATCCAAAGCATTCCCAGCCTGCTGTTCATTCCGATGGACAGCGAACCCCGCATGGCACTCGGCGCCCTCCCCAAACCGCAAATCCAGAAGGCCATGGCCGAGGTGTTGAACGTTCAATGAGTTTGACTAGAATGGGGCCATGGATGACCTCGTAGGAGCTGCACGCACCGTACGAAAAGTCGGACTCGGCCTTAGACAGCTCGACATCTCGGTCAGAAATCATTTTTTAAGGACACTGGCGGATCGTCTGTCGGACAACCGGGAGAGGATTCACCAAAGTAACCTGCAGGACCTGAGAGAGGCCCAGGCCAGCGGCCTCTCCCCTGCCTTGTTGAAACGACTCGAATACAACCCGCAAAAGATCCAGGAAAGCGCTCAGGGCTTGAGAGCGCTGGCCGATCTCCCTGATCCCATCGAAAAGGTGCTTCAGGCTCGTTTGCTCGACGAAGGACTTGAGCTCTTCCAGGTCAGCGTTCCCATCGGCGTCATCGCCATGATCTTCGAAAGCCGGCCCGATGCCCTGATCCAGATGGCGGGACTGTGTTGGAAAAGCGGCAACGGGGTGATTCTCAAGGGTGGGCGGGAAGCCCTCCACACCAATGAAACCCTTATGAACATCATCCTGACCAGCTTGCAAGAACTGGGCTTGCCCCAGGGCTGGATTCATCTGGCAAAGACGCGTGAGGATGTACAACAATTGCTCCAGCTCGACAAGCTCATCGACCTCATCATCCCCCGCGGCTCCAACGAGTTTGTGCGCTACATCATGGATCATACCCGTATCCCGGTGTTGGGCCACGCCGATGGCATCGTTCACCTTTACCTCCACGCAGATGCCCCGCTCGAACTGGCCCTTCCCCTGGTGGTGGATTCCAAGACGCAGTACGTGGCGGTGTGCAACGCCCTGGAGACCCTGTTGGTTCACCGGGAGGCCGCACAAGGGCTTTTGCCGGGCATCGTCTCGGCTCTACAAGAGAAAAAGGTGCGCCTGAAGGGCTGTCCCCTTACCCGGGAAATCGTGCCGCACCTGGAGCCTGCCCAGCCAGAAGACTGGGACACCGAGTACCTGGATTACGTCCTTTCCATCAAAATGGTTTCGAGCATCGAGGAGGCCATCGATCACATCAACACCCACGGTTCCCATCACACCGACGCCATCGTTACCCTCGACCCCGAAGCCGCTCGCCACTTTTTCCAGGGAGTGGACAGTGCCGATGTGTTCTGGAACGCGAGCACCCGGTTTTCGGACGGATACCGGTTCGGACTGGGTGCCGAGGTCGGCATCGCGACCGGCAAGCTCCACGCCCGCGGCCCGATGGGACTGGAGGGCCTGGTGACGTATCAGTGGCGACTGAGGGGCACGGGCCAGATCGTTGCCGATTACAGCAGCGGCAAAAGGGCCTTCCGTCACCAGGACATGGATCCCGCCACCTACCTGAAAATCTGGAAAAAGTAACTTATGCGCAGTTTCTCCAAATTGCGGCGGATCGTCGTGAAAATCGGAACCGCGACCCTGACCCGAAATGGGGTGCTGGATCAGGAGTACCTCGATCATGCCGCCCGACAAATGGCCGAGGTCCTTAAACAGGGAATCGAGGTCCTGTTGGTTACCAGCGGCGCGATCGGCCTGGGAGCGATGGAGATGGGCTTCCAGACCCGGCCGCAGAGCATTCCGCTGCGGCAAGCCCTGGCGGCCATCGGCCAACCCCAGCTCATGCAGGCGTGGCGGGCCGCCTTTGGCACCGAGGGGGTGAAGGTGGCCCAGGTGCTGGTGACCTACGACGTGTTTTCCAACCGAGCCAGCTACCTGAGCCTGCGTAACACCGTCGAGAGCCTTCTGAGTCTGGGAACCATCCCCGTGTTCAACGAAAACGACGCCATCAGCATCGCCGAAATCGCCCGGGCCTTTGGCGACAACGACCGGTTGAGCGCCCTGGTCGCCAGCAAGGTAGACGCCGACCTACTCATCCTCCTGAGCGACGTAGATGCCCTCTACGAGGCCGATCCTCGGACCAACCCCCAAGCGCGCAAAATCCCCGAGGTGCGTGAAATCGGGGCCGAACTGCTCAGCCTTGCCGGTAAAGCGGGTACCGCTTTCTCGACAGGCGGGATGCGAACCAAACTTCACGCCGCACAGATCGCCCAAAAGGCCGGTTGTTCGATGATTCTGGCCCACGGCCGGGAAGCAAATATCATCACTCGGTTGATTCAAGGGGAGGAAATCGGGACCCTGTTTCTGCCTTCCGAAAGGCTTCCCAGCCGCAAACGCTGGCTCGCCCTGGCCCTTCCCCAGGGCTGGATCACCGTGGACGAAGGAGCGATGCAGGCCCTTCGCGCCCACAAAAGCCTTCTCCCCAGCGGGGTGCGAGCGGTGGAGGGGGAGTTCGGTTCGGGGAGCGTGGTCTCGGTCAACGGCCAGATCAAACTGCTGAGTAAATACTCCGGGGAGGAACTGCGGAAGGTGATGGGCAAGAGCCTGGCCGAGGTAGAGAAGATCCTGGG
>CALGPJ010000038.1 GCA_937960645.1 uncultured Spirochaetia bacterium | reverse complement strand
AGCGGCCTTTCGGAGTCGCGGGGCAAGTGGTGGTTGGGGCAATGGGGATTGGGACAGAAGGGGGGAATGAAATCCATCGATACCTCCTTCCTCTATAGCGCGAAAAGGCGGCAAGTTGTCCGAAATTGAGGCAGGCGCAGGAGCAGGAAAAGGGGAAAATGTGAGGAGTTAAGGCCTTAAACCCGCGAAAGGTCGCAAAAACTTTCGCACAGTTAATTCACCGCTACAAAAACCGAATGCCCAATTCCCTGAGTTGCGCCTCATCCACCGGGGCGGGACTGCCATCCATCGGACTGGCCATCTGGGTGTTTTTGGGAAAAGCGATGACCTCGCGAATCGTTTCCTGCTGGCTCATGATCATGACGAGGCGGTCCAGTCCAGGAGCGATTCCTCCATGAGGCGGCGGCCCGTATCGGAAGGCGTCCAAGAGGAATCCGAAACGTTCGCGGGCTCTTTCCAATGGGTACCCGACAATGTTGAATACGCGCTGCTGTAGGTCAGGGTCGTGGATACGGATGGATCCTGAGGCAAGTTCGAGTCCGTTGCAAACAAGGTCATACAGCTCTCCTTTGACGTCTCCGGGATTTTGCTCGAGGGTGTCGATGTATTCGGCCTTGGGCATGCTGAACATGTGGTGTGCGGGTTCCCACTGGCCTGATTCCTCGTTCCACTCGAAGAGTGGAAAATCGACCACCCATAAAAACCGAAATTTCCCGGCCTCGATGAGTTCGAGGGATTTTGCCGCCTCGAGACGAACCATTCCCATCGATCGGCACACCCTGGCCCAGCTGTCGGCCCCCATCAGCAGAACATCGCCCTCTTCGAGGCCAAGATCCCGGATCATCGCGGCAGCGGATTCCTGGAAAAACTTCCCCACCCCGCCTTCGAACTGATGGTTTTGAACGCGCATCCACGCCAAACCTTTCGCTCCAGCTTTTCGGGCCACCTCTTCCCATTCGGCGATTCGCTTTCGGGTTACCTGTTCGCCGGCCTTTTTCAGGACCAGGGCCTTGACGCATCCCCCGGCAGCGACGACATCCCGGAACGCCTGAAACGCGGTTTGGTTGATAGTTGCGGTCAAATCCAGCAAGGGCAGGCCGAATCGGATATCGGGTTTGTCCGTACCGTATCGGTCGATGGCTTCGTGATAGCTCAGCCGCGGAAAGGGCAGTTCCAACTCCACGTTTAAACCGTCGCGGAAAACGCGCTGCATCATTCGTTCCGTTAAATCGAGGACATCGTCCCGCCGGACAAAGCTCATTTCCAGATCGATCTGGGTGAATTCGGGCTGGCGATCCCCGCGAGGGTCCTCGTCGCGGTAACACCGCGCAATTTGGTAATACCGGTCCAATCCGCCAACCATCAGAAGCTGCTTGTATATTTGCGGACTTTGAGGCAGAGCATAGAAGCTGCCAGGCTGGAGCCTGCTGGGAACGAGGAAGTCCCTCGCGCCTTCCGGGGTCGATTTGATCAGGGTGGGGGTTTCGATTTCCAAAAAACCTTCATCGGCCAAAAAGGACCGGACACTGCGAACCACCCGGTCGCGCAGAATGAGGCGACGCTGCATTCCTGAGGACCTGAGATCGAGGTATCGGTACTGTAAGCGTGTGGCCTCGGTGCTCCTGTTTTCTTCGTCGATGACGAAGGGCAGGTTTTGACACCGGGAGAGGATTACCAGCTGCTGAACGTGCAACTCCACCTCCCCGGTGGGCATTTGCGGATTGACCATACCCTCGGGTCGACGCCTGATGGGCCCCGTGACGGCCACGCAGTATTCCATCTTCAGTTCCCCGGTCAAAAGCCTGACCTCCTGGGGAGACTGATCGTCGATAACCGCCTGCATCAGGCCATAACGATCGCGCAGGGTCAGAAAAGTGATGTTGCCATGGTCTCTCAACCGGTGGACCCAGGCATTCAGGGTATGATCCTGGCCCAGGTGCACGACCCGCGGTTGGGAGCAGTTTAAGGTTCGCTGGGGATAATTCATGGAATCATTTTGGTAAAAACGAGTGCTTCGTCAACCCCGACAAGGGCACCTCACAGCAGCTTGTTTTTCCTGGCCTCGTTCAGGAGGAGGGCATTCCACCAGGGCGTGTTCAAAAAGAGGACGCGATCGTCACGATCATCGATTTTGCTGCCTCGGGTTTGCAATTCTTTGAGTCCCCGTCCCATCAGCGTGGACCAGCGGGCATTTTTTTCCACCTGCCCCTTTCCCAGCACCAGGCTGTACCACAAAAAGTACTGGTGGGTGTAGGGGTCCTGCGTGGAAAGTTGCTTGTCGCTACAAATTTTTTCGAACCTTTGTATGGATGTCTGATGGTCACTTTCCGTATGCAGAAGGAGCAAATAGTCCTGAAAGGCCAGAGACTGCCGCTCCAAAACGGTTTGATCGTTATCCGATTCCAGGCAACGATCCTCGAGGCAACTGAAACCCGTCTGCATGTCCCAGTTGAAACCTTGCCAGAGCACCGGTCGATACTCCAGGGTCTCCCAGTTTTGAGCGATGTTGATGGCTTCCTGGATACGGTTAGAAAAATAGAGAGATTCCACCAGAAAAAATTCGCTTTCCCGGGTTGTCGCTTCCTTTTGCAGATGCTTGATGGCCAAATCGGACTGCCCGGAGTAACACAGACTGCGGGCGACCCAGAGTCGGGCCGTGGCCCCAAAAATCGCGGCAGAGTTCTCGAAGTGTTTGATGGCCTTGGAATACTGTCCCAGTTCGAATTCCAGCCTTCCAAGTAGGAAAGAACTCAGGCCGCTCCAACGATGAAAATGGTAGCGTGTGCTCAGCTCCTTGGCACTTTTCCATGCGTTTTCACTGTGCTTCAAATTCCCGATCAGGAAACGCGCAACCCCAGCCCACAAGGCCGCATGAACCTCGAGTTTCGCCAGTCCTGACTTTTCCGCCTCCCTCCAGGCAATGCCGAAATACTCTGCGGCCTCGTCGGCCTTTTTGCGCTTCATGAGGATTTGGCCAATTTCCAGGGCCGAGAGGATCTCGATCTCGGCATCCGGATATTTCTGCGATAGCGAATAAGACACCCGTATTCGGGAGTAGGCATGATCCAAATTACCGAGCAAATGTTCCAACCTGGCTGTCTGGCACTGCCAATCGCTGTCCGATTGCCGGATTTCCGGATCGACCTCATTTTCTATCTCTTTTATTTCATGTGGCAGATCACCACCATGATCGGTGGCGTCCAGCCAGTGTCGGAGTTTGGCACTGGCATGGAGGACCTGCCATGCGTGATGGAGGGAGGCAGTGGAAGACATCAAATCGGGAAATCGTTTCAAATCGACAATACGTTGGAAAAGAGAAGATTTTCGATCGATGAGTTTTCGGAAGTAGCGACGGAGGGCAGTGAGCAGTTGAGAAAAAGAACCGGATCCGATCAAATAGCCGATGGTCCGGGTCAGTGACAGATTGGACTGGTGATTTAGGAGAAAATCGAGCCATGATTTGGCGAGTTTGTCGGGATCTTCGAAGAGCAGGGTTGGCCAGATTTCTCTCTCTAGCTCGACCGCCATGACACAGTCGCCGATCCGCGTCAAAAGACAATTCTTGACCGCAAGGTTGATTTTGTCGTCGACGATGCCGCCATCCTCCCCGGATTGGACCACAAACTCCCGAAGAAGCCGAACCTCGACGGGTTGGCGGCATCGAGAACACAAATAGATAAGCTTTTTTTGCAGGGGATCGATGGCCGCAAGTTGTTTTTGAAGACCGCCAGGCTCCCAGATGGATTCCAGACGGTAAGGTTGCAAATCAATCGGCTGACCCATTCCTTTGACTTGCGGGAATACTTGCTCCAGGAATACCGGTCGGGCGTGACGCGCAATTCCCCGAAAGATATTTTCCCAAAAACGATGAAATTCGTCCCCCCACTCCGAAAACCGATCGAAGATCAGATAGACGACAGAACTGTTGACAATCTGATCCAATTGACTCGACAAAATGTTTCGGACATCCTCAAACCAGTTGTCTCCGCTGAAGCGGTCGTCCAAAACCGGTATTCGCTGCAAAAAAGCCGCCAATTCGCCAACAAAGTGCGCATAGGGTTCCTCGTAATCTTCGGGACGAGGTAGATAGAAGACGAATTCCTGGTCCTTCAAAAGGTCCAGGACATGCAGCCTCAAGGCCCTCAGTTCCTTGTCGATCAATAGGGTCGGGCCGCGAACCTTTTTCTTCCTAAGAAGGTTTTCCTCTAACAGCGCTCGCACCGGATGCTCCCTATAAGGGGAGGGGTGCGTCTTTTCATCACCACCACTGATCAGGAGTTTATCCAGAAGCGACAAACCTTTTTGAGAAATCAGGTTCCATTCCACAGCTTTTTTGGCTCTCAAAGACTCGCCCACCCAAACTTTGTTGTCTTGCATGACTGTGTAGCTGGAATCACGCAGGCGGTAAAACACCTCTTCATGGAAATCTCGATCGATCTGGTCCAATAGGATCGTGTAGCCATTCAACCATTCGTCCCCGTTCAACAGGTTTTCTTCGATGATGCCTGCCGTGTCGATCAGGATTTGATCCGCCTGTTCCCTTCGAACATCCAGGCTGAACAGCAGGTAACCATCCCGGTTTGACCGAAGTTTGAAACCTTTTTGAAGCACCAGGGATGTGATCCTATCGAACAGATTTTTCAAGTATGTGGGATAAAGGAGGGACAAAGCACCATAGAAATGAATTTTCAGCAAGATCAGGTACATAACCGAAAAAACCTCGTTTCCTCCCCTGTCATCACAAACTTTCCCAGATTTCCCGGTACCGATGTTCCCGGTCGCAATACTTGCAAACAAAGGTATCACGGTCCCTGGACCGATAAAACTCGGCCTTGACAGGTTCCCGCCAGTTTGATCGAGAGATACAGTTTTCATTTCGGCATACCGCTTCCGAAAAATTATAGATGCGCGGCGGAACGCCCAAACGAATCTTGCGGATGACCCGATTGGAACGGATCGAATTCACCGTGCAGCCCGGGCTGAGGGCCGCCAACATTTTGATTTGGCGATCGGTCAAACTGAAGTCTCCTGGAATGCTGATAATCCCCTTGACGTGGCTTGCGGAACTGTTATCGAAGACGCCATGACTCGACCGATAGTCCAAATCGAGTTTCCGGCGGATCAGATCGATCAACCGCCAAATCTCCGGTATCGAAAGTCCAATACCGATGTGATCGATGACCGTGCCATCGGACAACAGTTTGATACCGGTCTTGAAATCTTCTTTCCGCGAGATGTTTTTGATTTCCACCTCGTGAATGAAATCGGGCTCATAGGAAGCCTGCTCACGCGCTTTCCCCTCGAAGTCACTGCCCAGCTTTCCGGAAACCATTCCTAGAAGGGCAATACGCGTGTAGAAGCCGTTTTGGCTCTGGGTATCCCAGCCATTCAAGGGTGTCGAGGCCAGTTCCTCGGGAATTTCCGGGTAAAGACGGTTTTGCGGCAGGGGATGAAAGAGCTTGGTCCCCTCGGGCAACAACCCGGCATGGGCTGGAACCAGGGTGACCGCTTTCCGAAGATCCAACTCGCGATCCCGGATCTTATCTCCCATCCTCTCCAGCTGCAGGCGTGTAAAGTACCACAGCCGCGCCTTGTCGCTCGTCTTTAGATAATCGTCGATGGACTTGAAATGTCTCACCGTGTAACCCAGGGTGTTCATTTTTTCTACGTACTGAGCCGGCATCTCCAGATCCGGTGGCGCAATCAAATCGACCTTGACATGGTCATAGATCCTCAGTCCCTCGACCTTCGAATGCACGGTGCGGCCATGAAAAAGGTCGCCGACCAGGGCCAGGTGGATCGAATCCCTCCGCCAGTCCAAATGCTCGAGAAAGGTGTACTGGTCCAGAAACTCCTGTGTGGGATGCTCGTGACGGCCATCGCCGGCATTGATAAACGAGGGAACCCAGATACCGTTTTGCCGTGCATACTCGCCGATGTAGCTCTCGAGATGCCGTGTGACTCCTTCCAACGTGGTTCGCAGGACAAAGACCGTTCGCTGGTTGTAGCCTACCAACATCTTGACCGTATCGGTGAGGCTCTCGTTCTTGTTGAACGAGCTCGATCCGGCGTCGAAACCGATGACCGTTACCCGATGAAAGCGGGCAGCATTCCGAAAACTTTCCTTGGTGCGGGTGGAATCCTCCAGGAACATCAAATAGACGGCCAGGTCCAGGTCCTTGATCCGATATTGCTCGACCTCTCCGCCCTGCTTCAGCCCCGTTTTGATTTCCCGGGTTTTTTGATAGAGATAAAGCTGCTCATCGATGCTCAAATCACGGACTACGCTGATCGACCGCCCCTCGAAGGGTCCCATCAGGGGCGAACCTCGAAAATCTGTTCCAGGCTTGTGGGGTTGAGAAACAAAACCCGGCCATCGCTTCCCTGCACCAGCAATCGCTGAGCCTGGACCTGAATGACCGATTGCGGCTTGACGTTCACCGTGCTTTGCCGGACCAACTCCAGAGCACTGTTGAACAACCCGAGCTTTGTGGCGCCACCATCGCGAACCACGGCATAGATGTTTTGGCCCTGGACAGCGAGATCACTGTCGGGATGGATATCGTTTTTGCCGGTTCGGAGGATCGCCAGCTTTTCCTTATCCACCACCACCAAACGTACCGCGGCATCCCCGCCTTCCCGACCGGCGATGACGAGATAGCCATCGTTGAGATCGATGTACTTTCGGTTGCGGATGGTATTGAGATCCGACCGAACCAGACTGCGCCGCTGGGCCGCGTCTAAAATCGTCAGCTGGGCGGCATTCGGGTCGTTGTCGACCAGCAAGAACAACACGGGATCTACGGGCTGCCTCTCGGCCGGCCGAGCCTGTTGGGGAGCCTGGGCAACCTGCTGCTCCTGCCGCTGAATTTCCTGCCGGTCTCGCTGCAGGTTTTCCTCGCGCTGTTGCAATTCTTCCCGGGCACGCTGAATTTCCTGCTGCTCGGCCGTTTGCTGTTGGCTGGGTTGTTGCTGCGGGCTTTGCTGTTGCGGCTGCTGTTGGTTGTTTTGCTGTTGGTTGGGCTGTTGTTGGTTCGCCTGCTGCTGTTGCTGTTGGTTTTGGGGTTGAGGCTGCTGGTTGTTTTGCTGTTGGTTGGGCTGTTGTTGGTTCGCTTGCTGTTGATTGGGTTGCTGCTGCGGCTGTTGCTGTTGACGCAGCTGTTCTTCCCGTTGCTGGATGGCTTGCTCCTCCCGTTGGATTTCACGTTCCCGGATGTTGACGATGTCGCGGCGTTCCTGCAAGTTCTCCGGGGTGGGCGGCATGGTTTGGGTCACTTCGGGGCGGGAAACCTCGTCCGAATCGATGAGGCCGCGGGGACCGGCGCTCAGGGTGTTGCGCAGGGGAATGACGATACGGCTCTTCCCCGGCCAATCCGCGTAATTGGTCGACAATCCCGCATTTTCCCGCGTCAGATTTGCCGCGACCCCGGCCGCATAATTCTGGGCAAAAAATCCACGTTGCCACGGAAGAGGGCATTGTATCGGGTCACAAAATTGGCAAGGACACGGGCGTCCTCCCGGCTGTAGTTAAAAGTTCTCTCCAGATAGCCACCGACGATCAAATTCAGCCCATTGATGTGGTCCACCCGCGCTGAGGGTTCGATGACGATGATATCGGCACTGAGTTTGCGGTCCTCGGGGCTGTACACCCGAATGACGCTGTATTTCCCGGCATAGGTGAAGCGCTCGCGGTTTTGGACCCCCGCCGCCAGCGAAAAACCGATGGATCTGATTTCCTGAGCGGTGTTGACCACGGTGACGGGACCGACGTAGTTACGAAAAACGATGTTGTTGAGGTCTCGCCGCCTCAGTTCCTCCTCATCGACGTTTTGAGCCAGGAGGGGAAAAATCACCAATAATCCCCCCAAAACCAACAACTTTTTCATTGACCGCCCCTTTCAGGAAGTTTACCCTAAAACCATCTTAGATTTAACTTGGGGAATTGTCCAGAATATGAACCTGATTCTTCTCAGAAAAGAAGAAACCGAGAGGCCCCTGCCCCCGTACGATCCGAGGGCTGTTCATCTGCACCACGTCATGAGAATCCAGGACGGCCAAACCATCCTGATGGGGGTGGTGAATCAAGCCATGGGCCGCGCTCAGGTCTCGATCCGCGCCGACAAGAGTCTCGATTTCCAACTTCTCGAGGTACTCAGCCCCCCTCCCCCCCTGCCGCTCACCCTGATCATCGGCACACCCCGCCCTCCCACTGCCCGCCGTCTGTTGCGGGACCTGGCCTCGCTCGGGGTCAGCCGCATCATCTGGACGGCCAGCGAACTCAACGAAAAATCCTACCTGGCGAGCAATCTTTGGAAGGGTGCCGAATGGGAATGGGAGCTGATGCTCGGCGCCATGCAGGGAAAAACCAGCCGTCTCCCGGAAATTGTTTGCAACGAGAGGTTTCACCGCCTCCCCGACCTTTTACCAGACACGGAAGCTCGGTACCTCCTGGATACAGAGGGCTCTCCCTTCCCCCACGAGAAAGCGCCCGCCATGGTCGCTGCCATTGGCCCTGAACGGGGATGGACCTTGAATGAGCGAAAAGCCTTTGATCGCTGGGGTTTTCGGAGCGTGAGCCTCGGCCCCTACACCCTCAGAACGGAAACGGCCGCCACGGGGGCGGCCGTTCTGTACTCACGGAACTTTTTTTCGGGAGACCTTAACCCTTGACCGATCCCAGGGTGAGACCGCTGACCAGGTACTTGCTGCTGGACAGGAAGAGGACAACCACCGGGAACGACACCATGATGGCGGCGGCCGCAAAGGCACCCCACTTGGTGTTGAACTGTCCCTGCATTCTCTCCAGACCGAGCGGCCAGGTGAACTTGTCCCGATTTTCGATCATGATCTTGGCCAGGAGGTAATCGTTCCAGGCGTTCATGAAGTTGAACAGGAACACGATGGCCAGGGCCGGAGCCGCCAGGGGAAGCATGATCACGAAGAAAGTCTGCATCTTGGATGCCCCGTCGATGGTCGCGGCCTCCTCCAGCTCCTTGGGAATGGTGTCGTAGTAGCCCTTGAGGATCCAGATCGAGAAGGGGATGGACCCGACCGAGTAGGCCACCACCAGACCGCTCCACTGCCCCACCAGACCCAGGTTGAAGGCGATGATCCAGATCGGCAGCATCAACATTCCCGCCGGGATCATTTGGGTGGTGAGCAGGAAGATGAGCCCTGCTTTTCGGCCCGGGAACTCGAACCGGCTGAACGCGTAGGCACCGGTGGAACTCAGGGCCACTCCCAGGAAGGCAGTACTCACCGTTATCAGGAGGCTGTTCCAGATCCAGAGGAAGAAGTCGTCCTGGGTCAAAACGTCCAGATAGTTGCTGAAGGTGGCCGTCCAATAACTGATGGTGGGGGCGTCTTCGACGATGTAGAGGATTTGGTTCTGAACACCGCGGATATCGATGTTGTTGGGAATGAAGCCCTCGTAGAATACCTGGTTGTTGACGGATATGGTCCCTCGACGCACCAGACCGCGTACCTGGTTGAGAAGCTGGAACTGGATCGCGAGGGCGGGATCGGCCTTGGCGCGGACCTCCGGGTCGCTGGAAGCCATTTGCTCGTCGTATAGGGGCCGAGCTTCGTCGAGACGGCGTTGCAGGTCGGGATCCGTGTAGGATAACCAATCGGCGGTCAAGCGACCACCGTAAATGTTCTCGGCAAATTGCAGTTCAACCTGCCGCTGTACCATATCCTTGGTTGCCCCGGCTGGTAAACGAATAGGCCGGGTTTCACCATCATCAAAGGTAATCACGCCGTCGACGAATTCGTGCCTCTTGGCAATTTCCTCATCCATGATCGCCTGGATTCTTGTAGGACTCCTGTAGAGAATGATTTCCAATTCGCGATCGGTCATACCTTCGAAGGTCTCGAGCTTATAGACTTTGTTGGAGAAGGGCATTTTGATCTCGCGCGGAACACGGCGGCGATCCGACCGTCTCCGATTGACGATTTCAATTTCGGATTTGATGCCGCGCTCGATAAGAGTGCCATTCTCATCCACGATATCTTCAAAAGGGCGCTCCCTTTGGACAAATAGCTCGGCTTCGGTGTACCCCTTGGGTACCCGAATGCGGTCTGTGGGGATGAGGTCAAGACTCGTGTTGAGTAGCCGGTCGCCGCTTCGGAGAGACACGGTGACCACCCGGAGCACGGGATAGCTCATGATGAAGCACACCAAGATCAGTGACAGATGAATGATGGTCTTGACAAAAGGACTGTCCCCGCGTGCTTTGAAGAAAAATTTTCGCAACAGTTTGTTTTTTGGGGGCCTCATGCTTGCACCTCCGCGGCGGGCTCGACCACCGGTTTCTTCACGACGATGGTTTTCTTTTTCTTGGTACCCAGTTGTTCTCCCACTCCCGTTACCTTGAATTGAATCAACGAAAGCAGGAAGAGGATGAAGAAGATCACGAAGGCGAAGGCAGCCGCAAATCCATAGCGGTTGGGAGCCTGGAAGGCGGCTCGGTACAGGGCCGTTACCAGGATGTCCGAGGTGGCCAGGGACCTTTCATTGATAAAAAAGGGAACGTTGAAGTTATTGAATGTCCAGATAATACCCAGGATCATGGACGGGGTCAGCACGGGCTGCAACATGGGCAGGGTCACGTTTTGGAAACGCCCCCAGGCGTTGGCACCGTCGATTTCCGCCGCTTCGTAATAATCGTGCGGGATACTCTGCAACCCGCCCAAAAGCGTAACCATCATGAACGGGATTCCCAACCACCAGTTGGTAAGGTTCATCGCCACGATGTTCCAAAAAGCGTCGTCCTTCCATTGAATGGGCGCGGCATTGACGAGCCTGAGGAGATTGTTGAACACGCCGTACTGAAAATGAAACTCACCACGCCAGGCAAGTACCGCCACCACGTTGGGAACGGCCCAGGGTATGACCAGGATGGTCCGGTAGATCCCCCTTCCCCTGATGTCACGGTTCAACAGGAGAGCTAAACCCAGCCCGGCGGCGATATGGACGGAAACCTGGAGCACGGTCCAGAGCATGGTTCGGAAGAACAGTGGAAAGAAAAACTCTTCACGGATCACCGGTTGTGTGAAAAGTGCTACGAGGTTGTTGTAAAGCTGATCCGGCCCAAAGAGTGGATTACGAAAATACGGTTCGGCCAGCTGCATGTTCGTGAACGCCAAATACAATTCGAACCCCATGGGATAGACCACCAGGAAGAGGAGTCCGATCACGGCGGGCATGAGCAACATATAAGGGATGGTGTACTTGGAGCGGAACAGCTTTCCCAGAACGAGGTAGGTCAGCAGTTCGATGATGACAGCGGCCAGGATGAAGCCCACGACCACCGGCAACACACCTGCGCCGATATTTGTTGGATCTATCAAACTTTTCGGTATGTTGGTGAGAAGGCGTTTGAGCACTTCTTCATTCATATCGGACTCTCCTTTTTGAAAAAAACGGGGTAAGCAAGCTCACCCCGTTTTGCGTGTTTATTTACCCTGAGTAGCGCGGATGGTCTGCTCGGAAAGTTGCTGCATTCCCTGAGCGGCAGCCGCGGGCGCGGTCTGATCGTTCATGACCTCGGCCATTTTGGGCCGCATGGCGTCCCAGTTGGCACGCATCTCGACCACGGTCGGCATCGGGGTTCCCACCTCGAGCTGAACGAAACTTTCCCGGAGGAGGCGGTCAAAGAGCGGGTCCTCGATCAGCTTGGGCTGTTCCATCACCTTCTTGAGACCGGGCAGTCGAATCAGCTCGGCAACGAGCTTCACCTGGTTTTGAACGCTGGTGAAATGCTGCATCAGGCTGATGATCTTCTGGAGTTTTTCGGGTTCATTGCGCATGGCGGCGGAGACCATCAGGTATTTACCCGAGGTGTAGGGTCGGGGCCACAGACCCGTCGCACTGACCATGGGAATTCGGGCAACACCCAGTCCCTCGCCAAACTGCTGGGCGTAGTCCATCATGATCCAGTCGCCATTGATGATCATGGCCGCCTTCTTTTCCTTGAACATGGTATCGGCACCGGCGTAGTCGCTCTCCTTCGGGAGAATGTTGTGCACGAATTTCAAATCACGCAGGAATTGAAGGGTCGCCACCATCTGCGGAGTGTTCAGGGTGGGAGTCACGCCGTCGTCGGCAAAGACCTTGCCGCCAAAGCCGCCCAACCAGGGCACCAGCCAGAAGGGCTCGGTCTGGTTGAACACCAATCCGTAACGTTCACCCCCGGTGAGCTTTTTGGCGATGGTGATCAACTCGTCGGTGGTTTTGGGAGGATTAGGGACCAGGTCCTTGTGGTACATGAGCATGAGGTGGTTACCGTAGCTCACGGGGATGGCATAGTATTTGTTGGTCCCGGGCAGGGTAGCAGCCTCCATGGCGCTGTCCACGAAATCCTTCACGTTGATACCGGGCAGCTCGTCCATGCTCATGATGAGGTTACCCTTGACGAAGGGACCGATGTGGTCGTTAACCGTCCAGAGCAATTGGGCTCCACCGCCAGCCAGACTGGCTGTCTGGAACGACTCGCGCATGTCCTCGACGCTGTAGTTCTGGACAATGACCTCCATGTTGTTGGCCTTGGCCCATTCCTGAGCCACGCTGTCGACGAACTGGTAGGCTCCGTCCGACTCACCTTCCACGGTCCAGATGCGGATGGTGTTAGGACCATCGCCGGCGGGACCACAGGACATCACCAAAGCCAGGGCGGCTAAGGCTACGCCCACGAGCTTTTTGATCTGCATAGGGCACTCCTTTTTCTTTTTGACATTTTCACCTTTACAAGGCTTCCCTATTTTCAACCCAAGCTTAATTTTCGTCAAGGTATTTTCTAACGATCATTTAACATTTGACCCACCGAGGAGGTAATCGGCGATGGCGGGCGTGGTTCGCTCGCAAATCCTCCAAACTTCTTCAAAATCGGCCTGGGTACCGTAGTAGGGATCCTCCAGATCGCCGGCGCCAGCTGGGTCGAAGTCCCGATACATCCTCACTTTTTTGCGGTCAGATTCGGAGGCTTCGCGCAGCACCTGGCGGTGAATGTCGCGATCCACGGTCAAAATTAGATCGAATTGTTGAAAATCCCTGGGGCTCAGGGTTCTCGCCCGGTGGTTCAGGGTGATGCCCTTCGATCGAAGCGTGGCGAGGGTACGCCGGTCGGGCAGTTCCCCGGTATGCCAGCTGCCGGTTCCCGCAGAGTCACAGGTGAGCTTGTCTTTCAGGCCGCGGGTTTCGATAAAATGCTCCATCGCCCCCTGAGCCATCGGGGAACGGCAGATGTTTCCAAGGCAAACGAACAGCACTCTTTTCATGACCCCATCCTACTGATGAGCATTTTTTTCGTGAAGTCTGTTGCGGCCACCTTGTCAGCCGCGCATTCTGATAATAACCTTAACACTATGAGCACCAATCCTCTTCTCGACGGTTTGACCTTCGCCAGGGAACCTGGCTCCTTCGCTCTCTACATCTTCGGAGCTACGGGGGATTTGACCCGGAAAAAACTCATTCCCGCCCTCTTTTCCCTTTTCACCAAGGGTATCATCAGTCATTTTCGCATCATCGGATTTGCCCGCCGCCCCTGGACCCGGGAATTCTTTCAAAACGAAGCTCGTTCGATGTTGGATCACGGACCGGCCAGGGCAGCCAGCACGGCAGTCAAGGATGCTTTTCTGGAAAAACTCGACTACATTTCATCGACCTTCGATAACCCTGAGGGCTACGCTCAAATCGAGGCGGCGGCCCAGGGAATGGAGGGCCGGATCTTCTACCTCAGCACGCCACCTAATGAATATCCTGCCATCATCGAAAACCTGGGTAGGGCGGGCCATCACCATGCCCCACCGGGGGGCTATTCCCGCATCATCGTGGAAAAGCCCATCGGTCGGGACCTTGCCAGTGCCAAAGAACTCAACACCCAACTCGCTGCCTGGTTCGACGAGAGCCAGATCTACCGCATCGATCATTACCTCGGTAAGGAAACGGTGCAGAACCTACTGGTGCTTCGCTTTTGCAACAACATTTTTGAGCCACTCTGGAACAACCACTTTGTCGACCACATCCAGATCACCATCGCCGAATCCATCGGGGTCGGGACCCGCGGCAACTACTACGAATCGAGCGGAGCCCTGCGCGACATGATCCAGAACCACGCTTTTCAGCTTTTGACATTGCTCACCATGGAACACCCCGGCGAACTCAGCGCCGAAGCCATCCGAAGCGAAAAAGTCAAGATTCTGAAATCTTTGCGGCCGATCACCTTCCGCGAGGTCAACCGTTACACAGTTCGTGCCCAGTATTCTCAGGGGGTGATCGAGGGTGAGGAGGTCCCGGGCTATCGACAGGAAAACGGCGTGGCTCCGGACAGCATGACCGAGACCTACGTGGCCCTGGAACTGGGCATCGACAACTGGAGGTGGGCGGGCGTCCCGATTTACGTGCGTACCGGGAAAAGGCTTTCCCGAAAGTCCACCGAAATCGCGGTGTACTTCAAGGAGCCACCGCATCAGCTCTTCCGCACCGGCGGCCAACTCCCCCCTCCCAACTCGCTGATCATCCACATCCAACCGGAAGAGGGCATCAGCTGGAACGTCAACTCCAAGGTCCCCGGTTACATCACCACGGTAAGACCCGTCAACATGGACTTCGCTTACGGGAGCGCCTTCGGAGACACGACCCCCGAGGCTTACGAGCGGCTTTTGCTTGACTGCATGGTCGGGGACAGTACGCTCTATACCCGCCGAGACGAGGTGGAAACCAGCTGGGCCTTTATCACTCGGATCCTCCAGGGCTGGTCTCAAAACCAGACCCCGATGGCGTCCTACCCCGCAGGGTCGGCAGGACCGGAGGATGCCAAAGCCCTCTTGAACCACCGCGGCAAAAAATGGAGGAAACTATGAACAAACTGCCCAGCCCTGCCGAAATTGAACGCCAGCTGCGCCGCATCCAGGGCGAGGTGAGCCCCAACGAAGCACGTACCAGCCTGTTTAACCTGGTGATCTACGCCCAACCCCAGCACGGCTCTATTGTGGAAACAGCGGTCAATGGACTACTCGGCAAGAGGCCCGCGCGGGTGATTCACATCGTCGAAGCTCAGGCGGAGACGAGGATCGACGTCAGTGCCCGTTGTGTGGAAGATTGGGAGGGGCGCGAAGTGTGCATTCAGGAAATCCTGATTTCCAGCGGCCCTGACAAGAGCGGTCAATCTCCGGGAACCTGGATCCCCCTTTTGATCAAAGAAATCCCTGTGTACATCTGGTGGCTGAAGGACCTGGGTAACAAAGCGGACGAAATCATCAACCTTCTCGAAGACCAAGGCGACCATCTCCTGGTGGACAGCCGCAGCGACGCCAACTTTCTGCAGTTTTACCAGGACTTTCTCCGCCAGGGCGGATTGAACCGCCTTCCCCTCGATGACGTTGCCTGGCAAAGCCTTTATCCCTTGTTCAAGTTGACGGCGCAACTTTTTAACCCCACCGAAAACCGCGAGCTCTTGCCCCAGCTCAGCCAGGTGAGCCTGGAAGGTGGCTCGCCCGCCGAGGCCTTTTTCTACTTTGCCTGGCTTCGGTCCAAACTGAACTGGCAGGGCAAATGGGCCGAATTCAAGGGGGCTTGCAATGCCGTCGATCCTCAGGGAGGGCCGGTATCCTGTGTCCACCTTCGGCAGCAGGATTTCCGGGAGGGCTTCAAGGTCACGTTCAAGATCCGAACTGGTGGGGAACTTTTCCTTCAGGGAAGGACGGATGGAACCGCTGTATTGACCTCCGTCCGCGGCACGAGCTTTACAGCCGTCTACCAGGCACCTGGTATCGATCAGGTGCTCTTCAAGGAGGTAGACCGGGACACTGCCGACCGCCTCTTTCTGGAAGCCCTGGGTGCCGTGGCCATCTAGTCAAAGGCCCTCTGGACAAAACGAACTTTTTGTGCTATAATTCTGTCGTTTTGGGGGTGTACCGGTTTCGACTGGGAGCTTCCGGAGCGCAGGTTGCAGGGTGAGCGCCAACCTCATTAACTTGGCAAAAATACAACGGCCGAAGACAACTTCGCCCTCGCCGCTTAATTGCGGTGAGTGGGATACGGAAACCGCCGCCCCGAGGGTTCCGCTTCCCAGCGCAAAACGGGGCTTGGTGCATGCGGCGGCCGCCGCGTATGCGCGACACCCAGGCGGCCATGGGAAGGTTGCGGCCCGCCGGACCGCCTAACACCCTTCCGTGATCCAAGTGCCCGGCTAACCCTGTAGACGCTTGCGGGCCGACTTTCAGGACGCGGGTTCAACTCCCGTCACCTCCATCGGGGCGCCGTCGTGGACACCATCGCCCGCGGCGGCGATACCGTCGCCGCGATCTGTTCCGCCCTTTCAGGATCGGGTCCCGAGCCCAACCAAACCTTGACCGACGGAAACGCTGGTATTTCCGATAATTCTGCCGAAAATAAAAAAGATGCCTGGCAGAATCGTCGTGATTACGGATATTCACATCGGCCCCTCCCACGTCATGCCCAAAGGGGTAGACATCCGCAAGCGTTTCGAAAACAGTCTCAAGATTCTGGAAAAGCTCGATGCTCAGGCCCTGGTGCTCAACGGCGATCTGGCGATGGAGGAGCCGAGCGAAGACATTTACCGTTATATACGGGAAAAAACCGAGGAGGTGGGAATCAGGACCTTCGTGATTTCGGGCAACCACGACGATTCGCCGCTTTTGGCCAAGGTGTTCGGGTTGGAGGAACACCTTCACAACGGTGAGCTTTATTACGAGGCCGAGGTTCTTCCCGGTCACCCCGCCCTGTTTCTGGACAGCGCCCTCGGCATCCTCAGTGAGGCCCAGGCTCAGTGGGTACAGGACAAGATTCGCAGCCTTCGATCACCCCGCATGGTCTTCATCCACCACTCACCTGTGGAGACCGGGGTGGGATTCATGGATACCAACTACCCTCTCCGAAACAATCAGCGGCTGCTCAAGATCCTCGATTACGCCGGGGGTGCCCTGGTATTCTGCGGGCACTACCACGTCGACCGGGTGATCAGCCACGGTTCCCTGACCGTTCTCCTCACCCCCAGCCTGCTTTACCAAATCTGGCCCGATGCGAAGGAGTTCGGAATGGACGAGAGACCCCCCGGTGTTCGTGTGGTCGACATTCTCCCCAGCGGTCTCAGAACCGATGTCCGCCTTCTTCGGGACTTTTGATCTAACGAACTTCCCCTTGAAGTTCCAAGCCTTCGACCTTGTCCAGGATTTGAAGCCGGCCATCGACCTTGGTCAGGACCAGGAGCCTCCATTCGTTGAAGCCCGTCAGGGGAACGATGACTTCGTTACCCGCCCTACCATCCAGATTGGCGATGGGCAAGGCCACTCGGGGACGGTTTTCCCACAGGTTGAGCGCCTCTCCGGTCCACCCTTGTCCGCGGGGCGCGGGCAACTTCGCCAGCCACTCGGGAATGATGTCCACACTGGCAGGCAGATCGGGAGTGGTTTCGGTGAAAAATTTGGGAAGGGCCGGATCCTTGCTGTCCAGCCAATCGGTCAGGATCCATTCGTTTCCCTTTTTTTCGTAAAGGGTGATGGCATAATGGTCGATGACCTCATCGGTGCCGGC
Source organism: uncultured Spirochaetia bacterium (assembly GCA_937960645.1). GTDB lineage: Bacteria > Spirochaetota > Spirochaetia > JABEVK01 > JABEVK01 > DYOB01. Next base: position 24,027 of record CALGPJ010000038.1, on the reverse strand, counting down.
AAAAAAGACCAGCACCCATTCATCGTAACCGTCGCCGTCCATGTCGGTGATGATCCCATACTCGGCTGCAAGGTCGGGAAGTTCCATCACGGGTGTGACCCCGACCAGACGGCCCGGAACCTTTTTGAGGCTAAGGGGATCGCGCCGGACTTCGACCGTCTGTCCGCAGGATAGTAGGACCGCAATCACCAAACCCACATTGATCATCCACAGGATATAACGTTTCATGGTTCACTCCTGCCCCATTTTAATCTCAAACGCCTGTCTTGAAAAGCCTTCAGGGCTTATCTTTGCACCAAAGACAGTGTAGGATCCTGGCATGTACCCGAGATTTGACCTCAAAAAAATCGATGCCTCCCTGGAGCTTTTTCGCAAACATTTCGACAGCATCAATCAGCAATTGACGACCAAGCGGGAAACTTTCACCCCCGAGATGAAAATGAACATCATCGAAGCTTATGACTTTCTCAACCACCTTTTGGGAAACGATATCGATCTTTTCCTTCCCTCGGGTCTGCATCATCTTTTGGAACTCAACCACATCGTCCTGTGCGGCACCCACCCGCAGAAACGGCAGGAGTATTACCACCACTTGAACGAAACGCGAAAAAAATTTTTGCACCGTATCGACAAAATCAAGGACTGGGTCCTCAAACATCGTAAGGACGAGGGCGCTTTCAAGCTGGCTGCCGGTTTCTACGCGAAATCCCTGAGCAAGCCTCAGCTCTTCCTCGAGGGCAATCACCGTACCGGCAACATCATCCTCAATTACCTGCTCTTGAGCAAACACCAGCCTCCTTTTATCATGAGCAGGGAGACTGCCCTGGAGTACCTCGATCTTTCCGGCGACATCAAATACACCGATTCCGAAAACGGTTTCGAGACCGCCTTCAAAATGCCGGGACACCGCAAACGGTTTGCGGCGTTCCTCGAGCGCTGTGTGGATGCGGGTTTTCTCCAGGACTTGCAATGATTTTAATTTCATTACTTTCTTTCGTTGGCCCGCTGGCCGTGATCTTTTACGGCTTGCAGCTCGTGTCGCGGACCCTGTTCCGGTTTTTGGAGCACCGTCTGAAAGAATGGTTTCTTCGCCCCGGACTTTCCGGCCTTCACTCCCTAATCCTGGGTTTGGGAGCTACCCTGATCACGTTATCCCCGGTTTCCAACCGACTGTTCATGGCCTGTCTCAACGATCTGGGCTTTCTGGATAAAAACAGGGTCTATTCCCTGGTTTTGGGAACTTTTTTGGGAATGGCTTTGATGGTCGTAGTCTTTGTTCCTTCCGTGCTTCTGGGGAACTGGGCCTTGCTCGGATTGCTTTTGGCCACGCTGGGACTGCCTTTCTTTCAATCGTATGTCCTGGCTCGCAATACCTGGGGCGATTTGTTGATGGGCTGGGGTCTGATTTTTCTGGGCCTGGAACTCCTCAATGGGGGGCCTTCCCTGTTGGGGCGTGACCCCGAGGCCATGGCCTTGATCCGCTGGATATCCACCAGGGGTGTCGGTCTGATCTTTTTCGGACTGGCCGGGGTGGCTCTCGGCGCCGTGTTCCGTTCCAATCTTGCGGCCCCTGTCCTGGCCATGATTCTTGGCTACCGTGGGTGGATCGGCTTGTCATCTGGTCTGACGATGGTCACCTTTGCCTTTCTCGGATCCCTGATAGAACCCTTGCTCTTCTTTCAAAACATGAAATCCCGGGGAAGAGTCACCATCCTGGTGCAGGCACAAATCCAGGCGATGGCGGCCTTATCCGGTCTCACCTTGATCCCCCTTTTTGAAACGATCTTCGGCACCGGGATGGTTTGGGTAAGCATCGGTCCAGGCGCTTATCCTCTGCTGGTGGCGATTTTTTCCGGCGTTCATCAACTGACGAACACGGTGCTCATTTACCTCTTGTTGCCTCTCCTCGATTCCCTCGCGTGTAGGATTTCGGCGTTGATCCCCGAGGGCAAGGGCCCCTCCCAGCCCTCCCACTCCATGGAGAGTAACATCCTGGCCTACAAGTCCCTGGCGTCGCAGCTTCTGGAGGGAACGTACGGCATGCTTCTGGCCTTGATGGATTTGACGCAGAGCCCCAAACTCAGCGGTGAAACGGGCGATCGGTTTCATCTTTTGACCGGACAATTCAAGGAAAATCTCGCTTCCTATCAACAAAAGCTCACCCTGTCGCTGACTTACCAAACCACCCAGCACCAGGCAAGGGAGTTGCAAACCTTGCAGTCCCTCGGAGTCAACATCGAGACGATCGGACAGCTCCTGGAAAGAGTTTTTCGCATCGTGGCGAAACACATCGGCAGCCGCGAGTTTCACTTTCGCAAAATCATCCGCCGTCTTTACCGCTACCTGTCTTTTTTGTTGGACATTGAACGCTACAATCAAGATCTTCTGTTGGGAAAGGCATGGAACGGGGATGTCCCTGTTGTGGATAACCTCAGCCAGGCCATCCACAATCTCCGGCGAAAAACCAAATCCGCCATTCAACGGCTTCTCCGAAAACCTTCCTCCGGGGTCCGGCACCTGGTGGCCCAGCTCGAGGTATTGGAACTCATGCACCAGGTTGTCCATCTGGAAAAGTCCCTGGGTGAACTCCTGGCCTTCTTGAACGAAAAAGGCCCCGAGACTGAGTCCCGAGGCCCAGGAGGGGACACAGGAATGGTGGATCAGCCGCCGCGAACCACGTAGGCTCCCGCCCAGCCGCCGGTATTTTTGAGTCGGTTCAGGAAACTCTCGGCATCCTGTTTGTTCTGCCAGGGGCCCAATCGAACGCGGTAAAGAGTCCCGGAACCCGATCGGAAAGTCGTAATCGTGGCGTGCCATCCCCGGCTGCTCAGCCGCGACGAAGCGGTTTCGGCCTGGGTCTGGGACTGGAAGGCCCCAACCTGGACCCAAAACGTGTTGGATGGGGAAACAGCGGAACGTGTCGCTGGTTGAAGGGAGGTCGGCGTGCTTGCCTGCCGGGAGCGGTCGGTCCTGGTCGATGGTTCCGTTCCCCGACTGGGAGTATTCCGTGCGGTGGTTGGCCGGGTCCAATTCGGCTCCTCGGAGCTTGCGGGGGAGGCAGGTTCGGCCCGACGATTGGGGGTTTCCTGCGTTAACTGATTCGGCGCGGTAGGGATGGGCGCAGGGGGGGCTCGGAGCAGGCCGGTGTCACCCGGAACCTCGATGGGACTCTGAACCGTGGCCGGGGGTGTGCTCTGTCGATCTTGATTGTCGGTTTGCTCGGTGGCGGGAGTACTTGGGGTTTCTTCCTGCAAAACGTTGACCCTGATTACCTGGGGTTTCTGGTCTTGTTGGGTCAACTCGGCCGATCGGGGCAAAAACAAAAACAGCCCCAACCCCACAGCCAGTGTCATCACGGCAACGGTCGTGACGAGAATGATCAACCCCTTATTTTGCGCCATATCGTTTCTCCCACTCCTCCCTCAGTTCCTGGAGCGTGTGCTCCAGGCCACCTCGGTTCGTTACAGTTAGAATATCGGAATCGGCACGCAGGGCCTTGAGGTTTTGTTTCTGTGCAAAGACTCGAGGAAGGGTCCGAGCCAGCCCAAGTCCATCCCGTTTGAGTCCCCGGATGAGCCGCAACCACCAGGGGGAATCCACCCAGACGACGAGGTCGCAGAGTTTGTCAAGTCCCAGCCGAAACAGGATGGCGGCGTTGAGGACGTAATTGACGGTGGGATGGCTGCTGAGGCTCTGGATCACCTCTGTCCTCATCTGCGGATGGACAAGGATTTCTAATTTCCTGAGTAGCCGCCGGGACCGAAACACCAGCTCACCGAGTTTCCGCCGATCGACGTGATTTTCTTGAACGATCGCCGGACCAAAAGAACGGACCAGCTGATCCTTCTCCATTTCGAGGACCCGGTGCCCGATCTTGTCCAGGTCCAGGACCTCGTAGCCCATGCCTGTAAAAAACGGCAGGAGACTGTTCTTGCCGGCGCAGTAGGGACCGGCCAACCCGACGACTCTGGGGAGATTCAATGAAGCTCACCCCAGCGGTGGGCCACTTCCACACTTACCCGGAGCGGTAGCCGGAGTTCCACGGCCCCTTCCATGGCTTTCCGGACCGATTCGGCCACTTCCGCGACCTGCCCCTCGGGGCATTCCAGGAGCAATTCGTCGTGGACCTGAAGGAGGAGGGCGGCCTCGGGATAGTTACCGCTAAGGGATTTATCCACCTCGAGCATGGCCTTTTTCATGATGTCCGCGGCCGAGCCCTGGATGATGCTATTGACCGCCATGCGCTCCCCTGCCTGGCGCTCGGTCTGATTGACGCTCGTGATCAGGGAAACGGCGCGGCGGCGGCCAAAAAGGGTCTCGACGTAGCCGTTTTTTCGGGCCGCAGTAATCGTCTGATCTATCCACATTCGCACCCTTCCCAGCCTCTCGAAGTATTGGTCGATGATCGAGGCTGCCTCCGTTCGAGAGATCCCCAGCTCACGAGCCAGTCGGAAGGCGCTCATCCCGTAAATGATGCCGAAGTTCACCGCCTTGGCCGCCCGCCGCTGATTGGGGCTCACCTGGTCCTCGGCAACGTTGAACACCAGGGCCGCCGTTCTGCGGTGGATGTCCTGTCCCTGGCGGAAGGCATCGACCAGGATGGGATCCTCGCTGAAGTGCGCCAACACCACCAGTTCGATCTGGCTGTAGTCGGCACTGATCAACCGAAAGCCCTCCGGAGCGCGGAAGGCACTTCGGATAGCCCGCCCTTCCTCGTCGCGGATGGGGATGTTTTGTAAATTCGGGTCCTTGCTGGACAGGCGGCCCGTCGCCGTTCCCGTGATGTAAAAACTAGTATGGATCCGGCCCGTCGTCGGGTTGACGAGCTGCGGTAAGGTGTCCACGTAGGTGGACTTCAGCTTGGTGAACTGACGGTAACGCAAAATGACCTCGGGAAGGGGATCGAGGGCGGCCAACTCCTCCAGGGTCTCCGAATCGGTGGAAAGCCCCGTTCGGGTCTTGCGGCCAGGGTTGAGCTTGCGTTCTTCAAACAGCACCTCCTGAAGCTGCTTTGTGCTGCCCAGGTTGAACTCGTGCCCGGCCAGGCGATGGGCCTCGCGCTCGAGCTCTCGGATGGTGGTGTCGAAGCGGAGGCTCAGCTGTTCGAGGACGTCGGTATCCAGGAGGATGCCCCGCCACTCCATGCGACAGAGCAGGTTTTGGACAGGGATTTCCAATTCAAAGAAAAGTTTTTCGAGGCCCTGGGCCCGAAGCATCGGCAAAAAACATTCGTAGAGTCTCAGCGTGAAGTCGGCATCCTTGGCAGCATAGCGGGTCACTTCCTCCACATCGAGGTCCTTCAAGGTCTTGCCCTTGGGGACCAGGCTCTTGTAGTCCTGTGCCGCCAGCCCCAGGTACTGCAGGGCCAGGTCTTCCAGCTTGTATCCGTTACGGTTCACGTCCAAAAGCCAGGCAGCGGTCATGGTATCGAACCAGACCGAAGGCGGCCTCAGTCCGAGGGTCTGGAACACATGCCAGTCGTAATTCCAGTTCTGAGCGACCACCCGCAACCCGGGCCTGGCAAAAAAATCCGCTAAAAGAGTTCGCAGGACCTCGAGGTCGTAGCGATCCGCCGGAATCCAGTACGCAACGCCACGTTGAAAACAAAACGAAAACCCCAGCCATTCGCTGCGCCGGGGATCCAGTCCCGTGGTCTCGGTATCCAGGGCGACGACCCCGGCTTGGGCGGCCCGTTCCAGTAGGTCCTGAAGTTCTTTCGGATTCAGCACATACCGGTACTCACCATGAACCTCTGTCGATGAAGGTTTTACCGTAGTGGGCCGCGACTCCGAATCGGCAAACAGCTCGCCCGGAGCCGGTTCGTTCAAAAGCTCCCTCAGCGAGGTCATCAAGGTCCTGGCATTTTGTGTTTGGAAAATGTCGAGGAGCTTCTGAGGATTCCTGACCCTCAGATCGAGCTCGCCCAGTCCAAGTCCCAGATCCAGATCGGTTCGTAACGTGACCAGCCTGCGGGTAAGCTCCCCGCTTTCCTTCCCGGCTTCGAGGTTCTTTCGCACCCCGGGTTTGAGCTCCTCGAGGTGGCGGTAAATGTTGTCCCAGCTTTCGTACTGGCGAATGAGTTCCTGCGCCGTTTTTTCTCCGATCCCTTTGACCCCCGGAAGGTTATCGGAGGAGTCGCCCACCATGCTCAGGTAGTCCAGGATCTGATCGGGCCGAACGCCCTTCTCCTGGAACACCCCATCGGCATCCAGCTCCTCCAATCCCGCCTTGCCGGGCTTGAGCATCTTGATCGGGCCGCCCACCAGCTGCATCAGGTCCTTATCCCCGGAGAGGATAAAAAGTTCGTTTCCGGTTTTGAGGCATTGTGTTGCAAAACTTGCAATGCAATCGTCGGCCTCGTAACCGTCGATTTTGAGCATCGGCCACCCCAACCCCTCCATGGTTTCCAGAATCAGCGGGATCTGTTCGACGAGGTCCGGGGGTGTTTCCTGCCGGTTTTCCTTGTACTTTGCGTAGGTTTGAACCCTCCAGGTAGGTGTCTCGCTCTCCAAAGCGAAGAGGACGGCCTGGGGGCGGTAGGTCTGAACGGCGGCGAAGACTGTTTTGAAAAATCCAAACCAGGCCGAGATGTTGCGGCCCGCGGGGTTGGTCAGTGGCCGGGTGTATTGTGCATAATGGGCTCGGAAAATGAGGCCGAAGCTATCGACGATGAGAAAGGGCTTCATGTGGTGATGTCGACGCGGCCTCTTGTAAACGCCTCGTTTTGATAATAGCGGGCACCAGGTCTGGGCTTGAGTTGGGCCATTTGCAGCCGGATTTCTTCGATACGGCTGGAGAGCATCAGCCGGTTGGCCTTGTTGCGCTCGGCAGCCGTTTTGGCCAATTGGTTCAGATGGTCCTGAATGCTTTTTAGTTCCTCGTCCTCTCCGTGGGTCGATTTATAGATCTCCTCCATGGGGACGATCACTTTCTGGACCGACACGATTTCCCGGACGAGATTTTCCTCGAGGGTGATCTGTTCCTCGAGGTCCTCGATGCGGCCATCCTCGATACTCCGTTTCTCCTGGTCCAGGACCCTCAGATAATCCTGGAACTTTTTGCGTTGAAGCTCGAGGTGTTCCTTGAGCTTGCGGATGAGGGCCACCCGCTGAGCTTTCTCGAATGACTCCATTCGTTTAGCCTGCGATGTTGATGCCACCCTCGGGTTCGTTCGGGGCGGGGGCTTGGTTGGCTAACTGGGACCAGGCGGTTCGAAGTTCGGCCATGATGTTTCGTGCCTCCTGAGCGGGCGGGATCACCTTTTTGATGTTGGAATCCCTGAGCCTCTCGTTGACATAGATGTAAATGCTCAGGAGATTTTTGGCAATTTCGCCGCCGCGTTCGAAATCGAGGCCCACCATCAGCTCGGTCACCACATCCTGCGCCTTGACCAGGGCGTTATGGATTTGCTCGATGTTTTTTGATTTTGCTTGCATTAATTCGATCGCCTTGTCGATTTGGCGAATGGTCTCGTCATACAGCATGACGATGAGCTTACCCTGCCCCGCCGTCTTGACCGTTGTCTGGCGGTAGGCACTGACTGGATTACTCGTCACGTTCATCGTTACCCCTCCTGGCTCGATGCCTGTTACCCTTATCGGCAGATCGAACCCTCAACTTGAATCAAAATTTTCGGTCCATCAGCGCAGGCTTTCGCGCAACACCGAGACCGGGACCACCCGGTATCCTTGAACGGTCAGTGCATTCAACAGCACGTCGAGGTGCCGAAACACACTCTCGCCCGTTTTCTCGTCCTTGAGCCCCAGGGGTAGGGGGATGATGCTTCCCGGCTTTTTGCTCTTTAAAATCTGTTCCAGAAAATTGATCGTGTCAACATCCCGCCCCCGGCCTACCAGCTCCACATCCCGGGAAACGAACTGATAATTGGCGTCCTTGCCGCCCAGGATGATTTGGGAGCTCACGTAGTATCCCGGGCTGTGCCAGAACAGACTCAGCTCCTTTCCGGTTATGGCGTTGTAATCGTCTTCGAGCCTGGCAAGGCCGCGCCGGATGAAGTCCCGATCGATGGAGAATCGAGGGTCCGCCATGTTGAAACTCATGATGAACATGTTCCCCACTTCGTGGTCCGAATGGCTCAATTCCCTTACCGCTCCCGGATTTCGCCTCAGAAACTCGCCGTTGATGAAGAAGGTGGTTCGGTACCACCAGTCGGCCAGAGATCGGAGGGCCTCGGTAAATCCCTCGTCCTCCACCTCGGCATCGATCACTAAAGTGATCTGGCGGGCCCGAAGCCGCGACCCGTTGGTGAAAATGTCACGGCCAGCTGTGGATTCCCGCTCGGGGAAGGGCTCGTAGTTGCGCGCCGGCGCCGGCAGGAGGGCCCGAGTACCGAAGCCTTCGAGGTTGCGCGCATAGATCATGTTCCGATAGGGGCCCCCTGCCAAATCCTCGGTGTAAACACGGTTTTTGGTGTTCACCGTCACAGCGGGTAGGATCACGACCTGGTCCACTTTTTCCCAGCGGCCCTTGCCCTTGTAAAGGTAGTGGTTCTCGCCCTGAATCGCCCCAATCGACTGATCGGGCAAAAATCCCACCTGGTCCAACTGACCGAGGATGAGGATCCTATTTTGATCCTTTTCGAGATCGTACTCGATCGTGGAGAATCTGCCGCCCAGAACGAGTTTTTGATCCGAAATCCACACCCCGCATCGGACACCGACGTGCTCCAGTTTTTTGGTCGTCTCCCAGGTCCTGGGGTTGAAGATTCGCGCCCCCTCGTGCTCGATCACGGCAACCCATCCCCCCTGAGGCGAGCTCACCACGTCGAGGATGGCCGACTCCTGAGGTCCCGCAATCACCTTGACGCCCTCGGGTTTGACCACCAAAGCCTGGTAGATCGTCTTTCCCTGCTGAAGGGCGGACACCAACACGACGGCACCGTTTTCCGGGGTCCACAACGCCTTATGGATTTGCATGCCGCCGGGAAGGGGCAGGTAGCTGGTGACATAATCCGTATTGAGATAAAAATCGATGTTATCGAATGGGTACAGGAACAATCCACGGCCGCCGAGGGAGTACAAAACCCAGCGACGGTCCAGGCTCAGCCAGAACTGGTCCCTGTTCGGATCGAAGGAATGCGGCAGGCGCGCCACGATGCCCCAGGTCCGGAGCAACCCCCCGTAAAGGCTCAGGGTGAAGAACTCTTCGGGAAGGATACGGAAGATCACCTGCCCCTGGGCCAAAAGCAGGCTTCCATCGTCGATCCATTGGACTCCGGTCAGCGATCCCCTGCCCAGGCTCCTCATCAATTCGATGGGGATGCGGTTCTCGCGCAATTGCCTCAAGGAGAAGTAGTAGACCATGCCATCACGAACGTAAACGAAGAACTGGCTGTCGGCCGACCAACGCGCCGGCACCTCCCGAAAGGATTGAATCATACCGGAACTTACCGTGTAACTTTTTCGGGTTTCGATTTCATAGAGGATGAGGTCCCCGCGGATCAGATCCGAAGGAAACTGGAACAGCAACCACTTACCGTCCGGCGAGGTCTGGATGGGCAGGCTCAATCCGGCATCCAGGGGAACACCTTTCAGAAAGGCTTCCCGACTGATGACGCCGACCTCGCCCCCCTGATCGAGGCGAAACAGCCCGTAGCGGTTTTGGAACTGAACCAAATTGACCTGGGAGACGTATTGGAGCCGATCGGGTACGAAACTCAGGGCCTCCATTTCGGAAGTCTTCATGTCCATGACAAAGTGAGTGTAGGAGGGAATGCCGCTCCTCTCCGTGTAGGTCACCTTGAAAACCAACTTTTCATCCGAACTCAGAGACAGATCGGAAAAATGGACCTGGGCAAAAACCTGGCCCGCGGACAGGAAAAATAAGACAACAATCGACAGCTTCCATCCCATGCGTTTCATACCTCTTAGCTTTTCGGCACGGAAGAACCCATTGTTGATTCTCACAGCAACTCCGCGGCGAGTTCGGCCAGGGGACTGCGCTCGCTCTTGTCCAGGGTGATGTGACCGAACAGACTTTGCCCCTTGAAGGTTTCCACCAGGTAGCTCAGGCCGTTGGATCCCGCATCGAGGTAGGGATTGTCGATTTGGTAAGGATCGCCGGTGAGCACCATCTTGCTGTCCCGGCCGGCCCGGCTGACGATGGTCTTGACCTCGTGCGGGCTAAGATTTTGAGCCTCGTCGATGATGATGAACTGTTTCGGCAGACTGCGCCCCCGAATGAAGGTGAGCGCCTCGATCTCGATCACCTTGTTTTTGATGAGCTGATCCGCGCTCTTGAAGTTTTGGGAGTGGCCCATGCTCGTCAGAAAATCGAGGTTGTCGAAGAGGGGAAGCATCCAGTTGGCCAGCTTCTCGTCCTTACCGCCGGGAAGATACCCGATGTCCTTGCCCATCGGAATGACGGGCCGGCTCACCAGTAGCCGGTTGTAGAGCTTCTGTTCCATGACCTGACTCAGCCCGGCCGCGATGGCCAGGAGGGTCTTTCCGGTGCCGGCCTTGCCGACCAGAGTCACCAGCTGAATGGCGGGATCGAGGAGCAGGTCGAAGGCCAGTTGCTGCCGAACGTTCAGGGGCCGAATCCCTGTCACCAAAGGTGATCCGGGGGGAAGCCTTTTCAGGGTACGCTCCGACTTGCTGTACCGGGTAAGGAAAAAAGTCTTTTGTCCGCGCACGCAGACCTGGACAAACTGATTGTCCAAAAACTCCCGCTCCGGAGCGATGACCCCCTCGGCTTCCAGCTGGGTGAACACCTCGGCGTTCACCTCCCACTCTTCAAAGCCGGAGTAGAGGGCATCGATGTTGATCTTTTGCTTTTCGTAATCCACCCCGTGCAAGCCGATGGCAATGGCCTTGACCCGGGCATTGATGTCCTTGCTGACGAAGAACACGTTTTTGCCCTGGTTCTGGAGGGCGTAAGCGCAGAGGATGATTTTGTTGTCGGTTCGCCCCAGGTCGAGATCGAACCCGGTCTTTTCGGCGTAGTTCAATTCGATCCTGAGGATGGAATTGATGTCGGGGATCCGGACCCCCTGGGAAAGACTGCCCCTTTTTGCCAGGTTATCGATGATACGGATAGCACTGCGGGCATTTCGTGCGCGTTCTTCGGGGCCGTTTTTGAGCCTGTCGAGTTCCTCCAGCACCCAAACCGGGATCACGATTTCGCTGTCTCGGAAGCTGTAGAGCGCATCAGGTCGATGGATGAACACATTTGTATCGATGACGAAGGTCTTGAGCTTCTCTTTCCTGATTTTCATACCTCTTTAGAATAAACTCAGAACGTCTTCTTGACCAGACCAGCGCGAAGCACCAAATTGTCTGCATGAAGCGATCCCTGGCGTCCATGCTATTCCTTCATTATTTTGCGCTGGGTTCTGTTTTTCCGGTTCTGAGCCTTCTGCTCTTTCGGGACCTGGGTCTTAGCGGACCGGAAACGGGCTTCATCATCGGGATGGGGGCCCTGGCCTCCATCATCGCCCCGATTCTCGCCCTTCCCTTCGCCGACCGTACGGTCAGTGCGGAACGTCTGTTGTTCGGCCTGAACCTGCTCAGCGTCGTCTTCACCCTGCTGATGTCCGTGGTGACCGAGTTTTGGGCCCTGCTTTTTTCCTACTTCGCCCTGATGATGACCAAGGCGCCGAGTTTTGCCCTCACCAACAGCATCGCTCTGAAACACCTGGAGGACCCCGAAAAGGACTTTGCTTCGGTGCGGCTCTTTGGTACGGCGGGCTGGATCGGCGGGGGCTTGGGCTTTGCCCTGGTCTTTCAGCCGCTCTTTCCCCAATTCGGGTATCGGGCCTGTCTCTGGCTTTCTGCCCTGGGCAGTCTGGCCCTGGCCCTCTGGGTTCTGCTCCTTCCCGGAAAGAAGCCCGCCCACCTCTTCGAGCTCAAAGACCTCACCGCCCTCCTGCGTCCGGCCAATGCCCGGAAAATCTTTACTCCGAGCCTCCTTTTTTTCTTCTGGGCCAGTCTGGTCCTTTCTGCCCTGGATCGTTACTATTTTTTTGGAGTGAGCTTCCAGCTCTCCACTTATGGTGTCCCGGAGCCCCTCTTTCTCCCCCTCCTGAGCCTGGGCCAGGGCCTCGAAATTTTTTTCATGGTGTTCATGGGCCGCTGGCTCAAACGGGTGGGATTCAAGCCCCTTTTCCTTGTCGGAGCCCTGGGGCAGCTTAGCCGCTTTGCGCTGTTGATCCTGACCGGAGTTAACGGCAACCTTGGGCTGACCCTTTTCGCCATCGCCCTCCATGGTCTGGGTTTTGCCTTCTTCTTCTCCAATGCCTTCGTGTACCTGGACCACATCACGCCTTCCCAATACCGATCCCAGGGGCAACTGCTCTACAGTTTCTGGATCGATGGTATTGCCGTGATGGCAGGCAACTTCCTTGCCGGCTGGGCCAGCGCGGCCACCCTTTTTCCCGCACAGCATCGTTACGACTTCGCCGGGTTTTGGTGGTGGGCCGCCCTCTCGGCGTTCAGTGCCCTGGTGCTGATGTTCTTTGGCAAGTATCGCCTTTCCGAAAAACCGTCCCCGCCTTCCCACTCGCTCTGAACGCATGCCTGGTGTAAAATGAGGGCCATGAAACTGGAAATCAACGAGAAAGGCTGGTCCCGCCTGGACAACGTGGGCAACCTCTTTCCCGCCGTCCAAAGCGATCGCATCACCGGCCTGTTCCGACTCTCTGCCATTTTGGATCACGAACCGCTCAAGGGACTTGTACAGGAAGCCCTGGACCGTATCCTGCCCCGATTTCCCTATTTTAACGTCGAGGTGGTGGAAAACCTCTTCTGGCACACCTTCGTCCCGGCCCGCCATCCCCTTCTGGTCTTGCCCGATTCGGCCAACCCCAACCTTCCCCTGTCCCGGGACGCTCCCTCACGCCACCCCATGCGTGTCCGACTGTACAAAACCCGCCTGTCCATCGAGTTTCACCACGCCCTGACCGACGGTACCGGGGCACTGACCTTTTTACGGGCTCTTTTAGCGGAGTACTTTTACCTTTACGGCATCGATTGTGCCGACTATGGGGATATTCCCCGCCCCGGATCGGCCGTTCACCCCCACGAGGCCGAGGACAGTTACGCCACACTGCCGTACGATCCCGACATCCCCCTGCCGCCGACTCGATCGCGCGCCTTCCAGCACCCCGGCCGGATGCTTCCCCGCGGTCAATACCGGGCCACTCTCGGCTTCGTTCCGCTGGACCTCGCCCTGGCCCGAGCCAAGGAACGGGGTTTGACCCTCACCGAGTTCCTGATCGGGGTTCTTTTTTTGGCCTGGCAGGAAGTGTTCTTTCAGGTCAAGGCCCAGGGCAAAAAACCTTCCGGTCCTCTGCGGCTCTATATCCCCATCAATTTGCGAAAACTCTACGAGAGCAAAACCCTCCTGAACTTTTTCATGACCATTCCCCTGGAGCTGGACCCCCGCCTGGGGGAGTGGAGTCCCGAGGAGGTCTTTGAAAAGGTGCATCATTTCATGCAAATCGAGGTAAACGCCCGGAGTATCCGCCAGCAGATCAACGGCAACCTGAGGGGGGTCGTGCTGCCCCTCGTCAGGCTTCTGCCCCTGGTTCTCAAAAAGTTGTTTTTGCGGATGTTCTACCACGTCGGCGAAAAGGAGCAAACCTCGGCCCTGTCCAACATGGGCGCCGTCCGGATGCCCCGCGAGATCGAGCCGCATATTCATCGGTTCGAATTCCTGCCTCCGCCCAGCCCAGGCACCCGAATTGCGGCCTCGGTGATCAGTTTTCGGAATGTACTCAGCATCGGCTTTGGGCGAATTGCAGAGGGAGCATTCGTCGAGGCCGCTTTTTTTCGCCGTTTGCGTGAATACGGCCTTCCCGTTAAAATCGAAACCAACACCCCCAAGGAGGAATCATGGCGTTCTGCCCCCGTTGCGGCGTCCAGCTCGACAACGACGTAAGATTTTGTCCCCTGGACGGAACCCCTATCCCCTTGCTGGAGGGGGACTCTACCCAAACCCTCGCTCCCTGGCCTGCGGCAGACCCCCTCGCAAAAAAATATCTCAGTGCCGCCGAGGTTCGCGACCGAGTCCTCATTATCTTGTCGGGACTGATTCTCCTCCCCATTTTCATCGTGCTCGCCGTCGATTTCTACACCACCGGCGGCTCCGAGGGGGGGAGCTTGAGCTGGAGCCTCACCGTGAGCTGGATCCTGATCTGCAGCTTCCTCTACCTCCTGTTCGGTTTCAACCTCTACCATGCCTTTCTTCCGGTGACCCTGAGCTATGTGGGGATCACCGCGGCCCTGCTTATAGGGCTCGATTTTTTGGATGTGCACGAGGATTGGTTTTTCAACCTGGGACTTCCCATCCTCCTGGCCCTGGGAATCATTCTGGTGATGAACTACCTGTTTATACTCAAGACCCGGCGCAAGGGTTATAACGTGTTCGGGAGTATCACCGTGAGTATCGCCGTGTTTTTACTGACGCTCGATGCCCTCATCATGGTGTACCTAAGGGGCAGGATTCTCTTTAGCTGGTCCCTGCTCACATCCTTTGCCCTCTTTCCCATAGCTCTTTATTTCTTCCTGCTCCATTACGGATTACGGCGCAATCTGGATTTGGGGAGGACCTTTCACTTTTGAGTTTGGAGCCATCGGAGATAAAACCAGGCGGTGCAGAGCATCACCCCGTGGTCGAAGTCGGCATCGCCCAGACGGGCCCTTACCTCTTCCCAATCCCAGAATCGCTCCTCGGTGTCCTCGTTTTCGTCCAACCTTTTTTGACCCAGATTCTCCAGATCGTAGGCCACAAAACAGTGAAGGGTGTTGGTCTGAAAGGCCGGGTTGGGATTGACCATTCCCAGCCGAACCAGTCTGCGGGAGGTATAACCCGTCTCCTCTTCCAGCTCCCGGATGGCGGCATGTTCGGGGTCCTCCCCCGGATCCACATTTCCCCCGGGAAACTCCCAGGTCAATTTTGCAGATCCGAACCGAAACTGCCGGATCATCAAAACCTTCCCCGAAGAATCGAAGGGAATCACGTTCACCCAGTCGGGGGACCTTAAACGAAAGACCCGGACATCTTCCCCTTTTTCCAAAGTGGCGCGAGATTCCCAAACCGAGAAGATTTTCGATTGAAACAATTCGGAGCTGTCGCTCACCTGATAGTTTTTCATCGCGTGACCTCAATTCAGATTAAGATATGTTGGTCCCAAAGCCCAGACCAAAATCCCGGCAAGAACCACGTAAATCAGACAAACCGGTAGTGTTTTCTGCAAAATATTTCCTTCCTGACCCGACTGATTGGTGGCGCTAACCGCCACGGCGATACTTTGCGGACTGATCATTTTTCCGGCCGTCGCCCCTGCCGTGTTCGATGCCGCCAGCCAGGCCGGACCGGCACCGATTTTCTGGGCCACCTCGGTTTGCAGCTGTCCAAACAGGATGTTACTGCTTGTATCGCTCCCCGTCACGAAGGTTCCCAAGGCTCCCAGTAAGGGGGCCAGGAGGGGGTAAAGCCCTCCTGTGGCGGAGGAAATCGATAGGGCGATGAGGGTGATCATCCCCGAGGTCCCCATCACCCGGGCCATGGCGAGAATACTCATGACCGTGACGAAACTGGGTCCGAGTTTGGTCAAGGTTTTTCCGAATAGTCTCAGGAGCTGGGAGGGGCTGGCCCCCTGAGCCAAGCCGGCAATCACGGCGGCCAGAAGGATCATCACCCCCGGCGTGGCAACCCAGTAAAAGCGAACCGGTTTGCCGGCCACCAGGGTCAAGTCCGAGTGCACCTCCTTGAGCAAATGGTTCAGGGGAGGGATGAGGGGGCTGGAAATCAAGATGAAAGCGAACATCAGCAAATACGGGAGCCAGGCCCTCAGGATGTCGCGCTTTCGCTGGGGGGCAGTGTTGGTTGGAGGTGACTGCACCGATCGGTACCTCGAGGCCAGGACAACGGTCACCAGAAGGCTGACGGCGCTGCCCAGCAGGGCCGGTAATTCCGCCCCCAGGAAGGCCGCAGTTAAACCGTGGACCACGGCAAAACTCAGCCCGGAGGCCAGGGCGATCGGCCACACCCCGGAGAGTGCCCGCAGCCCTCCGCCTGTCAGCACCACCAGGACGAAGGGAATCAAAATGATGAAGGGTGTCAGTTGGAGAGCGACCAACCCGCTGAGAAGCCTCACGTCCAAACCCGTCAGCTGAGCCAGGGTACTGACAGGTATGCCCACGGCCCCGAAGGCAGTGGGAACCGTGTTGGCAATGAGGGAGATCACCGAGGCAAAAAGCGGAGAGAAACCCAGAACGATCAGGATGCTCGCCGGAATGGCGACGGCCGTGCCGTAACCGGCCACCGATTCCAAAAAGCCGCCGAACCCCCAGGCCAGGATGAGTACCTGCAAGCGTTTGTCCGTGGTGATCCCGGAAAGGAAGGTCTCGATGACCTCGAGGGAACCGGTCGATTCGGCCACCAGATAGGTGTAAATTGCGGCAACGATCACGATCATGATGGGCCAGAGCGCGATCAGGGCACCTTCCAATGCCGAATTCATCGCCAAGTTGGGTTGACTTTGGAAATAAACCAGGGACAACACCAGGGTAAGGATCAAAACCGCCGGTGTCACCCAATGGGCAGGCCACTTGAAGACACCCAGAGCCACGAGCAAAACCAGGATGGGCAGCAGGGCTACCGAAAGAGAAAGGAAATCGGTCATGACCCAATTTGAGCATTTTCCGGTAGGCAGTCAATAAAAAAGCCCCCGCTGGGCGGGGGCTTGTATCGTACAAAGAAAACTCTTACTGGCCCTCGACCGGAGTACCGTCGCGGTTGATCAGCTCGATGGTGCTTTCCGGAGTGATGCTGTCCACCAGGAAGTTGAAGGTGATGGGCTCGGAGACGTTACCCACGTTGTCTTCGGCACGGACCTGAATCACATACTCGGTGGCACCCTTAACCTCGATGGGCTGGTAATATTGAACAAAGTCCTCGTCGTTGACCTTGACGTACATGGCCCGAACACCCGAAAGGTTGTCCTCGGCCACGAAGCCCAAAAGGTTGCGGCTGGTGATGATGAGTTTGCCGTCTTCGGTCTTGAGCTCTTCGCTCGGAATAAGGGTGTAGACGCCGTTTCGGAAGCGCAGGTTATTGGAGGGCTGAACTTTTACCGTGGGGGGAGTTGCGTCGATGGTCACGTTGAACTGGCGGACGCGGGCCAGGTTCCCCACGTTGTCCATGGCCGAGTAGTACAGCACGTTGGGGCCCTCTTCGGTCAGACTGAAAAAGTTGGCAGTTTTCCGGGTTCCATCGCCGCGCCCCTCGAGGCTGCTGATTTGGGTTCCGGCGTAGGTGGACTTGACCCCGCTGCCCGATTCGTTGTCGACGGCGCTGATGTAGAAGCGGGTCCGAGCGCTGGCATAGTTGACGCCGTTGGATACATAGAGGGCGCGATCGGTTTGGACATCAGCCTGAGGGGCGGTGTTGTCGACGTAGACCTGAAACACCTTGGTGGTCTCCACGTTGTCGCCGTTGTCGATACCGCGGTAGCGGATGATCTGGTAGCCTTCCTCGATGAGGTTGAAGGGATTGAGGTAGTTTTGGAAGGTCCCCTCGTTGATGGCGTACTCGATCTTGTCCAGACCGGTGTCCTTGTCTACCGACTTGAGTTGGAAGAAGACATCGCTGTTCACGAAGACTACCCCTCCCCGCTCAAAGCGCATAGCTGTCCTGGTATAGTTCGCCGGATCGATGAAGCTGGTCTGGTTGGTCGGCTGAGATTGAGCCGATCCCGCCCCCTGAGCGAATAGGGATGCGGACAACAACAGGCTCAATATGAAAATTAAGTGTAGTTTTCTCATGGTCACTCCTTTTACACTAAGTATATAATAGGAAAGGTGAGATTTTTCAAGTGAAAACTATGCTTTAAATTGACTTTTCACGAAAAACTTGCTCAGATAGATCATGATTTTATCCGGTAAGGAGATCCTCAAACGGCTGGGAAAAGACATCGTCATTGACCCTTTCGATAGCCGCCGGCTGAATCCCAACTCTTACAATTTGAGATTGGATCACCAGCTACTGGTCTATAACCAGACAGTTCTCGACATGGCCCGCCCCAACGAGCACTCCTACCTGGAAATTCCTCCGGAGGGTCTGGTCCTCGAACCGGGCCGTCTCTACCTGGGCCGGACGGTGGAATACACCGCCACCCACAACCTGGTGCCCATGCTGGAAGGCCGGTCTTCGGTCGGGCGCCTGGGCCTTTTTATCCATGTGACCGCCGGCTTCGGTGACGTGGGCTTTCAAGGCTTTTGGACCCTGGAAATCCTCTGTGTACAGCCGGTGCGCATTTATGCCGGTGTGGAAATCTGCCAGATTTATTATCACACACTCGAGGGCGATTTCGAGGAGTACCGCAGCGGTAAGTATCAAAACAACACAGGCATTCAACCCAGCTTGCTCTGGAAAGACTTTCTCACCGATGAGGACTGATTCGCACGATGACGGCGCAGGATCGCCCCCTTCATTGACAAAATCGTTAAAATATGTTAGAAACCTTCCCCATAGCGAGGATTCCATGAAGAATGACATTCATCCGAAATACGAATACGTCGTGTTCAAAGATGGTCTAACGGGAAACATGTTTCTTTCCCGTTCCACCATTAGCTCCCGGGAAAAAATCAAATATACCGACGGTAACGAGTACCCACTCATTACCCTGGAAATCACCAGCGACAGCCACCCCTTCTTCACGGGCACCCAGCAGCTGGTCGACACGGCAGGTCGTGTCGAGCGTTTCAACAAGCGCTACAAGATCAACCCCGGGAAAAAATAAACTCGGGTTCCAGGAAATTCGGGGGCACAGGCCCCCTTTTTTATTCCCCTCGGGCGAAGTTCAAGAAGCTCTCTTGCATGGTGGGGGTGATGATTCCTGCCTCGACCAGCTCAGGAAGAAAGTCCTCCAGGCTCATGAATGCCTTGAGCCTCAGGCCCAATTTCTCGAGTTCATACCGCGCCTTATGCCCCCTTTCGATGAGAACGACGAGGCTGTCGACGATCAATCCCGCCGAGCGCAAAACCTGAAGTGCTTCCTCCTTGCTGGCTCCCGTCGAGATCAAATCATCGAGCATGACCACACGCTCCCCCTCCCTCCAGGTGCCTTCGACGGGACGGCCGAGTCCGTGGGGTTTGGGCGGCAGACGCGGATATATCAATGACTTTCCGGTTTCGAGACTGGCAGCCGTTCCCAACGGCAGAGCCGCCACCGGCAAGGCGGCAATTCGGTCATACTCCAAATTTTTCAAGATCAGGGCGTAGGCCCTGCCGATTTCCCGCAAAAGTTCCACGTCGGAGCTGGCTCGGCGAAGGTCGATGTAGAAGGGACTATGGTCTCCGGACTTGAGGACGAAGTCCCCGACCTGAAATGCCCCCACTTTGATCAACCCGCGGATGATGAATTGTTTGAGTTGATGGGCGGGATGGGCGTCCTGAGATACCACGATCTTCTGTGGGCGGTTTTCATTGAGTCGATCACGGAGGTACCGGGCAGCCTGCCGCGGGTCCGGGGCATCGGCGATTTCTCGGCTGGCGTTGGCGAGGAGCCCCATACCATCGGTTCGGCAGCCGATCTGGCTCACCTGAGCGGGATCGCCTCCCTGAGGTCCGATCCCGGGAGCGAGAAACCAGGTCTGGGGTAATTCCTCACGCAGCTTTTTCATTGCCGTCAGGTCATTCGCCGCTACCACGAGCCCCACACGGTCGGACCAACCTGCCGCAGTCCGGGCAATGTTGACATACAAGGGTTCCCCCTCGACGATCAGGTCCTGAAAAACGACAGCACCGGGATTACTGGTGCGCGCCAGCACGAAGACCGATCGATCCTCGTATTTCAGAAATGGCTCGATAGCATCCCGGCCCAGGTAAGGTGAGAGGGTGACGGCCCCGGCCCCCCAGAACTCGAAAACGGCCCTGGCATAGGCCTGGGCCGTGGAGCCGACATCCCCGCGTTTGGCATCGAGGATCACAGGGATTTCCTCGGGAATGATTTCCAGGATGGTTTGCAGGGCCTCGATTCCGGCAAGACCCCAGGCTTCGAAAAAAGCGATGTTGGGTTTATACGCCGCCGCGTAGGGTTCGGTCCGTTCCACCAGGGCCAGCACCTGGGACACCAGGGCGGAACGCGGATCGACTTCCTGTTCCCGTCGCAATCGAGGATCGAGACCCACGCAAAGTATGCTGTTTAACTTGGAAATTCGGTTTGCAAGCAGGTCCCAAAAGGTGAGCATCAGTGCTCGAAGCCCCCCGGCCCGTGGACGTGACCATGATCGAGCTCTTCCGCCGTTGCGTCGCGCACCCCGACCACCTGGACCTCGAAGTTGAGGTCCATGCCGGCAAAGGGATGGTTGGAGTCGATGGTGATCGCCTCTCCGTCCACATTCACGATAGTGACGGTCATCATCTGATCGTTGTCGTCGAGATAGTAAAACTCCTGTCCCACCGTGATTTCTACATCCTTGGAAAACTGCTCCCGATTCACCACCGCCACAAGTTCTTCGCGGCGGGGACCATACGCATCGTCCATCGGTATCCTTATTTTGAGAGAGTCCCCCTCCTTTTTTCCTTCGAGTTTTTCCTCGAGCAGGGGCAGAATAGTTTGGGTTCCCTGAATGTAAGCAAGAGGGTCTCTGTCCAAAGTGCTTTCGAGTACCGTCCCTTTGTCATCTTTCACCACGTAGTGCAGGGAGACAACCTTGTTTTGAGTGATTTGCATAACGCCTCCTCTGCCAGTGTAACAAAAAAGGTGGCCTTTGGCCACCTTTTATTAACGGAGGTAAATCGCGGATGGGAGATCAGAAACCGCGACTTTTGACTTTTTCAATGACCTTTTGACCGATGTTTTCCCCTTCCCACTTGAGGCTGGAAATCATGGTTACGGCGCGCTCCTGGGCCTCTTTGGGCAGCCGGGCGAAGTTCAGGCTCTCGTTGAGGTCCTGACCATCAGTGACGACCCAGTAGAGGAACTTGACCACCTGCTCGGCGGCATCCTTGGTGGGAATAGCCGTATTCTTTTCCATGTTCTCGTACACCAGGCCCCAAACGAAGCCGGCGACAGGATAGCCATTGGGAGCAGACGTGTTGGTCACCATGATCCGGCCATCCTCGGGAATGGCGACGGCAGCGGCCTGACTGGTAGCCTGAAGCGAAGGATCGATAGTGTTTCCAGACTTGTTGATCACCTTACCGTAAGCGATGTTGTTGAGTTTAGCGTACACCAGGCTGTTATAACCCAGGGCTCCGGGAGTGTTCATGACCACGCCGGCCACACCCTCGTTACCGTTTCCACCGACACCGGTGGGCCAGTTCACGGAGGTGCCGAAGCCTACTTTCTCTTTCCACGTGGCGCTCACGCTGGAAAGGTAGTGGGTCCAGACGTTGGTGGTACCAGAACCATCCGATCGGTGAACGATGTTGATGGGCAGATCAGGGAGTTGGACTCCAGGGTTCAAGGCCGCAATTTTGGGATCGTTCCATCTCTTGATTTCTCCCAAGAAGGCTCCCGAGAGGGTCTCGGCGCTGAACACCAGACCCTGCCCGATGCCGGGGAGGTTGTAGGTGGGCACCACGTCTCCCAGGGTGAGCGGGATGTTGAACGCGATTCCCCCGGTCTCGGTCTTCACCTTTTCCATCTGGTCATCCTTCAGGTAGGCCTCGGAAGCGCCGAACATGATGGTCTTCTCGAGGAACTGCCGCACACCGCCACCCGATCCGATAGATTGATAGTTGACAGTGATCTTCCCCTTAGTCACGTCACGGTAAGCATCCGCCCAAGCAGTGAGCAGGGGAGCTACAAAGGTAGCTCCGGCTCCCAGGAGCTGGTATTCCTTACTCGTGTCTTCTGCCTCTCCTCCACACGACTGGAAGAGAACCAACGCCATCAAAGAACCGATGAGGGTAGCTTTGATATTTCTCATTTTTTCCTCTCCTTTTTTGCGATTTTGCCTAGTCAAACCTTCAATTATTAATTTTTATTAAAACCCTATCAAATCTTGATCAAACGTTCTTGTCCTCATCGAATTTCAGAGCCTCGGTCCGCTTCTCGAGGCTGCGTGCGGCACCGCGTGCTGCCGCGAAAGTCACGACCACGAAAAGCAGCAAGATAATAGCCCCTCCCCAGCCCAAAATGTGCCATTGCTTGTAAGGACTGATGGCCAGGCTGTACAGTCGTTGGGGCAAAGTATCCATCGGTTTGGTCAGGTCGAGATTCAGGTAATTGTTTCCAAAGGCGGTTAAAAGCATGGGGGCAGCCTCACCGGCCGCCCGGGCAAAGGCAATGAGGACTCCGGTGATGACCGCAGGACGCGCCGCCGGCAGCACGATGTTCATGATCGCCCGCCATCGAGGTAGCCCCAAGCTCATCGCCACCTCCCGTAACTGCCAGGGTGTGATCCGCAGCACGCTCTCGGTGGTTCGGGCGATGATGGGAATCATTAAAAATCCCAGGGCGAAGGCTCCCGAAATGCCGGAGAACCCCCCCGTGTTCTTGACAATAAGAGCGTAAGCCATCAACCCCATGAGGATGGCGGGCATTCCGTTGAGGGTACTTACCAGGATGCGGATCGGCCCTGCCAGAGGGTTGTCCGAATACTCTGCCAGCATGATACCAGTCGCCAGTCCGAAGGGAAGGGCGAGGGCCAACCCCAGGAGGTCGATGATGACGGTGCCGAGGACAGCCGCCACCAGGCCGGTGGGAAGTCCCTGGACAGCCCGAGCGGGACTGCCCAGCTCCTGGGTAAAGAAGTCCAGGTTGATGGAGCTTAGACCGTTCCAGACGATAAATCCAAAAATGACGAGGAGCGGAAGCACCACCAGGGAAGTCAGGAAAATAAAAAGAAGGTGAAGGATTCGGTCTCGGGTATAACGGTAGGCAAGGTTCATCGCGCTCTCTCCTTGAAGAGTTTCTGTTGGACAAAGGTGGCAAAAAGGTTGATCCCGATGGTGATCACGAAGAGGTAAAAACCGACCGCCATGATGCTACTGAGATGCAGGTTTTCCACAGCCTCCCGAAATTCGTTGATGATGACCGAGGGCATGGTAGCGGCGGGGCCAAACAGCGAAAAGGGAAGCCTATTCGAATTGCCGATCAACATGGCCACCGCCATGGTTTCTCCGAGCGCGCGTGCCAGAGAAAGAAGGGCTCCGGTGTATATCCCGGGAGCGGCATAGGGAAGGATGGCCAATTTAATCACTTCCCACTTGGTGGCTCCCAGAGCCCAGGCCGCCTCGACCTGTTCCTTGGGCACGAGCCCAATCGCATCACGAGCCAGGGCCACGGTGTAGGGAACGATCATGAGGGCAAGAATGATCGTCGCCGAGGTGATGTTGTAGACGGAAGGTCCGTTCGGTCCGATAATCGGCAAGAGCCATGAGGCGTTCTGCTCCGCCCACAGAAAAATGGGCATGAGAATATTTTCGCGCAACACCGGGGCAAAATTAAAAATGGCCCACAATCCGACAACAACACTGGGGACGGCCGCCAGCAAATCGATGAGGTAATTCACGATGGTCGCTACCCATTTGGGGGCATACTCCGTCACGTAGATGGCGGCCGCGATGGCGGGGAGAATGGCCAGAGCCAGGGCAAAGAGACTGGTAATCAGGGTACCCATAATAAATGGGAGGGCCCCATGAAGCTGGGCGATGGGATCCCAACTCGTTTCCAGGACAAAATTAAAAAGTCCGAAGGCTTCGAACGCCGGCCGCGATTCCCAGTAGAGACTCACTGCCATACCCAGGGCCAGAAGCAGGATGCTGGAGCTCAGAATCACGATGAGAATATTGAAAAGCCGATCCCCCGGACCACGATAAATAAAGGAGATACGTTTTAGATCCATGTGCCCCCCCTCGACCTCCATATCATTGCCACCAAACTAACTGAACGCTCCCGATAAATATTCCTGGGTTTTGGGTTCCTTAGGATTGTTGAAAATTTCTTTGGTTGGACCAAATTCCACCATCTCACCGGTTTAGAAGAATGCCGTGTAATCCGAAACCCGGATGGCCTGTTGCATGTTGTGGGTCACGATGATAATCGTCACC
>CALGPJ010000037.1 GCA_937960645.1 uncultured Spirochaetia bacterium | reverse complement strand
GATTCCTCACCCGCTTCGCGGGGTTCGGAATGACAGGGGAAGGCTTCGCGGGGTTCGAGAAGATTCCTAACCTGCTACGCAGGTTCGAGAAGATTCCTCACCTGCTACGCAGGTTCGGAATGGAATCTAAAACAGGGTGCGAAGCTGTTCGATGACCGTGATCGGCAGTGCCACGCCGCTGGCTTTCATGTTTTCCACCAGCTGCTCGGCGGAGGAGGCACCGATGATGGCCGTGGTTACTCCAGGGGTGCTCAGGGTGAAGGCGATGGCCAACTGGCTCATTGTCAGTCCCAGTTTTTCGGCAATGGGTTTGAGCTGATCCACCCGGGCAAGAAGCTCGTGGTCGTTCAATTGTCCCTGCATGAACATGTTTAAGTTTTTGGCGGCCCCGCGGCTGTTTTCGGGGATCTTGCCCCCAGTGTATTTGCCCGTCAGGATTCCTTGCGCCAGGGGGCTGAACACCGCAGTGCCCATGCCCAAACGGCGAGTCGTGGGCAGGATGCGATGCTCGATCTTGCGGTTCAAGAGGTTATAGATCGGTTGGTTGATGATCGGGGGATGCCAGCCTCGGGCGTCGCAGATCGCCCAGGCCTGTGCGATTTGGTCGGCCTCCCATTCGCTGGTGCCCCAGTACAGAATCTTGCCCAAACGAATGAGATCCTCGATAGCCTGAAGTGTTTCTTCGAGGGGTGTGTCCGGATCGAAGCGGTGGCAGTAAAATAGGTCGACGTAACGGAGTTTGAGCCTCTCCAAACTGGCCTCGATGCTATCGAAGATATGCTTGCGGCTTAGACCTCGATTCAATACGGCATCGCTCATGGGCCAGAACGCTTTGGTCGCCACAACATACTCCCCACGGCGGTATAAGGGGAGCACTCGGCCCAGCATGTCCTCGGCCTGGCCCTGATTGTAGACATCGGCGGTGTCGAGATAGTTGATCCCGTTTTCCAGGGCGGTGCGCACCAAAGCTGCTCCCAACTCCGCGTCCACCTGATTGCCGAAGGTCAGCCAGGTTCCATAACTGATTTCGCTGATTTTGAGGCCGGTCTGACCGACCTGGCGGTAGTTCATGGTTTCAGTTTGGGATCAAAACGGGCATCCGTCAAGCTTGAGTTGCCGAGGACCGGACTCGAACCGGCATGGCTTGCGCCGAGGGATTTTAAGTCCCTTGTGTCTACCATTCCACCACCTCGGCCCTGTGCTATACTAGCCGGGGATCTATGCTATGTCAAACACAATCCTGTTGACCGACAGCCACTGCCACCTGTCCCTTTGCGCTTCTCAGCCCGATTTCGGTCCCAGATTCGAGAGTTTTCTTGGATCGGGAGGATTGGTCCTGGACGTTGGCATCGAGGAGGACGACGAGGAACGGCGCCAAAAGTTTTGGGGCCCAGGTGTTTTTCACAGTCTGGGGATCCATCCCAATCAGCCTCCCCAGCTGCCCGAGCCGGATTGGGATCGCCTCCGGGAAAGGCTTATCCGAGGGGCTGCCGCCGTGGGGGAAACGGGCCTGGATTTTTACCGCTCGCCCGATTTGGCACCCCGTCAACATCGCTGGTTTCGATACCACCTGGAAATCGCTCGGTCACTCGATCTGCCAGTCATCATCCACTGCCGCCATGCATTCTCGGCTGTGATCGAAGACTTAAAGGACTACCCGGGCGCTCGGGGGGTGATGCACTGTTTTTCCGAGGACTGGGAGGCCGCCCGGCAGTGCCTTGACCGGGGCTTTTACCTGAGCTTTGCCGGTAACCTGACATATCCCAAAAACCATAACCTTCAGGAGGTAGCCCGAAAGGTACCCGAGGACCGATGGCTGGTGGAAACGGACGCTCCGTACCTGAGCCCCCATCCGATGCGTCACCTGAAAAACCATCCCGACATGGTGCACCACACTTTGCGGTTTTTTGCACAGCTTCGCGGATGGGATCCCCAGCGGGCCGCCCAGGAAAATCGGGAAAACTTTTTGAGCCTGTTTAGTCGTTCCTCAGGATGATGTCCACACGGCGGTTCAACGCCCGCTGAGCCTCGGTCGTGTTGGGTGCCCGCGGCTCCCGGGAACCCCTGCCTTCCATGAAGATCCGGCCCCCCTCGATACCCAGCCGCACCAAAAGCTCGCCCACTTTCTGCGCTCTTGCCCGGCTGAGGCTCAGTTCCTCGTTGGGGCGGCCTACGTCCGCGGTATGCCCAACCACCAGGATGCTGCGTTCCGGTTGAGACTGCAGAAGGCGGACAATACTTTGGAGTTTGGCGTCCTGATTCGGCAAAAGCTCGGCCCGATCGGCCACGAAAAGCAGGTTTTCCGGGGTCAGGACGATGCCGCGCTCGGTTTGCCGGATGCTCACCTCGGGTTCGGTGGGCAGGGGCAAGACTGCAGGACCCGGGCCCTCGGACCTCGAGGCCACGGGGGTGGTTGGAGCAGGTGGCACGGTGGAGGCCGGACCCGTGGCTAGGGGTGGACCGGACGGGGAATCGGGAACACTGGCCGGGGGGGAACTCGGACCCTCCCCGGGAACGGTGTTGGGACTTGGGCCCGTGGCTCCGGGGCCCGCATTCGGACCCGGTTCCCCTCGCGGCCTTCCAGGTTGGGGCGGGGTGTCCACAGATGGGTTGCGAGTTTCGGGGGGCAGGGCCGCCACCGTTCGGGGAAGGGTTGGTATGTTGGGCAGGGGAGTGCCGTCCTCCATCCAGATCAGGTGGAAGCCCTCGTGCAAGCGCCGTGTCCCGTCGGCCCAGGTGTACTGTTCGGTGAGCTTCAGGCGCATAAAAAAGGGGCGCTGGGTTTCCAGGTCCAGGTAGAGCGTCATTTCGTGGCGGCCCTGGATGTTGGACAGCTCGGGGTCCCCCCAGGCATCCTGACCACGGCGGTAGCGCAGCGCATAGAGCCCGGTCACGATAATGGCCGGCCGGTTGGCCCAGACTCCGGTGCCCGCCTCACGGTACTCGATCAGGACAGGCACCCGGGTGGATGGTCTGTCCCTTCTGGGGCGAACTGTCCAGAATCCTGTGCCCGTCCAAACTGAACCCGGCTGCACCCCTTCTGTCGGCAGGGTCGGGTAGCCTTCGTGGAAGGGATACCGCTGAGCTTGGGCTGGGCGAACCGATCCGGAGGCCGGGTAACGAAAAAAAACTTCCTGTTCGAGGAAGCGCTCCACGTTGATCAGGTTGCGGGTGGTTTCCTCTTGCACCAGGTAATCCACCACGATTTCGTCACCAGAGGGACCAGGTTGACGGCGCACGACACCTCGGCCCCCGCCGTACATAAGCCCGATATAGCGGTCGTTTTCTCGGATCCGCACGTCATAGCGATGGGTAAAGCGCTGAAGGCTCTCCTGGGCCCCTGCCAGGTTGGTCAGAAGCAGCAAGATGGGCAGCAATTTCATCGATGCTCCATAGGAAGTTTGATGATGATCTTGGTTCCTTTGTTGAGTTCGCTTTCGACCTGGATTTGGCCCTGATGGGCCTCGATGATGTTCGACACGATGAGCATCCCCAGACCGGTACCGCCGCTCATTTTACTGTAGAAAGGGTCGAAGATGTGTTTGCAGGTCTCCTCGTCCATCCCGATGCCCGTGTCTAGGATTTCGACGACCGCCATATCCGCCAGTTGGTAGGCACGGACGGTGAGGATGCCGCCTCGGCGCATGGCCTTGCGTGCGTTGTCGATGATGTTGACGAACACCCGGTACAATCGCTCCTGGTCTGCCAGGATGGGGTCCTTGACCTCGATGCTGGAAATCCACTTGATGTCCCGTGCTTTGAGGCCGGGCTCGAAATTTTCTTTGATCCTTTGAAACAGGTGAGAGAGGAAGGTCGGCATCAAATTGAGCTGAATGTTGCCCTTGCTAAAATCCAGGATTTCTTCGGCAAGTCGGTTCAGCCGGTCTGCTTCGGCGATGATTTTTGTGGCCATACCTTCCACACGATCCGCTTCTTTGGAATGAAGAAGCGCCATTTCTGCATATCCCCGGATGATGGAAATGGGGTTTCGAATGTCATGGATGATCATGCTGGCAAACTTTCCCACCGTGGTCAGCCTCTCGTTGCGGATCATCTCCTGTTGAGCTTTTTGCAAATCTTCATAGGCCTGAGCGAGCTTTTCGTTTCGTTCCCGCAGTCCATTGATGAAAGTGTCGTTGCTTTGGCGTACCATGGAAGAAAAACTGCGCAGAATGACGAGGGCCAGGGTGCCTCTCTCTTTCAATGCCCGATTGAACTCCTGCTTGGTCTGGCTCAAAACCCGAACATTGGTTTTAGCGATTACCGTGGCACTGCGCGGTAAATCATCGATCAGGGCCATTTCACCAAAACTGGCACCGGGCCCCCTGATGGCGATGGCATCCTGAAGCGGGGTCCCGTAGTCCTTCCACACCTCGACCTGGCCCTCGACGATGATGTAAAACCCCTGGGGGGCACTGCCCTCGACGACGATGATCTTTCCGGCTTCGAAGTCCTCTACCTGGAAATGGCTTAGGAGCCAGGTCAGTTCTTCATCGTTGAGCCCCTTGAACAGTTCGAACTTTTTTAAAAAATCCAGGTAATTCATCATCAATGAAAAAACCCCCTTTCGGGGGTTTGTACTCTACCAGTTATCGAGCATATCGTCCGGGTCACGATTCGCCTCGGGGAAGAGGTCGGTGATGACACGCAGATCGTCAAAGTAGACGAAGTAGTTTCCGTAGGTTTCCACGGGATCGGGTTCGATGAGGATTTCGGTGATCTGAAGCCCCTGCCGGTTGTTGTATCGGGGGTTGACCTGACGGATGTTCGGTGGAATGGTGGCTTTTAGCTCTTCCCACCCGCTGTGGGTTAGCATGCCCATGTAGATCCGGGCTCGATTTCCGAAATAGTCACGGACATTGATAAAGATGCGATGCCGAAGGTTACGCCCGACTACCCACAGGCTCAAGACCTTGGCGATTCCGGGCACCGGAATGGGCCGAATGGGTTTGATGCTGTAGTAGGTCACGCTCCGGCGCAGGTGGGTGACCTTGACACCCAACACGTAAATGTCGGGCTCGTTGATCGTCACGGCCGATTCCTGAAATCCGGGGTTTTGAGGAGTTGCCTCTCCCCCGATCGGCGGGATGGGGGAATTCTCGATGGGGCGCTTGCCCAAGGGGGAGCCTTCGAAACGACGCAGGGTGATAAAGCCATCGTCACGGGGAATGTAACCCACCCAGAAAGCGTCGTCTTCAAACTTACTCAGAGACACCTCGCGAAGGGCCATTTGGGCCGAACTGACGCCCAGATATTCCGGTTGGGGGGCGGCAGGATCCTGCCGTTGCTGCTGCTGGGCTACCAGGGTGGCCGCCAGTGCGATCGAAAGAACGATAGCAAAAATATGTGCTTTCATAGTGCCTCCTTATTGGCCTGCTCCGCCCCAGATTTTATCGGTCACCTCGGGACGAGCAAGGTCACGACCATCGAAGGGGGTAGAGTGCATGTCCGTCAAAAGTTTGATGTTATCGAGATAAACGAAGAAGTTGTCGACCTTTTCTCCGGGATTGGTTCGGATGACGAGCTTGGTCAGGGTCAGACCCAGGTAACTGGGAAGGTAGTTTTGAGTCTGCGGAATGGAACTTGGGATGGTCACCGTCAGATTACGCCAACCTTTGAACTTGATACTGCCGAGGTTGAGGACATACGGTACGCCCCTCGAATCCCTGATGTGCATTTCCATGGTGTAGTCGTAATTGCTTCCCCACACCCATATATCGAGGGCCTTGGCGATTCCGGGGAGCCGTATCGGCTGGGGAGTGATTTCATCCCCATTCTTGATGGCGGGGAAAAGTTCGATGTAGTTGAAACCCTGGCGATTGAATCTACCGTTGATACCGAAGACCTTGAGGGGGAGGTTATCGGGGTTGCTGTCGAACAGGGCGGTGGGCCAGGCATCGGCGTAGGCAGTCCGGGGAAAGCCCTCGGTGGTGAACTTGCTGCCACGGGCAATCCAAACCCGGCTCTCTTTCTTTTCGACACCGGTCTCGATCCAATTGCGTTCCTCGGGGTTGTCGAAGGTGTCCAGGACGATCGATTCCAGTCTCTGGGGAACTTGGTTGGCTCCCAATGGTACACTTCCGATGATGAGCGTGACCATTAGAATCAAGGCAAGTTGTCTGCCATGGGTCATAAGCCGTCTCCTTTTTAATATCTAAGTCGATAGGAACATTTCTTTCCTTGTCGATTATAGAAGCGCCGCGGGGGTTTGTCAAATAAATCCATGATGCTTTTCAGTCGTTTTGGTAAAAAACATGGCGAGAAGCCGGGGATTTTTCGAGAACCTCGAAGGCTTTTCGATAAAGTCCTTTCCAATCGATGATGATCTGGAAAAGTGGTTTGGGGTATGTGTCAGGAAGTGCTTTGAAGTTTTCCAGACCAATGCGGCCACTGAAGTCGCTCAGGAGAGGGACAAGTTTGGGGGTGAGGGGCCCCGTCAGCAATAGCAGAGCATGGTAATTTTTCAGAGAAAGCTGGTTTTTTATTTCGGTCAGGGCCCCATTCGGAGTGATCGTGGAGGGCAATTCGATGATATCGAGTGCGTGATTCTCGCCGGACTCGATTTTCCAGGTTTGTTCGAAGGCCGCGCGGTTTTTTTCCCGGGCCACGGTGCCCCCAAGAAAGACGCCCAGGCTTGCCCCCTCCTTCCCTTCGATCTCGCGCAAGGCGGTACGGGCAGCGTTCCTGAAGACGGCAGTCTGGTCCAAATCGACAAGGTTCGTTTTTTCGGTCATGCTGGCAGGGCTACCCAGGACGATGGCCATGGGTAATTCCGGGTAGGCAGATCGCAAGGCGGTGTGGACCTCCCCCATATAGAAGGGGCTCAGCACGATGCCGGCGTAGGGCTTATCCAGGGCTTTGACGAGTTCGACAACCGTAGGCGGCGGGGAGTTTGCCGGAGGCGTTACCAGGGTGACCTCGTAATTTTCCTGTTGAGCGGCATTCCGTATGATCTGTTTCCCGCGCTCCGGCCCCACGATTTCAAGCCAGTAAGGGTCGATGAGGGCGATGGCTGGTTTCTGATTGCAGCCGAGGAATAGGACCATTACGAGGAGAATAGGGTAGGGGAAGGCCGCTTTCAAAGCTGTCGCGATAACCGGGGAATGTAGATGAAAAAGGCCAGGGCTGCTGCAACGATGGACCAAACCAGGATGGCCAGCCAATCAAATCCCAGGAAGGCATACGACACGATAAGGGCAGTCAGACTGAACAGGATAATCGGAATGAGACCCCAGAGAATCTTCTTGTAAAGGTCGTAGGTTTCCTCCCAGCGTTCATAGACCAGATGACAGAGCGTGAAAATCAGGAGCCGGTAGAGCGGGATCACGAAGAGCTCTGTCGGTTGTGCACTCGGAAGAAGACTGATCGCATCTCGGATACCAAAAAACACGATGAGGCCGCCAAACCAAAAGAGGAAGGAATCGGTCGATGCTTCTTTTTCGTGGCGCCTTCCAAAGAGGAGGTAAAGGACGATATTAGGAATCCAGAAAATGAGAAATTCGGTAGATAAAAAATGAAAAAACAGAAAATTCGGGTCGTATTCCACCTGTTCTCGGATCCGGAATAGCCAATAAAAAATCGTGAATGCATAGGTCCACAAAAAGCCCCCCAGAAAGGCCCCCAATCGGCGAAAAAAATCCCTGTCTTTGGACCAGATGCTCATGAGACTCAAAAACACCAGGGGAGAAAGCAGGACGAAAAGTTTCATACCTGAGGATGACATATTTTCAGCGATTTTGACAAGGCTAGTCTCCCTGTCATTCCGAGCGAAGCGAGGAATCCAGCCCTTTGAATCGAATCGAGAAGATTCCTCACCCGCGAGTGTTGGTTTGTTGGATTCCTCCTTGCTTCGCAAGTCGGAATGACAATTATTGCTGCGCGGGTTCGGAATGACAGGGAGGAATTGGGCTGTGGAACTTGACCGAATCTGATCACCACACTAATTTAAGCATCGATGGCTAGCACCGAGGGTACCTACCGAGTTTGGAATGTTCCGGAGCGACTTCTCCCGTTCAAGA
>CALGPJ010000036.1 GCA_937960645.1 uncultured Spirochaetia bacterium | reverse complement strand
TGAATCCTTTCGGAGGCGGTGCGACATCGAGCACAGTTACCGAGGCACTAATCAAGAGTTCAAAGGTATTCTTGACAGGATAACGGGTTAGTCGATAATGACCACCATGGATCATCGAGAAATTGGGATTACGGTGGAGCTGGCGCAGATGGAGCTCGACGCCGACGAGATGGAGATTTTGGCCAAAGATCTTCAGGAAATGCTGGATTATTTTGCCCAAATGAGCCAAATCGATGTCGAGGGGATCGAGCCGACCACCCATTCGCTTCAAAAAACCATGCGGCCGCGCGAAGATCATCTTCGGGAATCCAACCTTGCCGACGAATTGGTGGAGCGAGCACCGGAAACTGAAGGGCGATTGATCGTCATTCCCAACGTGCTTTAAAGAGGTAACAAGTCTTGAAAAAAAATTGGAAAGTACGGCCGGAAGACAAAGATTATCAGGCCTTTCTGTTGGAAACGAACAAAAAATTGGGGGCGTTTTTGTCGTTCTCTTTCAACGAGGCGATGACGGGTGATGGCGAATTTCAGGGGATTCCCCTGGCCGTGAAAGACAATATCGCGGTAAAAAATCAGCCACTGACCTGTGCCTCGAAATTGCTCGAGAACCTGGTATCTCCCTACGATGCCACGGTGGTTTCCCGGTTGAAAGACAAAGGGGCCGTGGTCATCGGGAAAACCAATTTGGATGAGTTCGGCATGGGGTCATCCAACCAGGATTCCGCCCTGGCCGAAACGTTCAATCCTTGGGACCCCTTGGTTGTCCCCGGTGGTTCCAGCGGCGGGAGCGCCGCAGCGGTGGCGGCAGGGATGGTTCCCCTGGCCATTGGAACGGACACCGGAGGTTCTGTTCGTCAGCCTGCCATGTTTACGGGTGTTTTCGGTTTCAAACCCACCTATGGCGTGGTGAGTCGCTATGGTTTGACCGCGTATGCAAGTTCCCTGGAAGTACCTGGATTCATCGCACGGTCGGTAGAATGGATCAAACTGGCCCTGGAGCTGACCGCCGGCGCCGACCCGCACGATCAAACCACAACCAGCGATGTTTTGGCAGAGGTGCGTCCCATCAAAAAGATCGGTTACCTGAAGGTCGATGATGGTTTGAGTCCTGTCATGGCCGCGGCTTACCGCGAACACATAGAAGCCTGGAAAGATTTAGGTTATGTTTTGATGCCCGTGGATATACCCGCCTTGGAGTACGCCGTACCTGCCTACTATACCATCGCCACTGCAGAGGCTAGCGCCAACTTAGCCCGATTTACCGGTATCCGCTACGGAGTCAGGCCCGATTATGCACAAAATCCCCAGGAGTTGGTGAAGAAGGCCCGGACCGCCGGGTTTGGCCGGGAGGTCAAGCGCCGTATCCTTCTTGGTACCTACGTGTTACGCTCGGGATTCCAGGATCAATACTATCATCGCGCGCAAAAAATCCGCACGATTATCCGCGGGGATTTCAATCGGGTGTTTGAAAAGGTAGACATACTTTTGATGCCGGTGTACCCAACTCAGGCCTTTCCCCGCGGCGAAAGCGGTCTATCTCATCTGCAGCAAAAACTGGCGGATAAGTTCACCGTCGGGGCTAATCTTACCGGCATCCCGGCGATTTCCATTCCGGCTGGGGTTCGAGACGGGTTGCCGTTGGGGTTTCAGCTCCTAGCTCCGGCCTTGCACGATCGGGATTTGATCCAAATGGCCCAACTCTGGGAGTCAAAAACCAGTATACCCGCGCCCCCGAATTATCCCCCAAGGTGGGAGGACTGAATCATGGAAAGCTTTATCGGACTTGAAATCCACATCCACCTGGCAACAGAAACCAAGTTGTTTTGCGGTTGCCGGGCACGTTTCGGGGACGAACCCAATACCAACGTTTGTCCGGTGTGTTTGGGGTACCCCGGCACCCTCCCGGTAGCCAACCAGCAAGCCCTCTTTCTCGGTTACGTGGTCGCCAGAGCCTTGAACTGTGAACTTTCGCCTCGGACGGTATTTGAGAGAAAAAATTATTTTTATCCGGACCTTCCGAAAAATTATCAGATATCGCAGTACGAACACCCCATCGGACGAAATGGCTTCATCATGGTCCCCTTACCGGGCGGTGAGGTGCGCAAGGTGAGAATTCATGACGCCCATTTGGAGGAAGACGCCGGCAAGATGATCCATGCTGGTGATATGAGCCTCATCGATTACAATCGTGCAGGGTATCCTCTGATGGAAATTGTCACCGAACCGGATCTCAAAACCGGGGAAGAGGCGGAGGCCTTTTTGATCCACTTTCAGCGAGTCATTCGTTATCTGAAGGTCAGCGACGGCAACATGGAGGAAGGCTCCATGCGCTGTGATGCAAATGTCTCGGTGAATTTTCCTGGAAAGGGACTGGGTACCAAGGTGGAGATCAAAAACCTCAACAGCTCCCGCTTTGTCAAAAAGGCCTTGAACTTCGAGATCCAGCGGCAAATTGGGGTATTGAAACAGGGTGGAACCATTCGGCAGGAAACCCGCCTGTGGAACGAAAATCGCGACCTTACCGAGGTCATGCGAACCAAAGAGATGGCCAACGATTATCGGTACTTCCCGGAACCCGACATGCCACCGTTCGAGCCGGATCCTGTTTTTTTGGAAAAGGTGGAAAAAGCTCAGACCGAACTTCCAGACCGGAAGAAGGCTCGCTTCGTAAATGATTATCGCATTTCGGAGGAGTCCGCAGAGTTTCTGATCGCTTCCAGATACGTGGCTGATTATTTTGAAGAAGTCGTGCAAATCGGTATCGAGCCGGCCTTAGTGGCCAGCTGGCTTTCCGGCGA
The DNA here is from genome assembly GCA_937960645.1 of uncultured Spirochaetia bacterium. GTDB lineage: Bacteria > Spirochaetota > Spirochaetia > JABEVK01 > JABEVK01 > DYOB01. The sequence continues at coordinate 7,519 of CALGPJ010000036.1, read as the reverse complement.
TGTTCAAAAACTTTTGAACCGGCACGGACTGACCCTCGACACCAGTCCGATGAGTGCCAGACGGTTGGGGCAACTCCTGCGGCTGTTGAACGAGGAAAGGATCCACGGCAAGATCGCCAAAAAACTGGCCGAGCTCGTTTTTGAAGAAGACCGTGATCCCGAAATCATCATGCGGGAAAAGGGTCTGGAGCAGATCGTCGATTTCGATGTTTTAAGAGGTTTCATCAAAAATGTGGCCGATGAGTATCCCGCTGTAATCCATTCGATCAAGAATGGGGATGAACGCCAGCGGGGCTTTTTGATCGGCAAGATCATGGAAAAATCCCAGGGTAGGGCGCATCCCCAAAAATTGCAAAAATTGTTCGATGATTTTCTTTCCGAGGTTACCGCATGAAACGAACCCTGTTGGTCGATGTCAAAAATCAGGTAGGACAGGAAGTCCAGGTTCAAGGGTGGGTCCATCGCATCCGTGAAATGGGCAAAATCAATTTCGTGTTGCTTCGAGACCGAAGCGGCTTTCTTCAGCTGGTTTGGGAGCAGAAACCCGAGTTTACCCTCGAGTCTGTCTTGACGGTGACGGGGGAGGTTAAAGAGAACGAAAAAGCTCCCGGCGGTGTCGAACTCCTGGTGCGGGATTTTGAAGTGCTCGCCATCGCCGATCCGGAATTACCGCTCCCCGTCAACCTCGATCCGGACAAGCACAATATCGACGCGCTCTTGGACCATCGAATCATTTCCCTAAGAAACCCCAAGATCCGAAGCATATTCGAATTGCAAAGTGCCTTGCTCCGCAGTCTTTCCGAAACCATGCACCGTGAAGGTTTTTACGAGATAAAAACGAGCAAGCTTATCGGAAGCGGCACCGAAGGCGGGACGGGACTGTTCAGCGTGGATTATTTTGATACCAAGGTGTACCTTGCGCAGAGTCCGCAGTTTTACAAGCAGGCTATGGTATCCTCGGGATTGGAGCGCGTCTTCGAGATCAGTCACGCATACCGCGCGGAGAAGCACGACACCCCAAGGCATCTCAATGAGTACGTTTCCTTTGATGTGGAGATGGCCTTCATCGAATCGGAGCTGGACCTGATCGATTTTGAGCGGCGTCTCCTTGACCAGGTCTTTGAGCGCCTCGGACAGCTTTGTCCAACCATTTTTGATATTTGGGAAAGCTCCTTGCCCGAGAAGGGCTACATGGAAAAAGTGCCCGTCGTGGATCACGATGAAGCCAAGGACATCATCAGTTCAGAAACGGGAAAGAAGGTTTTCGAGATTGCGCCTGAAGGTGAGCGGGCCTTGTGTGACTGGGCGCAGAAAAAACACGGTGTCGATGCGGTGTTTATCAATGGATGGCCCAGAAAAAAACGGCCCTTTTACACCTACCCCAAAGATCAGAAAACCATGAGCTTCGACCTGATCTTTCGCGGCTTGGAAATCACGACCGGCGGCCGCCGCATCAATGAATACAAAATGCTATTGGAAACCCTGCCGAAATTTGGTATGAGTGAACAAGGCCTCGAGGACTATTTGAGTATTTTCAAATATGGCTGCCCTCCCCACGGAGGTTTCGCCATCGGCGTGGAAAGGCTGACTCAGAAACTTTTGGGGATTGACAATGTCAAAATGGCCTCCCCCTTCCCGAGGGATCGGAAAAGGGTTCGGCCCTGAATTGTTCGAAGCCTTCTAGTTGAAGAAGTCCTCGGTATCGAAAAAGCTTTCGTCGACGGCAAAAAATTTCTCGACGTCCACGAAAAAGAAGTCGGCAGGAACGAAGTTATCGAAAAACTTTTCTGAATTCGTGAAAAATTGGTCATTTTGAAAGAATTGCTGAGCGCGGTTGAACCGCTCTTCCGCGGGTTGCTGGTATTGGGCCCGGTAATTCTGGTCGGCGAAACGCGTCGTAGAGCGTCTCACCTGCCGGGAGGCAAAACCCATCACGTAATCGACACGTGGACCTTCGATTTGGCCTGCAAGAGGGACGATGGCAAAGTAGTGTGGGTTGGTGTTGGAGGTGTTGAAGACGTAGCGGGGTTCGCTCGTCGTACCCAATACACGGTAGCGAGTTTGTCTCGGTTCCAGTACCTCCACTCGGTACTGTTGAGCGCCGGAAACAGGCTGCCAGGTGATTTCGATTCTATCCGAAAACCGGCCTTGACTGGCACGAATGTTTCGCGGGGAAGCAAGGTTTGTGACGATCTGAGGCGTTTGCGCTGGTTGGGGTTGGCTGGGTGGGGGCAGGGGTTGGTTAGGAGAGGGCTGAGGTTGGGAAGGAGCGGGGCGAGGTTGTGCCGGTTGCGGCTGAGGGGTTGTTGGCTGGGGTGGCGCCACCACGACGGGGGGAACAAAGCTGATGCTCACGCTTTGGCTGGCAGCGCTTTCCTCTCTGTCGCGCAGGGCGCTCACGACGTACCAATACTGACCCGCCTTTTGGAGGGACGCATCCTGAAATCCCTGATCTCGGCTGGTGCCAATCAGGCGGAACTTTTCTGCGGCGTCATCGAAGCGGTAAATGTTGTAACCGGTGGCCCCTTCGACGGGAGACCAGAGAATCTGCACGGCGTTGCCCACGGAACGAATTGCGACGTTTTGCGGAATTCCCACGACCTGGGGAACTTGGAGGAAACCGTTGGCGATGGGGCTAAAGTCGCTTTCACCGGCCGCCCCAAAGCTTTTGACTGTGTAGAAAAAAATCTTTCCGGGGTCGACCCTTTGATCCAGGAAGGTGGTGCCTTCAACCCGTGCTACTTCGCGGAAGGGCCCGGAAGCCGACTCGCCCCTGAACACGATGTAGCCCTCGACATTTAGTACCTCGTTCCAGGTTACTTGAATTCTATCCCGGAACGTCCCGAGGCTGGCCTCGATTTTATTGGGAGGACTTAGACGTTCGGGCCGGCTAATGGGGCGAGGTTTGATGACGACGGCGGTGTGCGTCAATTCCCCAAATAGTTGATAAGAGATCCAACCATAGCCCTTCTCGCCCCATTGCTCCGACCACGAGTTGATGAGTAAAAAGGCGTTTTTGCTGTCGTCGTAGCCGATTAGGGCCATGGCGTGCCCGCCGAGGTTAGGACCTTCGATGCGGTCGTAGATCCCGCCCCGGTATTTGGTAAAGTTTTCGTGGGTCCTCATCCCGAATATCACCACATTGTTGTTGGCCAGGGCGGTCTTGACGGCCAAAGTATTTTTGGGATCTAGGCGTTCATATCCATCGGTATTGAATTGTGCCGCCTCCTGGCGGGCCTGTGGCGGGGGGGAAGCAAGATAATCCAGGGTATAGGGCATGGTTTTCAGGGTTGCCGCGCCCTGATTTTTGAACAAATCGACCGCATGGATGATGGAAGATCCCCGGTCCTGCCCACCATTGATTTGATTATAGACATAGGAAGGCGAAAAGATTTTTTCTGGCCCGTCGGCTCCCCAGCCTCGGTAAAAGTTCTCGTAAAAGGTGCGAGCTGCATAAGCCGAGGCCCATCCCACGCAGGAGTTGATATTGTCCTGATATCCTGGCTTTGGTAACAAGGCTCTATGATCGACGCTTCTGGGCAACTGTCCTTGCCGAGGATTGGCGGTAGCACCCGGCACGCTGTTTTGAAGGACGACAGGTACGGGCTGACTACCCAGACTGGTCGAGGGGCTTTGGGCAAAAGCCAGGGGCAATCCTGAAAATAAAATTAGCCAACAACTAATTTTTTTACGGTCCATCATTCACTCCTTTGATCTCTGATCATTTCTATCTCGGTTAAACTTACCGTTTGCCGCAAATCATGATAAAAAACAGCCACGATCTGACCTGATTCCTCTGCGTTCCGAAACCTTACCGTGAGTCGGACGTTATAACCCGCGACAACCTGAGTTTCCACACGTATTATCTCCAATAATTTGACCTGCGGATTTTCAAGACGAAGTTTTTGACGAAGGATTTCATAATCATCTTTGGCGGTTTGCCAGTCCAGGGGTTGGTCTCTCCACCCACCAACGATCATGTCTGAATCGTTCACACCGATAATACCATCCTGCTCCGCTGTTGAACTGCTCGTACAGGATAAGAAGATGACGAGAAAAAAAATATACAATGGGCGCATCATTTGAAGTATGGGATCAAAATCGGAAAATTTCAAATGAAATCTAGCGAACCAGATTGTCTGTCCAGTTGCTTATCGCTCCAAAATTATAAACCTCCCTGTAACCCGCCTGCTTCAAAGCGCGCAAAGCCTGGCCGCTGCGGTTCCCCGAGCGGCAATAAACCACCAGGATGGCGTCTTTGTCGGTGGTGGGAGGCGTTAGAAGAATGTCGGTGTGATTGATGTTGATAGCGCCGGGGATGTGGCCTTCTCTGTACTCTTGAGGAGTACGAACATCGACGAGGTAAAAGTTTTCAGGTTTTCGCGCCAGGAGATCTTTCAATTTTTGGGAAGAGATGAACTCGTCGGGATTTAAACAACCCCAAATCAGCAAAACACCGAATACAAAAAACCCTTTCGACATAATTCCTCCGTTTTATCAGTTCAAACAAGGTTTGAAGCCTGTTTTTGCGGCGATGGTGTACAATCCTCCAAAACGTTCGATCAGTTTGCTCCAGATATCGGCCGGTTTGGTATAAAAAAACGATAACGCTGTTGATGGCAGGATTTTCCAGCTGTGAAAGCGTAATTCGGTTTCGAGTTGGTTTGGCCCCCACCCCGAGTATCCCATGAATACCTTGATCGATGGCCGTTGAGGGGTCGGAATTTTGGGCCACTCGTCCTTCAGGTATTTCACATGGTTTACCATAAGCGGACTCCACTCATATCCTTCCGGCGACTCGTTTTCCTGAATGATAAAAAGCGCATTTTTTTCCACAGGTCCTCCTGAATGAATCCTGAGGTTGGCGGCGGGGCCGTCGGTAATCTCGGAAAAAATGTCACCAAGCGTGAGGCCAGTAAATCGGTTAAGGACGAGTCCCAAAGCGCCTTTCTGGTCATGGAGGAGAAGGATAACAACTGATTGCTTAAAATTCGGATCGTCCAATTCCGGCTCTGCAATAAGGTAATGGTTGGCATACGATACGAATCCCATAAAGATAATTTATCCCTTGAATGGACAAATGTAAAAGGGTATCATCCTGAGTTAAAAGGTGCCAAAAATGACTTCAGGCCTTTATCGAGAATTAAAGTCCGGTTATGATCGCTCTCGCTTTTTGCGAGATGTTTCAGCTGGATTTTTAGTCGGGATCGTCGCTATTCCCATGAACATTGCATTTGCGATCGGATCCGGCGTTTCTCCGGAAATCGGCCTGTTAGCCGGTGTCGTTTCCAGTTTTGTATTGTCGTTTCTGGGTGGATCCAGCACACAGGTCTCCGGACCTACCGGAGCCTTTATGGGGATTATTTACGGAATCGTCAGCTTGTACGGGTTGGAGGGGTTGATCACTGCAACCTTTCTTGCAGGACTAATAATTTTGGTTTTGGGTCTCCTAAGGTTAGGCCGACTGTTCCAGTTCATCCCTTTTTCGGTAGTGATCGGGTTCACGGGGGGAATCGCCGTCATTATTTTTACATCTCAAATCAACGACCTCTTGGGTTTGGGGATCGATAAGCTCCCCAAAGAGTTTATCGAAAAATGGATCGTTTACGCGGAACATATGTCCCAAATCAATCCCTACGCCCTAGGTATCGCTATCCTAACCATTCTGGGGATTGTCATCATGAACAAAATCGATCGACGAATCCCGGCCGCTCTCATCATGATACTGATCGCGACAAGCCTCGATTATCTCTTTAATTTACCTCTAACGACAATCGGAAGTCGTTTCGGAGCGATACGCTTTCAATTACCCACCTTCCGTTTTCCTTTCCTCGATCTGGGAAACATCTCGGGCTTGATCTTGCCTGCAATCAGTATCGCCCTGTTGGGTGGGATTGGAAAAAGTCCTGGAAGCCTGCCTCTTGAGAGAGCACGTCGGCTCCACGATCCTGCCCGGCGGCTTAATGGTTCCGCACCCCAGAGATCAGCACCTTGATCCCGAATATCCCGAGGTTGCAAAAATATTTTATTTGGATCCGCCCCTCATCGTGGAAAATGACGAAAAAGTAAAAGTGATGGTCTTATTACTTTCGCACACAAACGAGAATCATCTGAAAGTTTTGGCCGAACTCGTCAGGCATTTTCGGCAAGGTCAATTCCGCGAGTTATTGGAACGAGGGAGTTCGATCGAAGACCTTCTTGCCAATCTAAACAGTTAAAGATTTTCTGATTTTCACAGCCTGTGCAAAATCTTCCAAAACTGGGAGGGTTTGCTCCCAGCTGAGGCAGGCGTCGGTGATACTCACCCCGTAACGCAGGGTTTCAATAGGACCTTCCTTTTGGTTGCCCTCAAACAGGTTGCTTTCGAGCATTACCCCAAAAATATATTCGCTGCCCTCGGCGATTTGACGCGCCACTTCCCTGGCGGCCACGGGCTGCAAAAGATGGTCCTTTTTGCTGTTTCCATGACTGCAATCAACCATGATCCTTGGCGGTAAATGCGCCTCTTTCAACGCGTTGGCCGTTTTTTCAATGCTGATCTGATCGTAATTGATTCCGTGATTCGAACCCCGCAGGATGATGTGGCACATCGGATTTCCCTTGGTATGAACGATAGCGGCAATTCCCTGCTTGGTGACACTCAAAAAATGGTGGGGAATGGCGGCGGCATGAATGGCATCGATGGCGATTCTGATGTTACCATCAGTGCCGTTCTTGAATCCGATGGGCGAACTCAAACCGCTGGCGAGCTCGCGATGGATTTGGCTCTCGGTGGTGCGTGCCCCAATGGCTCCCCAGCTAATGGTGTCCGCGATGAATTGAGGCGTGATGGTGTCAAGAAACTCACAAGCAGCGGGGATCTCCATCATCGACAGATCCACGAGGAGCTGGCGGGCGATTCGGAGTCCTTTGTTGATTTGAAACGTACCGTCCAGAAAGGGGTCGTTGATTAGCCCTTTCCAGCCGTGACGGCTGCGAGGTTTTTCGAAATAGACGCGCATGAGTATTTCGAGCTCGTCGCCGAAGTCTTTTCGGGCTTGGCGCAGTTTCGTTGCGTACTCTCGGGCGGCAGTTGGATCATGGATGCTGCAAGGTCCAACGATCACCAGTAACCTTTTGTCGATGCCGGTGAGGATGGCCTCGACCTTGACACGTGAAAGTGCAACAAATCGAGCTGCCTCCTCGTTCAGGGGCACTTCTTCCATGAGGATGGCTGGGGGCAACAGAGGTTTGAGTTCATTGATGCGAACGTCATCGGTCTTGTATATCATTTGCAAAACAAGATAAATAAAAAGAGTTTTTGACGCAACATGAACGTGTCGTGGTGTGGTTGGGGGTCCCCTCGCCATGATCGGGGTAAAGTTTTCTCGCTATGCTCGAAATGACAGGGTGCTCGAAATGACAGGGTGCTCGAAATGACAGGGTGCTCGAAATGACAGGGTGCTCGAAATGACAGGATGCTCGAAATGACAGGGCGTTCGAAATGACAGGGCGTTCGAAATGACAGAAAGTTATAATA
>CALGPJ010000035.1 GCA_937960645.1 uncultured Spirochaetia bacterium | reverse complement strand
GTGGCGTTCAAGGTGATGGGACTGGAATACGTCTGGAAGGGGGCATCGTTGAGAGAGTATTGGATGGTGGCGCCGGAAGTGGTGCTCGAAAGCGTGACATTGACCGAACCGGTGAAGGTCTCTGCTGCTGGACTGAAGGTGGGAGCCGCCACGGTGTTGATGTCGATGGAATAGGCAGCCGACGTCTCTCCGCTGGATTCCAAACCATCGGCATAGGCGCGGGCCTTGATGGTCATCGCGGACGTCACGGTAATCCCCTCCGTCGTGTAAAGGGCCGAGGAGTCGCTGGGCGTGGTGTTGTCCGTGGTGTAGCGGATCCGTGCGCCGGCGGTCGGCGTGTTCAGGTAAACCTTGGTGTTGGCCGCGACGGCTCCGGCAACGGGAGAAAACGATACGGGTAGGACCCGGGTGGGACTGAGATTGGCGGTGAGGCTGGTGGATCCGGAGATGTTGGCGCTCTGGCTGGCAGAATAATACACCACACCGTCGATTTTTCCGAAAACCTCCAGGGTGTAGGGTCCGGGTACCACACCGCTGAAGGTAAGCGGCGGATTGTTATTGGTGGGTTCGATAAAGGTATCGCTGCCCTGGCGCAGCCAGCCAATAAAAGCCAGAGCCAGGCCCGACGGGGTGCCCAGAGGAAGGAGGACTTCCACCGTCACGGTGCTGGGACCCGTGGAAATCATCTCCGTTTGGGTCTCGGTCACGGGATTGGTACAGGTAAAAAGAACAGCCGCGGTCAGCAAGGCTGTCAGCCATTTGGATAAATGATGGAACATAACTCCACTCCTCATAAAAACGTTTCCATAAATAATCTACACCGCAGTTGGCAATTTGTAAAGGGGTTTTTGGAAACGTTTGCAAAAATTTTTTCAAAATCATCCTTGCGCGAAGAGGCAACGCCTCTAATTTTTTTTGTGAATAAAACGACAAAAAAACGCATTCAGACGACCAAAACTCTTGCTAATCTAGATATAGTGTAATATAATGGTTCTGGCGTGTTGAAGGCGCTAGGAGTAGAGTTTTATGAAATGTCCCTTTTGCGGACATCTGGAAGACAGGGTGATCGAAAGCCGGCAAAGTCAGAGCGGGACGGCCATCCGGCGCCGCCGGGAATGTCTCAAATGTGGCTATCGTTTTACCAGCTACGAGCGCATCGAGGAAATCCCCCTCATGGTCGTCAAGAACGACGGCCGCCGCGAACCCTTCGACATAAAAAAGGTAGAGCGCGGGCTCACGCGTGCCCTGGAGAAACGGCCGGTTTCCCAGGTTCAAATCGAGGAGATCCTCAATCAAATCGAGGACGAGGCCAATCTCGCCGGAAAGGGAAGCCACGAGATCCCCAGCCGCCTGATCGGTGAAATGGTGCTGAACCAACTGGAACGGCTGGACATGGTGGCGTACATCCGTTTTGCCTCGGTGTACAAGCGCTTCGAAACGGCCGACCAGTTCATTTCCGAGATTAGTCAATTAAAAAGGGGAGGGGAACATGCAACCACAGCCGTCGGCTGAATTCTTGAATTTCGGTCAGGACGAGTTGACGATTTGTCCACCGGTGAAACGCATCGTCAAACGCAGCGGGGCCGTCGAACCCTACGATTCGCGGCGTATCCTTTCGGCCATCGAGCGCGCGATGAGCTCGGTTCGTGGTCAGGTTGATCCGCAAACCTGTCGGGACTACGTTTCGGCGGTGGAGCACAAGATTCGCCTCCTCATGGACCGGCGGCACCCGGAGAGCGCTCCCTCGGTGGAGGAGATCCAGGACCTGATCGAGCTGGTGCTGATGGAAAAAGGCGCCTACGACGTCGCCAAGGCATACATCGTGTACCGGGCCGAACACGCCCAACTGCGGGAAATCAAAAAGCTCACCGTCAACATCAACGACACCATGGAGGGTTACCTGAGCGGCAACGATTGGCGGGTCAAGGAGAACGCGAACGTCAACTTCAGCCTCGGGGGTCTGATTTTGCATAACTCGGGCACCCTCACGGCAAACTACTGGCTCAAGCGCGTCTACCCGGAAGCGATTGCCGAGGCGCACATGAATGCGGACTTTCATATCCATGATCTGTCGATGTTTAGCGGCTACTGCGCCGGTTGGAGCCTTCGCCAGCTGATCGAAGAGGGCCTGGGCGGGGTCAAGGAAAAGATCAGCTCCAGGCCCGCCAAGCACCTTTCCACACTGGTTAGCCAGATCGTCAACTTTCTCGGCGTGATGCAAAACGAATGGGCGGGCGCCCAGGCCTTTTCCAGCTTCGACACCTACCTGGCTCCCTTCGTCAAAGTGGACAACCTGAGCGAGGGCGAGGTTCGCCAGTGCCTGCAGAGCTTTATCTTCGGTGTTAACACCCCAAGCCGCTGGGGTTCTCAGGCGCCCTTTACCAACATCACCCTGGACTGGGTGGTCCCCGAGGACTTGAAAAACCGACCGGCAATTGTGGGTGGAAAGGAGCAGGACTTCACGTACGGGGACTGCCAGGCAGAGATGGACCTGATCAACAAAATCTTCATCGAGCTGATGCTGGAGGGCGATGCCAATGGCCGCGGGTTCGCGTACCCCATTCCCACCTACAACATCACGCGGGACTTCGTCTGGGACAGCCCGAATGCCCAGCTTCTTTTCGAGATGACCGCCAAATATGGAACGCCCTATTTTCAGAATTTCATCAATTCCAGTCTGAACCCCGGCGATGTCCGCTCGATGTGTTGCCGGCTTCAGCTGGACAAGAGGGAACTGCGTAAACGCGGTGGAGGACTGTTTGGCAGTGACGAATTCACCGGCAGCATCGGGGTGGTGACCATCAACCTCCCGCGCATCGGCTACCTCTCCCGAAACCGTGAGGAGTTTTTTGACCGTCTCGACCACCTCATGGACCTGGCGGCCCAAAGCCTCAGCATCAAACGTAAGGTGATTTCTCGTTTGTTGGATGCGGGGCTCTTTCCGTACACCCAGCGCTACCTCAAGCATCTGAACAACCATTTCAGTACGATCGGGATCGTGGGAATGAACGAGTGTGCGTTGAACTTTCTGGGCGTGGATATTGCCGCTGAGCAGGGCAAGCGTTTTGCCGAGGAAGTGCTCGACCACATGCGCGACAGACTGGCGGATTACCAGGAGCAGTACGGCGACTTGTTCAATCTGGAAGCCACACCCGCCGAGAGTACCAGCTATCGTCTGGCTCTTCACGATAAAAAACGCTGGCCTGACATCGTCACCAGCGGGGACAAGGATCCCTACTACACCAATTCGACCCAGCTGCCTGTGGACTACACTCCCGATATCTTCGATGCGCTCGACCATCAGGACAGTCTGCAGACACGCTACACCGGCGGCACGGTCTTCCACGGTTTTCTTGGCGAGGCTGTCGGTGAATGGAAGACCTGCCGTGACCTGGTGAAAACCATCGCCTACCATTATCGCCTGCCGTACTTCACCATCACCCCGACGTTCTCCGTGTGCCCTATCCACGGCTATATAAAAGGAGAGCATTTTTCCTGCCCCCTGTGTCAGGAGGAGGATCGCCGAAAGACGCTTCGGGAGTTGGAAGAGCTGGAAAAAGAATGGAACATGCAAGGAGGGGAAGCATGACACAAACGGAAACGCGCTCCAAAGAGGAGCTGCGGGAGAGGATTGCGGCGCTGCGGGAGAGGCTGGAACATCCTCCCATTTTTCCGACAGAGGTTTACACCCGCATTGTCGGGTACTACCGCTCGGTGGCTGCCTGGAACAAGGGCAAGCGGGAGGAATACAACCATCGGAAAATGTTTCGGCTCGAAAAAACTGAAGGAGCGGAGGCTTTGATTACCCGCCCCCGAAAGGCAGACTCTTATCTCTTCTTTTTCCGTCAGACCTGCCCGGCCTGTCCGGCCATGAAGGCCAGGCTCGAGACCCTGGATCTAAAGGGGGTCAAGCTGGATGTGGACAGCCTGGAGGGATTGGAGGCTGCGGTGAAGTATCAGATCATGGTGACTCCTACCGTCGTGCTGCTGGATGATCAGGGCCGAGAGTTGATGCGGTTGACCGATGTGCGGCTTTGGAACGAGGTATTCCAGGTGGTGTCCCCTGTCTGATCAGAAGCCGCACTTCATGAAGCTGGCGGTGGAAGAGGCCCGGCGTGGGGTCCTCGAAGGTCATGGCGGCCCCTTCGGAGCCGTCATCGTGCGCAACGGAGAGGTGGTGGCCGCCGCCCACAACACCGTGGTGCACAGCAAGGACCCGACGGCCCACGCCGAGGTCAACGCCATCCGCATGGCGAGCGCCCGGTTGGGCCGGTTCGACCTCAGCGACTGCGAACTCTACACCACCTGCGAGCCCTGCCCGATGTGCCTGGCGGCCATCCACTGGGCGCGGATACCGGTGGTGTACCAGGGGGCGACTCGGCAGGATGCGGCGGCGGCCGGCTTCGACGATCAGTTCCTGTACGATGTGTTCGAGGGGAAGGCGGCGGAAACTCGGGTTCGACAGGAGGCACTGGGGAGGGAGGATTGCCTTACCGCTTTTGAGCTATGGAACAACAAGGCGGATCGGGTGCCGTATTGAAAAGCCCCCTTGAATGCAAGGGGGCCAAGATTTTTTGTCAGTACTTGATCGTAAATTCGATGCCGCCGTCCACCATGGTGTAGGTCCCGAGGAAATCGTTGAGGGCAGTGCTCACGGAGCCCGGGAAGATGCCCAGCATGAAGCGGGCGCCCAGAGTGCCACCGAGTTTGAAGTCCCGTCCCAACAGGAGGCTGGCATTCATCCGCGCCTGGGCGCCGAAATGTGAGTAGGTGAGGGGATCGCTCGAATCATCCCAGATGAAAAAGATCCCCGTTGCGCCGACAGACACGCCGGGATTCAATGTGATGCGGTTCAGGTAGAGGGTATATTCGGCCCCAACCCAGATATTGAATGGGATAAAGAAGAAGCCCAGGAAGCCAAGGTCGGACTGGGTATATTCGAACGCCACGGTGGGACGGACATCAAAGACGCCCTGAGTCAGAATACCCTTGAGACCCAGATTGATCACCTGGGTGGAAGCCTGGTCACCGCTTAAAGATCCGGCCTCGAGCAGCGACCGAAAGCCCAGGGTGGCGTACGGGACGATGTCGACACCGAGGCGAGGCAGTTCCTCAATCGGATCGCCGATCTCAGGGTTTCCGTAGATGACCACTGCTCGGGAGAAGCGTTCCTGAACATCCTTCACGATGAGGAGGCCCGTCTCTTCGACATCTTCGAAGCCGGCAACGGTCGATTTTCGCTGAACCACGTACTCGTCGCCCACCTGGATCCCCATGTTTCGACCCAATTCAAAGACTACCTGGCCAAAGGTTTTTTCCAAAATCCCCGATCGGATTCGAAACTGCGGGATCGACCGGATTTCGAATTGAAGCCGGGGGGCGATGGCGTTGACAGCCTCGCGGCGGGCTTCGTTTTCGCTGCGGTTGGTACCGGATGTTTCGATCACGATTTCCTTGATGGCGGACATCGTTCGGGCATCGATCACGCTGAAACTGGTTTCCACGGAAGCAACGAAGTTATTACCGCGCCGCTCGACACTGAAATTGTTGATTTGCGGAATCACCAAAATAAAGGAATTGATCAGCTTGTTGTATTCCGCCTCCGTGAACAAGGCTTCGCCTGTTTGAAAACGGATCGGGATGTAGGTATTGGATTCTTTCGCCGCCCGGATTTTGGCCAGGAAGTCCTCGACATTGACGGAATCAAGACGATATGTCAAACCGATGACGTTGAATCGACCAAGGTTGACAAAAACCTGGCGGATGCGGGCATCCACGCCCTCGACGACGCGTCGGTCGATGTTAGGACCGTAAAAGCTGATGTCGAAGATCGTCAAATCTTGTTTCTCGCTGACCTGCTGGGCACCGAGCTGAAGGGCACACAGCAACGCGAACAAGACAGTTATTTTTCTTCTCATGTTTTCCTCCGAAATGAAACATACAACTAGTTTCGTGGATTATCGATCGAGTGTCAAATCGATGGCGACGGGGCAGTGATCGGATCCGAGAACATGGTCCCAAATTTCCGCTTTGCGAACGCCAGAAAAAGCCTCCGGGCTGGTGCAGAAGTAATCGATACGCCACCCGATGTTTTTCTGCCGGGCGTTGAATCGGTAGCTCCACCAGCTGTATTTGACCGTGTCGGGATGGAGTGAACGAAAGCTGTCCTTCCACCCCTGAGCCAGGAAGTGACTCATCCAGGCTCTTTCCTCAGGAAGGTAGCCGGGATTTTTTTCGTTTTGTTTGGGGTTGGTCAAATCGATGGGTTGGTGGGCGATGTTCAAGTCTCCGCAAAGTAGTATGTTTTTATGGAGTTTATTGTGATTATTGAGTTTTTCCTGGATGGCCTGACAAAAGGCCAGTTTGTAATCGAGGCGTGCTCCCCCTTCCTGACTGTTAGGAAAGTACGCGTTCACCAGGGTAAACTCATCGAAGTCCAGCCCCACGACACGGCCCTCGGTATCGAACTCGTCGATGCCGAGCTGCCAGACATCCAGGGGCTTTTTGCGAACCAGGGTGAGAACCCCGCTGTATCCCGGTTTGGCGGCCTCGGCCCAGAAAGCGTGATAACCCAGGGCCGTCCAATCCACCTCGATCTGATGGGATCGGGCCTTGGTTTCCTGAATGCAGACAGCGTCCGCTTCCCATCCGGCAATTTGTTGAAGGAAATTCTTGCCGAGAACGCTGCGCAAACCGTTGACATTCCATGAAACAAAAAGCATCTTGGTCACTCCGTTAAAGTTATGTTATAATGTTTTGACAAATTATTGATAGGGGGCGGTTCGTTGAGCGAGTACAAACCATTGGCGAGCAAACGCCAGGCGGTACGAAAAACGGTGGATATCGATGGATTTTACAACTTTGCCGACAATTGGTATCCGTGCCGTTTTTACGACCTCTCCGTGACCGGGGCAGGACTGAGGATCAACCAGGTGTTTTATCCGGGAGATACCATCAAACTCAAAATCGGTATCCGGGACGATTACCGTATTGTCGAGGCCACAGTCGTGAATGTGGTGGGGACACGGATCGGCGTCCGCTTCGATGTGGACCCGGTGACCAAAGATTTTATCCATGAGGTGATGAACTCCGTCAGCAAGGGCAAATTTCGCTGAGCGGTTTCATGTGGCGATCGTTCAAAGTTCCTCGTCTCCTCGAATATATATTTGCGCATGCCCGTTTTCTGGAAAACGAACATTATCATGTGGTGATAATCATCAATCCGTATGCCGGCGCCTTTCGCCGACCTGACTTGTTGATTCAATTACAACGCCATTTTCAAGCCTTCCTTGAAAAAATCGACCGACTTCCTTACCACCCCGAAAAAGTGCAGCTTTTAGAAACGGAGCGAGCGGGGCAGGAATACGAGCTAGTGGATCGAATCGTTCACAGCCGCGACCCCCGAAAGACGTGCCTGGTTGCGATCGCCGGCGGGGATGGGACGGCCAACCATGTCCTCAGCGCTTTTTTATTGACCGAACCGAGACTGCGGCAGAACATGTTGTTTTTCCGGTTGCCGCTGGGGACAGGAAACGATTTTGCAGACGCAAAGGACCTCGGACAGCTTTTTCAGGTGTTGCAGGGTGATTACGAACCCATTTACCTCCCCTACTTTGAATACCGTGCCAATGGGGTGTCTCACGGGTTCGGTTTCAACATCGGTTCCATCGGTCTCGATGCCTGGGTTGTAAAAACCAACGAGCGACTGCGCAAAGCCCTCCCGGGCAACTTTTACAAAATCGCGGCCGACCTCGCCGGTCTTTTTTATCACATGAGTGCCAAACCCGGCAACCTTCGTGCCGAGTATTTTTACCAGGGCAAATCCGCGGGGGTATCCGACGGGCCCTTTTTGCTAACCGCCTTCGCGCCGACGGGCTATCGCACCTACGGGGGAGGTATCAAGGTTTTGCCCGGGGAGGAAAATCTGTGCCGAATCGATCCGGTGTCGATGTTGACGTTCTTTGCGCTGAAGGGGAACTTTTTCAAGGGGCTCCACGTCCGGGAACCCTACACCACCATGGTGAAGTTTGACCGGGTGATATTCCAAGCCGAGAAACGACTGGTGGCGCAGCACGACGGCGAGATTTTCTGGCTGGAGCCGGAGATGTGCCCCTACGAGGTCCGCGTGCTGCCCGGCGAACTTGCCTTTCTGCGGCCCAGGGCAGAGGCTCGATCTAGTCCAGGATAAAGGTACGGCCGCCTACCACAAAGACACGGTGTTCCAGGTAGAGTTTCACGGCCTCAAAAAGTACCTTGCGCTCCACGTCCTGGCCCTTCAGGATGAACTCGGCGATGGACATGGTGTCCTGCACATGGATGACGTCTTGGGCGATGATGGGTCCCTGGTCAAGGTTTTCATTGGCGAAGTGGGCGGTGGCGCCGATGAGCTTCACCCCCTTGTACCAAGCCTGGTGGTAGGGCTTGGCGCCCATGAAGGCCGGCAGAAACCCGTGGTGGATGTTGATCACCCTGTAGCTCCATCGGTCGGTGAACTCCTTGCTGAGGATCTGCATGTAGCGGGCAAGGATCACCAGATCGATGCTGTATTCCTTGAGGATCTGGTTGATGTCGGCTTCACAGGCCTGTTTCCCCTTGGCCGGATCCACCTGGTAGAACGGGATGTGAAACTGTGTGGCCACGCCGGCCAAATCGGAGTGGTTCGAAATGATCACCGGAAAATCGCAGTTGAGCTGCCCGTCCTGATGCTTCAAAAGCAGTTCGTAAAGGGTGTGGCGGGTTTTCGATACCAGGATGGCTGCCCGGAGCTTTTGGTTTTCGGGATAAATCCGCCAATCCATGTTGTACTTTTCCGCAATCTGTTGAAAGATCGTGGCAAAATCGGCGACCGTAACCGCGTCGGGTACTTCGAAGCGAATCCTCGCTAAAAAGACACCGACATCCAGGGCGGAGTGCTGGCTAAAATCGAGGATGTTTCCCGCCATACCGCTAATGAGGGTTGCGATATCGGCGATCACACCCGCGCGGTCGTTACACTGAACGGTCAGGATATATTTTACGGACATGTGCCGTAATATATCATACCACGCTTGATAGTGTCATTCCGAGCGAAGCGAGAAGATCTCTCACCTGCTGTTGGTTTATAAGATTCCTCACCCGCTTTGCAGGTTCGGAATGACATGAACGCTGCGGGTTCGGAATGACATGGGCGAAGCGGGTTCGGAATGACATGAGCGCGGCGAGGAGTCGTGACCACCGACCGACTAAAGTTCTCCAGAGATGATAATTTCGGGAAAATGATATAGAATTGTTCCAGGAGAACTCAACGATGAAAAATTCAATCTTCATATTTGCAGGATTGGTGTCCGTTTTGTGGGCCCAGCCAGTTCTGCAACCGGGGCGGGCGTTCCAGGGAACCCTGGATCCCCGGCAGGCTGCTAATTATGAAGGGTCCAAGGTTAATTGGCACGTGGTGAATTTATCTCGGACACAAAGTTTTGTGGTTCGCGCCGAGTCCGAAAACGACAGCAAATTGTTCGCGATTTTACCCGATGGCAAGATTTTGCAAAACGACGACACCTTTGGTCTCAACCCTGCCCTGTTTCTTTCCAATCTCAATGGGCAGGTGCGTATCGGTTTCGCTTTTTTGGATAGCAGCCTCCGCGGAAACTACCAGATTTTCGTCGAAAACCTTCCTCCCGCCGCCAACCTCTCCGGAGGGTCGGTGCAGGGGAACCTGAGCAGGCGCAGCCCGGTCCTGGCCGGCTTTCCTGTTCAGGTTTACACCGTCAACGTGCCCCCCAGCCAGCGGATGATCCTCACGGTCAATTCCGAGTTCGACAACAAGCTTATCGTAATCGATCCGGCCGGCAATACCACTATTGACGACGATTCTGCGGGCAACGGGAACGCCCGCGTGATTCTGGAACCGGGGGCAGGCGGAAGGGCGACGGTCATCGTTCATGCTTACAGCCCAGAGAGCGAAGGGTCTTTTACCCTGCGGACCCTGATTCCGCCGCCGCCGATATCCGTCAGTCCGGGGCGGCCCTACCGAGGTAAAATTTTGGGAAACGAGGTAGCCATCGGTTATTACACCGACCCCTATAGCTCGGAAATGGTCAGCGGTGTCGAGTTCGTTTTTAACGCACAGGAGGGAAAGTACTACAACGTTTATCTGGACTCGGCGGACTTCGATACGTTTTTGGAGGTCAAAAATGGAGAGGAAGTCCTGACAAATGACGATGTCGAGGGGAGTACCAATTCGAAGGTCAGTTTCTGGGCCAAAAAAAGCGGACCGGTTTACATTTTTGCTCGCCCGCTGGAGTCGGGAAATACGGGAAATTTCAACCTAAGGATTCAAGAACCCCGGTTGGTGCAGAGGTACCAGGGAGAGCTTTCCCGTTCCAGCCAGCGGGATATTTCGGGCAAGTATTATGGGGTCCACAACTTTCAGGGAACGCCGGGGAAATCATTGACGATCCGACTCACCAGCGCGGATTTCGACGCCCAATTGTTCATTCAAGATTCCTCCGGGGAACGCATCGCGGAAAATGATGACGCCGGCGACGGCTCTAACGACTCCCTTGTCAACATTGCGGTTCCCGCTGACGGCAAGCTTCGTATTCTGGCGACGAACTATGGCAGTGAGGTTGGCACCGGCAAGTATGAAGTCCTTATTTTTGAAGATTGAGTTTTCAGCACCACGAAAAGGAGCCGCCCATTAGGGCGGCTTTTTTATTGCCGGAACCGAGATTTCCCTTTACAATGATGAGAAATCTCATGAAGGAGTGCTTATGAGAAAATGTTTTCATGTTTTGGGAGCCTTGCTGCTCGCCCTGATCTTTGTTGGGTGCGCCGGCCAGGCTTCGCAACAAACGGAATCCTATCCCCGGTTGGATGGGGCCGAGGCGGCTGGAGCTAACCTGATCAATCTTTTGATTGCCAACGTCCCTGAGGACCTCGGTTCCCTGATCTTCACCATACAGCCGGATTTGGGTGTCGAGCGGGTCCAGAAAGGGGCCCGGTACGTCGAGCTGGTCACGAAGCAAAAAATGGACGTGAACGGCACCTACCGAATCACGGGCAGTTTCCAGCCGCCAGCCAGGCCGGATCCGCAGACCGGCGCCAGTCTGCGGCCCGAGCCGGTGGCCATCGGAGAGGTTCCCGTCAAGATGGAGAACCTCCAGGTCATCCTGTGGAACCAGATGTACAGCGACAAACCGTTGGGACACAACCTCGAGGGTGGCGTCAACGTGTTCCGGCTCTTCGTCCCCCGCGGCAAGGTGGTGGAGCTGCATATCTTCAACAGGCCCGAGGACGCCGCCGGTACGGTTTACCCGATGACCGCCGACGAAAACATGGTGTTCGAGGCCCGGGTTCCCGGCAACCTGGCGGGCAAATACTACGGGTACCGCATCGCTGAACGGACACAGAACCCGACCATGACCTTCAAGCCTGACATACCCCTGGACACCATCTTTGCCGATCCGTACAGCAAGGCCATCGCTTCCAGCAACGTCTTCCCCTCAAAAATGCGGACACTGATTTTGCCGCCGCAGCAGTTCGATTGGCAGGGGACCCGCAGCCCGAACCTGGACATCAGCGACCTCATCATCATGGAAGCCCATGTGCGGGACCTGACGGCTCACCCCAGCGCCCAGACCCCCAATCCCGGCACGTTCAAAGGCATCGTCAATGCCCGAACCGGCGGCCTGGCCTATTTGAAAAAGCTGGGAATCAACGCCCTCGAATTTCTGCCCATTCACGAATTCAACAACATCGAGGCGCCTTTCAACGAGCGCTCGCACGGAATTCGCAACACCTGGAACGCGTACGCCCAAAACTATTGGGGCTACATGACCAGCAACTTCTTTGCCCTCGAAAGCTACTACGCCACCGATGGCACCCTGGACCCCAACAAGTGGAGCGGACTCGAGGGCCGAAGTGTCACCGAGTTCAAGGAGCTGGTGCGAGAGCTGCACCGCAACGGCATCGCCGTGATCATGGACGTGGTGTACAACCACGTCAGCGGCTACGACGAGAACCCGTTCAAGATCATCGACATGGACTTTTACTTCAAGAAACAGGACCGCACCGGAACCGGTAACGAGTTCGAGACCCGCCGCCGCATGGCCCGCCGCGTGGTGCTCGACAGCCTGAAATACTTCATGCGGGAGTACCGGGTCGATGGCTTCCGCTTCGACCTTGCCGCCAGCCACGACATCGACACGGTCACGGCCATCCGCGATGAACTGCGGGCCATCAACCCCAAGGTGTACCTGATCGCCGAGCCCTGGGGAGGAGAGGGCGCCACCAACAGTGGCGACTTCATCCGTCTGGGCTGGAGCAAGTGGAACTCGGGAATCCGGGATGCGATTCGTTCGATCAACCGGCCGGCCGACCGGGGCTCCAGCTGGGCGTTGGGAACCAACAACGGCGGGGAAAGGCTCGAGCCCTTCCTTGGCGGTGTGGGCGAGGGTCAGCCCTGGCAGCTGGTGCACTACATCGAGAGCCACGACGACACCACCTTCAGCGACAACCTGCGCATCATGAGCGGTTTCTACTCATTCATGAAGGACGGGCAGATCAACCGCATCACCGACCTGAAGGCCTACCTCAAGTTCCCGGCCAACCTGCTGGATGCGGCTCGAGTGTCCGCTGCGGCCCTCCTGCTCTGCCAGGGGCCGGTGATGCTGCACCTCGGCCAGGAATGGGGACGGGGCAAGGTGACCCCCGATTTGACCGGCAAGGTCCCCGAGGTTACCAACAAAGGCAGAATCGGCACCTCCTCGGACAACGTGGTCTATCTGACCCCGACACCCAATTCGTACAGTGCGGACAACGAGACCAACTGGATCAACTTCGAGCACGTGTCGCTCAACCAGGAGCTCTTCGATTACTACGCGGGACTCAATCGCTTGCGCCTGGCGCAACCCCTGCTCCGCAAAGCCAAGCCGGAGAACATCATGACAGCCACCGACGAGAGCAACGGCAATGCGGTGATGGTCTTGATCTCCGACGGTCAGAACCCGAAGATTTTCGGGGCGGCCAACTCGGATCCGAGGCGCGCGGCCAGCTTCGAGATTCCTGCGGGGAACTGGACCATCCTGGCCGATAAGACCCGGGCGGGGACTACCGCTCTGGGGACCAGCCCCGGCGGTGTGGTTCAGGTGCCGCCGGGATCGGCCCTGATCATGGTTCGCAACTGACTTTGTAGAAGGAATGACAAAACCGCAGGCTCGGCGCCTGCGGTTTTTTTTGCTCACATCACCCCGAGCGGTTGTAGGGCTCGGGGAATGAGCCCGTTGGCGTAGGCCAGGAACAGACCGAAGTTGAGGATGGGCACGCCGGCGTCCCGGGCCTTTTGTACCTGGCCCAGCATGCGGGTTCGAGTGATGGAGCAGGCGCCACACGCAATAATAAGGTCATAATTTCGAAGCTGATCGGTCGGCGGCCAGTCGCGGCTGACGGTCCAGACAAGATCCGGCTGGAATCGGCTTTGAAGCAGGCGGGGGATCTTTACCGTCGCGATGTCCTCCTCCTGGCGGTGGTGGCGGCAGGCCTCCCAGATCAGGATTCGGGCGCCGGCCTTTAGGTGGTCCAGTGCCTTCAAGGAGGGAATCATCGCCGAGAGATCGGCCTTCTTGCGGGCGAACAACAGGCTGAAACTCGTGAGGGGCATCTGGGGAGGCAGCTCGGCACTGACAGAGGCAAAGGCCTGGCTGTCGGTCACGGCAAGGCTTACATGGGGATAGAGGTGGCGGTAAAGCGAAAGCTGCCGTTCCTGAACCACCAGGCAGGCAGCCTCTCGGTCCAGGGCGTCGCGGATGGTTTCCACCTGCGGAAGAATGAGGCGCCCCCTGGGAGCCGCTGAATCGACGGGGGTGATGAGGAGGACGAGGTCGCCCTTGCCGACCAGCCCCTGAAGCGGTGTAGGCTCCTCCGCGACGGTGCTCAGGATTTGGGCAAGTCCCTCGAGGAGTTCCCGATGGCCCATCCGCCTTGGGTTATTGACGGCGTATTCGGCCGCCAGGTCCGCATGGCTGATTGGAAGAGGGCCAGCCTCCTCCGAAAATGTGCGCACGGCCACGACGGGCACATTTCGTGCGAGCAGCTTCTTCAGTAGCTGTCGCTCGCGGTCCAGGGGTTCGGCGTTTCGGGGCAGAACCCAGAGGGCGATATCGGCCCCTTCCAGCGCCTGCAGGGAGCGATCGACCCGCAACGCGCCCAGCTGCTCCTCATCGTCGATTCCGGCCGTGTCCGTCAGGGCGACCGGCCCGACGGGAATCAACTCCATGGCCCTGCTCACCGTATCGGTGGTAGTTCCCGGAACCGCGCTGACGATGCTCACCTCCTGCTGAACCAGGGCGTTCATCAGGCTGGACTTGCCGGCATTGCGCCGGCCCCACAGAACGATGCGCCTTCGCTCTGAAAGCGGAGTCTGAGTCATCTTGCAACCCTCCTCGGGGCCGAACCGACACCGTGGCGGATGACCTTACCGGCCGTTCGGACACGCAAATCCAGGCAGGGCAGGCAGGCCAGGCCGGATTCATCCACGCAGACCTTGCCCGGATACAACTCGTAATCCTTTTTCATGGGGATGGGGGTGATGTCGGGCATGAGGACGTTGGCCCCACCGGCCAGGACGGCCTCGCGCCCTTTGGGGTGTAGGGTGCCGGCCGCGGTGGTGGCGGGCATGTGGGCCAGGGGCAACAGCAGGCGGACGGCGGCAACCGACTGCTCGCAGAGCTCCAGCGGGGGGCGCTCGGTGGTGCCCAGGGGGGTAGCAGGGTGGGGAATGAAGGGGCCGATGCCCACCATGTCGAAGCCGAACTCCCAGCACAGCCGCCAGGCGGCCTCCCGGTCCGTTTGGTTTTCCTCGGGCAGGCCAACCAGAAAGCCCGATCCCACCTCGTAGTCCAGCTCCCGAAGCCACTCCAGGGCGCGCAATCGCTCTGCCAGGGTCGTTCCGGGGCGGTAGCGTTCGAACAGTTGGGGGTTGGCGGTCTCAAAGCGCATGAGGTAACGTTGAGCCCCGGCCTCTCGCCAAAGGCGGTAGGTTTGCCGGGACTGCAAGCCCAAACTCAGGGTGATGGCGGCTTCATCGTTTGTTGCATGGCGGATAGCCTCGATCCAGCCAGCCACCAGTTCGGGTCCGAGGGCGGGGTCTTCACCGCCTTGAAGCACGAAGGTCCGAAGCCCCGCTGCATACCCGGCGCGCACCGTCTCCAGCAAGGTGGCGGTGTCCATTCGATAACGGCGGGCCTGGCTATTTGGAGCCCGTAGGCCACAGTACCAGCACGATTCGGTGCAGTAGCTCGACACCTCGATCAAGCCCCGCAGCCAGACCCCTGCCCCGTGGTGTTGTCGGCAGACCGCATCGGCCCTGGCTTTGAATTCACTCAGGGGCAGGGTTCGAGACCATTCCAGGACTTCGGCCCAGTTGCCGCGGCCTGGCTTAGTAGTAGACATCACGCTGACCCTCGCGCACCTTCTGCAAGCCCCGAACTGTACGGTCGCGCAAGCGCGATTTTGCAAGGCTGTCCGTGAGTTCGGCGATAAGACGTTCCCCTTTTGCTTTGAGATGGGGAGGGGCAAAGTCTTCCAGGTACTCCTGAAAACTCAACAGGCCGTTGGGGAGGCAGTAGTGCTGAATCAATCCGGGCTTGGCCAGGTCCATGAAGTCCGCCCCGACGCGGCCGCGCCGGTAGCACCCGGTACAGAAGCTGGGGACAAAGCCGTTTTCTACCAGGTCTTGCACCACTTCGGCCAGGCTGCGATGGTCCCCCAGGCTAAACTGCGGGGTGGCCTCGCAGGAGCCGGTGTAAGCACCCGGGTTGGTGCGGCTCCCGGCGCTGATCTGGCTGACCCCGTAATGGAAGAGCTCCCGACGCAGCTCGGGTTTTTCGCGGGTGGAGAGGATGATGCCGGCGTAGGGCAGGGAGACGCGCAGCAAGGCCACCAAATATTTGAAATCCTCGTCGCTCACGGGGTGCGGCACGTTTCGGCTGAGTTCGGCGCCATCGGCGGGTTCGAGGCGCGGTACCGAAACCGTGTGCGGGCCGCAGCCGAACTTCTCTTCGAGGTGATGTGCGTGTTCGAACATGGCCAAAACCTCGAACCGCCAATCGCCCAGACCAAAAAGCGCCCCGATGCCCACGTCCTCCAGGCCGCCTTCCATGGCGCGGTCCATCGCGTAAAGGCGCCACTCGTAATCGGACTTGGGCCCGGATGGGTGGACCCGGGCGTAGATCTTTGGGTCGTAGGTCTCCTGAAAACAGACGTAGGTGCCGATGTGCGCTGTGGCTAACAGCTTGAAACCCGAAACATCCAGGGGGGCGATCTCGAGGTTGATCCTACGAATTCGGTTTTGGCCGAGGCGCTGGGCATAGATGGTTTTCAGACTCTCCAGGATGTAATCCAGGGGAATGTCCTCGGATTCCCCGTTGAGCACCATCAGGCGCTTGTGCCCGTCCTGAATGAGGTGCAAGGTTTCTCGGGCGATTTCTTGCTGATCGAGCTGGCGGCGCACGAGGGAGATATTGTCCTTACGAAAGCCACAATACAAGCAGTTATTGGAGCAAATGTTCCCCAGGTAGAGTGGGGCGAAGAGTACCATGCGTTTCCCGTAGATTTGATCCTTGACCCAGCCCGCCAGCTCCAGAATCTGGGCGCGCTGAAGGGGATCGACAACGCGCAGAAGCGTCTTGACGTCCTGAAGGGGCAGACCTTTCAGTTCGCGGATACGCTGGGCGATCCTCTGAAAGTCACGTGAATCCGGTGGGGACCCCTCGAGGTCCTCGCGAAGTCTATCCGGGTCGATGAAGGTTTGGGTCCGGGTCATGGGAGCCTCCTGCTTTGGAAAGCATGGATTTGACGCTGACTCCCCTCAGCCGGCCCAGCTGACCGGTCAGGGCTCCCAGTTCGTCCGTGGTCCCGAGGACGATGAGAGCGATGACGTTGAGACCGTTGTCGCGTACTGGCAAGCCCATTCGGGCCAGGATGATTTCTGCGTGCCGCGAGAGCACCTCGTTGACCCGCGCGACTTCTTCCCTGGACTCCAAAAAAATGCCGACGATACCGGTTCTCTTCTCCATCAGAACGACCTCTGGATCAGGAAGTGGCAGCTCCTTGACCTTGCCGGGGCTTGGCCTCAGAGAGACGTTTACGTAATGCAACGCACTACATAAACGCTTTACGATCATAATTGTGATTCAAGTCACATAAAAAGTCAAGAGGTGAGGTTATTTATGTCATTCCGAGCGCAGCGAGGAATCATTTATGGCTTCCAAGTAAAAAGATTCCTCACCCGCTTCGCGGGTTCGGAATGACACTGCGGGGCTCTGTCATTCCGAGTGCACTTTGTCATTCCGAGCGAAGCGAGAAGATCTCTCACCTGCTGCGCAGGTTCGAGATGATTCCTCACCCGCTGCTATTGGATTTTTGGATTCCTCACCCGCTTCGCGGGTTCGGAATGACAGCGGGGGCTTCGCGGGTTCGGAATGACAGCGGGGGCTCTGTCATTCCGAGCGAAGCGAGAAGTTCTCTCACCTGCTGCGCAGGTTCGAGATGATTCCTCACCCGCTGCTGATGGTTAGTAGGATTCCTCACCCGCTTCGCGGGTTCGGAATGACAGCGGGGGGCTCAGTCATTCCGAGT
>CALGPJ010000034.1 GCA_937960645.1 uncultured Spirochaetia bacterium | reverse complement strand
GGCGGAGCCTGTGGAGGAGCTGGAGGAGATTGGGGAGGCCGCGGCGGTGGAAGAGGTGGCCGAGGCGGAGCCGGTGGAAGAGCTGGAGGAGATCGGGGAGGCCGCGGCGGTGGAGGAGGTGGCCGAGGCGGTGGAGGAGGTGGCCGAGGCGGAACCGGTGGAGGAGTTAGAATCGGTAGAATCAGACAGCTCTCCCGTTCCTGTCGAAGAGCTCGATCAACACGAATCGCCGGGGTATTTCCTGACGGGCGAGGCCTGGAAGTTCCTGGAGCCTGAAACTCCCGTGGATGAATTAAAGTCTCTGGATCGGTATGAAGAACTGGAGGTGGTCGAAGAATCGAAAGAGGATTCCTTCATCGAGCACTATGGTCCTGTCGAGTTGACAGCCCTTTATCAGCCGGTGGAGGGAGATGCCTTTGACGATGAAGAGGGACTGCCCGTCTTGCGGGAAGAGGTTTTCCATAAAAAACGACCGGCTAAGGACCTGAATCTGGCTTCGATGGTCAATGAGCTCCTCGGCGACGTGGAAGACTTTTCACTGGAGGACGAGGACACAGAGACAGACAGATATTGGAGCTGGACTCCGCGAGGTTTCGATTTCGATGACTTTCTTTTTGCCTACCCGGATAACGAGGTCGGGATATTCAAGGCCATGGTCGATCTTAGCAGGGCCTTCAGCTGTTTTGCAGCGGGAATCTTCCAGCCAGCGGGAAAAAACCTTGTCGCTGAGTATTCGGTGGGATTCACCATCAAAGGTAAGTCCCAGCTCACCATTCCGCTGGGTTCCGCTCTGTACCGTAATTACCTGAGCAAGGGGGGGATCACCGTCATGGAGACGCATGGCCTGCCAGCAGATTTCATGGACAGACTGTTGGACAAAAGGGATCATCGAATTGTCAAGACGCTGATATTTTTGCCCCTATTCTGGCAACAGTCCACGGTGACCTTGTTCCTGGTGAGTACCCAGAAACGAAAAGACTGGTTGAACGTGTTCAAACCCCGGGTCTGGCCGGCGAGACATTCCAATTTGTGGATCAACGATGTCGAAAACCCTTGACAAAATTGTTTTTTTCAAGTTAACATACCGACCGGTAGGTATGTTAAATGACGCGGGATACGAAACGCATGATTATCGAAAAGGCCCTGTATCTTTTCTTTCGGAAGGGGTATGAGGGGTGCAGCCTTACCGAAATCTGCAAATCGACCAAACTTACTAAGGGAGCGGTTTACCACTACTTCGAGAACAAGGAAGCGCTCTACCGGGCTGCCGTCGAGGATCTTTTTTCAAAAACTAGCCTGCCTGCCTGGATTGTAATGGAGCATAACACCCTGTACGACCTGGTCCAAAGAGTGTTTGAAGCTGTCGACGAGTCCTGCGAGTGGATCCGGAAAGTCACGGGTATCAAATCGGACAATGCCATTTTGCATTTCAACGAGTTTCTTTACGAGGCCACACGGCGTTATCCCGAGTACCAACGACGGATAGATGGTTACGACGAAGAAATCTACCGGATTCTCGAAAAGCATTTCCGTGCCGGACAGGATTTGGGACTTTTGCAGGCAAACCTCGACCCCCGGCTCCTTGCCATCGAGCTTTATGCCCTGCAGCAGCAAATGATTTATCTCCGTTTCGTCAACCCAACGTTGAAAAAGGATCCTTCCATCCTGAGGGATTTGGCACGCCATTTCTACGAAAAGATCGAGGTGAAGCATGTTCGTTAAAAGAATCTGGGGTCTTTTTGTCAAAGTGCTTTTTGGTAACGAGCCCATCCTCCTCCCGGAGAACCGAAATGCCCGGATGAAGGCTTCGCTCATCATCGCAGTGCCGGTGATCGTGCAAAATCTGGTTCGCCACTTTCAGCTCGTCATCGACAGGCTTTTTCTGGGGAACATCGATCCCATTTACCTGTCGGTGATCGGCAACGTGAACGTTCCGTATGGAACCCTGGACCTTTTCCTGTTCGCTTCGGGGACAGGACTGAGTGTTTTGAGTGCGCAGGCCCTGGGAGCAAAAAACATGAAGGAGGCCAAAATCCTGGGCGAGAGCTCCTTCACTTTTTTGACGCTGATGGGGAGTGCGATTTTCGTTTTCTGGCAGCTTGCCGCACGCGGAGTGTTCACCGTGCTCGGGGCCCAGCAGGTACTTTTGGAACACGCGGTGGATTATGTCAATATTTTGTCTTTTTCCTCGTTGTTTCTCGGCATCGACATCACCAGCGGGGCCCTGCTTTCCGCCTGTGGCATCACTTCCCCCATCATGCTGACGGGTCTCCTGAAAAACCTGCTGAATTTGCTGCTTGATTGGGTCTTGATCTTTGGTCATTTTGGGCTGCCGCAGATGGGTGTTCAGGGAGCCGCCCTGGCCACGGTGATCGCGAACGCTGTGGGGGCCCTGGTGCTTTTCGCGGTGGTGCTCCTCCACGAAAAGATGCCTTTCCGGTTGAAGCTGGCAGAGATCTTGCGGGCATCGTGGCGAGCTTTTGTCCGAACCATGAAGGTAGGTCTGCCGAGCGGGATCGAAACCTTTCTGTGGTTTTTT
Organism: uncultured Spirochaetia bacterium; assembly: GCA_937960645.1. Taxonomy (GTDB): domain Bacteria; phylum Spirochaetota; class Spirochaetia; order JABEVK01; family JABEVK01; genus DYOB01. The sequence goes on along the minus strand of CALGPJ010000034.1, from coordinate 11,474 downwards.
GGCCAGACCTATATCCTCCGGTTCATGAATGCCATCGATCCCTATGCCTCGGGAATCTACACCCTTGCCCACGACCTCTTTATCCTGGCGCTCTTCGTTTACATGGGATTTTCACGTTCGACCCTGACCCTGGTGGGCCAGTTCTGGGGGGCAGGAAGGATCCGTGAGGCCAAACAGGCCGGCTGGGAGGGGCAGGGGATATCGCTGGCGATCAGCCTGATTTGGGGAGCGGTGCTTTTTCTCCTGGGAAAAGATTTGCTGGGCCTGTTTTCCCGGGATCCCCACGTTTTGGCGGAGGGCGGTCGGATCATGCAGGTAGCCAGCCTCTTCGTGGTGTTTCAAACCTTCAACGTGGTGATCGGCAACGCCATCCGCGCCACCGGCGATACCCTGTGGATGCTCTGGACACAGATCTTCGGCACAGTCTTCGTAATCGGGGTGTCGGCCCTGCTGATTTTGGGATTTGGTTGGGGGCTCCTGGGAGTGATTTGGACCATCACCCTGGACGAGTTTTTGCGCGGGGCGATGAACACCGCTCGGTTCTGGTGGGTGCGGCCCCCAAAAAATACCCAGGAAACGAGTGTGCCATCGATTGCAGAAAAGGAGGCGACATGACGGCGGCGGATTGGGAATGGTGGCAGAAGGCGGTGGTGTACCAGATTTACACCCGCAGTTTTCAGGATTCCAACGGCGATGGGGTGGGGGATTTTCAGGGCATCATTCAACGGCTGGACGATTTGAGGGAACTGGGTGTGGACGCTCTCTGGATCAGCCCGTTTTGCGCCAGCCCCAACGACGACAACGGTTACGATGTTTCGGATTACTACTCGGTCCAGCCCGAATTCGGATCGATGGAGGATCTGGAGGAACTCATCGCCAGGGCCGGCGAGCGCGGCATGAAAATCATGATGGACCTGGTGTTCAATCACACCTCGGACGAGCACCCCTGGTTTCAGGAGTCTCGATCCAGTCTGAGGAACCCCAAGCGGGACTGGTATCTATGGCGTCCTGCCAAAAACGGCAAGGAACCGAATAACTGGGACAGTTTTTTTGGCGGAAAAGCCTGGGAATGGGATCCTCAGACCGGTGAGTACTACTGCCACATCTTCTCCCGACGCCAGCCTGACCTGAACTGGGCCAACCCTGCGGTGCGGGAGGAGTTGAAAAACATCGCCCGTTTCTGGATCGGCAAGGGAATCACGGCCTTCCGTTTGGATGCCATCCACCTCATCGGCAAACCCCTGGACTTTCGGGACTTTCCCGCTGGTACGGGGAGAGCTTTTAGGGTTTGGGAAAACACCCCGGAAACCCATGCCTATTTGCAGGAGTTTTATCGGGAGGTGTTCGGTCCCTTCGGGGTGTTTACGGTCGGCGAAACGGGGGGCACCACCCCCCAGTCGGCCCGTCTCTACACCGACCGCAAACGGGGGGAGCTCACCACCATTTTTCATTTCGACCATCACCACCTGCCGGATAATCACGACATCCACGCCCTCTTGCGAAACTGGGAGCTTTGGCAACGCGGTCTGGGGTCCGATTCCTGGGATGCTCCCTTCCTGTCCAACCACGACCTGGCCCGGGTGGTTTCGGCCTTCGGGGATGACGGCGTCTGGCGGGTCCGGAGTGCCCAGGCGCTGGGAGCCTTGCTGCTCACGGCCTGGGGAACACCCTTTATTTACCAGGGGGAGGAGTACGGGGTTCCGAACGCGATCTTCGAGGACCGCAGCTCGTACCGGGACCATCATTCGGCGTACCTGGTGGACCAGTTTCTGAAAACCGGCTACCTGCCCGACGAGGTCTGGAATGCTTACCGGTCCTCTACCCGAGACAACTCTCGTGTTCCCTTATGCTGGAACTCCCACGATCACGCTGGCTTCACCAGCGGCACGCCCTGGATGCCGATTCACCCACGCGCTCAGGAAATCAACGCGGAAAAAGACAGGTCTTCCGAGGTGTCCGTGTACCGGTTTTTCATCGAGTTGATCAAGATGCGGAAAAGTTCCCCGGCTTTGTGGCGGGGGGATTACCGTGTGTTGTCGCGCAGTGGGCCCGTCGGCGTCGTCGTTCGAAGGGACAAAAAGGGCCAGAGAGCAGTGATCGTGTTGAATCTCTCCTCCAGGGCACATCTAATGGATTTGCGGTCTTTCGGGAGGTCGTATCTCGGTAAGGGTTTGACCTTGCATCTGGGAAATTACCTCCGGGAAGAGAAAATCGTGGAACAGGAGCACCCCTTTTACCGGCCCCGGCCGCAATTAGGCGAGCCGTTACAGCCCCAGCTCTGGCTGCGTCCCTGGGAGGTCAGGATTTATCTCTAGAGCTGTCCCCGGCCTGCCGATAATCGAATCGGAGGTAGAGGATGGAGACAGACCGGGCCAAATGGCAACAGCTGGAGGAAGTGCTTCGGCGCCAAATCCGGCTCATGGAGGAGTTTGCCGAACTCCAGGTAGAGACTCGTCACTGCCTGGAGCGCCGTGACTGGCCGCAGCTGGAGCTCGTCCAAGGCCAGATGCTGGAGCGAGCCCGGGAAATCGAGATGGTCGAGGAAGAACGGGCCGCCTTGTGGGAGGAATGCTGCCGATTGGCCCACGCCGATTCCACGGACAGCTTTTACGCCATCATCCTGCGGCTGCCCGAGGACCAGAGATCCCGTCTCTCGGAGCTTCGGCAGACTCTCCGTATCTCCGCTCTCAACGTCGAGGGGGCCAGCAGGGCACTCTCGGAATACGTGAGCGTTTCCAGCTCCCTGATTCAAGGATACCTGCGGGAGGTTTGTACCGATCTCAAGACCGGTGTCTATGGTCCCGGGGGAAAACTGCGAACCGAATCGCGTTTTTCCATGGTGCTGGATACCCACATTTAGGAGGTTCCCGTGAGCGGAAATTCATTTGCCCCCATTGAAATGGGCAAGCGCGGTTTACAGAGTCATACCCAGGCCATCTCCACGACTGGTCACAACATCACCAACGCCAACACCCAGGGATACAGCCGGCAGCGTGTGGAGTTCAAGCCCACCGACCCGCTTTACCTTCCCCAGCTGAATCGGGATGAAAGGCCCGGCATGATGGGGCAAGGGGTAGACACCGCCAGTGTGACCAGGGTTCGCGACATGCTGCTGGAACAGCGCATCGTTTCGGCAGCCCATGGCGAGGGCTTCTGGAGTGCTCGCGACCGCTACATCCTGATGTTGGAGCAAGCCTACAATGAACCCCAGGACATTTCGGTGCGTTCCCGGCTCGATGCCTATTGGAGCGCCTGGCAGGAATTGTCCCTGCACCCCGAGCAAAGCTCCGCGCGTCGGGCTGTAATCCAGCGCAGCGAAGGCCTGATGGATGCTATGAAGCAAAAGTATGCGCAGCTGCGTTCGATTGGGGACATGCTCAACCAGGACATCGAGGTGACCGTGGCGCGGATCAACGAACTTTCCCGCCAGATCGCCGATCTGAACGTGCAGATCATGAAGAGTCAGGCCCTGGGCGACAACCCCAACGACCTCATGGACATGCGAGACCTCAGGATCAATGAGCTGTCTACCCTCCTGCCCATCACCATCGACGAGCGCGATAAGGACGAGTTCCGAGTCCATACCGGTGGTATCCACCTGGTGCAGGGCGGGGTGGTCAGTCCGCTGGAGCTGCGCGGCAATCCCGACAACGAAGGGTACTGGGATGTCTACCATCAGCGAACCAATCAGTCCATGCCCCTCTACGGGGGGAAGCTGGGGGCCCTGGTGGAGCTGCGCGACGGCGACACCCGCGGCGAGATCCAGAAGCTCAACACCCTGGCCGTCCACGTGATGGACCTCACCAACGAGGTGCACCGTTCGGCCTGGACCCTGAACGGCCAAAGGGGAGGAAACTTTTTCCGAGAGGAGCCCTTCGTGCTGACCAACGACGGCTCCTACGATCGCAACGGGGACGGGGAGCTGGATAGCTCGTACATTTTCCGACTCACCGGCGTGAACAGCCTCCAGCCCCAGGAAAAAATCGGACTCCAGGGCGAACTTCGACTCAGCGGTCCCGTGGAGGACGTGATCGTGCCCTACTATCCCACCGATACAGTTCAGGATGTGGTGAATCGTATCAACCTCAGCGGGGCCGAGGTGACGGCCCGTTTGGACCGCGAAGGCCGACTGACCCTTCGTGCAACCACCGCCCAACAGGTGGGCAACCCCGATTTCGTGATTCGGCACGTGGAGGACAGCGGCCAGTTCCTGGTGGGATACGCCGGCCTACTGGCCGCCCCCGGTGCGGAGGGAGCCTTCGATTGGACCAATCCCCAGGCGGTGACCACCCTGAGAGGAGGACTGGAGGGCGAGGGCGCCACCTGGGCTGTGGCTCCCCTGTCCCATCCCTCGCGCTGGTTCGAGGTGGACGGCCAAATTCGGGCGGATCCCGGAAAGATCGCGGCAGGACTCGGGGTGATGGGGCGGCCGGCCGAGGGCGGGGATGGGAGCGCTGCCCTGGCCATCGCCAACCTGCGCAACACCGCGGTGATGATCGGACGAAGCCGGACCTTCGACGACTACTTTGCCGACACGGTGGCCGACATCGGTTTGAAGGGTGAAATCGCCAAGGTTTCGCTCAAGACCCAGGAAACCATCATGAAGGATTTGCGCGACACCCGAGAGAAAATCAGCGGCGTCAATTTGGACGAAGAGTTTGCCAACCTGATCAAGTTCCAGCACGGATTTGCGGCCACCGCCCGGTTCATCAACCAGATCGATGGCATGCTGGACATCATCATCAACAGACTCAAGGTATGAGGTTAAAGGAAGACTATGGTCAATAGAATCAGCACCCAACTGCCCAACAGCGATTTGCAGTTTCACTTAAGGCGGCACGAGTCCGAACTCAACCGCCTCCAGAACCAGATGGGGACCCAAAACCGGGTACTCAACCTGCGCGACGATCCGTTGGCGGCCTCCCACGCGGTCCGCTACCAAAGTTACCTCAACCGAGTGGACCAGTTCCAGAAAAACGTCCAGTCCACCATCAACGAATACCGCGTGGCCGAGGGGTTCATCCAGAGTGTGAACCAGATCGTGCATCGACTGACCGAAATCTCGATCCAGGGAGCCAACGGATCGTACACACCCGAGGACCTCAAGTACATGGGCATGGAGGTGGACCAACTCCTTCAGGAGCTGGTGAACCTGGCCAACTCCTACACCGCCGACGGCAATCCCCTTTTTTCCGGGGACCGCATCGGCAACATGGCCTTCCGCGTCCGCGAAGGGCGCATTCCCGGAGCCGAGGGGAGCGTGATCACCGGGGTGGATTATGTGGGGACTCTTGCCGAGCGCCAGGCCGAGGTGATGGACGGGGTGACGATCGGCCGCAACATCCCCGGTAACCAGCTTTTCTGGGCCGAACAGCAACAGGTCATCAGTGTTCTCGATTCACAAAACTTTCAGGTCCTGCAGGATACCTACATCAGCATCGATGGGGTCAAGATACCCTTGCGTGCGGGAGACAACGTGAATGCGGTGATCTCCAAGATCAATGCCGCCGATCTGGCCGTCAAGGCCCAGCTCGACCCGCTGACCAATGGACTGAGCCTGCAGACCACCGTGCCCCACCAGATTTGGCTGGATGAACCCGCCGGCGCGGGTGTCCTCAGCGGGCTGGGCCTGATTCAGGAAAATCTGCCACCGCCCGGCAACTTCAACCGGGATGCACGGGTTCTGGGTGGTTCCCTGTTCGACATGGCCATCCAGGCCCGGGACGCCTTCTTCAGCGGGGACCAGGAGGCCCTGGGCGGTAGGGTGCTGGGGGGCCTGAGAAATGGCCAGGCCAACCTCCTGGCCCATCTGGCCGATTTGGGCAGCAAGGACCAGCGTTTGCAGCTGACCGAGAAAACCCTGGCCGCCACGGGACTCCAGTACACGGAGAGGATGAGCCAGCTGATGGACATCGACATCACCCAGGGAATCATGGACCTCAAGATGATGGAACACGTGCATCAGGCCAGCCTGGGCGCGGCGGCACGGATCATTCAACCCAAGCTGATGGACTTTTTGAGATGAACGAGACACAGGAAGAACGAAAAATGAGAATTATGACCCGGGCTTACGGGCCCATGGAAATCGACGAGGCACAGGTCTTCGATTTTCCCCAAGGGATATTCGGTTTCGAAGAGCACGTCCGGTTTGCCTTGATCGATGCCCACCAGAAACCCTTCTATTGGCTTCAGAGTCTGGTGGACCCACAAATCGCGTTTATTCTGATCAACCCCAGAATTTTCCGGGATAGCTACGATCACGGGGTGGGACTGACGGACCTGGAGGACATCCAGGTGCAAAGCTGGGACGATGTGTTGACTTTTGCCATCGTGACCATCCCCGCAGAAAACGGTCCGATGACAGCGAATCTTCAGGGACCGGTGTTTCTTTGTAAGAGGAGCCGCATGGGGAAGCAGGCCATCAGTCCCCGGGAGGAATTCCGAACCAAGCACAACATCCTCGAGGAAATGGCAGAGAAGGCCGAGCGGGAGGGGCGAACCTGAATGTTGGTACTTTCCCGAAAGAAAGACGAAAAGATCATCATCGGCAACGAGATCGAGGTCTGGATCGTCGATGTGAAAGGGGACCAGGTCAAGATCGGGATCAACGCCCCTAAAACGGTCAAGGTCTACCGCCACGAGGTTTATGAGGAAATCCAGGCAGCCAATAGAGCGGCCGCGGCCAGCAGTCTTGACAAGGCCCTTCAGCTCTTCCCCCCGATGGAGGAAGAGCCAGGACCTGATAAAAAGTGAAGCTGGTTAACGTCCGCTGATCAGGCGCTTTCTGATGGCGGCCGAAAGGTTGTCGATGAGAATGACGGTGATCACCAGAACGAGGATGATGATGGCGGCCCGCGGCCACTGGCGTCCATTGATTGCAAAAATCAACGGAGCACCGATACCACCGGCGCCCACCAGACCCAGGGTTGCCGCCGCCCGCATGTTGATCTCGAAGCGGTAGAGGGTGAAGCTGATGAGCTCGGGGCTCACCTGGGGAAGGATGGCCCGGGTCAGGACTTCCATGGGCCGACCGCCGCAGGATTCCAGGGCCTCCTTGGGTCCCATGTCCATCGCTTCGATGGCCTCGGAGAAGAGTTTTCCCAACATGCCGATGGAGTGGACGCCCAGTGCCAGGATACCCGCCGAAGCTCCCGGTCCCACGACGCTAATGAACAATAAGGCCAGGATGAGTTCGGGAAAGGTCCGGATCGCGGTGATGATGGTCTTCCCCCATGCCGCCACCCGGGGGCCCACCAGGTTTTCGCTGGCCATGAGGGCAAAGGGTAGGCTCAGCAGGGCCGAAACGAAGGTACCCGCCACCGCGATGCTGATGGTTTCCAACAGGGCCCAGGGAAGACCGTCCATCGTGGTATCGAGAAGATAGCTAAAATCCGGCTGGATGAAGGCCCGGCCAAACGATTCGACGGTGGCGGCAGCGGTTTGCATGATGCCTTTGAATTGAAGCCCTGCCAGCCCCCAGATTACAATCAAGGCCATGATCAGATAATTCAGAATCCTTCCCATGAACTCGGTCCGGCTAAGGGCTGGAGGCACCAGAAATCGGCCCTCGCTATCCATCGGGAAGGCGGTCCGATAATAGATTTTAGGTTCAAATCCTTTGCTCATTAGATCAAGCTCCTTCGCACCTTGGCGCTAAAGAAATCCAAAAACAACACCACCACAAAGCTCACGATCACCAGCTCCCCGACCTCGTGGAAGCGCCGCCAGGCCAGGGCCCGTTCGAAGAGCTGACCGATACCGCCGGCACCGACGTAACCGAGAACCGCCGCGGAACGGACGTTGATCTCGAAGGCGTAGAGGGTGTAGCTAATATACTGAGGCAAGATTTGCGGAAGAACGGCATACCGAATGACGGTGAGCGTGTCGGCACCTAAACTTCTGAGAGCTTCCACCTGCCCCTCGTCGATGGCCTCGATGGACTCGAAGAGAAGCTTGGCCACCAAACCAAAGGAGAAGATCACCAGGGCGATCACACCGCTGAAGTTGCCAATTCCGAAGATGGCCACAAACATGGCCGCAAAGACCATGGCGGGAATGGTTCGGAGGATGTTGAGGAAGAAGCGCAGGGGGACACGAATCCAGGGGACGTCGACGATGTTGCGGGCCGAGAGAATCGCGATGGGAAAGGCGAGCAGGGCGCCCCAGAAGGTACCGGTAACCGCCATTTGGAGGGTCTCCATGAGCGGCCCGAACCAGCCGGGCAGCGGAAACATGCGCGCCAGGATGCGGCCTCCTCGCTGGAGTCCCAGGATGACCTCGATGATATTGAATCGCGCAAAAATCGCGCTGGCAACAATCACCAGGATGACCGTCAGGATTCCCAGAGTTTGCCCCAGCCGCTTGGGCGGGGGGACGATGATGCGGTCACTCATACGACGGCTTCCTCGATCACGAATTCATCGTGGTGGATGGGCCGCCCGTAGACGATTTCCATGTCCTTGATGAACTGGTTTTTGGTGGTTTGACTGGGGCGCTGGTCGTAGACGATTTCCCCGGCACGGACGCCGACCACGCGGGTGGCGTATTTCCACGCCAAATCCACATGGTGAAGGTTGGCCACGGTGGTGATGCCGTCGGAGGCGCAAATCTCTTTGAGGAAGTCCATCACCTGAACGGTGGTGATGGGGTCCAGAGAGGCGACTGGCTCGTCGGCAAGCATGATAAGGGGCTGTTGTGCCAGGGCTCGGGCGATCGCAACACGCTGCTGCTGTCCCCCGGAAAGGTCGCTGGCCCGGTTGTGGACTTTTTCTAAAATGTCCACGCGTTGAAGAGCCTTGTACGCGATTTGTTTGTCATCCTCTGGGTAAATGCCCAGGACGTTGCGCCAGGTGGGGTGGTACCCAACCCTGCCCGAGAGCACGTTGGATAGCACGCTCATGCGCTTCACGATGTTGAAGCTCTGGAAGATCATCCCGATCTTTCGTCGCATGTTGCGCAGTATCTTTCCGCTGGCAGTGTCCATTCGCACGCCATCGACGATGACCTGCCCCGTGCTGACGGGGATCAATTGGTTGATCAGGCGCAGCAGGGTGCTTTTGCCGGCCCCGGACAACCCGATGATGACCAGGAATTCGCCCTTGTCGATGAACAGATTGATGTTGTTCAAGGCCTTGACCCCATTCGGGTAGACCTTACTGACGTTCTTGAATTCGATCATGCATGCCTCCAAAAAATTTAATAAAAATCTAATACAACTACCTTACAGTATTTTTAAGGTTCCTGTGTTAGGAATCGATTAAAAAATCTCGGGTTGAGCAAAAAACCCAAATGGAGGAGTTCATGCTCAAGAAGATGTTAGGTTTCGGGGTGGTTCTTGCCGCCCTCGTTGCCTGTGGTGATTCCGGGGTGATCCGCCCCGAAGTGTTGGAGGTCCAGCTGATTCCCAGCCGCGACCAGGAGTATCTCAACGCCCAGCGCGCTCCCCTGCAGGAGTTGCTGGAAAAGGAACTTGGCATGAAGGTCAACGTGACCATTGCCACGGACTATAATGCCCTGATCGAGGCCATGGCCGCCAAGAAGGTGCACGTTGGCTTTTTGGCCACCACCTCCTACGTGCTCGCTGCCGACGAGGGCCACGCCGAGGCCATCCTGAAGTCCCTGCGCTTCGATGTGGATGACAATGGCAACCTTCTCAAGGACAAGCCCTTGGTGGACGGTTACAAGGCCCAGCTGGTTGCCCGCGCGGATGCCGGAATTCGGGACGTGAAGGATCTGCGCGGCCGCAAGATTGCCATCGCGTCGTTTACTTCGACCAGCGGCTTCGTCTGGCCTGCCAACCTGCTGGCTGACAACGGTCTGGACCCCCAGAAGGACGTGACCTGGGTCAACGCCGGTGGTCATGACAAGGCCATTCTGGCTGTTTACAACGGCGAGGTGGACGCAGCTTTCACCTTCAAGGACGCTCGTAACACCCTGGAGAAGGACTATCCGGATGTGAAGACCAAGGTGGTTCGGGTCACGGACACCACACCGATCCCCAACGACACCATCTCGGTCATTCCCGAGTTGGCGCCGGATCTTAAAGAAAAGATCAGGCAGGCCTTCCTGAACATCGTTAAGAACCCCCAGGGCGCGGAGATTATGCGAAAAATCTACAGCCACGAAGGCTACGCTCCTGCCACCGATGCCGAGTACGCCCAGGTTCGTACTTACTTGAAACGCAAGGACAGCTGGGATATCAAGTAAGTTCCCTCGTTCGATGAATGGTGGGGGGACCGTTGGGTCCCCCCTTTTTTTTCATGCCGCGGGTAAGATTTTCTTCAGCCGATACCTGATGCGGGACTGGGCCTTGTAAACTTCCTGGACGTTCAGGACGAGCTCTTTGGCAATCGCGGCCGGTTTTGTCTGCCCCTGAAGCATGATCGCTGCAACCGCTCTTTCCCCGGAATCCATTTTTTGGATCTCGTTCTCAAAAAGTTCTCTGTAATATCTCTGCTCGAACTCCTGACAGGGATCGGGATACTGCGATGGGAGGGTATCGGTGAATTCCATATACTCCTCCTTGTCATCTTGCTGGGGTTTCACCCTTCTGTTTTGAGTACGTTTCCTTTTCCGACCCCAGTCGTCGAGTCGCCAATTAACCAGGTGCTTGAGGTAAGACAGTAGTTTTTCCTGACTTTCAAACTCACCGGCCAGCCAGGTTTTTTCCTTTTTAAGAAAGGAAAGGAGGATGTCCTGGACAAGGTCGTCCTGGTCTTCCTGCGAACTCAGGCCACGAGAATGACCGCGATACTCGACAACTGCCCTAACAGAAATGTTCAACCGGGTGTAAAAATCGTTTCGTTTTTTTCTGTTGCCCTGGTCAGCAACAAGGGCGACGTAAGAGTCGAAGAGTTCCTTTTTAATGATATTAAATTTGTTTTTTCCCATATTGTATTCTCCTTTCTTCGTTTAGTTTTGGAGCACATCGCCAAGATTCTTGGCAGGGCACCTTAGCCTGGGTAGGCCAGGTTGCCGGACCCTTCTGTGTCCAACGGACCGCAGAATGATCACTCTTGATGCTTGTATCTGTGAGCCATCGTTAGATGGCACTTTCTTTCAAAGAGCCTGAACGGTCACCCGTTCATTTTCGAAGCGAATTTCACCTCCTTTTTTTCAATTCGTACCTTCCTGCCAACGGCAGGGGTTTGCGTTTAATACAACAGTATCAATGTACCACATTATTAAACGCTCGTCAAGCACTTTTTATGAAAAAATTTGTTTGGCTCGTACGTCATTCCGAACCTGCAAAACTCTCCAAATGTCATTCCGAACCTGCGCAGCGCCCAATATGTCATTCCGAACCTGCGCAGCACCCAATATGTCATTCCGAACCTGCGCAGCGGGTGAGGAATCCTATCCCTCAAAAACACTCCAAAAAACGATTCCTCGCTTTGCTCGGAATGACAACGTGCGCTCGGAATGACAACGCGCGCTCGGAATGACAACGTGCGCTCGGAATGACATCGGGGCTT
>CALGPJ010000033.1 GCA_937960645.1 uncultured Spirochaetia bacterium | reverse complement strand
TTGAATAGACACGGTGAATATTAGTTAAGAATATATTGCCGGATTTACGGACAATAGAGACATCATCCTGAATATGTAGTGTAATTTGAAAATCATCCTGCCAGTTTTGTCCTTCATAACCGTTATCGGGCAGAATGGGATCATTCCAGAATATTCTTAAGCCGTCAAAATCTGTGCGCAAGCGGTCGAGTACTATAATGTTTGGAGCAATAACCAAAAAATTGGTAGAAAGTTTTGAGTCTTCCTCATAAAGTTTATGGAAATAACACCATGTTATAATGAGGCTCATCACCTTTGTTTTACCGCTACCGGTAGCCATTTTAATAACCAATCGCAACCATTCTTCATCAAACATACCGGTAGAGACTGCAGCGGAGGAATCATATTTAATTAAATCGTATTTGTCTTTAACTTTTGCTACTTCATATAGATAAATCACTGTTTCAATTGCTTCGCGCTGGGCAAAGTAATATTTAAACTCTACCATTGAGCCATCTGATGTTGGAATAATATGTTCTGTATTAAACCACCAGTTCAATAGCGCTTTTGATGTATCTGATGCCCCCGCATAGTTTTTATCACGCCAGTTTTTAACTTCCATCCGGATTTTATGCACAAATGGCGGAAGCAGTTTTTCATAACTGGTATCACGAAGGGTTTCATCTGCAGGAAACCAGCGGTATTCAGGGTTTAACTGTTCGTAAGGCGATGTAGGGAATAATTTATGAATAGCCATTATTTACCCCCGTCCAGTTTTTTAATTCCGGGTTCTTGAGTGAGTAATTTCATTTGATGGATGGCGATTTTGTTCAGTCTTTCCAGTCTTTCTGATGAAGAAATACCTTCATTTATAAAATGCGCGTTCAGATTTTCAAGGTTGGAAAGACATACAAGCTGGGATATTTCTGCGTAGTCGCGAATATTGCCTTTTTTATCCGGGTTTTTATCACGCCATTCTTTGGCGGTCTGCCCGAAAAGCGCCATATTTAATATATCAGCCTCAGTTGCATAGACAAGATTGACCTTTTCCTTTGATAATTCCGGCGGTATAAGATTTTCCTTAATTGCATCGGTATGAATGCGATAGTTGATTTTGGTGAGATTTCGGCGAATATCCCAACCGAGACGCTTATATTCTTCTTCTTTAAGCCGTTGAAACTCTTTGATGAGATAAAGTTTAAATTCTACTGAAATCCATGCTGCAAACTCAAAAGCGATATCTTTATGTGCGTAGGTTCCCCCGTAACGCCCGGTTTTTGAAATCAATCCAACAGCGTTGGTTTTATCAATCCACTGTTTGGCAGTAAGTATAAAACTATTAAGACCGGCTTGTTTTTTAATCCCATCGAATTCGATGGGATTAAAATCAGGATTGTTCAACTGTTCCCAAATACCCAAAAACTCTATTGTGTTTCGGTTACGCATCCAGTTAGATATTATGTAATCTGTTCTCTCGGGATCTTTGTATCGCGCCATATCAGTAAGACAGATATAATCCTTTTCATCCAGAGAAAAAAAAGTAATTTCTGTTCCCTTCACTTCTACCTTTGCCATTATTTATCTCCTACATTAACATCGATAATCTTCATCGTATCGTTGCCGAAAATATCCACAACTTTAATGGCAATTTTATAACGACGCGGCTTGCAATCATGAAAAGGGGTCATAAGTTCAAGCGAACGATCTTTTTTTGTTCGGAAACTCTGCCACTCATTTTCAAAAATAAAGTCCCCGGTCCACTTTTCTTCAATTTCACCGGTAGCTTCATCTGATTTCAAAAAGGGACGAAAATGACGATACGTCGACACCTTTTGTCTTGTCATTCCGAACGCTCCCTGTCATTCCGAACCCTCCCTGTCATTCCGAACGCAGTGAGGAATCCTAACCGAACGCAGTGAGGAATCTTAACCGAACGCAGTGAGGAATCCTGGGCGCTACTGGACTCGAACCAGTGACCTCCTGCGTGTGAAGCAGGCGCTCTAACCAACTGAGCTAAGTGCCCTCAAAGCCAATGTAGCAGAAACCGCTAGCATTTTCAAGGGTGTTTCTCTATAATCAGGCCATGAACGAGGCACCTGTTCACCTGCACCATGAGCTCGACCTGAAGACTACCGACATGGTGAGGGTTCATCTCGATAACCCTGCCAAGGTGTTTTTGATGACGCCGGATAACTACCGTCTTTTTCTGGCCTGGGAGCCCTTCGAAGCATTTGGGGGCGAGTACGAGCACAGTCCTGTTCGGCTGCAGGCCCCGCAAGACGGTACCTGGCACCTTGCCGTTCAGCAGCTCAACGAGGCGCTTTCGCTCACCACTCGCGTGGAAGTGGTTTCGACGGGGCAGAACCCAAGTCGAACTGCAACCAAACCCAAAGGCAGCAAGTCCTCGTCGGGTCTCGTCGAATGGGATTTGTCGAACCCGGCCCATGTGGTGCTGGTGGTGGACAAGTCGCGCAAGTTTCTGACACGGAACGAAATGAACGCCTTTATCCACCAGATCGTCCGGGGCAAGAACGATCTCGCGCGCAAAAAGCTCACCTATGCCTGGCTGCAAAAAGAAAGAAACGACATCCTGGCCGAAGCCGGCATCGACAATTATCTCTCCCCCATCCTTGCCGAAATGATCCGCCTGATCCGCGAGCGGCTGTCCCTGCCGGGCAAGGGGTAAGGTATCTCCCATCTTCCCCCACCCGACATTCGCCGCATCCTCGCCGTCGGTCTACCCATGGTCCTGTCGACCGCTACCGAGACCGTCATGCTTTTTGTGGACCGGCTCTTCCTGAGCCGCCTGAGCATGCTGCACATGTCCAGCGCCATGACCGGCGGCCTCACCAGCTTCGTGTTCAGCGTATTGATCGTCGGCACGGTGGATTACGTGAACACCCTGACCGCTCAGTATTACGGTGCCAACAGGATGGAGGAAACCAACCGCATCCTTTTTCAGGGGATCTGGTTCGGGCTTTTGTGCTGGCCCCTTTTGTTGATCACCATTCCGCTGATTCCCGGTTTTTTTGCCCTCTTCGGTCACTCGCCACGGCAAATCGAGCTGGAAAGCCTCTACTACTCCCTTCTCACGTGGGGAGGTCCCCTGGTCATCTTGCGCTCGGCCTTTGCGGCGTTCTTCATCGGGCTCGGCAAGACCCGGCTTACCTTCATCGCCAACGGCCTGGGCATGCTGTTGAACATTCCGTTGAATGGGATGTTGATTTTTGGTTGGGGACCCGTTCCGGCGCTGGGAATGGCGGGGGCCGCTTTGGGAACCCTTGGCGGGAGCCTCATGTCCCTCACGATTTTAGCGACAATCTGGTGGCGGTATCCCCCCGCTCGGGAATGGCGCCGACGACTGGGCATCCGACTGGCCCTGCCCGACCGAAAACTCTTGTACACCCTGATCCGGTACGGCCTGCCGATGGGAGCCGAAACCTTCGTCAACACCCTGGCCTTCAATCTCTTCCTGCAATGGATGCATTCCTACGGCGAGACGGTGGGGGCCGCCATCACCATCACCTTCAACTACGACATGCTCTCCTTCTTTCCGATGTTCGGACTCGGAATCGCCACGTCCACCCTGGTGGGCCAGTACCTCGGTGCCGGCGTCCGGGAACACGCACAGAAGAGCACGCACCTCAGCCTGAAGCTGGCCCTGAGTTACGCGGGAATCATGGGCCTGATCTTTCTGATCTTTGCCCCGACGATGGTCTCCGCCTTCGTGAATCCGGCCGAAGCCAATGCTGCCGAGGTGCGCGATTTGGCCCAGACCATGCTTCGGCTGGCCGCGATCTACACCCTCTTCGACGCCATCCAAATCGTCTTCCGTGGTTCGCTTGCAGGCGCCGGCGACACACGGTGGATCCTGATTCTTAGCGGCATTTTGCATTGGAGCCTGGTCCTGCTGACTTTCATCGGCACGCGCCAGATGTGGCCGCCGCTGGTGATCTGGTGCTTTTTCATCGGGATGGTGGCCCTGCTGGGGCTGAGCACGGCGTTTCGGTATTACATGGGCAGGTGGAAAGACATCGATCTCGTGGGCCGCACTACGATTTGATGGTGATAATGGCCTCTTCGGGTTGGACCATCCCCCCGTAGTATGCCCGTCGGGGATTGAGCTCGAGTTTCCAGCCAACGCGTGATGGCGCCACCCCGCTGACCTTGATGGGGTTGTTCCGGCGGAAGCCCATATCCGTCCAATACGTGTCGTCGTACATGCTGACGACCACCTCGGTGGAATCGCCGCGAAGGGGCTGATCGATGGGAACGAAAAAACGGTACACCAGCCGTCGATTGACGATCATCGGTTTGAAATTGTCGATTCGTCTCACCGGGAGAGGACGGCGGTTGATCCAGATATACGTGAAGTAATTGAAGTTCTCCAGGTTGCGAAAATAATCGCGAAACACCCGTTGCGCGTTCGGTTCCGTAAAACGGCCGTCGGGGCCCGCCGGAATGTCGGCCAAAACCATGGCGGTCATCATTTCGTCGAAGGACCAATCCACCCAGAAGCCCTTCACGACATTGCCCTCGACGATGAGCTCCATCGCCATGTCGACCCAGACATGGGGATGGGCATAGGCGTGCCCGGTCAGGACGAGGATCAACGCAGCGACCTTGCAAAAGTTCAATTCCTGCCGACTCCCTCAAAAAGCGATGGAAAACGATAACCTCTTACAATAGGTGTTTCAACCAGGTGCACGAAGTGATTGGGGAAACGGGTCATCAGACTGGAAATGCTTGTCTTTCGGGCCGCGGTACCGTCGGTCTCGAACAGGGCATGGCGCATGGTTCCCTGTTCGCTCCAGAGCAGAAGGACGGCCACATGGCGGTGCTGCAGGAGAACGGGCGCAGTCGGTGTCGGACGGAAATCCCCGCTGACGGACAGGAGGAATAACCGGGCCGGACGCGTGGCCGTCAACCACCGTGCCACTGCCGGCAGTTTTTCGATGGGGTAGCCGCGGTTGGGCACGTAGCGGGTCCAGGGATAATCCGTAATGTCGAAGTCGGTCCACCCGGGCTCCTGACTCGGTTCGGCCAGCCGCCGGAGTTCCCGCAGCAAGGCTCGGGTCCAGTCCAACCCAAAGTAGGGGTCCCGATTGTTTTCCAGGGAGGCGGTGTAGGCATTGCCCCGGATCTCCAGCGGTTTTTCCAAAAGCCGCTCGCCGAGGGGAAGGTAGCGGCGGGCCACGCCATACGCCAGGGCATCGACAAACCACTTGGCAAACCCGGAGCAATTGAATCCACCCGGCTGAAAAGTCAGGCCGGTCGCGATCCGCCGCCAGACGCCGCGCTCGTCGAGGGCCCCGTCTTCCTGTTCGGGGAATCCCTGACCGAGAATCTCTAGAGCGCTTTGGGCAAATTCGCGGCTGAGCCGCCCCTGGTTTCCGTCATCCAGAAAAAACAGGGGCCAATCGATTTGTTGGGCGGTCACCCGTGCCAGGTCCCGCATCGACAAGCTCATCAATCGTTCCAGATCGATCAGGACAGGGACCCGGCTGGCGATTCTCTCGCCCTCCATAAAGGCCTCGGCTCGAAAAACGTTCAGTTCCGGACGAAGGATCATGTATGTATGAGGACCTTCCCCCAAAAAAATCTTGACCTCCTTGATGCTGTTCACGCGTCCATCGAAATAAAAAATCCAGGTCCCTCTCTGGGTTGGGTCAAAACCCCGGGCGCTATGGGGAATCCACAAAAAGGCGTAATCACCGCTTCGGTCGCGAATAAACTCGAAAAGGATCTGCGGATCGCTCTCTCGTTGACCGGGCAGGGTTTCCCGGTGGCTTACCGGAAGACGGGAGAGGGGCTTGAGCATGAACTCCAGCCTCTCCAACCGCCGAAGGTTATGCTCGGGAGGAAAGGGCAGCTCGTAGCCATAGACGGGGAGAAGGCTCAGACTGATCACCAAAAATACAAGAAGTCGCATCTCTTTTTTTATCGGCTGTTCAACCTCTGACTTCCAGTTCCAGGGGGATTTCCTTGAATCCGAGGTCTCGTCGGATCTTGTTCTTTAGATACTCCACGTAGCTGCCCGGAACGTCGAGGGGATTGCTAACAAAGAGGGCAAAACGAACCGGCCGGTGCGAAACCTGGGTGAGGTAGCGGAACTTGACGCTGCGGCCTTTTACCAGCGGCGGCGGCACGTTTTCCACCCAGGCTCGCAAAAGATCGTTGATTTTGCTGGTCTCGATGGTTCGATCCAGCTGGCGCTGAAGCCGGAGCGCGGTTTTAAGGAGCTGGGTCATCCCCTCTCCAGTCTTGGCACTGATGGGCACGATGGGTGCGAAATCGAGGGCCGGAAACAAAAAGTGAATGCGGTCTCTAACGGCATTCAACAGATTCTTCTTTTGCTCCAGAAGATCCCATTTGTTCAGGGCCAGGATGATCCCCTTGCCCTCCTTCACCACCAGCGCGGCAATCTTCTTGTCCTGATCCGTCAGCCCTTCGGGGGCGCTCACCACGAGGACGACAACATCGGCCTGGGTGATGGCCCGAATGGCGCGATTGACCGAAAAATATTCCACATCCTCGGTAACCTTTTTCCGACGGCGAATTCCGGCCGTATCGATGATTTCCATCAGCTGATCTTCGAACAAAAATCGGGCTTCGATGGTATCCCGGGTGGTGCCAGGTACGGGACTGACCAGGCTCACTTCTTCTCCCACCAGCTGATTGACCAACGTACTCTTACCGGCATTCGGCTTTCCCAGAATGGCCAAGCGGAGCACCCCGCGCGGCGGCGGCTCCTGCGGCCGTTCCCCGCCGATGCGGCCCAGGATTTCCTCCTGCAACTCGTCCAGACGCCGCGCATGGAGGGCACTGACCGGAATGACAGGCTTGAAACCCAGGGAGGCATAATTGTAAGCCGAATTTTCCTTATCAGGGTTGTCGGCCTTGTTGACCACCAGCACGACCCGCTGGGACCTGGGCCGCAAGAGGCGGATGAATTCCTCGTCCTCGGGGGTGAATTCGTTTGCGGAAAGCACCATCAGGATGACCCGTGCCCGATCGAGTTCCCGTAACGCGCGCTCGCGGACCATGTCATCGAGGCTCCCACCCTCCAGACGAAATCCGCCCGTGTCGACCAATACACAGGGATATCCGCCCAGAGACCAATCCGCCGCTACAGGATCTCGTGTGACACCGGGGCTCTCGTCGGTGATGCTCCGTTTCTGCCGCAAAAGTCTATTGAACAACGAGCTTTTTCCGACATTCGGCCGACCGACCAGAACGATGCGAGGCAATTCATCCATGATGTTGGGGGATGGCATTTCGTCTCTTGTGGATTAAATGTTGGGCAACTTCCGAGCTCGTCGGCATCTCGAGAATTTCGTTCACGACTGTTTCCGCCTCCTGACGGGAATAGTTTCGCATCAGGGACTTGACCTGCGAAATGGCGACCGGACTCATACTCAGTTCCTCGATGCCCAGTCCCAATAGCACGTAGGCCATCGAGGGATCGCCCGCCATTTCACCACAGATGCTGCATTCTATCCCGGCATCCCTGGCGGCCTGAACTGTCCTTTTAATCATTTTGAGAACCCCCGGATGCAGGGGATCGTAGAGGTCAGCGATCTTTTCATTGCCGCGGTCGACGGCAAGGCTGTACTGGATCAGATCGTTGGTACCGATGGAAAAGAACTGCACCTTCTTTGCCAAATGTTCGGCTACCATCACCGCGCTGGGGACTTCGATCATGGTGCCGACGGGAATATGCTCCTTGAAAGGAATTCCCTGACCTCGAAGCTCATTTTTTACATCCTCCAGGATGGAAAGGACCTTATCCAACTCACTGACCCCGGATACGAGCGGAAACATGATTCGGAGATTCCCAAATTCCGATGCTCTCAGGAGGGCCCGGATCTGGGTTTTGAAGATATCCGGTCGCTTCAGGCAGAAACGAATCGCCCGCCAACCCAGGATGGGGTTGGCTTCACGCGGCCCGGACCAGGATTCGGTAAGTTTGTCCGCTCCCAGGTCGAGGGTCCTGATCGTGACCTCTTTATTCCCGAATCCCTCCAGGACAGTTTTATAGGCGTGAAATTGGGTCTCCTCATCGACCTCCAACCCATGCCGAATATACAGGAACTCGGAGCGATAAAGACCGACCCCTTCGGCCCCGTGGCCCAAAGCGCTTTCGACCTCGGAAGGATCCTCGATGTTGGCCTTGAACCGGATAAGGACGTTATCGGTGGTATAGCAGGGGGTAAATACATCGGAAAGAAGTTGGCGCTGATCTTCCTGGTATTTTTTCTGAAGATCGTAATACTTTTGCACGACATCGGCGTCGGGGTTGACGATCACCAGCCCTTGCGAACCATCGACGATGAGCAGATCGCCATCCCTGACCTTGGTTGTGATGTTCCCGATTCCCAGGACAGCCGGAATCTCGTAGGAGCGCGCCAGAATCGCCGTATGGGTTGTTCGCCCGCCCATATCCATGGCGATTCCCAAAACTTTCTTCCGGTCAAGGGAGACGGCGTCGGATGGCATCAAATTATGACAGACCAGGATGCAGGGCTCTTTGATCTGCTGCAGGCCGGTATTTTGCTCCATCTGCAGGAGGTGGCGCAAAACCCTCCGCGAGACATCTTTCAAATCCAGAGCGCGTTCCCGAAGGTAGAGATCTTCCAGGGATTCGAGTTGGCTGATGTACTCATTGGAAACTTCCAGTACGGCCGATTCCGAATTCTTTCGATGGGTTTTGATCTTGTTTTTTACTCGAGAATGGACCTCGAAATCATTGAGCATGAGGATGTGCGCTTCCAAAAAGTGATGATCCCTGTTTTCGGTTGTGGTTTGAATTTTTTTGATCTGGTTTTCGAGGTCTTCGACTGCCCGCTGGACCGCTTGCTGATAGCGCTCCATCTCTTGTTCGATTTGTTCGGTAGTGATAAGATATTCCGGTACCCGTTGTTCCACTTCATGAAAGAGGAATGCCTTGCCTATAGCAAAACCGTCGGATGCAGAAATACCTTTAATCTCTAACACCCCAACAGTTTACGATAGGTAGGTAATGCTGTCAAACCGGCGCACGAATCGTGCAAAAAAATTTACTCTCCCGACCTGGGTTCTCGTCCTGTCTTCAGCGATACTCCTCGGCTTCGCCATCTGGTTGGGCACTCCCACAGCGGCAAGGTTGCTGACCAGTATTTTTAGCCGCTCGGGAGACGACGAGTTATTGGCGGTTCAACCGGAAGTCAGCAACGGTCCTTCTATCCTTGTTCCCGATCCCCCCGCGGGGCCGGCCCCCGCCTTACCGGATCCTGAGTTGTCACCGATCTTACGCCCCCTGGTGGAGGCCTTGTTACCCTCTGCCATCGATTCAAGGTCAGATTCGCAGGAATCACCTGACCAGGAGCAAACCAGCGCCCGAGAGTACTACCTGGACTTTATCCTGCCCCAGCTGGATGGGAGCCTCCAACACACACGGGTGGTACGAAAAATCCCTTCGGGTCCGGAGGTCAAAAAAAAACTCCTCCTGGCCCTTCTCAATGGGCCCGATCCGGGGGAGCTCAGTCAAAACCTGTTGAGCCTCATACCAACGGAGACGCGGTTGATCTCGTTAGACCAGTCCGGCGACACCCTCACCCTCAACTTCAGCGAGGACTTTCAGTTCAATAGCCTGGGCGCGGAGGGGTACCGGGCTCAGGTGATTCAAATCATTCAAACCTTGAAGCAGTTTCCCGATGTGAAAAAAGTTCAGTTTCTGATCGAGGGGCGCAGGATTTCGACCCTGGGGGAAGTCATACCGATCGGTCAGCCAATTTCGATCGACCGTTTCCCCTGAACGAGGTTCAAACCAGGAGTTGGTCGAACATCATCTCGATTTCGTTTCTCGTCAGGGGTTTGGGAAAGATTTTCAGACCGGGTGATGACTCTGTGGTCAACGAGTCGAAGCTTCCCTGGGATGTAATCAGGGCAGCTCGAGGCAAGGGAACACCTTTTTTTCTCAAATACGGGATCAATTCGATGCCCTTCATTTTTTTCAGATGGTTATCCGTGATCAAAATATCGCAATGAGCCCCCGGACTATGAAAATACTCGATGGCCTTCTCGACCCTGGAAAAATGCAGCACGTCGGCAAATTCTTTGACATGCTCCAGAAAAAGCTGGGCGTAAACGAGATCGTCCTCCACGAAAACGATCTTCCACCGGCGTTGCTTCCAATCTTTCCGCGCGAGGTCGTCCGCCAATGGCAGATCGAACTGCCAGCATGTTCCCTTTTCCACCGGAACCCTGACCAGGCGGGACGCGCAGGATTTCAACAAACCCGAGGTGATCTCCAGCCCCAACCCGTGCCCCTGGAAGGGTCGGTTTTTTTGTAACCCGGGTCCTTCATCGCTAAGGGTCAGTCTCAACCGAGAATCGTGTTGTTTCCAGGCAATGCGTATTTTCCCGGAGGTATATCGCACCGCATTACTCAGCAGGTTAAAAATGATTTGTTTGATTTTTACGGGATCGCTCCACACCTCAAATTCGTCCCCTTGCATTTCGAGCCGTTCGGGCAGGTCGGAATAAAGAATGGCCAAAACATCGACAACTTCTTGCACGGTGCCCCTGACCCTGACATTTTGGTAATTGCTTTCCAGGCGACCCAGCCTGAGAAGTCGGTGATCCAATGTTTGCTGGACAATGTGCTTCAGCCATTCGATCTGCTTGTACACCCAGAGCCAATTGAGGCGCTGCTCCTCGTCCTGTGCCTGGGTCTGATTTTTATTCGAAAAGATACCCAAAGAAATCAGCGGCGATTTCAAATCGTGGGCAACTTTTTCCAGTCCCAGCAGCATCTCCCTGGCCTGTCTTTTTCTGCGCCGGAGAAGAAAAACGAATGAAACCAGGATCACGAGATATCCGACGGAGGCGATGACGATCCAAACACTCGTTTCGAGGTTCTGCTGGAGCCGCGCAAATTGCCAGTTGAGACTTATCTGTAATATTAAAACAATAATTGAAAAAAATATAACTATTACTTCCACATAATTCTCTCGTTTCAGCTTAACCCATCTCAGAATCAAAAGCAACATCTTTGCAACGTCTTTTTCATGCTTTATAATATCCTCATGAAGATTCGTCGACACTTCTCTCTGGGCCTCCTTTCCGTATGGTTGGCAGGTTGTGCCCAAATCCCTGAGCCTCCTGCTTATACACCACCGCCTCCTCCGCCCATCACGGTGGTGCACACCCGTCAGTTCAAATCTGCCTATCTCGAGGAGAGTCAACGCTGGGCGGTCTACCTGCCCGAGCGGGAGGGCCTCGCTGATCTGCCTCTCATCATCATGTTCGATGGCCAAAACAACGAGCGGCTCCTGGCCCTCCAGACCCTGGACAAACTGTGGTCACAACAGGGATTCAAGCCCTTTGCCCTGGTGGCCCTGTGGGCGGGCCCTGCACGCCTGGACAATTACGGTATCCCCGGCCGCCCCGATTATCAGGGGCGCGGTTCCCGAGGAGAAGCGTTCGGTCGCTTTCTCCTGGAAGAGTTCCTGCCCGAGTTGGAAAAAAACTACCCGATCACCAAGGATCCGCGGCATCGCTACATGATCGGCTTCAGTTTTACCGGTCTGGGCGCCCTTGCCCAGGTGCTCCACAAACCCGATCGTTGGGGCGGGGCGG
The DNA here is from genome assembly GCA_937960645.1 of uncultured Spirochaetia bacterium. Taxonomy (GTDB): domain Bacteria; phylum Spirochaetota; class Spirochaetia; order JABEVK01; family JABEVK01; genus DYOB01. Next base: position 9,038 of record CALGPJ010000033.1, on the reverse strand, counting down.
CCGTGATGAGCGGTTCGTTCTGGTGGCGCAGCGGTGAGGACGCCCAACAAACCCGCATCATCCTCGATGTCATCCGCAATTTACCGGCATTTCCGCGTGTTCATCGATTTTGGCTGATGGCCGGCGACGCCGAAGAAACCAGTGACCGGGACAACGATGGGATCATCGATGTGGTGGACGATACCCTCGATGTGTTAGCCGGCCTCAAGTCGAAGGGGTATCCCGAAAACCTGCTCTCGTACCGATTGGTTCCGGGAGGCCGGCACCATGAATCCACCTGGGCCGCCCACCTCGGCGATGCGATCCGGTGGCTTTTAGTGGACCAGCCCTGATCCTTTGATTAGAATGCACAGTCATGAGTTACGACTTTCAGCAAATCGAACCGAAATGGCAAAAGTTCTGGCTTGAAAACAAGACGTTCAAAGTCACCGAAGATCCCGCGTATCCCAAAGAAAAGCGGCTTTATGTGCTCGATATGTTTCCCTACCCCTCGGCGGCCGGTCTCCACGTGGGCCATCCCGAGGGCTACACCGCGACGGACATCTACTGTCGTTTCAAACGCGCGCAAGGTTACAACGTGCTCCATCCCATGGGCTTCGACAGCTTCGGCCTGCCCGCCGAGAACTACGCTATCCAAACGGGGACCCATCCCCGAATCACCACCGAGGCCAACATCGCCCGGTTCCGACAGCAGATTCAAAGCCTGGGCTTCTCCTACGACTGGGACCGAGAGGTATCAACCCACACCCCGGACTATTACCGATGGACCCAGTGGATCTTCCTGCAACTTTACAAAATGGGACTGGCCTACGAAGCGGAAATCCCGGTCTGGTTCTGCCCCGCCCTGGGCACGGTCCTCGCCAACGAGGAGGTACTAAACACCCCGGACGGACCTCGTTCCGAGCGCGGCAACCACCCCGTCGAGCGCCGCCCCCTGAGGCAATGGGTGCTGAAAATCACCGCCTATGCCGACCGTCTCCTGGACGACCTGGAAGGTCTCGATTGGAGTGAGAGCATCAAGATCATGCAGCGCAACTGGATCGGCCGCTCAGAAGGGGCCGATGTCCTGTTCCAGGTCGCCGATACGGATCTCTCGTTTTGGATCTTTACCACCCGGCCGGACACCCTCTTCGGGGTGACGTACATGGTTTTGGCGCCAGAGCACGATCTGGTATCCAGGATCACCACAGCCGAACAACAAGAAGCCGTTAGGGATTACGTGGAGAAGGCGCGTTCCAAGAGCGATCTGGAACGCACCGACCTCGCCAAGACCAAGACCGGCGTCTTCACCGGCGCGTACGCCATCAATCCCGTCAACGGTCAGCGGATTCCCATCTGGATTGGGGATTACGTGCTCGCCACCTATGGATACGGAGCCATCATGGCCGTTCCGGCCCACGACACCCGGGACTGGGAATTCGCAAAGGCGCACGGTATTCCCATCGTCGAGGTCATCTCTCCGACGGGACAACCCACACCCGGCGGTCTGACCGAGTGTTACACCGGGGCCGGCTCCGCAGTCAATTCCGGCCCCTACGACGGCATGCAATCCGAAGCCTTCAAAAAAAAGATTACCGAGGACCTGGCCGCACGAGGTCTGGGCAGGAAGGCAGTGAATTACAAGCTCCGGGACTGGATTTTCAGTCGTCAACGCTACTGGGGCGAGCCCATTCCCGTCATCCACTGTGCCGACGGGCGCATCATTCCCCTGGACGAATCACAGCTACCCCTCCAACTCCCCGACGTGGAAAGCTACCAGCCCACCGGGACCGGCGAAAGTCCGCTGGCGGCGATTCGTGACTGGGTCGAGGTGGAATGCCCCGAATGCGGCGGCAAGGCGCGCCGAGAAACCAATACCATGCCGCAATGGGCGGGAAGCTGCTGGTATTACCTTCGCTTCATCGATCCGAAAAATACCACAACGTTCGCGGACAAAGAAAAGCTCGCCTACTGGCTTCCCGTGGATTTGTACGTCGGTGGCGCCGAACACGCGGTGCTTCACCTCCTGTACGCCCGGTTCTGGCACAAGGTGCTGTACGACCTCGGCCTGGTCCCGACAAAAGAGCCCTTCCAGAGGCTGGTCAACCAGGGCATGATCCTCGGGGAAGACAACCAGAAAATGAGCAAGAGCCTCGGCAATGTCATCAACCCCGATGACATCGTCCGCGAATACGGCGCGGACACGTTGCGCCTTTACGAAATGTTCATGGGTCCCCTGACCGACAGCAAGCCCTGGAACACTCGCAGCGTGATGGGCGTTCACCGGTTCCTCAGACGTGTGTGGGCCCAGGCCGAGCGCCCCCTGAGCGATGAGCCTCCCACCGAAGAGCAGCTTCGGGTTCTCCATCGCACCATAAAAAAGGTCACCCACGATACCGAAAACCTCCTGTTCAACACCGCCATCAGTGCCATGATGGTCTTCATCAACGAAGCAAGCAGCTGGGAGAAACTCCCCCGATCGGTGTGGTCGGTATTCGTTCAGCTCATCGCCCCCTACGCTCCCCACCTCGGTGAAGAGCTTTGGTCCCGTCTGGGCAATTCCCCCAGTGTTGCCTATGCGCCCTGGCCCTCTTACGACGAGTCTTATTGCCTTGATCAGGAATTGACGATCGTCGTCCAAATCAACAGCAAGAATCGGGCCGAGATCCAGGTCCCCCGGGGACTGTCGCGCGAAGAGTTGACCTCCCGGGCCCTCGAGGTTCCCAAGATCCAGGAACTTGTTGGTGCGGCCGCGCCCAAAAAAGTCATCGTCGTTCCCGACAAGCTCGTCAACATCGTCCTGTAAGACTCATCAATCGTCCTGTAAGACTCATCACTCTTTGAGAATGAGCGCCGGACCATCCGCGGGCACGTGTACCCACAACCTTCCCTCGGGACCGCTCCACCCCCAGGTTCCGAGTGGCCAGCTCCCATCCGTCAGGGGCGGCAGACCCTCGTGGAGGGGATGCCACTCCCCATCGACAAAACTGATGGAAACCTCCCGGACAGGGAGCGGTTTGAAATTCGCCGCTCCCTCCTTTGCTGCCAAAAGCCCCGTGGCAAAACTTTCAGCATCCCAAAAAGCGGGACCCGGTGTCTGAATTTTGGGGATACTTTTCTGAAGTATCGCGTCAAGGTTCCAATCATGCACCGGAGCACCGTTACGAGCACAGATATAAAGGGCCCTGGCCAGCCAGCCCTCGCTGACGTTGAGGTGACGGGTACCGGAATCGATCACATTCCAGACAGCCCCCTGCGGATCTCCCGCCGTCGGTATCCAAACCAAAAACCCGGAACTCCAACGGTACACCCGGAGAGAAAGTCCCTCGCCCCAGCGCATCTGCCATTCCTGCATTCCGTTCGCGGTGACCAACGTCAGCTTTCCCGAAGGTTTTTCGTACACCAGGCCAGGAGACGCCTCCGCCCAGGCCAGCTCGACATCCACGTATTCGTCCCAAAGGGAACAGCCGACAGCCCCACCGAAGGCAAGTAGGATGATGAGGTTTTTCATAACCTAAAAAGCTGTTTACCCGCAGATTTGTACCGATTTTTTTAGCGGTATTCTCCCTCCAGAACGATTTTTTTCAAAACGTCGGTGTCTTGGAGTACGGGAAAATTACCCCAGTCGTTCGGGGGGCTGACAAAATTCAATTCTCCCAGGGTAGGTGGGGGCTGAATCACCGTCGTTGCCGCTGTTCTGTTCCCTACTCGAAGAACCGTTCCATTCCAAACGAGCTCCAGCTTTGCCTCTGCGGGCAGGTTCAAATCGGCATTGACCCACCGACCACTTGTGTCGAGGGGTTGAAACTTCAATTGGAGGGCCTTCAGGCCTCGAGTCTGAAAGCTCCAGCGCTCCTCCGATGTCGTACGCTCCAGGGTAAGCTCCAGAAATCCGGATCCGAGTTGGAGGCTGGCCTTCAATGATTTCCACCGCGTCGGTAACCGTGGCGCCAGGGTCAGGGTATCGCGCGCCAGATCGGGCATCAACCCCAGGTAGTCCTGGTAGGCTACTCGGGCAAATTCGGCCACGCTCCAGGATTGGCTATAGGTTCCGGTTAGAACAGGCAGGCCGTCAGGTCCGGGCTCGGCGTTGGAGTTTTCACTGAGCGTTCCCAGCGCCCCCTGTTCCAGCATTTGTGCGGCAAGATTTTCGGTCAAGCGATACGCAAAGTCCTGACGCCCCCAACGCGCGAGCGTCGAAATCACCGGTCCAGCCAGCCACCCCCAGAGAGCACCGTTGTGGTAAGCCGCATCTTTGTGGTAACGTCCCGGGTACTCGTGCCTCGGGTGAAAGTAGGGGTGCTCGATCCCCAGGCTCGCCACTCCGTATGGGTAGACCAATTGGGGAACCAGTTGACGTATCACCGCGTGTTGGATTCTCGGGCTGATCCACAGAGGATCCAGGGGGTAGGAGATGGCGATGAAGGCGTTGGGCCGAGGTTTGAAGTCCTGAGTGCCATCGCGCCGAAGGCGATCGGCCAGCTCCCTGCCGTTCCAGAAAAGTCGCTCGATCGAAGCCCTGACCTTTTCCGAGAAGGCATACCAGCGGCGTGCTTCATTCGGATTGCCTGCCCAGGTTTCAACGTCGCCGGCCGTACGAAGCGCCTGATACCAGAGCGCCTGGATTTCGATTGACCGATTCCCCCGAGGGCTCCAGGGCTGACGTCCCGAAATCCTGGCGTCCATCCAGGTATCGGCGTCGTCGTGGGTTAGGAGTCCATCTTCATCGACCCAAAACTGGAGACTGCTTTCCAGGTAGAGCCTGATGGCGGGGAGGGTCTTCACGGCAAAATCGACATCGCCACTGTACCCCACGTATTCACGAAGCGCCTTGAGCAAAAGGGGAGTCCCGTCCACGGTGTTGTAGATGATCTCTCGACGGTTCACCCTGTTAGGAATGCGGCCCAGGTCCTTATCGGTGTTGTGGGCTCCTTCCACCCGGCCCTTGTTCTGGTACTGTAAAAAGTTTTCGATGACAAGCCGACTGTCGTGGAAGTGCCCCGTCACCAAAAAGGTCCCAGGCAATGCAATGAAAGTATCCCTTCCCCAGTTGTCGCGGAACCAGGGAAGCCCTGCCCAAAGCCCCTTTCCAAACTCGTCGACATAAAAACTCCACGAGGCTGCCTTAGCCCAGAGCAGTGCGCGGTTGAATTGGGCATCGTCGGTCCAGAGAATGCTGCGGGTTAAGGTTTCATACCATTCATTCACCACCATTCCCACGGCATCTGACCGTGCTCGTTCCAGGGCGCGGTTTCGAGCCTCTTCGGCCGTTTTTCCAAAACAGAGGTTCAGGGTCAATTCGGTTTCTTGACCGTTCGAACCCGCCACCACAAAGCCGGACTGGGGGGTCAAACTTAGATCATAGGCCATCTCGGGGGGAACATCCCCGATATCGGTACTGATAAAACCGGACCTGTCCAAAGACAAGGCCAGGTAAGCGGGGTCCTCGTTGGCAGGCCCATCATCTCCCGGACCGATCAGCAAAACTCCCGTATCGGCCCTCACCTCGATGTTGGCCAGGTCCAGGTTTAACAGGGGAATAATACAAAGTTTCTCGGGTATCGACGACCTCAACCGAATACTCAGTCCCTGTTCGAACCGATGAAAGGCCAGCTCTTCGGTACCCCCGGGATAAGAGCTCAAGAAGCCGAAAGGAAGAACCCGTTGATTCGCCTCGGGACCCGCACGGTTGAGGAGTCGGCCGCCGATGCCGGTACCGAAACCCATGAAGACAGCCCCTTCACCGAGAACGTAACCCGCACCACGTTTAAAAGTCGAGGTCCAACCCTCAAAATAGCCTCTCACGTTGTCACCGACGACAAACCGCCATCGTTGTCCTGGCTTGACGTCAATAGCCATAAAGTCCATGAGTTGCCCAACGTTCAAGGGGCCCCGATCGGCAACACTGACCTTCGGAGGCGGCGCCTGGTTGTCGATCGTGACCCGCTGAGCCGGCATACCTGGCTGCTCCTCCATTTCCTCACCTCCGGTGATACATCCTAAAAGTACAAAAAAAAATACACCCCACGATGCCTTTATCCATCTCACCCAACCCTCCCATTCATTATTGATATCTTAGCTTATTTAATACATACTTCAGAAGGTATGGAAGTGTCCAATTTCTCGAGTGAACTCAGCTCTAAACTTCACGGTTATTACGAGTACCTGGAAAAAACACTTATCCCCAACCTTAAATCCGATCTTCGCAATTTCCAAACGATGATGGAAACCATGATGAAAATCCTTTTGAAAAAGGGCATCATCATTCAAGATCCTTACAAATATGAAGAGAAAATCAGCGATATTACGCCGGTCTCTACAGAAACCTTTCCTGACTCGGAACGATTGAACGAAATGAGTGCTCGCCTGGCTCAGTTCATGGCCAGGCTCGATTATTTGAACAATTATCTCCATATTTCGGTAGATACCCTGGATTTCAATCGGCTCAAGAGTCTGGCTGCCTTTTTGAAATTCATCAACTGGGACAATCTGTCGCTCAATCATCCTGAATCCCATCAGCGTGCTATGGCCCATTTCTTTTCCCGAGCCTCCGGTCCGGACGATCCGCTCTCGACAGGTCTCATCAAGGATGCCGTCAATCAACTCAACATCATCCAAAAAAGAATCTTCGAAGCCTTCCGAAAAATCACCTTTTTCAAGCGGGAAGAATACAAGGCTTTGGTTAGGAACTCGCTGGAAAACATTCTCAATGAAGCCCGCAAGATCAACAACAACGATACGGAGGAGGCCTTAAAATTCGTCAAAAAAGGATTTTCGACCCACATCCGCGGACAAACATTTATCCCTGAACTCATCAAAGAAATTTTTCAGGAGGACGATCCCGAACACGGAGAGCCTTTTCGTCAAGATCTGCTGAAAAAGCTCACAGTCGAACAGCCCAAAAAGAAAAAACCCACCATCCAGGACTTCAAGCCGATGCTCCTGGAAACCTTGAGACAACTTTCAAATACAGGACCTATTTTAGAAAGCGCACTCAAGAAATTGAACCATAATTCAGCACTTCTTGAAGACAAAAAAATGACCTGGGGAGAACACTTCAATCTCTGGTTAAAAAACTTGCTGGGAAAAAAGGATGACCCCAGAGTCTACGAGGTGGAACTTTACGATACCCAAACCGCCGTCGTCAGACCCGAGCGCATCGACTTCGATGCTTTTATCGAAGTTGTGGAACGGGAAGCGAAACAGATGGGCTCGATCGCTCTGAAGAACTCCCCGCTTTACGTCAAACTCATCGCCAAACCCGAAAAGGAAATTTTGAATTTCATCAACGAACATTTTGTGGATCTCAGTAGAATCGTCGAGAAGATCAATGCCCTCGATGTGTATTTCAAAACGGAAATGCCAAAGTCCAAGAAAAACGCCATCAAGGGCACCAAATTGGAAGTCATGCAAATCAAGACCTTTTTGACGGCGGCCAACAAAAGCAAATTGGAGTATTTGAACGCCGTGGAAGAGGTCGAGCAACTGAAACGATTGGGAATCAACCTGGATAATTGATTAAATCCGAGAAGTAGGTCCCCAGTAGGCGCAAATCGCCGACATAATTCGGCAGCTGACGGTAAAGCGCAAAAAAGCGCTCTACATCCGGCCCCAACATGACATCCGCATAAAACATGTATTGCCAGGGCCGGCCATGGATGGGGCGGCTTTCCAGTTTGATCAAACTGAAGGAAGCTTCCGCGATTCTCGTCAAAACTTTTGCCAGGGATCCGATTTCCTGTCCCAGTGTAAAAACGATGCTTGCTTTGTTGAAGGGCTCTTTGGCCGGCCGGGACTTCAAAGCGAGTGCGAAAAAGCGCGTGTAGTTGTGGTGATTCGACTCTATGGCGGAAGCCAGGATTTTGAGTCCATATCGCTCGGCAGCCCCCCTGCTCGCGATGGCTGCGAGGGTTGGGTCACTTTGCTGGGCTACATGTGCCGCGCTGCCGGCAGTATCATAGAAAGGTTGGCGCACCCAATGAGGATATTGATCCAGAAAACCGGCGCTTTGCATCAGGGCCTGTGGGTGGCTCAACACGGTTTTTATCGTTTCGAGTGTTGCGGCATCGACTGCCAGAAGATGGTGATTCACCGTCACCTGTGTTTCGGCAATGATATGGACCTCGGGGTATTCCAAAATCAGGTCATAATTCTCGTGAACGCTCCCGGCCAAACTGTTTTCTACCGGTAACACGGCAAACTGGGCCCTGTCGTTTTTAAGACTTTCGAATACATCCCGAAAGGTACGGCAGGGGAGTGTCTCCGACTCCGGGAACAATTTTTGACAGGCCATTTCGCTGTAGGCACCCGGCTCTCCCTGATAGGCGGCGGTCATTACAAACTGCCTGCAAAGGAATGGAATCTTTTGCCTATTTTAGACGAGTTGGAGGCCAGGGCGCTCGCGACGATATTTTGGAAAAAATCATTTTCCAGCATTTCGATTCGGGAAAGGATCTCCGACACATAATTGCGTGTTGTGGGCGGAATTCGATTGGCTTTGACCCGGATGATACCTGCGTTATAGATTGCCAATCCCGTTGCAATATCCTGGCCCATCATGACGCTCTTTTTGAGATGACGAACACCGAGGCGTGAGTTGATCAAGGGATCGGTAGCGTCCTGAAACGAAAGGAACGGGTAGACATTGGAATTCAATTGGAAAAGACCGACATCCCTGCTACCAATGTTGTACCCGACGGCATGAGGTTTGAAGTGGCTTTCTTTTTGCACCAGGGCAAAGGCTAAAATAGGGCTAACGTTGTTTTCGTCGCAGGCTGTCAGGATGGAATGTGCCACCTGTGGATCTTTAGCCACCCTGGTGAAAAAATCCAAAACGGACGCTTTCGTTTCTGGATTGCGGTAGAGCGTCAATGACATCGTTTCGCCGATGGCGGGTTCGTTATCGGAAACCGAAATCGGCTCCTGACTGGGCACGGAAAGGCTCGCCAGTGCCAGGGTCAGAAATAGGGTCAATAAAACAATAACAGAGGAGACGTACCTAAACACGGCGAGGATTATACAGCATCATCGCCGTTTGTCAAGCAGTTTTTATCGGAGAA
>CALGPJ010000032.1 GCA_937960645.1 uncultured Spirochaetia bacterium | reverse complement strand
TGGGCCAACACCTATACGCATTGGATGCACTCCATCCGCGACTGGTGCATTAGCCGCCAGCTGTGGTGGGGACACCAGATCCCCGCCTGGACCTGTGCCGACTGCGGTGAACTGCACGTGGCCATGGACGCCCCAGCGCGTTGCCGAAAATGCGGCAGCACCCACCTCAGGCAGGACCCCGACGTGCTGGATACCTGGTTTTCCAGCTGGCTGTGGCCCTTTTCCACCATGGGCTGGCCCGAGGATACCGCCGACATGCGGGATTTTTACCCCACCACTGCCCTGGTCACCGCCTACGACATCCTGTTTTTCTGGGTGGCCCGGATGGTGATGGCGGGCATGGAGTTCACCGGGAAGGCCCCCTTTCGCGACATCTGCATGCACCAGCTCATCCGTGACAAGCAGGGGCGCAAGATGTCCAAGAGCCTGGGCAACGGCATCGATCCCCTGGAAGTGATCGAGGAGTACGGGGCCGACGCCCTGAAGTTCACCCTGGGCTACCTGGCCACGCCGACCCAGGACACCCAGCTCGATAAAGAAAGCTTCAAACTCGGCTCCAAGTTCGCCAACAAGGTTTGGAACGCGTGCCGCCTCTTATTGATGGGGATCCCGGAAGGGGAGCTGCCCCCGGTCCCGCCCATGGAAGGCGGCGTCTGGGACCGGTGGATCGTGGACCGCCTGGACCGGGCGGCCGAGGCGGTGGAGCGGGCCATGGAAGAGTACCGCACCAGCGATGCCGCCCACGTGGTCTACGATTACTTCTGGAACGATTTCTGCGACTGGTACCTGGAGGCCTGCAAGCCCGATCTCTACTCGGAGGACCAGGCTGCTCGCCGCCAAACCGCAGCCCGCATGACGGCCATCCTCGAGGAGAGCCTGCGCCTCCTGCATCCCTTCCTGCCCTTCATCACCGAAGAGCTGGCCCAAAAACTTCCCGGAACACGCGGACCGATCATGCTCGCCTCCTACCCCCGGTCCTACCCCGCCCGACGCGACGATCGGCTGGCGGAACACGTGGCCGTCCTTCAGGACCTGGTGACCCAGCTGCGAACCCTGAGAAGCGAGTACACCCTGGCGCCCTCCCAGCGCTTTTCGGTCAAGGCCGGCTTCGAAACCGAGGAGCTTCGGGATTTCGTGAAAGCGCAAGGGGCCCTGGTTCAGTCCCTGGCCGGACTCAGCGAGTTGGAGCTCGAATCCGGACTGGCCAGCCTGAGGCTCGAGGGCTCGCTCGGACTGGTGGGGCGCGGCTGGGAGGCGCGAGCCGCCATCCTGGACCTGATCGATACGGGCAAGCAGCGGTCGCGCGTGGAGAAGGAGAGGACCAAGTTCCAGGGGCTGGTGCGGGCGGTGGAGGGCAAGCTCCAGAACCCGGCCTTCGTGAACGGGGCCCCCGCCGAGGTGGTTCAGGCCGAGCGCCAGCGGTTGCAGGAGTACACCCGAACCCTCGCTACCCTGCAACGGCACCTGGCCGAACTCGGTGGCGCGAGCTAGGCCATGATTTGTTTCAGCGACCTGATCGACGGGGTGGACCACGAGGTGCTGAGCCCCGGCGACCCTCTCGTGAGTCACCTGGCCTTCGACAGCCGGGAGGTCCAAACCGGCGGCCTCTTCTTCGCCCTGCCGGGGACTCATACCGATGGGACGCGCTTTCTGGCCGAGGCTCGCGGGCGCGGGGCTGTGGCGGCCCTGGTCCAGAGCCCGCCGCAAGACATCCCCCCGGGTCTGGCCGTGCGGCGTGTCGCCGATGTCCGCTGGGTCATGAGCGCCGTTTCGGACCGATTTTTCGGCCACCCCAGCCGCGAGCTTCGGGTTATCGGCGTCACCGGCACCGACGGCAAGAGCAGCACGGTGGGCTTCATCGCCCAGCTTCTGGATGGGGTGGGTCTGCCGGCGGGCTATTTTTCCACCGTCGAGTACCGCGACGGCCCGAGATCCCAGCCCAACACCTTTCGGCAAAGTACGCCCGAGGCTCCCCAAATCCACGGCCTCTTACGGCGCATGGTTCAAAATGGTCTGGGGTACGCGGTCCTCGAGTCCACTTCGCACGGCCTCAGCCCGAAGACCGCCCGACTTGCCCACGTGGTCTACTCGGCGGCGGTATTTACCAACGTCACCGTCGAGCATCTGGAGTTTCACGGCACGGTGGAAAATTACCGTCGGGACAAGGCGCGGCTCTTCGAGGCCCTGGACCAGGGGCCTGAGGATGCCTTCGGGGTGGTCAACCGTGACGACCCCCACCACCGCCTCTTCATCGAGGCCACCCACCGGCCGGTGTTGACCTACAGCCTTTACGAACGGGACACGGACCTCTGGGCCGAGCGCATCGAGGAGTCGGATGCCGGTCTGCAGTTCCGCCTCATGCCCCTGGGGGCCGAGGTGTTTCTGCCGCTTTTGGGATCGTACAACATCTCCAACGCGCTGGCCGCCCTCCTGGCCGCCAGCCGCCTCAGTGGCAAACCCCTCGAAGAGTTTCTGCCCCTCCTAAGCGGTTTAAAGTCGCCCAGGGGAAGGATGCGCCAGGTACGGCGGGGCCAGCCCTTTGACGTGGTCATCGATTATGCCCATACACCGGGCTCCTTCGCCGTCGTGCTCCCCGCCCTCAAAAAACGGGCGCAGGGCAGGCTGATCACCGTGTTCGGCAGTGCAGGCGAACGTGATCGGGCCAAAAGGCCCCTCCAGGGGGAGGTTGCCGACAGGTACAGCGACCTCATCGTGCTCACCGACGAGGACCCCCGTCTGGAAGATCCCGAGGTGATCCTGGACGACATTCAGGCCGGCATTCAGAACAAGACGCTGGGCCGAGACCTCTGGCGCATTCGGCCCCGCCGGTTGGCCATCGCCCACGCCCTGAGCCTGGCCCGGCCCGGGGACCTGGTGGCCTTTTTGGGCAAGGGCCACGAATCCAGCCTGATCGGGACCACGAAAGAAGACTGGGATGAGGAGGCCGAGGTGGTGCGGGCCCTGGGGGAGCTGGGGTATGGGGGCTAGGGCGCTTCTGCTACTGGCGGGCGTGGCTGCCGTGGCGGGAGCTCAAATCCTGGTGCCTGCCGAACTCGGGCTGATCGGTTGGCGGGCCGGGGACCCGATCGAGGTGCGGCCCGACGGCGAAGGGGGCTTTTGGGTCCGTGGTCCGGCGGGGGTGCTGGCTGTGGACGGAGAGCTTCGGCCCCGAGCCTGGGCAGCGGCCCTGTTTTTGGGGACGGCGGGCGGCCTGGACTGGCACCCCGCCGGCGAGGGGTTTTTCGTGGTGACGCGCGCGGAGGGAGGCCCCCACCTTTTTCACCGCTCCTTCCCCCAGGGTCTGGCCTATCCGCACTTCCGCCCGCCGGCCGCTGCATTGCCGCCGCCCCCGGACCTGCCGTGGATTCAGGTGGATACCGAGGCGGGGGTGGGGTTCGATTTGACCTTTCAGGTCTGGGTCCAGGAGGGCGGGGATTGGAGCCGCCGGGGACAGGTGACAGGAGCCACCTCGGTGTGCCGAACCCCAGAGGCGGTCTGGGTAGCGGCCCCCAGGAAGCTGGTGGCCATCGATCGTGGCGGCCGCATCCGGGAGTGGAGTCTGGCGGTCAACCATCCCCTGGTCTCGGCCAGCGGGGAAAGGGTGGTACTCATCGATCCCGAGCAGGGGACGGTCCGGGTGGTGCCCGGAACCGAGGACAAGGTGGGGTGGGACTTCTGGCAGGCAGCGGAAGAGGAGGCTCAGCGCCTGGAGGCCAACTTCAAGGGGTGGGCCCTGGAGCGCCTGGCCGCGGGGCTTATCGAGGCTTATCGAGAGCGCCATGGCGATTTTGGCCCCTGGCTCGAGCGGATCCATCTCGGGCGGACCTTGCGGGCGGGTTTTGCCAGGGCGCGACTGTTGTGGAAGGAATCGAGCCTTGAGTGGGAACTCGACCCGGATGACCGCGACACCCGTCGTACGTTGGATTTGGTGGTAGCTGCCGTTCCGCTGAATGTCGAGACTGTATACCGGCGGATTGGGTATCGGGGATCGATTCGGCTGGAGACAGCCGGGGCACGGGTGCTGTGGCTGCAATTTATCCGGGGCCGCGAAGTCCAGGAGTTTTGGGTTGTGGAGGAGCCATGAAGACGGAAGTGGTCTATTTGATTTACGGCGGGCCGGGTGGCGAGGCGGAGGTGAGCAGGGTCAGCGCGTTAGGGATTTTTCAAAACATCGACCGCCACAGGTGGCGGGTGGTGCCGATCGGTATCACGGCGGACTGTGCGTGGTACCTCCAGTCCGAACCCGCACCTGGTGCCGACCGGATGCCCCTGGAGGCTGGCCCCGATCATCAGGTCTGGGTGGTTCCGGGTGGGGGGTTGCGAACCCGGGACCATGAACTCGAAAAGGGCAGGCTCCTTCCCATCGTCCACGGCAGCTTTGGCGAAGATGGCCGGCTTCAGGGCTTGTTGGAGTGGACGGGCTGGCCCTACGCCGGCGCTCGTGTAGCCGGCTCGGCCCTCGGCATGGACAAGGACCTGGTGAAGCGGGTCTGGCAGCACGCCGGCCTGCCCGTGGTGGACTGGCACCTGGTGCGCCGCCACGACCCTGCCTCGGTCCAAAACGCCGTGATGCAGGACGCCGTCTCCCAGTGGGGCTGGCCCCTTTTCGTGAAGCCGGCCAACTCGGGGTCCAGTGTCGGTGTCAGCAAGGCCGCCGATCCCGAGTCGTTCGAGCAGGCCTTGTTGACCGCCTTCCGGGTGGATGGCAAGGTCCTGGTGGAACCGGCCCTCTCGGTGAGAGAGATCGAATGCGCGGTGTTGGAAACCTCCCACGGACCCCAGACCTTTCCGCTGGGGGAAATCGTGCCTTCCCACGAATTCTACGATTACGAGGCGAAGTACGCCGATCCCGAGGGGGCGCGGCTCGTCATCCCCGCACAGCTGGATCACACCGTAACGGTGACGATTCGGGATCTGGCGGTCAAGGCCTTCATCCTGGCCGAGGCTCGGGGCTTTGCCCGGGTCGATTTCTTCATCGATCGCACCACGGGAGGCGTTTTCCTCAACGAGATCAACACCCTGCCGGGCTTCACTCCCATCAGCATGTACCCACGAATGGCCCAGGCCGGTGGGGTGTCTTACGCGCGCCTGCTGGATCTGATTTTGGAGAGTGCGCTTTGAACGAGCAGCTCCTCGAGATGTTGCATCAGTCTCGACATGCCGTGGCCTTCACCGGCGCCGGAGTCAGCACCCTCTCCGGCCTGCCCGCCTTTCGGGGACCCAAGGGCCTGTACAACGACCCCGATTACCAGCGCATGTTCGACATCGACCGTTTCCTCGAGGATCCCTCGTTTTATTATACCAAGGGTAAACACCTGCTGTACGGCGACCTGGATCCCTCGGCCAGCCTGGTGCATCGACGGCTTGCCGAGTGGGAGGGCAGTGGACTATTGGCGGCCGTGATCACCCAAAACATCGACCTTCTCCATCAAAAGGCCGGATCCCGAAAAGTGATCGAGGTCCACGGGACCCCGGACCCGCACATCTGCCTCTCCTGCGGCAAAAAAGAGAGCTACGACTCGATCCGGTTTAGGGTCCAATCCGGCGACATTCCCCCGCGCTGTTCGTGCGGCGGGGTCTTCAAACCGATGATCACCTTCTTTGGCGAGTCCCTGCCCTACGATGCCTGGTCCCGGGCAACCGAGGAATCCGGTGAATGTGATCTGATGCTGGTACTGGGGACCAGCCTGACCGTACAGCCGGCGGCCTCCCTGCCTTCCTTCGCCAGGCGCCGGGGGGCGCGCCTGATCATCGTCAACGATCAGCCGACCCCGTTGGACGCCCAGGCCGATCTGCGGCTCTGGGACCTGGAGGAGGCATTTCGCTGATCCAAATCAGCCGATGCGCGTGCCGAGGAAGGGACGACCTTCCAGAAAAGACGTAAGGTTGTCCAGGGAAGGACCCAGAACGATCACCTCAAGTCCCAATTCCCGGGCTCGGGAAGTGGCCACCGGATCGAAGGGCAGGTTGGCACCGGGACTCCACTCGGTTCCGACCAATCTCTGAAATTCTTCCCAGCTCAGGCTTTCCAGGGGGCGGGCCTGGGGGTCTTTTTTGGGATCGGCCGAGTACACCTGTTCGATGTTGGAGAGATTGAGAAGCCTCCGGGCTCCGAACCTCTCTGCCAGCACGACCGCATCGAAGTCGGTGGAAAAACCCGGCTTCCAACCGGCCCCGACCAGGACCCTTCCGCTGAAATCTCCCGGATGGGTGGGATCGGTCACCAGGGGGTCGGGGCAATCGCTACCGAACATCGATTTGACCAATTCTCCGTTGAGCCAGGTGGCCCGAATACCGATCCAGTCGAGCTGTTCATTTTCGGTGTGCGGATCGAGTTCACGCGCCGCCTTCTGAAAGGTGCGGGCAGGTCCGCCCCCGCCGGCGATCACGATGGCTCGACGCTGGGTTTTTTGAAACATCCATGACCGCAGCGTCTCACGAAATGCTCGGAGAAAGGTCAGGTTGGGTTGCATTTCTGGGCAGATGAGCGAGCCCCCCAGGCTCAGGATGAGGGTGTCTGTGTCCACCCCTCGAGCTTAACGGAACCACTGGAAAGAGGGAAGGGGCCAGGGTATAATGCCCCCGCATGGGCTGGTTGAGCTGGCTTTTTGGTAAAAAGAAAGAACCCATCGATCCTGACGCCGAACCTGCCGAGCTGTGGTCCTGCGAGGGAAAATCGAGCTCCTGGCGGTGGCAGGAAGAGGTGGGGCAGTCCTACGCGTTGAGGATTCTGGCCCGTGGACCCCACCTTCACCTGTACCGTGATCACCTCTTTGCCTGGTCCCTCGATCCCTTGTTCCGATACCGGGATTTCGTGGTTGAAGCGGAGCTGGGGCTTACCAGCTCGGGATATGCATCGGGAGGCTTGATCCTTCGGCACATGGACGATGCCAACTTTTATTCCGTCCTGGTCTCCAACAAGGGCAGTTTTCGGGTCGATGCAATCTTTAACGCGACGCCCTTCGTGCTCATCCCCTGGACCGAGTTACCGGGTCCCCTGACCGAACGGTTTCGTTTGATGGCGGCCTTCCGCGGTTCCAGCCTGGTGATCGCCTACAATGGGCTTTGGGCCGGGGAGGCCAGCGACACGATGATCGAAAAGGGCCGCATCGGTTTGGCGGGCCAAACCTACGAGGCCACCCACCTGGAGCTGCAGCTTTATTCCATTCGGCTCGAAAGCCGCGAGGTCGAGGTGGAGCATGCCCTGGAAGACCTCGAAAACATGGCCGCCAGGGTTCCGGAGCAACGGCTGCGTTTGGCGGAGTCTTTGGCGGCGGGCCGGCTGTTCACCGAGGCGGCCTTCCAGCTGGGGCGTCTCCGGCGCGGCGGCGCGCTGGATGTGCGCGGCAAGTTGCTTCTCTCGCAGTGCTGGGTCGAATTGGGCCTTTACCAGGAAGCCCTGGGCGCGGTGGAGGATATCCTTCGGGAAACCGAGGACGTGCTGGCCTTGAAGCAAAAAGCCTCCATCTTTTATTTGGAATCGAGATTTTTGGATCTGAGGGATTTCCTGAAACCCCTGGTGGAGCGCTACCCTGGGGAGCCGCGACTGTGGATGTTTTTGGGACACGCGGAGCACCATCTCAACAACCCGAACCAGGCCGCCGAGGCCTACGAGCGGTGGCGGGCCCTGGAGCCCGAAATGTCTCTGGCCTGGCTCTACCTCGGGAAAGAATTGCTGTCGCTGAAGCGCACTCAGGAATCCCTGCCGGTCTTGAGCCGGGCCGCCGAACTCTTTTTTCGGGAAGAAGCCTACGAGGACATGCGGGAAGTTTTGAATCTCCTGCGCCACGAAGCTCCGGAAAGCGCCCTCCTTCTCGCTTTGGAGGGCAAGGCTGCCTACCTGGAGAAGCGTTATGATCTGGCCCTGGAATTCTTTCACCAAAGCCGGGAATTGGGCAGTGAGGATCCCGCCGTCGATTTTCTGGAAGGGATCATCCTCAAGGAACGTGGTGATCGGGAAAGCGCCTACGCCCTGTTTCGGCGTGCCTGCGAAAAGGAGCCCTCGTACGACCTCTTCTGGTTTCGTGCAGCCGAACTGGCGTACTTGCTGGACAGTCCCGAGGCCCTGGACCTCGCCCAGCGTGCCGTAGAGACCGGACCTGCAAACCCCTGGTGCTGGAATGTCCTCGGCCTGTGTCAAACCGAAGCGAAAGAAAAATTGGCCGCATTTCAAAAGGCCCACGACCTGGATCCGAGCCTGGAAGATCCGGCCCTGAACCTGGCATGGTATCGGCACAAATCAGGCCAGACCGCCGAGGCCCTCCACCTGCTGGGCGAATGGCGGACACCTCGGGCGTATAACCTGATGGGCAACATCCACTCCGAGCTCGGCGAATGGGAGCAAGCGGAAGACTGCTATACCCGAGCTCTCAAACTGGACCCGGAGTACCACGAGGCAAGGGCTAACCTCCGTCTCCCCCTGAGGAAGCAGGGGAAAATGGGGTTTTTGGACGAAATCCTTTACAAGCTGTTGGAAAAGGAGCCGAACAACCCCGAGTTTTTGCTGGATGCCGCCGACACCGCATTCACCCTGGGGGATTGGCCCCGTGGTGAATTGGCTCTTCGGGTTTTGTTGGAAAACGATCCGCGTCATCAGACCGCCAGGCGCCTTCTGATCGCTCACTATCTCGCCATTCGCCGTTATCCCCGTGCGCGGGAGGAACTCGACCAGGCCCAACAGATTTTGCCCGAAGTGGACTGGTCCGATCTCGAGCAGCGCTGGCTGAATGCCACCCATACTCGAATTCAATGTGCCTCCTGTCCCCAGCATTGGTACCTGCCCCACGATTTTCCCGATCCCGGGAGGCTAAGATTGGTCGGCGAACCCCCGTCCGACCTTCCGGCTGGAAAAAGCCCGGTGACGGGCCTGGTCTATTGTGTGGCCTGCGCCCAGCACCACGTCGAAAACGGTCGCTTCCTCTGCCCGGAATCAGGTCGGCCCCTGGAGCTGGATAAGGGACTGGTCTATCTGATCAAAAGGGGACTGGAACGAGACGAGGTGTAACTTGACAAAGCCTTCAAATTGTATAGGATCTTCGATGATGAATTTTAGATCGCTCTTAGGGTTTTTTTCCCTGTTGATCGTGAACCTTCCACTGAGTGCTCAGATCGTCACGGCAACAGAATTGTTCAATCAAGTCAGCAATCGATACCAGTCTTTTAACGATTACGCTGCCAGGGTCGTCATCACTCAGGGTAGCAGTGTCATGAGCGGCAATTTGATCTACCTGAGTCCGAATCTGATTCGCATCGATTTCTACGACCCCAGGGGCCAGGTCATCGTCTCGGATGGCAAGACCCTCACCGTGTATGTCCCCTCGTATGCCGTGGTGTTCACTCAGGAGCTGGGCAAGGGGAGCGGCGTCACCGGTTTGGCCACCGGCCAGGGCCTGAGGCTCCTTCGAAACAACTACTCGATCGCCTACGCCGACAGCCCCTCGCCCCAGCCCCTCGGCGGAAACTCTACCGAAATGGTCACCAAGCTCCGCCTTACCTGGAAAACAACGGGCCAGGCTTTCCGGCAGATCGATCTGGCGATTGGCGCCAACGGACTGATTCGCCGCATTACCGGTGTCACGGTCAACTACCGCAACATTCAAATGGACTTCCTCGATGTCGTTGCCAACGGCGGCATCGGCGGTGGTCGTTTTCAATACGAGCCTCCCGCCAACGCCAACCGAATTCACAATTATCTCTTCGAGCCGGATATCTAAATGAACTCTCTGGGATTGGCACTCAAAAACGAGCGCGAGCGCCGGGGTTTCACCCTGGAGCATGTGGCCAGGGAGACCAACATCTCCAAGACCTATATCGAGGCCCTCGAGGCGGAAAACTACACGGTTTTTCCCGGCGAGCCCTACCTTTTTGGGTTTTTACGCACCTATGCCGAGTTCCTGGAACTCTCCCCCGAGGAACTGATCGGGATCTACCGGAACCACAAGATTCAGGAGCAACCCTCACCGATATCGCAACTCGTGCCTCCCCCGGTCAATCTCCCCTGGCGGCCAATCGTGATCGGGGTCGGTATCGTGGCGGTTCTGACCCTGGCGGTGATCAATATGGGCGGTATTCTCGAGTTTTTCCAGAGCGTGCCCGGTCTCTTGTTTAGCAAACAGGAGACGAAACGTGAGACTGTGGTGTACAGCCTCGGGCCCAGTGATCGGGAGTTGGACAAGCGCTTTTACAAGGGGGACCGCCTGGAGGTCGATTTGTCTGGCAATCGGGTCGGGATAGAAGTGAATGCCATTCAGGACTACGTGCTCCTGGTTTCGCCCAACAACGAAACACGGTTGCGGTTGGGTCAGGAAGCCTTTCTGGATTTGGACGAGGACGGGTCCATGGACCTTCGGATCGGGGTGACGGATTTGGATCCCCGCAGTCCCGATATGGGGGCCAATCTCTCCCTCCAGCGCATCGAAGCCGTTGCGGCGATCGAGGGGGGAATTCAGGTCCCTGCGGGTTCGGAGCCCCTGATCGTCGTCAACAATCCTGCAAACGTCCGGCCGGAGCGTCAGCGTCCTTCGATCACGGTGCAGAGCGCCGCTTCGGCCGGGCCCATTCAGATAGAAGTCAGTTTCCGCGGCCGCTCCCTCTTTCGCTATCAGGCCGACGATCGTCCCCGGGAGGAGGGCTTCTGGGACAAGGGGGAGGTCCTCCGCATCGAAGCTTCCCGGCAGGTGGTGTTCGGAGCGAGCAACTCCAGTGCCTTCAGTCTGCGCATCAATGGAAGGGATGTGGATTTGAACACCTCGGATCAGGTCCTTGTCAGAATTCTCCGTTGGATCCAGCAAGGTGTTTCCTACCAGCTCCAACTCGATCCCCTCTATTGACGCATGGCCCGGGATGATCGGTGGCTCGAGGTTCTGAACGAACCTCAGCGGCAAGCGGTTCGCCACGGAAGCGACCCCTTGCTCATTCTTGCCGGTGCCGGCAGCGGAAAAACCCGGGTTATTACCTATCGCATCGCCTACCTCCTGCGGCAGGGTATCGAACCCGAGAGCATCCTCGCCGTTACCTTCACCAACAAGGCGGCTGGGGAGATGAAGGAACGCGCCTGCCTGCTGGAAAGCCGGGCCAAGTTCAGCCATATCCGCACCTTTCATAGCTTCTGTGCCTGGTACCTTCGGCACCACGCCGAGCACGTGGGTCTCAGCCGATCGTTCACCATTTATGACGAGGACGACTGTGCGCGCCTCATCAAGTCGTTGAACCCGAATGCAAAACAAATCGAGCAACGTCAATTGGTAAAGGGGCTATCCCTGCTGAAGGACAAGGGGATAGCATGCGACGACCCCATCCTCGAGCTCGAATACCCCTGGGCTGTCGAACTTTACCCGGCTTACGAGAAGGCCCTGCTGGAATCCAACGCCGTCGACTTCGGGGGACTGATCCTGAACACCATCCGGCTTCTCAAAGAGAATCCGGAAATCGAGAAACGCACCCGGCAACGTTTCGTCCATATCCTGGTGGACGAATTTCAAGACACCAATCCGCTGCAGTTTCAGCTTGTCCGCGCGATGTGCCCCGAGGGGCACTGGCTCACGGTCGTGGGAGATGACGATCAGTCCATCTACAGTTTCCGCGGAGCGGATGTTGGCAACATCTTGAATTTTCAAGATCATTATCCCAGGACTCATATCATCCGATTGGAGCAAAATTATCGATCTACCGGCCACATCCTGGCGGCTGCCTCGGCCATGATCGCGCACAACACCCGGCGCCTCGGCAAGACGCTCTGGACACAGGACGAGGACGGCAACAAGGTACACATCCACTGGTTTGCGACGGACCAGGAGGAAGCCGCCTTCGCGGCGGACTTTGCACAGCGAAACCCCAACCGAGAGTTCGCCATCCTGTACCGGACCAATGCCCAAAGTCGCCTCTTTGAGCAGAGTCTCTCCCGGGCCGGAGTCCGCTACCGTCTGGTCGGTGGCCTGAGTTTTTACCAACGGGAAGAGATCAAGGACGTTTTGGCCTACCTCGCCGTTCTGGTCAACCCCAAAGACAACGTGAGCCTGGTGCGGATCATCAACAAACCCCGCCGCGGTTTTGGTCCTGCCAAAATCGAGAAGCTCCTCGATGCCAAAAAACTTTATCCCGATTTGAAAGAGGCCATTTGCAGGGCGGATTTGAACAAGGCCGCCCAGAACGCCCTACTGGAGTTTGCAGATATGCTCGATTCGCTGAATCGGGCAAGGAAAGGTCGGAGCCTGCTGGAATTCCTGAGGGAACTCTACGACAGGACCGGCCTTCTGAAGCATTATGAATCGATCGATGACATCGAAGATACCGACAGGGTCGGAAACCTTGGCGAGCTTCTCACCGCCGCCGAGCAATTCGATGCCACCGACGAGGGCATCTCCCGCTTCCTCGAGCAATCTGCCCTGAGCCGCAGCGACGACGAGGATGATGAGTCCCGGGTGGTGCTCATCACCCTTCACAATGCCAAGGGGCTGGAGTTTGAAAACGTCTTGATCGCCGGGGTGGAAGAAGGCTACCTCCCCATGGGCGAATCCATCGAACAGGTCGAAGAAGAGAGGCGGTTGTTTTATGTGGGCATGACCCGAGCGCGAAAACTGCTCATGATCAGTGGCGCCGATCTTCGCTTTCTATGGGGCAGGTCCGAAGCTCGAGAGCCCAGTGCCTTTCTCGGCGAATTGCCCCGCGATCGGATCGAGTTCCACGGTTTGATCGATGGCAAGGGGGAGGAATGGTCCGTCGGGCAGCGTGTTTTTCACCCGGAGTACGGCGGCGGCTACATCACCGAAATCAAACGCAAGGATGTCCACCACCTCCTCAGGATACTCTTCGATTCCGGTGCGACAACCAGTTTCATCGCCGAGTACGCCGATCTGGAGAGGGTGGAGCATGATTGACATCGAGCCCGTGAAGAGGGTGCGGGGGCCCTTTGTGTACACCGAGCACCGGCGTTACCTCGATTTGGACCGATTGGGGGGGCGGGCCCTGTTTGGCTGGCGCGAAAAACGGGTGATGCGGGCCTTCCGTTCGGTGCTGGCGGTCGGACTCAGCATGCCCTATCCGAGCTACTGGCAAAGGCGCCTCCGGAAACGCTTGCAGCAGGCCTATCCCGGTTACGACTACGCCTTTATCGCGGATCCCCTGCCGCCTGTCGTGCAACCCTGGCGGGAGGTTCTTTCCGAGCAGTCGTTTACCCTGGTTCTACCGGATCTCGGTTTGGCCTCCTGTCTCTACCTTTACCGCCATGCCGGCCCGCCCCCCGCGGCTTGTCATCCTTCTGCCGCCGCCCTCGCGGCCCTCTGTGCCGCCTTTGGGGCATGGGAGCATTATCGGGGTCTGTCCGAGCAGCGCTGGAAGGCCTGGGAGTGTCCCGGTTGGCGGCGATCAGGGCCCTGGATGTGGAGCGAACTCGATGCCGAGTCTTATCGGCGCTTGCGGCTGCGGCTTCAACAGGAACGTTTTTTGATTCCCCCATCCCACGAACAGCCCCTTTGCCTGCCGATGGAAGATCTCCCTGCCGAGGCGCGGCGATGGCAAAAGGTGCTGGGAGCCAAAGAGGAGGAAGACCATGCCTGACACCGAGTTGATCGATTTGGGACTTCAGTTGGGCTTTTCGTTCGTTGCCTCGGTATTTGCCCTCCTGGTTTGGGTACGGAACCGCGAGGGTGCCTGGCTTTGGGTGATCCTGGGTGTCCTGACGCAGTACGTGAGCCATTTGCTCTCCCTTCTCCGGTATTTGGGTCTGGTCAGTAAAGATGCGATCGTCATCGCCGGCTTTTCCCTGGTCGGCTGGCTGCCAACCGCCGTTTCCAGCCTGTCGTTTTGTCTGGCCTTTGCGACATTGTGGCGCTCCCTCGATCGGCGCGACGCTCCCCTGGTGGTTGACAAATCCCCCCGCAAAAAGTAGACTGAGCGCATGGTAGCAATCATCGTTGGATTGGTTTTATTGGCATTGGGAGTTTGGGCTGCCTTACCCTTGGCATTTCCGATGGGTTTGAACTGGCTGCCCCAAATCATCGCTGTGATTCAGGGCGGCGCTCCAATTCTGGCGGCCCTTCTCGGACTTTTGGCCATCCTCGTCGGTATTGCCGACATCAAGGACGCCATGGCGGCCAAGAAGGAAGCGGAAGAGGCGGAAAAACAGTCCAAGTAATTCGGACAGTTCCCGGCCCCTTGACGCAACCGTTCAAAATGCGCAAAATCTCCCACTCGTTGGAAGGTAGGAACATATGAAGACTTTGTACGTGAAGCCTGCTCAGGCCACCCGAGAGTGGTGGATTATCGACGCCAAGGACCAGGTCCTCGGGCGTGTGGCCAGTACCGTGGCCTCGATCCTGAAAGGAAAATATAAACCGTATTTCGTCCCCCACCACGAGCTCGGTGATTACGTCATCGTGATCAATGCCGACAAGGTGGTGGTGAGCGGCAACAAGGGGCAGGACAAGATATATCATTTCCACTCACGGTATCCGGGCGGAATGAAAAATTACAGCTTCGATGCCCTGCTCAAGAGGCGGCCTGTCGCCCCCCTGGAAATTGCTATCCGCGGTATGCTCCCCAAGAACAGGCTGGGTCGCAAATTGTTTACCAATGTGAAGGTTTACGCCGGGGAGAGACATCCCCACGCGGCGCAAAAACCTCGGGTCTACGAATTTAAGGAGTAAGGAATGACTACCTATCTCGCACAGGCAGTGGGCCGAAGAAAGACCAGCGTGGCCCGGGTTTTTGTCAGGAAGGGCAAGGGCGAATTTTCCATCAACGATCGCTCCCTTCCCGAGTATTTCCCGGACCTCCTGACGCAGACCATCGTCCGGCAGCCCCTCGAGGTTCTCGATGTATTGAACAAATATTACATCAAGGTCAACGTTCAGGGCGGCGGCATTCACGGGCAGGCTGAGGCGATTCGTCATGGTCTGGCACGAGCGCTCGAGTCCCTGGATGCCACCAATCGACCCGTGCTCAAGGCCAATGGCTTTCTCCGCCGCGATCCGCGCATGGTGGAACGCAAAAAATACGGCAAGCGCAAGGCCCGGAGAAGTACCCAGTTTAGCAAGCGTTAAAACAGTCAGGGCCGGGTATCCCGGCCTTTTTTATTGATTTTTTGATTGACATTTCCCAATTGTTTTTTATACTGAAAAATATGGTCAAGCGTAACGATCGGACGAGAATATTTAGTGCCTTAGAAGTAGCTAACATCTGCGGTGTTGTCAACCAAACAGCGATCAACTGGATCAAGAACAAGTACCTCAAGGCTTTTACCACGCCCGGGGGGCAATACCGGGTCTACGCCGACGACCTGCTCGCCTTCCTCGAAGAACGCAAGATGCGAATTCCCGCCGAGTACGAAGCCATTCTGCGCGATGTGGTTCGGGAAAGTTCCATCCTTGTCATCGACGATGACAGGGATTTTAACAGCGCCATGGTCAACCATCTCAAGAGTCGATTTTCGGATTTTACCTTTTATACCGCATACGATGGTTTTGAGGCCGGTGCCACCCTTCAAAAGGTACGCCCGACGGTGGTCATTCTCGATCTCAACCTGCCGGGTGTCGACGGAATCACCATCTGCAAGAACATCAAACAGGACGAGCACCTCGGCAAACCGATTGTAATCGCAATCTCGGGTTTTGACAGCCCTAAGGACCGCGATGCTGTTTTGGAGGCCGGTGCGGAAGGATACTTCGCCAAACCCATCGACATGGACGATCTTTCCGCTGCCATCGAGAATTGCATCGTGCACAAATGAGGTGAATTGTGGCCGATGAAAACATCAAGGACCGTTACGTTCTGATTGTGGAGGACGAAGATCCCATCCGTTTGACGTTGCGGGACTACCTTGTCAAATCCGGGTACAAGGTTTTGGTTGCCTCAGATGGTGTGGGGGCGATCAAGCAAATCCTGGATTACCCCATTCGTGTCATCGTGTCGGACTATCGTATGGATGTCCTGGGTGGCGACTATTGGGTCAGGTTTCTGAATCGCTTTTGTTCGGATGCCCACGTCATCCTGACAAGCGGGTTCCTCAAACCCGATTTTCCCGTCCCCTACGAATTGATCGTGAAACCCTACTCCTACTCGGAACTCGAAGAAAAAATTCAGGTGTATATGAAGGCATGAGAATTGCCAAACAGTACCTGATCCGCGGACTGGTTCAGGGTGTCGGATTTCGGGTCTTTGCCCAGAACAAGGCGCGACAGCTTGGCCTTTCGGGCTGGGTCAGAAACCTCGAGGACGGTTCGGTCCTCGCCATGGCAGAAGGCAGACCGGAGCGAATCGAAGAGTTCGAGAAGCTCCTGCGCCAGGGACCTCAGGGAGCCCGTGTCGATCAGTTCCTACAAAAAAATGTCGAGCCGGCCTATCGCGGACGCTTCGACATCCTGAGCTGAATGATAAGGCTAGGCGTGTGACAAACGCGTTTTGGCCTTTTCGGGATCGATCGGGAAGACCGCGGTGATCAAGATGAGGTTTTCGTCCTCGAGTTCCGCATTGAGCACCGCGCCGGTTTCCAGGCGGATCTTGGCGTATCCCAGCATGCTCTTGCCCGAGGGATCGATCAAACTCGCCATCATTTTTTTCTTGAAGGCTTCGGAGGGATCGGGGTCCGACCAGATCAACTCGATTTCGTTGCGGATGTAGCGCAGGGTTTTTTGAGGGTCTCCGGTGACGTAGTTGCGGACGTAGAGGATGATTTCCTTTTCGTTGCGTTCCAACGTGATGTTCATGTCCGAGTCTTCGGGGGAATATTTGTAGGCGTTCTCGATGAGCTCGCTGGCAGCGGTACCGACCTTTTCGGCGTAGTCGTGGTTTTTATAGATCTCGAGGATCATGTCGCCCAGGTACTTTCGGGTGGCGCGAACAAATTCCCACTTGCGGTACACGAAAGCATTCAACAGGCACTCCGGTTTCTGTAAGCGCGGCATTGTCAAACTCCTTCTGGTACATATTCAATTTAGTCTAAATGTGTTCGCCTAACAAGGTTTTCAGCTCGGAAATTTGCTGTATCAGGCGGGTGCGATCCAGGTTTTGAAACCGTTGCGGCACCATTTCCCGGCTGGTGCACTCCAGGACAGCCACCAGGTTCTGAAGCTCGATTTCGTGGGGATAGGTGGGCGGCACGAAGTCCTGGAGGGTGAGCTCCATGTCTTGCTGGGTGATGATATTACGTCCCTCCATGGTGGCGTGAAACTTGGCGCGAACCAGGACGCTTTCCAGATCGGCGCCGCTGAACTCGTGTCGGAACTTTTTGAGCAGGTCACGGACGTTGAAGTCCCGGATTTTGAGATCGAGCTTGCGCACCAACACCCTGAAGAGGTCTTCTTTTTCTTCGATGGTCTGTGGGTAGAAGAGGGCGAGGTGCTCCTCGGCCCGGCCCTGACGCTTGATGTCGATGGGAAGAAGGTCGGGGCGGCAAGTGATCAAAAACCAAATGATTTTCCCCCGGTAGGCGGTGTTACCCATGAAGCTGGCAATTTGGGCGAAGATCCTGTTCGAGGTGCCCGAGTCCCCCTCCTGATCCCGATTGCCCAAGAAGGCATCGGCCTCGTCGATCATCACCCCGACCGGGGCCATGGCACGCAGGATGTTTAGGATGCGCTCCAGATTGCTTTCCGAGACGCCCTGCCACTTGGATCGAAAGTTGCGGAAACTCACCATGGGAATACCGATCTCCCCGGTGAAGGCGCTCACCAGAAAGCTCTTACCGGTACCGACGGGGCCGGAAATCAGATAGCCCATGGGAAGCACGTCGAGCCTTCCCTGTTTGATGGCCCTGGCCGCATTCTTGAATCGCCTTCGGACAAAATCGTGGCCGCTGACCATAGAGAGGTTGTAGGGGCTTTCCAGAAATTCCAAAAGACCGCCGCTTTCGTTTTCGATCATTTCCTTTTTGCGTTGGCGAAGGTAGGCCATGGAAATGGCTTTGTTTTCCTGGACACTGAGCTCACAGATCTGGTTAAGGTTGATGAGGTTGAGGCCGGCAGTTGCGGCTGCCATGGCCTCGAGGTTGGCCGAGGATTCGAAGCGTAGCGCGAGCTCTCGATTCTTGTAGAGCAGGAATTCGCGTCGGGTGTCGAGGTCGGGGAGGGGGACACGGACGGTGAAGGTTCCCGGACTGTTGACCATGCGGGGGAGGATGTCTGAAAGATTTTCGGTGAGCAGGATGACCGAGACGTCCCCGTGGGTAAACACGGGATCCCGGCACCACCGCTGGAGGGTGACATAATTCGTGCGGTCCTCTTCGCTCAGGTGGGCCAAATCCACGTTGGGCACGATGGTTTCGGCATAGTCGATGATGATCACCACCCGTTCGCCGCTGGGGGCGTGGCGGTTCACGAATTTTTCGATGTAATAGAAGGCGCGCAGGGGATTGGGACTGAGAAACTCTGCAGGATCCTCCTGAGGATAGGCGCGCCGGAGGGTATTGAGATAGGTTTCCTTCATGGGAGAATTCAAAAAGGTGATGCCCGCAGAGCGATCGTAAAACAGGATGATGTTGCGGGCTTCGAAAATGTATTCCGCGATAAATTTTTGAATTTTCCCGAAGGCGAACTCACCCTTGCGGTTTTCGTGTGGCAGCAGATCAAAAATATTACCGTGGATGATGTAGAGGTTGGTAGTTTTGGAAAGGTACTTTAGTGAAAGTTCCCGTGCCCATTCCGGAAGTTCCTGAAGAAAGCTGAGGTTGCTCGTGATCAGTCCGCTGTCCATCTC
The DNA here is from genome assembly GCA_937960645.1 of uncultured Spirochaetia bacterium. GTDB lineage: Bacteria > Spirochaetota > Spirochaetia > JABEVK01 > JABEVK01 > DYOB01. The sequence continues at coordinate 10,780 of CALGPJ010000032.1, read as the reverse complement.
CCCTCTCATAACTCATTATAACGAAACTTTACCCTGGTGTCTTTTCCATGTTATCTTATGGAAGTTACAAACAGCAGGGAGGAACAACATGCGCGCGGTAGTGATCGGCGCAGGCTTCGCCGGCCTTTCGGCGGCGAGTCTTTTGCAAAAGGAAGGTTGGCAAGTTTCGATCGTCGAGAAGAATCAAGACATCGGCGGCCGGGCGCGATTGTGGGAAGAGGGGGGGTACAGCTTCGATATGGGGCCGAGCTGGTACCTCATGCCCGAGGTTTTCGAGCGCTTCTTTCAGCTCTTCGGTAAAAAACGGGAAGATTACTACAAGCTCGAAAAGCTCGATCCTCAGTACAAGGTGTTCTTCGAGGGGGAGGATCCCGTTTTGGTGAGCGCGGACCTCGGGAAAACCAGGGAGCTTTTCGAATCGTTTGAACGGGGTGGGGCCGCCGCCCTCGATGCCTTTCTTCGATCCGCCAGGTACAAATACGACACCGCCATGAAGGAGTTCGTTTACAGAAGCTACACGAGCATCTTCCAATTTTTCAATCGAAAGATTCTGACCGAGGGCTTGAAGCTCGATCTCTTTTCTAGCCTCGACAAACACATCGGCAAGTATTTCCAGGATCACCGGTCCAAAAAAATCCTGGAGTACACCATGGTATTTTTGGGCACCAGCCCACAGGAGGCGCCAGCCCTGTACAGCATCATGAGTCACGTGGATCTAAATCTGGGCGTTTACTTCCCCAAAGGCGGGCTCAACGGGGTGGCCCAGGGGCTGCAGCGCTTGTTCGAGGAGCTGGGAGGCAAGATCATCCGCGCAACGGATGTGACCGCCATCGAGGTGGTGAATCGTAAGGCCGCCGGGGTCAGGACCCGGGATGGTCTGATCGAGGCCGATTTGGTGATCAACAGCGGGGACTACCATTGGGGAGAAACCCGGCTGCTCCCACCGGAGTACCAAAGCTATCCCGAAGGCTACTGGAAAAACCGGGTCATGGCCCCGAGCATGTTCATCCTTTACCTTGGGGTCAAAAAACGGCTGAAAGATTTTGAGCACCATAATCTCTACTTTGCGCGGGATTGGGGGGTGCACTTCGACCAAATCTTCAAAAACCCCGCCTGGCCGGAAAATCCCTCGTACTACCTCAGTGCCATCACCAAAACCGATCCGTCCATGGCTCCCCGGGGCTGTGAAAACCTCTTCGTCTTGGTGCCCATTTCCAGCGGCCTGGAAGACCCGCCCGACTTTCGCAAAAGGTACACCGAGAAAATTTTGGACCATGTCGAAAAAACGACGGGAGTGAAGTTCAAGGACAGCATCGAGGTGCTTCGGGTCTTTGGCCCCTCGGATTTTGAAACCGATTACCACGCCTATCAGGGAACGGCCCTGGGACTGGCTCATACCCTTTTCCAGACAGCGGTTTTCCGGCCCCGGATGCGCAGCCGCAAACTGCCCAATCTTTATTACACGGGGCAGTACACCCACCCGGGGGTGGGCGTTCCGATGACCTTAATTTCGGCCGAACTGGTGGCGGAGGACATCAAAAAGCGATGGACCAAAAGAAAGTAAGAGAGGAAATTTTCAAAAAGGCCAGCAAGACCTACTACAACTCCAGCCGCTACTTCCCGGCAGACAAAAGAGAAGAGGTCTTCACCCTCTATGCCTTTGTCCGGGTTGCCGACGACTTTGTGGACAGGGTGCCCGCCGACCCCGACGGTTTTTACCGGTTCAAGGCAGACTGGGAGAGAGCCTGGGGCGGTGAACGAACCGGCAACGCCATTATCGATGACATGGCGGACCTGGCTCGAAAGCGGCACTTCGATCCCGAGTGGACAACCGCCTTTCTGCGCAGCATGGAATGGGACCTCACCAAAAAAAATTACGACACCTTGCAGGAGACCCTGGACTACATCTATGGTTCGGCCGAGGTGATCGGTCTTTACATGGCCCGAATCCTCCAGCTTCCCGCCGAGGCCGACCCTGGGGCACGGCTTTTGGGAAGGGCTATGCAGTACATCAACTTTATCCGCGATATGGACGAGGACCGGCGGGTTTTGGGACGGCGCTACCTTCCCCTGGAGGACACGGGCCTTGCCGACATCAGCCTTCAAGAGGCCCAACGCCGCCCCGAGGCTTTCCGGCGGTTTGTGAACCTTCATGCCGACCGTTACCTCGAGTGGCAGCGCGGTGCAGAGGCCGCGTATCATTACTTGCCCCCGGCCTTCCGGTGGCCCATCATGACCGCCAGCGACATGTACGTATGGACGGTGGAAACCATCCGAAAAGACCCCTTTCTGGTCTTCCGCCGTCAGGTCAAGCCCAACAAGTTCAGGGTCATGGCGGCGTATTTGCGAAATCGATTCAATGTTGGGAGGGTAAGACTATCAAAAAACACACCTACTCGCTGATCGGTGCAGGTATTCTCTTGGGCCCCCTGCTGTTGAGCTTCGATCAAAAAGTGTTTTTCATCGGTAACCTTGTTCCCGTGCTGGTGGCCACCGTTGTTGTCGGTGCCCTGTACATCGCGTGGGATTCGTGGGTCGTCAAACTGGGGGATTGGAAGTTCAATCCGGAATACACCGGCCAATGGACCCTTTTCGGGTTGCCTGCCGGGGAATGGTTGTTTTTTGCCTCGGTGCCCTACGCCAGCCTTTTTCTGTTCGAGGTGTTCGGTGCCTATTTCGGCCGTGAGATGATCGTGTTCGTTCCGCGCTGGTGGAGCTTCGCCCTCGCCGGACTCCTGGTGAGCCTGGCCTGGATATGGCGGCGGCGGCATTACAGTTTTCTGGCCCTGATCAGTTCGGCAGCGTTTTTGGTGGCCCAGGGGCTGTGGGTCCCCGACTTCTGGAAACGTCAGGATGTTCTCCTGACCATGGCGGCAAGCTTCGGGACCTTCCTATTGGTCAACGGGGTGTACACCCGGCTTCCCACCATCTTCTACAACCCCAGGGCAACCTGGGGAGTGCGGGTGGGGACCATTCCCCTGGAAGATTTTTTCTACAACCTGGGGATGATCGGGCTGTACCTCATCGTTTATTGGCTGGTCAAATGGGGGCCACAGCCATGGGTCTGAAAAAGCAGGTGGTCGTGGTCGGGGCCGGCCTCTCGGGGTTGGCTGCGGCCATCCGGATGGCCCTGTCCGGAGCCAGGGTCAGGGTCTTCGATGCCCGAACCGGCCCCGGAGGGAAGGCTTTCACCGAGCGGTTGGGGGCCTGGCGCTTCGATACGGGACCCAGCCTCCTCACCATGGTAGAAGTTTTCGAAAAACTTTTTGAGCAAGCCGGCCGGCGGCTGACCGATTACCTGACGCCGGTCAAACTCGATCCCGTTTGTCATTACTGGTTTGCGGATGGAACCTTTTTCAAGGCCGGCGCGGGTCCGGATGGGCTGGCCAGGAGCATGGTGGGGGCGGGTCTTGCAACGGAGAGGGAAATCCAGCGCTTTTTGAAATATAGTCGCGATCTCTACCGCGCGGCCGGCCCCCTATTCCTGGAAAACCCCCTGGGATGGGGACTTCTGGTCAATCCCACGTTCTGGAAGAGCCTCTGGTACCTGCCCCGCCTCGATGCCAGTCGCACGATGATGCAGGCGCTGAGGTCGTTTTTCAAGGATCCCAGGGCCTGGCAGTATTTTGGCCGTTACGCCACCTACAATGGCAGCTCGCCCTATCGGGCCCCGGCCACCCTCAACCTCATCCCCTGGGTGGAGATGCAGGGAGCCTACGCGGTTCGCGAGGGTATTTACGCCATCCCCCGTGCTCTGGAAAAGCTCGGGCGCGAGCTCGGGGTGGAGTTTGTGTATCAGACCCGGGTGGAGCGGATTGAACACCACAACAAAGTAATCAGTGGTGTCCGGATTGAAGGTCAAGACGAGGTGGTGTACGCCGATATGGTGATTTGCGCATCGGACGTCCACGAGACTTACCGGCTGATTCAGGAGCCCGGCTCCCCGTGGAACCTGCGCTATAAGGCTACCGAGCCCAGTTCCAGCGGCTATGTGTTCTACTGGGGAATCGAGGCCACTTACCCCGAGATGGGGCTGAACAACATCTTTTTCTCGAGTGATTATGAACGGGAGTTTCGGGAAATCTTCGAGGAGCGCAAACTTCCCACAGAACCCACGATCTACGTGAACATCGGCAGCAAAGTGACGCCCGAGGACGCGCCACACGGTGGGGAAAACTGGTTCGTGCTCGTCAACGCCCCCTATCATCAGGGCCAGGACTGGGACAGCGAGGGAAAATCCCTGCGCGAGCGTATTTTGGACATCGTAGAAAAAAGGCTGGGCAGGCCCGTGCGTTCCTACATTCGAGAGGAGGGTAGCTGGAGTCCACCCGAAATCGAGCAGCTTACCTCCAGCCGGGGGGGAAGTCTTTACGGCATCTCTTCCAACTCCGCCAACGCCGCCTTCCTTCGGCATCCCAACAAACATCCCGAGTTCAAGGGACTCTACGTCTGCGGTGGTTCTGCCCACCCCGGAGGCGGTATGCCTCTGGCCGTTCTTAGCGGCCAAATCTCGGCCCAACTGGCCGCCAAGGAGCTTCGATGAAAATCCTTTCCGCACATTTCCTGCGATCCCGCGAGACACTCTTCAGCATCCTGCTTGCCATCTTTTTTCTGGTGGGTACGGTCAGCCACCTTATTCGGGATCTCCGGCCCTGGATGCTCTTCTTGACACCCGGGGTGTTGGGGGTGGTCGGTATCCTGGCCGTCCTATTCTGGTGGGCCGGATCGGGCCAACGCCCCTGGGTTCTCATCCTCTGGGTGTTGAGTACCTATGTCGTCACCTTTGCCCTGGAGGCCATCGGCACGCACACCGGCATGGTTTTTGGGGCCTACACCTATGGCCAGGGTTTGGGTTTCATGGCCTTGAGCGTTCCTCTGGTCATCGGCTTCAACTGGACGATCGTGGTCCTCGGAGTGCATTCCTGGGTCTCTTTCCTACCCAACGCTCCTCTGCGGGTTTTGGCCACCGCCCTCGGCTGTGTGGCCTTCGATGTGGTTATGGAACCGGTGGCCATGGATCCCCGCATGGACTACTGGAGCTGGGCTGTGGGGTATGTCCCTCTGCAAAACTACCTTGCCTGGTTCGTGATCGCCGCCCTTGCCGCGATATGGCTGGAGGCGTTGGAACTCAAACCCGCCGGTCTTTTTGCCCGAGCCTTCGTGGTCATTCAGATCGTGTTTTTCCTGGTCCTCTTTGTGGCATTTAGTTTCTTTTCCCTTGCTTGACACCGACCGAACCGCTCCCTATTCTGAAGACATCGTTTTTCCAGAAGGGAGACTTTTTGATGAACATCGATAAGGACAAGATCAAGGACCTCGTGGTGGGGCGGATTAAACGGCAGTACGGTAAAACCGTGGAAGAAGCCACCCCGCATGAGCTGTTCATCGCTGTTTCAGCCACTGCCATGGAATTGATTAGCGACGATTGGTTGGCCACCCGAGCCGCTCAGGACAAGAAAGGTGTCAAACAGGCATTTTATCTCAGCGCCGAGTTTTTGATGGGGCGGGCGATGAGCAACAACCTGATCAACCTCGGATTGGATAAGGCATTCAATCAGGCGTTAATCGAGTTGGGTGTCGATCCCAACATGGTAGAGGACGCCGAACCCGATGCCGGTCTGGGCAATGGCGGCCTGGGGCGATTGGCTGCGTGCTTTCTGGACTCACTAGCAACCCACGACCTTCCCGGACATGGGTATGGCATTCGGTACAAGTACGGCATGTTCGCCCAGCGGATCGAAAACGGCTATCAAAAAGAGTACCCCGATTCCTGGCTCGAGGATCGTGATCCGTGGAGCGTCAAACGCCAGGACAGGGCAGTCGACGTCCTGTTTGGTGGTCATGTTGTCGTGGAACGAGACGCCTCGGGCAGGGAACACTTCAAACTCGCGAATGCGGAGACGGTTCGGGCCACCCCTTACGACATGCCGATCATCGGTTATGGCACCAGAACGATCAACACTCTCCGGCTTTGGGAGGCATCCAGTCCCGAAGGGTTCGACCTTCAGTTATTCAACGACATGCAGTACCAGCGCGCCGTGGAAAAGGCCAACCAGGCCGAGGACATCAGCCGGGTCCTTTACCCGAACGACAGCGGCCCCCAGGGCAAGGTGCTACGGCTTCGTCAGCAGTACTTTTTCGTGTCTGCCAGTTTGCAGGACATCATTGGCTCGTTCAAAAAGCGCTATGGGAAGGATTTCAAGCTTTTCCCCTCGGTGGCGGCCATCCAGCTCAACGACACCCATCCTGTGGTGGGTATCCCCGAGTTGATGCGGCTGTTGATGGACGAGGAAAAGCTGGAATGGGACGAGGCCTGGGAAATTTGTATCAAAACCTTTGCCTACACCAATCACACCATCCTGGCCGAGGCCCTGGAGCGATGGCCTATTGGCCTGTTCTCGGGGCTTTTACCGCGCATCTACATGATCGTGGAGGAAATCAACCGGCGTTTTGTCGATCAGCTCAGGAAAAAATACCCCAACGACCACCAGCGCCATCATCGAATGGCCATCATCGCCGACGGAGTGGTCAAAATGGCGTGGTTGGCCATCGTCGGGTCTCACTCGGTCAACGGGGTCGCTGCCTTGCACACCGAGATCCTCAAAAACGAAGAGCTCAGGGATTGGTATGAGCTCTACCCCGAAAAGTTCAACAACAAAACCAACGGTGTTACCCAGAGGCGCTTCCTGCTCAAGAGCAACCCGGGCCTTTCGCAGCTTCTCACCGAAAAACTGGGAGAGGGATGGATCAAAGACCTCAAGCTGGTTTCGGGATTGAAAAACCACGCAAAGGATCCCACCGTGATCGAGCGCCTGGCTCAGATCAAGAGAGAGAACAAGGTTCGGTTTGCGGAGTACGCCCGCCGCACCTGGGGCTTGAAGCTCAACACCGACAGCATCTTCGACGTTCAGATCAAACGCTTGCACGAGTACAAACGCCAGCTCATGAACGCCCTGCACATCATGCTCCTGTATAACCGCATCAAGGACGATTCCCATTTCACCATGTACCCGCGGACCTTCCTGTTCGGTGCCAAAGCGGCCAGCGGCTATCGGCGGGCGAAGACCATCATCAAGCTGATCAATACCCTCGCGGACAAGATCAACAACGACCCCGCCGCCAACAAGTATCTCCAGGTGTATTTTTTGGAGAACTATCGCGTGACCATCGCCGAGCATCTCATCCCGGCCGCCGATATTTCGGAGCAAATCAGTACCGCCGGTAAGGAAGCAAGCGGAACGGGCAACATGAAGTTCATGATGAACGGGGCCCTCACCATCGGGACCCTGGACGGGGCCAACATCGAGATCGCCGAGGAGGCGGGCTTCGAGAACTGCTACATCTTCGGTCTCAAGGCCGAGGAGGTTCTTCACCTGACCAAGGAACACCTTTACGATCCCTGGGCGGTGTGTGACGAATACCCCGAGATCAAGAGGGCCGTCAGCCAGCTCGTCGACGGTACCTACAATGTCGAGAGTTTCGATCTTTTCCGGGAGCTCTACGACAGCCTGCTCTACGGTGTGGAAGGAAACCCGGCCGACCAGTACTTTGTGCTCAAGGACCTGCCCGCTTACATGGAGGCTCACGCCAGAATCGAAAAAGACTACCAGGACCAGAAGAAATGGCACACCATGGCCCTGTACAACATCGCTGGCAGCGGCAAGTTCAGTTCCGACCGGACCATTCAGGAATACGCGTCGGAGATTTGGGGCATCGAGCCGGTGCCGCTGCGCTAGCGCAACTGCGGGGAGAGGATTCCATCTCCCCTTGCCTTGCAACATGCACCGCTTGGCGGGAGTGCGGTCAAGCACCCCCAAAAGGAAAGCTGAGGGGATCCTCGGCAGAGTGGGGGTTATTCCCTTTCTGAATTTGTTGTAAATTATTGAATTGAATCTTGCAAAACACGAAAATGGCTATTATTCTTACTTAAGGTAAATCATGAGGCTATCCTTCAAAATCATTTTGGCCCAGGTCGGAACACTTTTCTTGATTTCCACCGTATTTCAGATCATCAATTATGTCACCCTCAGCCGGAGCCTGGAACATGAGTTTCAGGAGCGCGTGGAAGTAGTAGCACGGCAATTGGCCCTGGCCCTGGGAGAGCCTCTGTGGGGCTTCAACGATCCGCTGATCCTGGACCTGCTCCGGGCCGAGCTCGAGGGCTCCGATCTAGGACAAATCGTCGTGGATGGCGGCAACAAAAAATATGCCGCCTACTTCCTCGAGGGAGAAATAAAGGCAGAGCAAAGGGACTCGGATATTCCACGTTTGAATGGGTTTGAGGCATCCCGAGACATTGTGTACCAGGGGAACAAGCTGGCCGTGGTGCGAACCGCCATCGATCGCAGAATCCTGGATGCCATGTTGCTCCGAAGATTCTTCCAACGTCTCTTTGAGGATGTCATTTATCTTTTGGTTGCCTCCATCAGTGTGATCATCCTGAGCCGGTTGTTGATTACCCAACGACTCCGAGTTCTCGACACGGGCTTGTTGGAAATCAGCAGGGGAGAGGGCGATCTTACCCGTATGCTGCCGGTCAAGGGAACCGATGAGATCGCCATCCTCGGTCAACGGTTCAACATTTTCCTGACGAGCCTTCGGCGTATGGTGCAAATGGTCCTGGGCGTCACCCAAAAAATGACGTCGATCAAAGAGGAACTGCGCCAAAACATCTCCGAGCTCAGCTCCTCGTCGGTGGAAATCTCTTCGAATACCAATGCCATCGCGGCGCGGATGAACGACCTGCAGGACAGGGCCAACATCGCCCAGGAAGGGCTGCAGGGAGTGGAAAAATCCTTCGAGGTGCTGAATCGGGAACTCAAGTCCCAGGAGCACATGTCGCATCAATCCCTCGGCACTGCCGGGGAGATGAAACAAACCCTGGACCGGGCTGCCATAGGAATTCAGGCGGAATTGAAGGAAACCCAACAACTCGAACGGCGGCTCGAAGAAGTGAAACAACTCATCGAGGAGAACAGGGATGCCGTGGATCGGGTTCTCCAAATATCCGAACGCATCGGGGAGATGGTGGCCCTGATCAACAACATCGCCGAGCAGACCAATCTTTTGGCCCTGAACGCTGCCATCGAAGCAGCCCACGCGGGCGAGGCGGGTAAGGGGTTCTCGGTGGTAGCCGAGGAAATTCGAAAATTGGCGGAAAACTCTTCCGCCAACGCCAAGGCCATCAGCCAGGAATTGAAAGAGATCAACGAGAGCGTTGTGAGTGCCGAAGAAATCAGTCACCGCCTCACCAAAGGCTTTGTCCAGATCAATCAGGCCTTCGGTAACTTCAATACCAGCCTGGGAGATTATTCGAATACCATTCGGGAAGTTGACCAGAAAGGACTGAGTATCGCCAAAGCGGTGGAAGAAATCGGCAGCGCTACCCAGAAAGTTGGCAAGGTTTTCGAGGAACTACGCCAAATCTATACGACCTTCAACAGCTCCCTCACTGCTGTGTTTCAATTGTCCGGCGAGTCGGGCATCGGAGTCGAGGAAGTGGCGGCGGGCATCCAGATGATCTCCAACTCCATGGCCGATATCAACATCATGGCGACCGAACTCAACGAATCCATCACTCTGCTTCTGGAATCCATGGGAAAATTCAAGGTATAAGGAGGTAAGATATGAAAAGAATCCTTGCGATTCTTGTGTGTTTAGGGTTGTCGGGTACGGTCTTTGCACAGAACCGCCTCGATCTCAAACTCGTTTCCTTTAGCGACGGTAAGCATCAGTTTTACCACGAACTGATCACCGAGAGTCTGAAGGCCATCGGGTATACGGTGAATATTCAAAGCGTCGCTGACGTGCCGCAGCCGCGGATCGACGCGATGCTCGAGCAGGGCGAGCTCAGTCTTTACTGGTACCTCCCCAATGCTGAGCGCAACCAAAAGTACCTGCCTATAACCGTGGGGTTGACCAACGGTCTGATTGGACACCGGGTGCTCTTTATCAAAAAGGGGGCCCAGGCCGAATACAACAACGTTCGGACCCTCGACCAGTTCCGAGCCCTGAACAAGGTCGGCGGGTTTGGCAAGAACTGGTTCGACGTTCGTGTGTGGAGTGCCAACAATTTGCGCTACTACGAACAGGAAGGGGATTGGAAGGTGCTCTATCGAATGGTGGAAGCAGGAAACCGGGGCGTCGACTATTTCTCGCGGGGGATCAACGAGATTGTGGCCGAAGCACCCCAGTACCCCAATCTGGACGTCGAGCAAAACCTCATGTTGGTGTATGACCGAGATTTTCAGTTTTTCGTCGCTCCGGGAAACCGCGACCTCGTGCCGATTTTGACGCGTGCCCTCAACCAGGCCCGCCAGAGTGGGTTGATCGACCGGTTAGTTCGCAAACACTATGCCGAGGTTTTTTCACGGTGGGGCTTCGAGAGACGGATCAAGATACAGCTGCAGACCCCGACGAATTGATTTTTTATTAGTGCCTCGGCAATTGTGCTCGGGGCGCCCTACTTCCCCTGGGGGGATTCATGCCCGCAGCCTCCCCAGGGGTTGTGAGGGGCCGAACACATCCTGCCCGTCCACCGTCCACAGTCTGTCCTCCCGGTTCCAGATCCGCCGATGAAACTCCCGCAGCGGCTCCCGAGCCGGAAACGCCCGCTCCGTCTGCAGCCGCTCCCACTCCTGTTTACACCACTCCCGACTCAGCCCCATCTGCTGCCCATGCTTGCCGCTCTTGCGATCCTTGATCCGGTACGGCTTGTGGAGGTTGTGCCACGCCATGTACACCGCCACCCGCTCCATCATCCGATCCGGCCGCTGGGCCC
>CALGPJ010000031.1 GCA_937960645.1 uncultured Spirochaetia bacterium | reverse complement strand
CCGACGCTGGTCGTGATCACTGACCGCAACGACCTGGACGACCAGCTTTACGGCACATTCGTGCGCTGTCACGAATTGCTTCGCCAACAGCCGGTGCAGGCGGAATCACGCGATCATTTACTCACGCTCTCGAAGACGAATTCGGGTGGGATTGTGTTTACTACCGTACAAAAGTTTTTTCCGCCTGAACCCACACCCCGTAACTTTCCAGGCGGGAGAGAGAAAAGCGAAGCGGAGAGTGAGGGAGAATGGCGCATGCCCGTACTGTCAAACCGCCGTAACATCGTCGTGATTGCCGACGAAGCGCATCGCAGCCAATACGACATCGAGCGGTTAGTGCAGGACGGCGCGACCGTTCCGATTTACTACGAGAGCCGCCGCATCTGCGTCGACCTTTACATGGCGATTAAGCGGAGATGCTGAAGCGGTACGAGGTCTGCTGCGGCATTTTTCACGGCATCGACTGGTCGCCCTGGAAGATTGGCGGGCCAAAGGAGCGGCCTTCCGTGCTTCCGGCGGCACAGGAGCACGTGTTGGCCCAGGACACTGATGCGACATGGACGCAACCGCTCTCCGAAGCTGTCAATCCCCTCCCCGCCCCTCAGCGAAAATCCGGCATCTGAAAAATCGCCCCCATCAACAGGATCAGGATGGGGAGGGTGAGGAACACCAACAGAGAGGTCAATAACACAACCTGGCTCGCTTCCTCGTGGGGGCCCCCGTGTTCGGCCGCCAATATCGGCGTATTGGCGGCTGCGGGCATCGCTGTCAGGAGGGCGGCTGTCCACAGCGTTTCGCTGCTGGCGGGAAGGAACAGCCCAAACAGAATGACCAGTGCCGGCGCAACAAGCAATCGTCCCGCTGCCATCCACCACAGGTAAGGCCGCACCAAACTCCTGCGCACCGAAACCCTGGCCAGCATGATACCCACGGTTATCATGGAAAGCGGCGTGGTGATGCCCCCCAACAAATCCAAAAAGCCCAACACCGGCTGCGGCAGACGGATATTGCCGACAAACAGGCCAAAGGCCAGCACCAGACTGATCATGATCGGGGTAAAGAAAACCTCCCGCCAGGCAAGAGGCTCGCTATCCTGATTCCGACCACTTCGGCGCAGAAGAATCACCCCATAGGTAAAAATGATAAAATTGAAGGGCAGATTGAATACCGAGGCAAGGAACAAGCTCTCCCGGCCAAACAGGGCCTCCATCACGGGAAAACCCATGAAACCTACATTCCCAAATAGGGTAACGAACTGAATCAGGTCCTGACGATTTTTTGGAACCGGAAGGACGGGGCGAAGAACTGTGAAGATCCCCGCGATCACGAAATAAAACCCCAGGCTCCACACCAGGGCCTCGGCGCTCTGCCAAAGCAATTCCTGGGAAAACGGGCGCTGCATGCTCACCACAATCAGGGCCGGCAGGGTGAGACGCATCAGGATGTACACCAGGCCACGGGTCAGCTCCTCGGAGTGGCGCCCGAGCCTTCCCACCAGCCACCCTAAAGCGACCAGAGCCAGGAGATTGATGAGGGGCTGGAAAAGGGAGGGCCAATCGATCGGCATGAACGATTGTTAAACGAGGTACTTGCGCTTGCGGTAAACGAAGCGGATGACGACAAACCAAACCACCAGGGCCCCCAGAGCGTAAAGGACGGCAGGGGCACCCACCCAATTGACGGTTAAAAGCTGAGCTTCGGCAATACGAAACTGTTGATTTTCAACCCGGTGCTTGTCATCGCCCATTTGGACGATTTGAAAGATATTGATGGCGATCAGGTAGAGAATCAACAATTTTTTTCCGAGGGTCATCAGACGCAAATTATCATGATGCTGGTTGCCGGTCAAGGATGACGCTACGCTTCTACTTCCCGCCGATCAGGTCGTGGATCCATTCCCAATTTCCCTCGTAGATTTCTGCGGGTTTTCTTCTGTAGTAGCGAAAGTTCAATGTTTCAAAGAATAACTTTTTACCCGTTTCCTCCATGGTTGCCATTGAATTTTCAAGGTTTGTCTCGATGTAAACATCGGTAAAGGGTAATTTGGGTAAACTTTTAGCCCGGGGAATTTTGATTTTGATCTTTTGACAGTAGAGGTGGTATTTGTACCTCTGAATTAGAAGCCATCGCAGACCGAATTCCCTGAAATTGAGACCGAGGCCGATGATCACAAGGGGCAGATGCAAAAACACATCGAGCCAGGATCGGGCCCCCACCCAGCGTTCCATTTCTGGATCGATCGAATTATTTTTGGAATCATTGATGACGCTGTACAGACTGACTTTGCCTCCAGGGTGTTTTTTGCCATTAAGATACTCTTTAATCCTGGAAAGGAAATTCACATAATCGCTCAACTTGAGTTTCATGCTGTTCTTGTATTTTTTCATACCGTGAATGTGCCAGATTGCATGCTCCAAAAGAGGATCGGTGATCTCTTGACTCGCGTAATATGAATGCCAGGGGTAAAAATGTGTGAACGGTCCGGGAAATTTATGGGGTCCTTTGTCACATAAAGTTGTATCAAAATTTGTCGTCAGGATTGGGATTTGATTCTTTTTTGCGAAATCAACAAGGGACGTATGAATTTCCGTAGTTGAAAATTTGATTTGATTTAAAAAATCATCCCGTGCCTGGTTCTCATCTTTGCCATTGGAGGAGAGGGTAATCAGTTCGAAAAGTTCTATTAAGGTCAGGCCGTTTAATAGGCTGTTAGGAAGGCGATTTTTTTTATAAATACTTTTGTTAGCAATATTTGTTACAATTTCCTCCCAGGATACCGAACTGGAATTTTTGTTAGCCCCCTGGCGGCGATGAGCATAATTGTTGATCCCGTTTCCCAATAAAATGGCATACCGCATGGAAATCCTCCCCATCAAACTTAATAGGCGACTGCCTACCAGGTTTTATTCTGAGACGTATTTCAGCCTTTGTCCAGGATGGGTGATCTTATTTCTCTAACGCAGCGACGTCATCGCCTGGGTGAACAGGATATTATAAACGCCGTTTCCTTCAATAAATAACATGGTGGAAGCTCCACGGCGAAACTCCCAGATCCGCTGGGGTTGGTTCCTGGCCAGGTCCACGAGTTCCGGGTATTTAGCAAATAGTGCGCTTTCTGCGAGAAAGTAGGTATTCAGGGCATCCGGTAGGGCAGGTTTGAACAGGTGTTTGAATTCGGTGGCGGCCTGGATGAACAATTTGAAAGTAACATTATTTCGCGGTTTTCTCAGCGGGCATCCAATTCACCATATTCCAACAGCAGATCAAAAAATACGGGAACTGTGGGTATGCGCTGAAGAGTGGCAAAATATTGCTCAGGAGTTTCAGCTACCTCAAATTTTTGCCAAGTTTCCTGGATTTGATTCAGAATGATTTGATCACCTTTGTTCTTGGCAAGGGTATGTGCCAAGGATAAATATTCCTTAGCTTTGTCTTCTGAACCCCACTTGACATGCCACAATCCCAGGTTGAGCCATGATAAGTAATTCGCGGGATAGGCATTACAGAAGGATCTCAACACTTCATAGGCCTTTTGTGGCTGGTTATTTTTTCCATAATACTCGAAGGCAATTCTCAAACGCGCCAATTCGGGATTGTTCATGGGATCCAGGTCGGCCTGCCGCAAAATTTGTTCTTCATCTGGTAAAAGACTCCCGCCGGGTGGAAAACTCGTGAACCCCCTCCAATCAACAGGGATTACCATTGTCGAAAAGGGAGGGCGGGAAGCGAGGGTCTTGATGCGATTCATTGCCGACACAGCAAATCCCGCCTCAAAAGGGATTAAGTAATTTAAACCTTGGGGTGTATTTAAAAGCATTTCACCCATTTTTCTTTGTTCATCACTAAGCTTCAAAACAGAAGCCAGAGGACTAAAAACTTTTTTGGCTACCGCATAATTTCCGAGAAAGTTAAAGTGAAGATGATCGATAAACAACAGCTTCCCGAAAGCTTCCGGTCCAAAATCGTAAAGCAAATCCTGACTTAGAGAAACATACCGAAAATCCTGCCTTTTCCTCCGCACACTAGAAGCCCAAGTTTTAAGGGCCTCGATCAACGGCCTACGCGCTCTAAAAGGAACATAATCGCGATCTTTCGCGTTCGCGAAAAATTCCAGAACTATCTGACCGGTAAGTTTTTCAATACCTTTACCCAACAAATACTGACTTGTTGCCAGATCAACCAGATCTCTTTTTTGTAAAAATTCCTCTACAAATGCGGAAATTTTCGACCTATCATCCGATTGAATAACTCCATGTAAGTTTTTCCAAACTTCGGCAAATTCCGCATCCTTGCCAGAATGAAAAGGAGGTTGATCAATCAAATTAGAAACAGGTTCGATGACAATAAGCGGAATTTTGTTAGCGCTCGTCCAGGATTCCAAAATGCTCAAGTTTTGAACAAAATTACTTGCCACCTCCTGATCAATAGGACCTGGTTCAAACAATTGATTGTCGAATTGCTGTTCCATCAGGGTTCTGGAACTTTGCGTCTCGATGTTAAAAACATTCAAAAACTTGAACAACCATCGCATGAAAGCACTGTTTTGAAGCAGGAGGTAAAACCGACGCTGCCAGTCATAGGGAGAACTGCTGGCACTCAGAGTTCCATAAAATTCGTTGTGGCCGGAATAAACGATCACAAAGTCAGGACGCAATTCCAAGAGTCGACTACTCAGGTCAGCTACTGTGTAGCTGCTCTGTGCAGAAAGCCCGAGGTTGACGATACGCACATCTTCGTTCAACACCTTGCTCAAAAGATTTCCTAAGATCCCACCAAAGTCCCAGTTGGAATTGTAAGGGAAACCTTGAGCTGTCGAACCACCTAGAACTAAGCCGACTTTGGATTTCCCACTAACCCAAAGGGCACGCAACAATTCCTCGTCAGGATTGTAAGGATTCATGGGGTAATAAACAGAAAGGGCTCGGGCATCGATTTTTGAAAGTTGTGGGTTATCTGTGATTTTTTGAAACAAACGCTTGGGGGGAACACCGGGAAGAAAATTGAAAACGAGTTCTACAACCCAAACAAAGAAAATAATCAAAAGAAGATAAATACCCAACCAACGTAAGTTTTTGTTTAGCATAAGGGATTTTTACTTGAAATTTTACCAAAAAACAATACCCCCTTTTTAAGGGGGTATTGTACTTTTGACGAAGTCAGGACTTAGTAGTCGAACCAAACTCCGATGATGAACTTATCATAAATGTTCATCAAGCTGGTGCCAAAGTTGTTGATACGATAATCGCTCAACCCAATTTTACCCTGATCTTCACCATCGGCAACCCTGAGACCATGGTTGTACTGGATGAAGGCATGGTATTTCACAACATTCAAAGCGTTCATGAACGGGAAAGCCTGTTGAATGGCGATTGAATAACCGACATTCGTTTTGTTGTTTGGAACCGTGCTGTTCCCTTCACCACCGACGATACCGACACCGAAGTGCAGATAGGTCTCGCTAGCAAAGGCAGCGCTGAGTGCGATGGAATTACCCATCTCGTCATCCGTGGTAACCTCGGTGCCCTGCCCAGACATGCCAAGCTCGTAATAGAGATTGATCTTATTGAGAACTCCCGGCACAAGATTTCCGGCCCCAACATTTAAACCCACGTTTATGAATTCAAAGGCATTCTTGCCTGTCGTGGTCTCATAAACGTTAAATTTGAGATTTGAGTAGAGGTTAGCCCAGAACATGTCCGTGGAATAGCCGCCATAGACCTTAAAGTCGTTATAGATATCACCATCATCGGTAGAAGCAATGTCCGTATCCTTGTTGGTGGGGTTGGCAACCTGGAGTTTGTAGTCCAGTCCTGCCGTGATTCCTCCCGCCGAATACTTGGGCTGAAGTTTAAATGTAAAATACTTATTAGCGACATCCGTTCCGACATAATCACCGGCCTTGTCCTCGTCACTTGTGGCATAGAAGCGCCATGGTATATAGTCAGCACCGACAAGAGCAAAATACAGCCCGACAGAAAGGCCGTCTACGCCAATTTTTGTCAGATCAGTTTTTAAACCAATGACGGAGTTCCTTCCAAAGCTATATTCAAAGGAGGGATTGCTTTCGGTATTCGCCATTTGCGTTGCAAATTGGAAGGCAATACTCCCAAAGTCTAAACTGGTTTTGTATCCAATCGAGAATTGTTTATTGAGATAGGTAAAGAAATCATCGAGATCACTTGCCAAAGTAATATCCGGTGCCTCAGAAACAAAGTCCAAGTTTAATCCGATTGTTCCAAAACTACCACTGACTTGGAAGTAATTGGCAGAACCATAAAAAGCAACTTTGTTATCGTCCCAACTTACGCCGTTTCCTGTCACACCACCATCGGGCCTTTTACCTGAACTAATGTCTTCCCAAATGGCCCCACCACTCCAGGTACGCCGTGCATTGTTACCCCACGTAATCATATAGTCTAGATTGACGCCGTCGGCAATCTTTAACCCGGACTTGGTGAGCCGCCACGTACCCATCAACGCGTTGTTGTCTTTGGTACCATCAACACCGTACATGGTGAAAATGAAGGGACCCGCATACGACTCAGGGATAAACTTGTAGTAACCGTCCGAGTAGCTGATGTTGACATAATCAGTACGGTATTCCAGGAAGAGTTTCTGCAACTCAGCATAATGGTTATTGATAAAGGTAAAACCGCGCACGAAGAAAGACGCCGCACGCAGGTTATTTTTCTGGTTTGTTGCCAAGTCTGAATGCTCGTTCCAAACCGTTATTTGATTACCTAGACCATGCAAGTTTGTTTCGGTGAAGAAAAACAAGTTCGGCAGGATCTCGCCATTCAATTTCCAATATCCCTGGAACTTAATGAAAGTCCTAGCAACGAAAGTACTAGAAATAACATCGTAGGAATCATTGTAAATGAAGCTCACAGGCAGGTTTAAATTCATATAAACCGTGGGCGCAAAGGGCTTGGTAACTATCCCCGCAACGAGGTTGTCATCGACGATCAGTGCGCCGTTGACACCCCCAAAAGGGTTACCTACGGTTACTGGATAGTTTTCCGCCTCATCCATCCACGTGTCGTCGGCAAAGAACTTATACTCATAAGAACCCGCCTTAAGTCCCTTAATCGTGATTGTCCAGGAACCATCCGGGTTCTTGGTCATCGGACGACCGCCACCCCAGAGATCGCCAGCGTAGTTACCGCGCAGCTCAACAGCCGTCCAATCATCGGCCGGCTTCCACGTGATGGTAACATTATACAGGTCACCATCTTTGGTTGCCGTGATGGTGGTTGGTCCCTGAGCAAACAGAGCACCACCCATCACCAGCAACGCAAGCACAAAGGTAATACCTTTTTTCATTGCATACTCCTTTTTTAATATCACCACCCCTACGGGGCGGTTTTCCTTTTTTGGCAGGTTAGCGGTTAACAACCGCATCAGCCTCCCTTGCACGAAACTTTTGGATTCTGAAACCCCCTCCTTTGATGCTTCGGAATCCTTCCCATGCCAGGAAGGGTAGGTATACACCTACAGCAACATTAAAACACGTAACTTTAATAATTGCAAGGGGTTTTGTTCGTTTTTTAACATTCGGGCGATTTTTCGGGGCCTGACAGGCCGCGGCCTCTCCATTATAGTGGGAGTTGCGATGCCCGCCATCAAGATTCCTCAGGACAAGCTCCTCCTGTTCGGGTACTTTCTGGGACTCATCCTGGCCGGTGGCCTGTTGCTCAGCCTTCCCCTGGCCTGGCGCGAGGCCGCGCCGCCGCCCATCGATGCGTGGTTTCTGGCCGTCTCCGCCGTCTGCGTAACGGGACTGACCACCCTGCCGGTTTCGTCGATGTCCCCGCTGGGTCAGACCATCCTGCTGGTGCTCATCCAGCTGGGAGGTCTGGGCGTGATCACGGTGACGTCCCTGCTCTTTCTCTACCCCCGAGCGGGGCTCTCGTTGGAAAGCCGTGCCCTGATCAAGGACTTTTTCGTCAGCCCCCTGGAGTACCGCGCCTCGCGCATCCTCCGCAAGATTTTGGGGATCACCCTGGCCCTGGAGGGGACGGGCTTCCTCCTGGTGCTGGCCCTGACGCGCGGGGAGCTGGGGGCGTTTTCCACCCTCTTCCACACCCTGAGCGCCTTCAATAACGCGGGTTTTTCCCTGTACGACGACAGCCTCTGGGCCCTGCGCGCCTACCCGGGCGCCCTCCTGGCCCTGAGCGCCCTGGTCATCGCGGGCGGTCTGGGCTACGTGGTGTGGGCGGACCTGGCGCGCTGGGTTTGGCACCGGCTCCGCCGCCGGCTCAACGCCCACACCCTTCTGGTCCTGCGGGTCTCCCTGACCCTCCTGGTTCTGGGAATGGCGGTGTTCCTGGTGCTGGGATTCTTTTTTGCCAACCGGGAGATTTCCCGCTCCGATGTGCTGCTCGATGCCTGGCTGAACTCGGTGATGAGCCGCACCGCGGGCTTCAGCTACCTGCCCACCACCGAGCTGCCGCCCGCCTCGCAGATCTTTCTCATCTTCCTGATGCTGGTGGGGGCGGGGCCGGCCTCCACCTCGGGCGGGATCAAGGTGACCACCTTCATCCTCTTCCTCCACTTCCTGTTCAAGGGTCACCGCCCCGAGGTGTTCCTGAGGGTGGGTGGGGAAGAAATCCGGCGCGAATCGATCCAGCGGGCGGTCCTGCTCTTCAACCGCTTTGTGCTGGTGTTCCTGGCATTTTCTACCGCCCTGATGTTCAGCGAACGCTATCATCACCCCAACAGCGGCTACCTCCCCTACTTTTTCGAGGCGGCCAGCGCCCTAGGCACGGTGGGGCTCAGTATGGGCATCACCCCGGGCTTGTCCTTTCTGGGTAAAATCATCATCATGCTGGCTATGTTCACCGGCCGCGTGGGATTGATGGCCTTCATCGTGTGGAGCGTGAAAGACCTGCCGCCCCTGGTCCGCCGGCCGCGAACGGAGGTGCTTCTGGGATGATGTTCTTCGCCATTTTTGGGCTTGGGCCGTTTGGCCGGGCGGTGCTGGAATATCTGCGGTACTTCGACCAGGTTCAGACGGTGGTGGTGGACCGCGACGAGGCCGCCCTGGCGGAGGTTCGGGAACTGGCCGCGGAAACGGTCATCTCGGATCTCCGGCTTCGGCTGAACATCATCCGCCACATTCCCGATCAAACGGATGTGTTCATCATCGATCTCGGGGACGACACGCATGCGACCCTGAACCTGCTGAACACCTTGTCGGGCGCCTACCCCAGGAGCAAGATCCTGGTCAGCACCGCCGACGCCGACCTTGTCGATGTTTATAAAAAGATCGGGGCCACCGATGTCATCGTTCCCAGCCGCGAGGCTGCCATCCGCATCGTGCCCACCCTGATCTCCGGCTTGTTGTATTCCTACATCCCCGTGGGAAAAAACTTTCTCATGGCCGAGATCAAGCCCGCCGAGGAATTCGTCCACAAGACCCTACGGGAACTCAACCTGCGCCAGAATTTTGGTCTCAACGTGGTAGCCATCCGATCGGCCGGCGGCGACTACGAACTCTTCGACATCGGTCATCGCATCCTGCCCGACGAGAACCTGCTCGTGGTGGGCAGCATCGAGGATATCAACCGCTTTCTCCTGGCCAGGAAAGTCGTTCCCAGGCACGGTTTCTTCGAATTTTTGAAGCGGTTTTTTGGGCAGACTCACTGAGGTTGCCCCAGGAGATTTTTCCACTCCCGCCCCCGGTGTTCCAGCCAGGCCCGCTCGCTGTCGGTCAAGCGGGGACCGAGGACCTTCTCCAGCCTGAGGTGCTCCTCCCAAAGCCAGGCGCGCTCGGCGGGGCCCAGTAGTTCCACGTCCACCAGTTTCGGCTCGAAGGGGGCCAGGGTCAGAAGCTCGAAGCCCAGCCATTCGGCAAATTCGTTGGTCTGTGCACCGCGCACCAGGGCAAGATTCTCCAGGCGGATGCCCCATTGGCCCGCTCGGTACAGGCCTGGCTCCAGGGATACCACCATGCCGGGCAAGAGTTCCTGGGGGTTGGGGTCGGGGCCGAGGCGCTGGGGCCCCTCGTGGACGCACAGCACGTGGCCCACGCCGTGGCCGGTTCCGTGGCCGTATGCCTGCCGGTCCCGCCAGAGCACGCCGCGGGCCAGGGCATCGAGCTGGTAGCCCTTGCTGCCGCGGGGAAAGGGGGAGGTGGCCACCGCTATCAGGGCCCGCAGGACCCGGGTGTAGTCGAGCTGCCACTCGGGCCGGGGGTTCCCGCGCACGAGTACCCGGGTGACGTCGGTGGTGCCCCAGGGGTAGTGGGCCCCGCTGTCCAACAGGAGCAGGCCCGCGCCCTCGATGGATGCCCCGCGCTCGGCGGGATCGTAGTGGACGACGGCCGCGTTGGGCCCCCAGGCGGCGATGGTGGCGAAGGACGGAATCCAGGCCCCCTCCTCCTGCCGGAATCGCCACAGCGTGGCGGCGACCTCGGCCTCGGTGAGGGGACCGGTTTGGGACTCCCACCACATCGAGAGGCGTATCAGGGCGCGGCCGTCGGCGATCATGGCCCTCCGGAAGCCATCGATTTCCGAGGGGGATTTGACGGCCTTCATCAGGGACACCACAGCGGGCGCCACACTCACCAGCCGGTCGGCCAGGGGCTCGGCGAGGGCCGCGGGGGTGGTGGCGGCATCGATCACGAGCCGCTCGGATCGCAGTGCCTCGGGCCGCAGGGCGCTGAGGTCGTGGACCTGCACGCCGTCGCGAAGGAGGCGCTCGGGCAGGCCGTCCTCCAGCCCCCCGGTATGGCAATACAGGTGGGCGGCCTCCGGGTCCACGTAGAGATAGCCCTCGAAGAGCGGGTTGTAGTCGATGTCGTTGCCGCGCAGGTTCAAGACCCAGGCGATCTGGTCCAGGCCGCTGATCAGGGTGGCCGTGGCCCTCTGGCGTTTGAAGGCGGCCCGAAGCCGGTCCAGCTTCATCGGACGGCTGTCCAGGGGAAAGTCGGCCTCGTAGTCCCGGATGATGCCGGCGGGGGGTTCGGGGCGGTCCGCCCAAAACGCAAACGGCGCCTCCTGGGCGCTCACCAGGTTGAGTCCCCAGCCGCGGGCCCAGTGCCCCCAAGCCTGCCAGCGCTCCCAGGACCACTGCCAGGGGTTGAGGCCGATCGTCTGGGGCAGCCCCCTCTCCTGCCAGTGCGCCTGCAGGGCGACATCGAGGCTGCCGGCGGCGCGCACCAGCTCCCACCCGGGCCCCAGCTCGGTCTCCGCCTGGAGCCAGTAGCGGCTGTCGGTGGCCAGAATCCCGCCCGATCGCGTGAGGGCCACAACCCCCGCCGAACCACTGAATCCGCTAAGAGGCTGGCGGGTCCGCCAATGCTGCAGGGGGTACTCACTGGCGTGGGGGTCCTGGCCGCTGTCCAGCCACACATCGATGTGGTGTTGTTCCATCCATTGCCGCAATCGAAGCACGAGGTCGGATTCCATGGTCCCATTCTACCGACTTGCCAGGCTGACGCAAACTCCCTATCCTGAATTACACTGTTCCAAGCGAGGTAACAAATGGACAAGGAGATTGGTTTTCGATTTGAAAGAGATCCGGAATATCGGGTGGTCACCGCCAACGGGGCCTGGGGCGGCATCACCCCCCGCGGCGAGCTCATGTTTGACCTGTTTTTCGAGCATCTGGACATGCCCGAGGAGATCTACTACCTCGCCACGCCCGACGGTCTGGGCCCCGAATCGCGGCGCGTCCCCGACCCCCTGATGATCGTCCGCGAGGCCCTGGTGGGCGTGGTGATGACCCCCGAAAACGCCGAGAGCCTGGCACGCTGGCTACTGGAAAAGGTGGCGAGCATCCGCAAGCCCAACCCCAATCCCAATTTCCCCGGCTAGCCCATGGCGCAGTCCCTGGACGGCCTGGGGGAGTATCTTCAGCGGCTGCGCTCCTGGAAACGGGCCGATCCCCCGCCTCTGGCCCTCCTGCACCGCTGGGAGAAGGAGCTGGGTCTCAAGGATGCCGATATCCGGGCGGTGCACCGACTGGCCCTGACCCACCGACATCGGGCCTTCGAATTATTGAAGGAGGGCAAGCCGGAGTTCCTGGCAGAGCTGCGGGAAGCCCTGCAGCTGGAGCCGGTCGATGGGGACTTCCTGCGCAGCATCATCGTGGAGCTTGCCCGGCACGAGTACGGCGGCGAAAACTGGGAAGCCCTGCTGAACCGGCTTTTTACGCGCTACCTTTACCTTAGCCCCCAACGCGACGAGGCCGCCGCCGAGCTCGAACGGCTTTTTCCGAGGTTCCGGTTCCGCGAAAAAAAGCATCGCCACGCCCTGGCCATCGCGGCGGGCATCGCCCTCGGCTTTTTGATCGGCGGCGGCGGGCTCACCATTGCCTGGTTTACCCTTCGGGGCTCCGCGCCCCCGCCGCCCGCTGCCTCGGGACTGCCCCCCACCGTCGACTGGTCGGCGCTCGGCGGCCCGGGTCTGAAACTGGACAACCCGGAATTCCGGCGGCTCACCCTGGGAGAGGATGCCTGGTTGGTGGTCCGCGGCCGGCTGGTGGCCGAAGAACCGGGGCTGTCGGAATTGGTGCTGAGCCTTGCGGTCGTCAGTCCCAACGAGGATGAGGTTCGCCGCCATCATCAAACCCTGGTCAGTCCTTTCACGCCGCCTCTTTTACCGGGCCAAAGCCTCCCGTTCCGTTGGGTGGTCTCGCTGGTGCCGGAAGCGAGCTCGGTCCAGAGCACGGTACGCATCGAAAAACGCGTCCCTCTGGCCGTGGCGCCACCCCGCCCCCCGCCGGAGTTTCCCGCCGGCCGAGCCCTGAGCCTGGCCCCCTGGCCCCTGCGCCTGCAGCGTGCCGACGGGCTGGTGCTCGGCCAGGCCGACCTGAGTGTCCGCAACACCGACCAGCGCCCCCTGCGGATCCTGACCCTGGGCCTGCGCTGGAAGGCCGCCGAGCAGGTGTTTTGGTCCGAGGAAAAGACCGTGCTGCAGGCCATGGACACACCGCTCGGTCCCGGCCAGGTCCAGACGGTTCGGTTCCGCCTGAACGTTCCCGAAAGTCTTGTCCCGGAAGGCGACATCGACACCGAGTGGGCGGTGTTGGAAGAGGAGCGCTCCCCATGAAACCCCGCTACGACTGGTCCGATTGGGTCCCCCGCGAACACGCCGTTCTGGTCCTGATTTGGAACCGCGGCGTGGACGAGGTGCTCCTGATCCACAAGAAACGGGGTCTGGGTCAGGGCAAGGTAAACTTTCCCGGTGGTCGCCTCGAGGCCGGCGAAGGCTGGGAGGCGGCGGCCCGCCGTGAGACCCTCGAGGAGGTGGGACTGAACGTCGGGGATCTTAGCGAATGCGCGGAGCACCGATTTCAGTTTACCGATGGGTACGGCCTTTTAGTGAAAGCTTTTTTATCCGTCGAATGGTCCGGCCATCTTACAGAAACGCCGGAGGCGCAGCCGTTTTGGTGCCCCCGATCTGCCATCCCCTACCCTTCCATGTGGGCCGACGACCCGATCTGGGTTCCGAGGGTCTTCGAGGGTTTCTATGTCCGGGCACGGTGGTTTTTTGAGCGGGACCGAATGCTGGGGTCACAGGTGGAGTGGGATTGGTAGTGCCGCGGCAATTGCACCCGCGAAGCCTGTGTCCCATCGCGGTTGGCTCTCCCCTCTTTTTTTAAGCCCGCATCCGCCACAGCGGCTCGGCGGGGCCAAACGCATCACTGCCATCCCGGCGTAACAGCACATCCTCGCGGTTCCACACCCGCCGGTGAAACTCCCTCAAGGGCTCCCGCTTCGGAAACACCCTCTCCTTGCCCAGCCGCATCCACTCCTCTTCTACCCAGCTCTTACTCAGCCCCGCCAGCTGGG
>CALGPJ010000030.1 GCA_937960645.1 uncultured Spirochaetia bacterium | reverse complement strand
GACACCCAGGTCCCCCAGCCATAACAGCAGGCGAACCCACCACGGAGGATTGTCTTTCGGTTTGAGGTACCCCATGTGTCCATAATGCCCCTGGTTGACGATTGGGTCAAATAGGTCTGAAAATCCGCGTTGCCAATACTTAAGCGGGTGATTCCGCGTCGCGGCACATAGGCCTGTCTTTAGCCAAACAGTCTTCACGGATCAGCCGTAACCACCCGATCACCGCGATGACCCCGAGCAGCATAGCCGAGAGCACATTCGGCGACCAGGGGCCCAACGCCGCAAAGAGGGCGCTTCCCGCCACTGGCGCCAGGACCCGTGTCATAACAGGGTCCTCAGTAAGGTGGACGTGAGACCGGTCCCGAAACTTTTTTAACTCGAGGTAAAATACCAGGATCCCATCCCACGAAGAGTTACACCAGCAAAAAGCTCAGGAGCACCGTCAACACCGTCACCGGTATGCCGACTTTGAGGTACTCGCCAAAGCTCACCTTGATGCCGTTTCGGCGAGCGACTTCGGCCATGATCAGGTTGGCCACCGAGCCCAGCAAGGTGAGATTTCCCGCCAGGGTCGAGGTTGCGGCCAGGGTCAGCCAGGCACGCTGGGTCTCGGCAAAGCCGCTGACCAGGTTCTGCAAAAGAAGAACGGCGGGAACATTGCTAATAAGGTTCGACAGGGCCACTGAGACCAGGCCGAAGGGAACCATACCCAGTTCGGCGATGGGAGCCAGAGCCGTGAACAACCGCTCTGTCCAATGCTGGGTGTCCAGGGCGTGAGTCACCACAAAAAGTCCGGCAAAGAACGCCAGAAGGCCCCAGTCCACCTTTCGGAACACGCGCTCGGAGCGCACCCGCCGTGTCGTCAGCAGGACGGCGGCCGCCACGAAGGCCGCAAGGGAAATAGCGAATCCCGCCAGAAACGCCACCAACATGATGGCGATGACCACAAGGGATTTCAGGAAGAGTGGGCGGTATATCCTGAGGCTCAAGCTGGGAACGGTTTCCATTTTACCGGTGCGAAACTCGTCCTTGTACACCCAAACGATGATCACCCAGGAAAGCACCAGCCCCCCCAGCGCCACCCAAACCAGGGAAGACGCGAAGGCCAAATAGCCAATCCCCGAGGAGTTACCGATGATCATGTTCTGCGGATTCCCCGTGAGGGTAGCGGTAGAGCCGATGTTGGCCGACACCGCCAGACCAATCAGGTAAGGCAGGGGATTTCTCCGGAGGCTGCGGGTGACTTCGATCACGATGGGCGTCATCATCAGGACGATGGTATCGTTCAGAAACAGGGCCGAAAGTACCCCACTGACAAGGATCATCATGGCCAGGAGGGTCTTGGGATCCCGGGCAAGCATGGCCACCCGGTGTCCGACCAGGGTAAAAAACCCTGCCAGCGAAAGGCAGGCGTTGATCACCATCATGCTGAAGAGCAGCAGGAGGGTATCAAAATCGATCCCCTCCACCGCCTCGGACAGGCTGGTGGCTCCCAGTGCCAGCAGCGACGCCGCCCCGATGAGTACGATACCTGTGCGGTCCGCACGGATGAAAGGCCAGCTGCCGATGGCGACACCAACGATGGTGAAGGCGACGATCAGCAAAGTGAGGTAAGAGAGCATATCGCGCCACATCTTAATGAAAAATGTATATTTATCCTACAGAGTCAATTGGAAGGATTCCTAGAAAAAGATGCTTACCATTAAACCAATACCCGATAAACCAGTAGAGCGGGGTTCGGATAAGACCGCCCAGCAGGTTCCAGAGGACACCGAGGAAGGGGCCGAAAAGCGAAATCAGGACCACGCCCTGGCCCACGTTGAGCTGGTAGACGGCGAGGAGCACCATCATGAACAGAACACCGGTATACACCGGCAGGATGGGACCATGCACCATTCCGATCAGGGCATCGAAGGAGTCAACAGTTTTTTTAATCACGATCCAGGCAACGACCGTTTTGAAAAAACTCGCAGTCTTCACAGAGGCAATACGTCAGGTCCATCCACTCCAGAACCTTTTCGGCGGTAAAATCCTCCATGGATCGAAACAACAGGTGCGATTTTTGAAAAACAGACTCGCTTTTTTGGGCCTCGTGCGGGATGGCGACACAGTGCATACCTGCTGCCAGGGCGGCTTCAACCCCGTGCACCGAATCTTCGACCACGAGACAATTCGCGGGATCGACCCCAAGTCTCCGGGCCGTCTCGAGAAAGATATCGGGTTGAGGTTTCCCCCGGGGAACCTCATCCGCACTGACTTTTTCGATAAAATCTTTACCCAGCCCAGCTTCCTTCAGGGTAAATTCGATCACACGTTTGCTCGAGCCGCTGGCGATGGCCAAATTCAAACCTTGAATTTCCAGGGCCTTGACCAGTTTGACCATCTCTCGATGGGGTTTGATTTTTCCCCGCGCATGTTCCATGTAGGACTCATCCTTACGCTGGGCCAAATCGTCCAAATCGATGTCGAGCCTTAGCCGCTCTTTGATGAGAGACGCAAAAGCTCTCCCCCCCATTCCCACAAAACCGCGCCACTCGCTTGGCGTGAAAACCAGCCCCAAAGCCTCGGCAAACCGGCGATCGCTTTCCTGCCACAGGGGCTCGGTATCCACCAGGGTCCCATCCATGTCGAAGATCACGGCCTCGAGGTGCTTTTTCATGTCTGGACTCTTTCCCTGCTCTTGCGAACCTCTTCGACCTTTCGACTGATTCGGTTCCAGGCACTGTTGATTCCCATGGCCTTTCGAACTTCTTTCATGGTTTCTTTGGCCAATTCACGATGGGCAAGGGTCCCCTCGTAAATCACCTCGTCCACATAGCCCTTCCGGGATTCAAATTCCGCCCGCCTTTCGCGGATCGGGTCCAGAAAACCATTGATGGCCTTGCTGAGCTTCTCTTTTACCTCGACATCACCCACCTTACCCTGTCGATAGCGCTCTTTTAGATCCTCCACCTCGGCCTTGTTCGGGTTGAAGACGTCGTGATAAATGAACACCGGATTTCCCTCTACCCGCCCGGGAACGTCGGCGCTGATCCTGTTGGGGTCGGTGTACATGGAACGCACCTTTTTTTCGACTGTTTTAGGGTCGTCGCTCAGCAGAATGGCGTTTCCCAGGCTCTTGCTCATCTTGGCCTGGCCGTCGGTTCCCACCAGCGTCGGCACCTCCCCCACCAAAAAATCGGGTACAGGAAACACCTCGCCATACAGATAATTGAACCTCTTGGCGATTTCCCGTGTCAGCTCGACATGGGCCACATTGTCCTTTCCCACCGGAACCAGATGCGCTCGGGGCAAAAGGATGTCGGCCGCCTGCAGGACGGGATAACCCAAAAGCCCGAAGGGCATTTCGTCCAAATGGGCGTTTTTCGCCATTTCCTTGAGACTGGGAGTCCGGACCAGACGGGGCACCGTGATCATGTTTTCGAAGATGAGATTCAACTCATAGGTTTCCGGGATCGCACTCTGCAAAAATACGTTCGCCTTTTGCGGATCGATGCCGCACGAAAGATAATCCAGGGTCATCTGACGTGCGTTTTCGCTGATTTCATCGATACTATCCCGATCGGGCTTGGTCGTCAGCATGTGCAAATCGGCGATGATGAACGAGCAACGATACTTTTCCTGCAATTTGACACGGTTAGCGATGGAGCCAACATAGTGTCCCAGATGAAGCCTTCCCGTCGGTCGATCGCCTGTCAGAACGCGACGCTGATCCATGTGGTAATAGTAACGAGGACCGATTCCAGATTCAAGTGTCGTTCAATTCCTGATGATTTTGTTGAGAATATCCATGTAAGAGATCACGCCGACGAGCTTCTCCCCATCGACAACTGCCAGTTGCCGCTCCCGACAGCGCAAGATGGTGACCGCAGCCTCCAAAAGAGTCGTTTTCGGTTTGAGAGGACTCACCGGCTTCTTCATGATTTGCTCGGCGGTGATTTCGTCTTCCCGGTTGATCAGGTTTTCAAACGATTCGAGGCTGGTGACGAACCCCAAATTGTTCATGTTGCGTGCGAATTCCGGAATCCCCAGCTCCAAAATGTCGAAGAACCGGATCTCACCGAGGAGCCTGTTCGAAGAGTCCACGACGGGTAAATAGCTCAGCTTATTTTGGAACATGATGTCGTTGATCTCGCGAAGGTAGGTACCACGGCTTACCCCCTTGATCTCGCTGTTCATCACGTTTTCCACCAGCACGGTGTTCTTAACCTGGTACGACGAACCTTCGAGGATATCGATGAACTCTTTGGAGGAACGAGCCCCAAGAAGTTTGGGCCAGAGAACCCTGTCCTGGCTCAACCGAGCAAAAGCGCTCAGACAATTCAGATAAAGGGCCGGCTTGTTGGAAGCCGTCAAAATCAGGACCACCATGGAAACATCCACCCCGCTATCCGAAAACGGTTTTTGCGGCACAGCGATCGCGATGATTAAATCGTCGAAATGATCGAATCGGGCATGGGGTATGGCGATTCCGGATGGAAGTGTTGTCCCCCCAAGGCTTTCACGCCCGCCCACCGATTTCCTGACGACATCGACAGGAAGGGAAGAGGGAAATGCGGAAACGACACGCCCAATCAGCTGTTCGATGAGTTCCTGTTTTGTATCCCCTTGGGCATGAATTATAATCAAATCCTCATTGAGAAAACTGCTGAGTTTCATGAATACCTCGCATCCGCTTTCTATTAAAACAAAAATCGTCTCTTTTTGCAAATCGCGCTAACCAAGGCGAAGAGAAGTCATCCCCTGTGACCGCATCTTACCCTTCGAATGAACGAGGTAGAGGTAATAATCCATGTAGGTTTTTTTATCGACCAGTCCGGTTTGCCGAACAGCCAAATCAAAGTCCTGAGTGAGCAAGTAAATACGTTCGCACTCGGTGGCAGTGAAGGTCTGAGCGGCCTTCTTGAAGGCCTCTTTTTGCCGTCGCACGAATACCTTGAGGTTTTGAAAACAGGTGTCCTCGGGGATGCCCTTTTCCCTCATTAAAAGATATTGATAAAACGTTCGCCATTGCCGGCTCAGGAGGATCATCACCCCCGTCAATTGCCCCTCACCACTGAGATAGATTTTGTTAAGAATTTCCAGCGAGGCATCGAGCCGGCGCTCCAAAAGTGCGTCGAACAGGGTAAAAGGCGATTCTTCCCGCAGATGTTGCAAATATTCTTCCAGGAACGGGAGGTCGATGGTGTGACCTTTGTCAACAAAAATCAGCAAACGGTCGGCTTCCGCGCGAAGCTGGTCGGTCGTATTGCCCACCATCTCGATGAAGAAATCCGCGGCCTCCTCGGTGATAGGGCACCCCTGGTTTCGGAAGTAACTGATGAGCCAGCCGCGGCGCTGGCTCTCGAAAAGTTCGTAAAAGATTTTCTGGCAGTCTTTGGACACCGCGCTCAAAAGCAGTTCATCGACCTTGATCGCCGAGGATGTCAAAACGAGGTAACAGGATGGATTGGGATCGCGGATGTAAGCCGCCAGGGTTTTGACTTCGTCCTTTTTGAGGGCGTCGACGTCTGCATAAACCACAAAGATGGCCTCCGAAAAAAGAGAGCCGCTTCGCAGTAAAGATACCAACTCCCCAATCGGCTTATCTTCCGTGCGGTATCGGTATTCATCGACCCCTTCAGAATAGGCAGTCTTGAGCTGGACACGCAGGTTGGACACGAAATCGGACTTTTGACCCTCTTCCGGTCCCAAAAGGAGGTAAATGTTTTTCAGGGTTTCAGCCATATTGCCGTATCAGGCCCCGTAATTTACCCAGTATGGTGACCTCGCGAACCCAGATAACAGAATAGGTTTTGTTGGCAGGCTCCAGCCGTACTCGATAATCTTCCTTGAAAAACTTTTTCAGAGTAAAACTCTCATCATCGATCATCGCCACCACGATATCCCCGTTGTTTGCCGTCAGCTGATGTCGGATCAACGCAATATCGCCGTCCATGATCCCAGCTTCGATCATGCTATCGCCTTTGACCTGTACTGCAAAATAATTACCAGGACTGGCAAGATCTCGGGGAACCAAAATTGTCCCCTCCCAATTCGACTCCGCCAACAGGGGCTGTCCCGCCGCCACCCTTCCCAAAAGAGGAACTTCGATGCCCTTGTTTTGATTTTCCTCCTCTTCGAGGATTTCAATAGCCCGGCTGCGATTGTTGTCGCAGCGCAGAACCCCTTTGCGGACCAGGGCATGAATGTGGTCGTGCGCGGCTTTGACAGCGATGTTAAAATGCGCACTGATTTCTCGAATCGTTGGAGGATACTTGTGCTCGGCGATGAACTTCCGGAGAAATCCGAGCATTTCGAGTTGCCGTTGTGTCAATCCCCTCATGATTTTTCAATTCCCAGCTTCTTTAATTTAACATGTAATGCGCTGGGATACAAGCCAAGGCTTTGAGCGGCCTTGCTCAAATTGCCCTTGGAATGTTCCAGTGCACCGAGAATCATCATTTTTTCCAAAGCGTTTTTGGCATCGTTGAGGCTCATTCCCTCGAAGGCGCTCGAAAGGTCGTTCTTTTTTTCCAGCAGGAAGTTTTGAAGATTCGCCCTCACCTGATCGGCGGTAATCGGTGACTCGTCGACACACACCACCAGGCGCTCACAAACATTTTTTAACTCCCGCACATTCCCCGGCCAGGGATGCTCTTTCAAGACATCGCAGGCCTCCGGGCTCAAAACCAACCGGGGGCGTTTTTCCCGGGCAGCAAACTTTTCTAGAAAATAGGTCATGAGTTTGGGAATATCCTCGACACGCTCACGCAACGCCGGGACCATGATTTGTAGCACGTCCAACCGATAGAATAAATCCTCACGGAATCTTCCCTCTTTCACTTCGCTGGCCAGATCCTTGTTCGTGGCCGCTAAAATGCGAACATCCACCCTGATGCTTTCCTGACCGCCGACCCGCATGAACTGCCCCTCCTGGACGGCCCGAAGAACCTTGGCCTGGGCCGGCAGACTGAGATCGCCGATTTCATCCAGGAACAAGGTCCCCTCATGGGCCATCTCCCACTTACCCTTGCGCTGGGCCACCGCTCCGGTAAAAGCTCCTTTTTCGTGTCCGAAAAGCTCGCTTTCGATCAGGGTATCCGGGATGGCGGCACAGTTGACTTCGATAAAAGGCTTCTCGGCACGCGCACTCCGGAGATGAATTTCCCTGGCAACGAGCTCTTTGCCGGTGCCGTTTTCTCCGAGGATCAGCACCCGGCTCTCCACCCTGGCGGCTTGTTCGATCTTTTCACGCACCCGTAGCATGGGCTCGGACTCCCCAATCAAATTGTCTTCAATAAAAAGAGAGTTTTTCAGGGCTTTGTTCTCTTTTTTGATCGCCCTGAATTCGAGAGCCTTTGACACGGCGAGGACGATGCGATCGAGGCTCAGCGGTTTTTCAATAAAATCGTAGGCTCCCATCTTGACCGCGCGAACTGCCTGTTCGATCCGCGCGTGGCCGCTGATCATGATCACCGGCAACTCGGAGTTCCGACTCATGATTTTCTCGAGTACTTCCAGCCCGCCCATACCGGGTAGCCACACATCGAGAAAGACAAGATCAAAGAATCCTTCTGCAAACAGTTCCAAGGCCTCTTGCCCGTTCTGGGCCTCGGCCACCTGATGCCCCTCATCCTGAAGAATATCTTTGAGTATTTCCCGGATTCCGTCCTCGTCGTCGACTACCAAAATCCTGGCCATGATTATGCCTCCAGGGGGAATAACAGATAGAAACTGGTTCCGCTCCCAACTTCTGATTCAAACCAGATGCGGCCGCCATGCTCGTGGACCACCCGCTCGACGTAGGCCAATCCCAGTCCCGTGCCATTGGGTTTCGTGGTGAAATAGGGCTGAAATATTTTACGCCGATATGCTTCGGGAATCCCCACCCCGCGATCAC
Organism: uncultured Spirochaetia bacterium; assembly: GCA_937960645.1. Classification (GTDB taxonomy): domain Bacteria; phylum Spirochaetota; class Spirochaetia; order JABEVK01; family JABEVK01; genus DYOB01. Next base: position 10,642 of record CALGPJ010000030.1, on the reverse strand, counting down.
TAATAACAATTTTAAACCACTTTTTTTCCTCCTCAACAACCGCGGTTTCAACGTGAACCTGGATGGGCGGGCTGGATGCCTCGACAGCGTTGGAGAGGAGGATGGTCAGCATTTTACGAAACTGCCAGGGGTCAACTTTTAGATTGGAAACCGTGACAAAACGATTGATCCATTCGACCCCGGGATACCGCAGATCCAGTTCGGCGGTTATTTCCCTGTACATAGCATCGAAATCGATAATTTGAGGTACCGGTGCCGGCGACCTGGCAAACTCGTGGAACTCGACGAGCAAGGTTTCCAGCCTGTCTACCTGGTCCAGCACTTTTTCCATGCTCGACTCGACCAGCTCCGATGCCCTGGCGGGATCCTCCCGGTACTTGCGCAGAAGCCGTTCGGAACTCAGTCGGATCGGCGTCAATGGATTTCGGATCTCATGGGCCAGTTGTTGTGCGATGTCCTTCCAGGTTTCAATTTTCTCCCCGATCAATATTTTTTTCTTGGTTTCTTCCAAATCGCTGACCATCTCGTTGAATATTTTGGTCAATTGACCGATCTCGTCGCTCGATTCAATCGGCAAGCGCTGATGATAGTTTCCACTTTTAACCTCGGACAAGGCGTTTTTCAAATTTGTCAACGGTTTGGTAAGCTGATTACTCCAAACAAACGATGTGATGATAATCAAAAAAAACAGGGGCAAAGCCAGAAACAAAAATACGAAAAAAAACATGAACAAAAATGTCGACCGATAAGTCCGGACCTGGAGCAGGAATTCCCGATTTTTTTGCAGGAGGTCCCTTGCCAGAGAAACTTTATCCGGCATGCGGGCAACGAGCAAAAAATAGCCCTCCGGGATGTCCACCCGCCAAATCACCTCGGAGCGCCCTGGATCCCGAACATTGGGCAGCCATTGGCCATCTTCGCTGAGGGCAGGCCATTCGCTGAAGACAAAATTGGATTCTCCCACCGTCAGAACCTCGGTTTCACTTTTAATATAGGTTAGATAAACCAGCTCGCCATAACGACCAGTCAGCTCTGACCAGTCTTTTTGGAGGAGTTCTGCGGAAGAGACGCGAATCGTACGCACCGCATCGGTCAGGTTCTTGATTTTTTGTTCATAGACGCCATAGACCACTTCCAGCCCCTTGTCCACAGCATCGAAGAGATCGCTTTGAACAATGATATCGGTCGAGATAATCGCAACACGAATTGCGATGTAGCCAAGGGGCACACTGGTGAGCAAGGCGATCAGAACGAAGGTGATGGATATTTTTTTCCTCAACCCCTCCTGTGCTACCTGTTCTGTCTGTTTGTGATAATATCGCCAGACACCCAGAAGCCCCAACCCGAGTAAGAGATAAAACACGACCGCCAGAACGATGAGGACAACATTATTGAACGTGCTCGAATCCAAAATGATTTGCTCTGCCAGCACGGTCGTGATGATGAGAATGAGAAAATAACTCAGTAAAAACCCCGCCACCGGCAAGATATACCGAGTGTTCGCAAAAGTTCTGAATGGGGTTACCGTACTCGTCATCTTGAAGAACTCTCGACTTCCACAGCTTTCCAGGGAGTGACGAAGGTGTTGAAAAAAGGATAAAATAGAAATAGTTGAAAAGGTTCGCTCAGGCGGATGGGTCGAAGCTCCGCCCTGTAAAACACGTAGTAGTCCCAAAATCGTGATGCCAGGTACCTCGAAAAGCGAAACTGATGTTGAGACAAAAAACTGATTAAGTTCTCGAAAGTTCGAAGAGCGATAACCTGACCCTTACCTGGTTGTGCAAAATAATACTTCAGGTGTTTGTCGTACCAAATGGTGACGGTCAACCGTTGTTCTTCCACGATTAAATCGATCCAGGGAAAGCGTTCGCGGTTGCGCCGAACCAGCCGCAAGACGATGGTCAATTCGGATCGGAATCCATCGCGAACGGCCTGTTCGATTTCAATTTCGGGAAATCCAGTGAGTTTCACATTACCACTGACCAATCCGTCATCCAGATTCAGGACGAGGGATGAATCGAGGGCATGAACAGAGATCAGGGCGACACAGGAAAAAAGGAGTAGCAATCTATTTTTCAAATTCAAAAGGCCTTTCGATAAGGTTCACGATGGCCTCCAAAGCTTGCTGTTCATCTTCTCCCTCGGCGAGGACCTTAACCTTATCGTTGTAATGGATTCCCAGGGTGATCAGTCCCATGATCGACTTGGCGTTGATAACTTCGCCGTTTTTTTGGAGGTATATCTCGGATTTGAACTTGGATGCAAGATTCACGATACTGCTCGCAGGCCGCGCGTGGATCCCTGCCCTGTTTTTGACGACCACCTCTTGTTCTTTCACGATGAAAACCCTACCGATCTGTTACTGAAATAAATGTTCCTGGCTTTTTCACTTTCCTGCCATTTTTGCAAACTTTGGTTAAAGATGCTGGCGGCGTTGTAGCCGAAGGTTTTCATGTGGTGATTGATGGCTGCAGTCTCGATCAGGATGGCCAAATTTCTACCCGGTTTGATGGGAATCTTGACTTTGGGTACCTTCACCCCCAGGATATCCACCGATTCCTCGTTGATTCCCAGACGGTCGTATTCCTGGTTAGGATCGAACATTTCCATGTGAACGATCAGTGAGACCTTCTTTTCCTGCTTGACCGCCCCGATCCCGAACAGGCTGGGAATACTGATGATCCCGAGGCCGCGCACTTCCAGATAATGTCCCAGAAAATTGTTGGAGGCCGAGGCAATCAGAAGATTCCCACCCACCCTCCGGATCTTTACCGAATCGTCGGCTACCAACCGATGCCCTCGTTCGATCAGCTCCAGGGCGGTTTCCGTTTTTCCAACCCCGGATTCACCGGTCAACAGGGTGCCCACGCCAAAAACTTCCATCATTTCCCCATGCATGGTTTTGGAGGGAGCGAATACCTCGGTCAAAACCCTGAGAGCGCGCACGCTAAACTCGCTCGAGGTCAACGGGGTCGACAACACCGGGCAATTATGCTCGTCTGCATCCTTGAGAAACTCCTCCGGCGGGACCTGCCCGTGGGTAAAAATACAGCAGGGTATCTCGGCTGCCAGGATCTTGCGAACGTTGATCCAGCCCTCGGTGTTGACAATCGAGTGGAGAAAGGCCCGCTCCCCCCGGCCAAAAATTTGTAATCGACCGGCGGCGAATTCGTCAAAGAAACCGTTCAATGCGAGACCCGGACGGTTGATTTCCGCATGAGTGATTTTTCGGCCCAATCCATATTTCCCGGATATGCAGCTCAGATGCATATCATTTTGCTCGGAAAGTTCCAGACTCAAGAGCTTCAACACCGTAAAGGAATCGCCGCCGGTATCGTTCATGGTTCAGTGATGACCCGATATTTTTTCTTTCTCTTTGCTGAGTTTATGATGGAGTTTATCGATCACGATATCGACGACGGGAAAGAGTTCAGGTCCGCTCTCCTCGATGTGAACGAGGCTCCCCCATTTGAGGTGCATATTCGAAGACAATTCGTAACCATGGGTGGTCTTGGTCACGATAAACTCCAGATTGTGAACGTTGTCCTGAAGCCTCTCGAGATGTTTCACCTTTTCATCGAAGAACTCCCTCGTTTTTTCCGACGGAGTGTAGTGGATCCCCTTGAGTTCGTATTGCATGATGCCTCCCTTTATTTGTTTTCGCTTTCCCATTCTCGCCGGTATTTATTGACCGTGCGAAGCGCCACTTCGATACCAAGCTTTTCAAGTTCCTGTTTGATTTTGCGATCGGTGAGCCTGACCCCCGTTTTTTTCAGATTCTGGATGATTTCACCCAGGCGAACCTTGATCGATTCCTTCGAGTAATCTCCGGAGCCGGTTTGGCGGCTGAAAAATTCTTTCAGTTCGAGGATGCCCCACTTGGTTTGAATATATTTCCCCGATGTCGCCCGGCTTACGGTACTGGGATGCACACCGATTTCCTGGGCGATTTCAGAAAGTACCAGAGGTTTGAGGAATGCCAGGCCCTTTTTTAGAAATTCGGTTTGGCGGCGGCAAATGGCATGTCCCACCTTCAAGAGCGTACTTTGTCGGAAATGCAGTCGCTGAAGAAACTCGTTGGCCTCCTTGATTTTCTTACGAACGAAGCTCTTGCTCTCCGGATCCAGGTGTTGCGCATGGGCTTCCCGGATAAAATCCTGATTGAGGTTCACCACCGGAATGATTTCATCGTTCATGGCCACGTAAAACTCTCCATCGCGTTCCTCGACAAAAAGGTCGGGATAGATATTTGGTGCGGTCTCTCTTCCGTATTCTCTACCGGGAAATGGATTGAGCGTCTTGATTTCTTCCAGGATTCCCTCGACCTCATCCAGCTCGACGTGCAGGACCTTCGCGATGTGACGGGGAAGGGGATGGAGGATCAAATCGGGATGATGACGCACCAGCTCGATGGCCTCGTCGGAAAAACCACCGAGTATTTTCATCTGGACAAGAAGCGACTCCTGCCAATCCCTGGTACAAGTGCCGACGGGTTCAAGGCTCTGAACGATTTCCATGGCCGATCGGAGCATCTCGGGTGTTTCGCTGTCGGTGAGCAATTGCTCCGGACTCACGATGTGGAAACCGTTGGCATCGAGATTCTCGATAAGACGTGTCGCCAGGTTTTTCACCGCCTCCTCTGCCTTGACCCAGATCAATTGATCCTTGAGATGATCCCGCAGATCTTCCGAGGTGCTCAGGGTTCGTTCGATGATGGTCTGGACACTGTCCGTGTAGCTTGGCTCGCCCAGATCGGTGGCGGATTGAGTATCGTAGTAAGAAAGATCGGCATTGGCATTTTCCCGAGAAGAAACTTTGGGGTAAAAGTCCTGAAAAGGCTCCTCGGGGGGGACTTCCAGATTTAGGGCTTCGGAGAGATCGGAGGGAATCTCTGGATCGTGAAGCGGCATTTCCAGATCGTTTTCCTGCAACTTTTCCAAACTGTCCACCCAGGGTTCGTCCCGAACTTCGAGGGCGGGATTTGTTTCGAGGATTTCCTGCAAACTTTCCTTGAGCTCGAGACTGGTTTGAGCGAGCATGCTGATAGCCAGGATATTTTGCTGGCTCAATTTGAGGCGCATTTCCTGGCTTTGGTGAATCATCGGTTTCTGCTCGACCATACTAATACTCTAGCGCATCCCACCCAATTGTCAATCAGACCTTTCCTGATACCCGGTGGCGAAGGTGGTCACCGTGACGGTGTCGTACACCGGGTGACTGCCTGTGGCCACCCCAGCCACGAGAAATCTGGGGTTCAAAATATTTTTTCGATGCCCACGATCACGCACCCCATCGTCGATGAGCAAAAAAATCACCGATTGCGCCCCATTGGAGCTTCCATACTCGATATTTTCTCCGGCAGTGCCTTGCCAGGCCCCGTATCGATTCATCCTTTGGAAAGGAGTCGAGCGGTCACTGCCGTCATGCCCCAGTCCTCCGGTTCGCCCCTGGTCCCGGGCATGGTCATCGGCAGCGCGGCTCATTCCTTTACTGGGCCGCAGAGGTGCCAGCCGGGTGGTGCGCGCCTCGAGTTCCCGTATCAACTCATTCAGCGCTCTTGCACCCTCATAGGTTTCAATCGGTATCTGATCGGGCCAATGGGCGATTTTTCCCCGGTAAATGCTCAGGAGCGGTTTTAACACCTCATTAGCGTAACGAACGGGATCGGTTCGAACCTTGTTCATTTCGAAAATGACATCTTTTTCCCAGTCGCTGAGATAATCCACATTTCGGGCGGTATCGAGTGCCGGGTCCCAAGACCAGACCGCTGCGGTCACCAACACCAGGAAGCATAAAATCGATTTCTGCATGCCGACTCCTTTCCTTTACATTATAATGTTGTTTTATGGACCCGAACATTCTTTTCAAGTACGCCCTCCAGGTTCGAGATCGAAGTTACAGCCCCTACTCGGGTTTCCGGGTCGGGGCGGCCTTGAAGGTTGCGGGCGTCGAGGAGCCCGTGACCGGTACCAACGTCGAGAACGCCAGTTACGGAGCCACGATTTGTGCGGAAAGGGCGGCCGTCCTGGCCGCTATCGCTCGTTACGGTAAAGTACCCTTCGAAGCCATCGCCGTCGTCGCGGACGCTCAACCCTATGTCGTACCTTGCGCCGCGTGTTTGGGTGTTCTTGCCGAGTTTTGTCCCGCCGATTTTCCCATTTACTGTTGTAATCTCGAAGGCATTCAAAAGGTGCTGCAGCTGCGGGATTTGCTTCCCAACCCATTCCGCCTGGAACGACCATGAAGATTCTGTACATCGCAGAACTCGTCGGTCGGCCAGGCGGCTTCGTGCTCAAATCGCTTTTGCCAGCCTTGAAGTCCGAATACCGTCCCGACGTCATCCTCATTCAGGGCGATTCGGCCTCCGGGGGTTGGGGGCTATCCTCCCAAAACGCCTGGGGCATCCGGAAGATGGGGGCTGACCTCATCATTTTGGCCGATCAGGCCTACAACAAAAAAGATATGCAGGAAATGTTGGAGGAAGTTCCTTTCGTGATCCGTCCGTTCAATCTCCCCCAACCCGGTCCCGGACGCGGATGGAAAATCGTTGCAGCGGGCGGCGCGAAACTCGGAGTGATCAGTTTGCTGGGCCAAAATGGATTCAGTCGCACCCACGCCGACAATCCCATTCGGGCCTTTGACGTGGCCCGTGAAAAGATTGTCAAGGACACAGATTTGGTGATTGTCGACTTTCACGCGCTTTCCACCGCGGAAAAATCGACCTTTTTTCACTATGCCCGCGGCAAGTGCAGTGCAGTTTTGGGTTCCGGAACGCGTGTCCCCACTGCCGATGGCCAGATCGTTTCGGGAACATTCACGTTAACGGACGCCGGCCGGACGGGTAGTTTTCTGTCCTGCGGGGGCTTCGTTCCTCAGCCGGAGATCCGGCGATTCAGCCTGGGGCTTCACGAAAACAGCGAAGAGAGCTGGGAAGGTTTGGAGATCCAGGGAGTTTTCCTGGAACTTGACGAACAGGGAAAAACAGAACAATTTTTAATGATTCGTCAGGAGTGTAAATCGAGACCCCATGATCCTGGAAGGAACAGTACAAACGATTGAGGGAAATATTCTTTGGGTACAAGCGCCCAATCCGGTCAGCTGTCATTCCGGTGAAGGTTGCACCTCCGCGAACTGCTGCTCTTCAAAGCCTGTGATTTTTCGCGCCCGGAAAATGGAAGACCAGGTGGTTCATAACGGTGATTATGTTCGTTTGGCACCCCCCAGGGGAAATCCCCTGATCGCTCTGATCGTGTTCTTAGGATTTCCGCTGCTGGTTGCCGGCTCCACGTACTTTGTTTCCTCGGTGTATCTTCCGAGTTTCGCTCTCCCTCTGGCTTTTGCTGGGGGACTCGTTTCGCTGATTCTGCCGGCCTTTTTTCGGGACAATACCCGCTCCCTGCCCGCCGTCATTCAGGTACTGCCCCAGTACAGTTTGCATAAAAAAACCCCCGGCTGACCGGGGGTAAAACTTTGAAGATGACCTACTTTTTGATGCTGTAAAAAGCGTCCCTACCTGCGTATTGCGCGGTATCACCCAGCTCCTCTTCGATGCGCAGCAATTCGTTGTACTTGGCGATCCGGTCGGTCCGGCTCATCGAACCGGTCTTAATCTGACCCATGCCCCAGGCAACCACGAGGTTGGCAATCGTCGCATCTTCGGTCTCTCCCGAACGATGCGAAATAATGCTGGTATAATTCGCCTTCTTGGCCATTTCCACACAATCGAAGGTCTCCGTCAAGGTCCCGATTTGGTTTACCTTGATCAGGATGGAATTGCAGGCGCCTTTTTCGATACCCGTCGCCAGCCTTTTGGGATTCGTGACAAAGAAGTCGTCGCCGACCACCTGCACCTTGGACCCCAAAGCCTTGGTGATTTTGACGTAGCCTTCCCAATCGTTTTGGTCCAGCGGGTCCTCGATACTGATGATCGGGTATTTGTCGACCCACCTGGCGAACATGTCGATCAATTCGTCCGCGCTGAACAGCTTGTCGGGGTTGCTTTTCCAGAACTTGTACCCCTTCTTGCCTCCCTCCTCGAAAAGTTCGGAGCTGGCACAGTCCAGAGCGATACCGAAGTGCTCCCCGGTCTTGTAGCCGGCCGCCTCGATGGCCTTCATGATGAAGTCCAGGGCTTCCTCGTTACCGATGTTGGGTGCGAAACCGCCTTCATCTCCTACCGAAGTGTTGTGACCAGCCTTTTTCAAGAGGCCCTTGAGGGTGTGGAACACTTCGGCGGTCATGCGCACGGCCTCACGAAAGGTCTCGGCCCCGTAGGGAACCACCATGAACTCCTGAAAGTCCACCTTGTTGTCAGCATGCTTGCCGCCGTTGATGATATTGGCCATGGGCACAGGGAGCAGGGTGGTGCGCAGGGGGCCAAGGTACCGATACAGGGGAATGCCCAGGTAATTGGCGGCGGCCCGGGCAGCAGCCATGCTCACACCCAAAATGGCGTTGGCGCCCAGCTTGCCCTTGTTTTCGGTTCCATCCAGTTCCAGCAAGGTATTGTCGAGCTCGACCTGGTTCAGGGCATCCAGGCCGACAATTTCTTCGGCGATGATGGTGTTGACGTTTTCGACAGCCTTGAGAACGCCTTTGCCCATGTAGCGGCTTTTGTCGCCGTCACGCAGCTCTACCGCCTCGTGTTCGCCCGTGCTTGCTCCCGAGGGCACAGCCGCACGGCCCTCAGAACCATCCTGCAGGATGACATCTACCTCAATGGTAGGGTTTCCGCGGGAGTCAAGGATTTCCCTTGCTCGCACATCCTCGATAATGCTCATTTCCTCCTCCTCTTTTAACGAAATGATTGTGTTCCAAGATTTGCCGATGGTCAAGACGATCGCAGGTAATCACTGAAATCAGGCTCCTGTGGCTGAGCCCCGGGGAGAGTCATCCGAACTTTTTCAACCTCGGCGTGCATTTCCTCGAGCAGTTCCATGACCCTGTCGACCACCACCTGTTTTGGATCCTGATCGTTCACCCCCTCCTCGAGGGCACTCCGGCGGAAGTCTTCGGTTTTCCGGACGGGCCCGACCTTGAAAATCACCACATCCTGTTGGACAAGGTCTTCATGCATTCCTTTTTTGGGATTGATATGGAGAGTGTTTCCGTTGATCGATATGGGCACGAAATAGTCGAAACTCCTGAGGTAGCTGTCGACCTCTTTGACTCCTTTTTTGGTTTCGGGAAACCCAATGCGATACCTGGTCCCTGCAGGAAACACCAGCACCAGTTTTCCTTCGGTTTTGACCTTCGAGAGGGCCCGCATCGAGGCCAGATTGATCGCACGGCTCAAAGCCTCCTCTTTCGCTCGTTTTTCCGGATCGCTGATGGCCGCTAGACTGCGGCTGGGATAGATCACGATGCGGCTGAAAGCCTCAGTAAAGGCCCGAACGAGGTGGTTTTCGGTGTTGAGCTTGAATCCGGCTATCGCGACGATCGCCTCCGCTAAACGCTTTTCGCCTTTTTGTTCAAGTAGGTAAAATAGATTGGGAAGGTCGAAGTTGGAGTAGTGCTCCATTAAAATCAAACAGGATTTTCCCTCGTCGGCCAGAGTTTTCAATTCCACGAGGTGCTCCAGATTTTGGATGTCGCTGCCCGGCAACACCAGATCCTGGATAATCTGATAAATGAAGGGCCTCAAATCGAGGTTCGCTTCCTGATAAACATTTTCCTGCGTGATTTCCGGAGCTTCCCGGGAAAGGGGCACCATTTGTTGAATGATGCCCATATAGCGCTGCGTGATGGGCTGCATACCGCCATCCTACTTTAAAAGAGGATGACGGTCAAACCAAAAACGTTACTGAGCGTTCGGGTCGCTCGATTTGGCCCAGGCTTCCATTTGCGCCTGGGACAGTTTGCCTGCGCTGCTGGCCTCCATCAGGGATGTTGTTATGGACAACGCGCGCATTCCGAGATCGGACATTTGCTGCGCGGCAGACACATCCCCGGCCGTGGCTTTGGGCGCCAGTTCGTTCACTTTTTTGTTGAGCTGGGTCAACTCTTTGATCAGGCCGTCGTAGTCGTCGGCTGCAGCTTGCTGAACTCCGGTGGAAGAGCCGCTTGCGCCAGAATTGTTCGTGTCAGAGGCGTTGTTGCCACAGGCCACCAAGGTTGCGAAGAAGAGACTCCACGCAATGATTTTCAAATAGCTCATGTTACCTCCTTTTGAGCTTTTGATTTAGTTTAGGAGTCTCTTCAATTTTATTCAAGAGATTAACAAGTTCCTAACGGATATATTTAGGAATATTGCTGGTATTTAAACAAAAAATTAGTGCCTCGGTAACTGTGCTCGGCGCCCTACCGCCTCCGGGGGGAATCACGCCCGCAGCCTCCCCAGGGGTTGTGAGGGACCAAACACATCCTGCCCGTCCACCGTCCACAGTCCGTCCTCCCGGTTCCAGATCCGCCGATGAAACTCCCGCAAGGGCTCCCGAGCCGGAAACGCCCGCTCCGTTGGGAAAAGGTGCGGCCGCAGTGTTTGCACTGGTAGCGCTGCACCTCCCCGTTGCGCTCGGTGGTGAAGCGGCCTTTGATGCGGAACCAGGGGGGCTCACCAGCGGCAAGGGGGAAACGGTGCTGGTGGTGGGCGCACTCCGGGTTGGGACAGAACAAGGGAACAAAGGACATGACGCGGTACCTC
>CALGPJ010000029.1 GCA_937960645.1 uncultured Spirochaetia bacterium | reverse complement strand
GGGAGGATCGGCTGAAGGATAAGGAGGGGCGGGACCTGTGGCCAACGAATGAGAACTTGGGGCGTCTGAGGGCGTGAAAACCGCGCGGGAAGGCGATCGCGGTAGGAACCGGGGCTTTTGCCAGTTTATTCACCGCTAAATTCAATTCTTGGTGAGTGCTTGACATGGGTTTTTGTTTTCTCTAGAGTGCACTCATTGGAAATTGTGTCGAGCTCTGTGAGAGAATGATTTAATTGTAAACGTTTACCAAGCTCTATACAAAACCATTCACCAGGTCGTATAATAAAAGTGGGGGTGGGGTATGAAATTTGTGATCACCGGTAAATCCGGAACCGTCGGCCGGGCCTTGAATGAGTATTTGTCCCAAAAGGGACACACCATCGTGGGCTGGGACAGATCGAAGGTGTCGATCTTCGACTATGCGGCCATGGAAGCCTTCCTGAAGGAGGTCAAACCCGATGGCCTTTACCACCTCGCCGTTCCCTCGAGTTCCACCGGCATCCCCAACGAGTCCTGGACCGTGAATTATCAATGGACCAGCGAGCTGGCCTGGCTTTGCAGGGTGTTGGAAATTCCTTTCTACTACACGTCGACGGTGATGGTGTTTTCGGCACAGGCGAAAGGCCCCTTCACTCCCGAAAGTCGTCCCGACGCCTACGAGGGGTACGGTTACGAAAAACGCATGGCCGAAGAACGCGTGCTCTATCAAAACCCGGATGCCCGAATCATCCGTTTGGGCTGGCAAATCGGCCACGAACCCGGATCCAACACCATGGTGGACTATCTGGAACGAAAAATGAAATCCGAAGGCATCGTTGCCGCATCCACCCGGTGGCTTCCCGCCTGTAGCTATCTCGAAGATACTGTTCAAATCCTGGACCACCTGCGCGCCTTACCCCCGGGCATCTACCTTTTCGACACCAACGAGCGTTGGAGTTTTTATCAGATCGCTTTCGCGATCAACAGACTCGAAAAACGCACCTGGAATGTCGTGGCGTCGGACAATTATGTCTACGACCAGCGGATGCAGGATCCGCGTCTGCCCAGGATCTCGCTGAAAAGCCGGTTGACTACCCTTTCCTGATCCCGATTCCGGACGGATCGCTTTCGCGATCGTTTGGGATTGGGAGACTTTCCAGAACCGCCTTGAATTCGTTTTTGCTCCACCGCAGATGGCGCCAGATCAGTTCGGCGGGACTGTCCTTATTTAGGGGAAGCACACCGCCGTGCTTTTCGGCAAGTTCGAGGAGCTGATCTCTTGCCGCGCGTCGACCCTCGGGACTGGGGTCGAGAAGGGTGATTCGGCCCCGTGCCTGGTGATCTCTTCCCAAAAAATAGGCGGCAACAGATTTCCCCGTCGGTAAATCGGCCCCCGGAACGTGTAGAAAGCCCCGCCAGCGTGCATCGAGGGCCCCCTGAATGCCGTAGCGCCCCGTTTTCAGAGGACAGAAAAACACGGGCCTTCCGCGGGAAAGATCTTCAGGAGGGGGCTCGAGACTTTCCCAAATCCTCTGGGTGGCGGTTGGCCGGTTTTCTTCATCCAAAAGAAGGCGAACCAGGACCCGAGAACGAGGTCTTGGGGGATGAAGACATTCGGATTTTGGAAGCAGGAGGTGTTTGGGGAGTCCCCAATCCAAAAAGGCACCCAGGGGCCCGACTTCGACCACGGTCAGGTGTCCAATCTCCCCCATGCTGAGAACCGCGGGCCGACGGCGGGCGGTCAGACGCCCCTCGGAATCGCGGTAAACAAAGGCATCCAGGGTTTGGCCTGAGGCGGCCTCGGTCCCCGCCTCTTTTTCGGTCATGAACACCTCAAAGTCACCGCGGGCAAGGTACCAACCGCCCTTAACCCGTTTCCGAAACGTCCATTCCAAAGTTCGGGCCAGGGGGAGGTCAGCGTCGTATCGGAGTTTCATCGTCCTTCCGGAAGGTGGATGGCCTCGAAGCCGTCCTCGAGCCTGAGGATTTTACGGGCGATGTCGCGCACCAGGGCGGGTGTGACCGCTTCAACCCGTTCCACAAATCGGGGCAGGATGTTCAGATCTCTTTGGGCAAAAAGGTAGGAGGAAATGTTGCTCGCCCAAAAGGCGTTCTGCCGCCGCGATTGTTCCAAATCCCGCAGGCGTATCTGACGGAAGGTGCTGACTTCTTCGGCGGTAACACCCTGATCGCGCACCCGGGCCAATTCCTGCTTCAGGGTTCGCAGCAATTTTTCATAGTCCCGCGTGTTGGTTCCGAACTGCACGTAGGCAAATCCATTGGGGGAGGGAAGGGGGCGGTACTGAAAATCGAAGCGAATCGAATAGGTACTTCCCAGCTCTTCACGGATTTTTTCTCGAAGCCGGATGTTGAGGATTTCTGTCAGGGCCTGGGCGCTGACCAATTCCTGGATTTCCAGGGATTGAAGAAAGGGCAGGACAAGGAATACGTTGGCCTTGTCTTCCTGGCCAGCTCGCAGGATTTGGGGGCCCCTGGCTCTGGGGACGGCACGCCGATCCACCACGCTTTCGGCTTTTCCGTCGGGAATGTTCCCCAGCCATACCCGAGCCAGACGTTCCAGCTCCCTGGGATCAAAATCCCCCACGATGACGTAGACCCAACCGGCCCCAGAACCGAATAGCCGACGGTCCCAGGCAACGACCTGGGAGAAATCGGCCTGACGCACGGCCTCGGGAGTAAGGTTGCGGCTGCGCGCCGGTCCGCCGCGTAGCAGCGTGCTGACAAAGTCCTGAAATCGAAGTTCGGGATTGTTCTGGCGTGACTGGGCCATGGTCACCACGCGGCCCTGGACGGAGCGGAAGGAGTCCACGCGGGGTTGCAGCTGCGCCAGCCTCAGGTAGAGAAATTGGAACCAGGTTTCCAGGTGACGGGTTGCCGCAGACCCTGAAATCCACGCCGCGGCCTCGTCCAGATTCATCTCCAGGGAAAGGGTCTTGTCCGCTAGATAATCCACAAGCTGGGAGTGCGACCAGCCGCCCATGTCGCTTTCGCTCAACAGGTCAGTAGTCCAGGCGGCATGGGGGAGTTCGGCGTCCTCGGCAAGGCCCAGCCCTCCCAACCTGAACGCGCGAATCAGCACCTCTTCCTTTTTGAAGTCGCTTTTTCGGAAGTACACCTCGGTGCCGTTGGCCAGCCGCCATCGGGTTAACTCCAGCTCGGGCCAGGAGCGGGTGTCGGTGATGGCCACCGGAGCGGGAGGGCTTTTTACCAGCTGATCGATGCCGGTCATTTCGAATCGTTCGAATTGCCAGCCACTAGCGGAACGGAGCAATTGCTCGATGGCGGGTTGAGCGGGCGGCTGGCCGGTTGCGGTGTTGGTGAGGGCGAAGATGCGGCTGTGGTCCCAGACAAAGGTTTCGGCTGCGAATCGGTTCCACTCCTCCTGGGTGATCTGATCCAGGATTTCACGCGTTGCTGCGGCGTGGTCCTGAATACTGGGAAGGGGCTCTCTGCCAAGAAAGGCCTCCACCAGGTCGTTGGCCCACTCCCCGTGGGTGCGGTCCTGTTCGCGTGCCAAAAGGATTTGCAGTTCCTGTTCCAGGGCGCTTTTCTCCCTTTCCAGCTCCCTGGGGCTGAAGCCGTACCGTTTCAGCCGCTCCACCTCGCGCAATGCGGCTTCGGATGCCGTCAGTTGGCGGTTCGGGGCGCTCACCACGTAAAGGGACGTCACCCAAAAACGTCGGGCAAAATTGGACCAATCGTAAAAGGCGCTCAGGAAGGGCGGATCCTCGGTCTGGGTCAACAGCTCGAGACGCTGATCGAGGGCATTCTTGGTCATCTGTCGCAGGACCTCGCTCCTTCGACGTTCCCGCCAGGAAAGAGGCCGGGCGGGCTCCATCCGTGTAAACTGCACGATATTGTACGTCTGCTCGGGATCGTTGAAAAAGTGATAGTTCCGTCCGGAATAAGGGCGGATGGGGGCATCCGGCTCTTTTCCCGGGACCTCGGGGTTGGTCCAGGACTCGAACCCCGCTCGAATCCGCTCGACGATTTTTTGTGGGTCAAAGTCGCCAACGGCGATCAGGGCCATACGTTCCGGTCGGTACCATTTTCGATACAGTCGCCGCAACTGCTCCGGGGTTGCGGCTTTCACGGTTTCCATCCGGCCAATCGGCAAACGTTGGGCAAACCGCGAATTGTTGAACAGGGCCGGTAGAATCACGTCGCGACGGCGACCGTTGACATCCCTGCCGAGCCGCCACTCTTCTTCGATCACCCCCTTTTCTTTTTCCAGCTCCTGGGGGTCGAAACTCAGTCCGCGTGACCAGTCTTCTAAGATTTTGAAGCTGGTTTCCAGGATGGCCGGATCGTCCATGGGAATCTCCAGGAAATAAGTGGTCTCCTCGAAGCTGGTGTAGGCATTCAGTCCGTCCCCAAACCGCATACCGATTCGTTCAAAGTACTTGACGATGTCATTTTTGGCGAACCGCTCGGTTCCGTTGAAGGCCATATGTTCGATCAGGTGGGCAAGCCCCTGTTCGGCATCTTCCTCGTGGAGGCTGCCGAAACGGACTACCAGGCTCAGGTAGGCACGATTTTCCGGCTTTTTGTTCGGGCGAACAAGGTAGGAAAATCCGTTTGGCAACGTCCCGTGAAGGACGGCCGGATCCATGGGAGGATTTCCCGCCTCCGTACCTGATCGAGGGGCCGAGGAGCAGGAAAGACCCCACACCACGATGGTGAGCGGCAAAATAACGAATAAGGGGATGCGCATGGTTCAGATTAACCTGGATGGAGTGTTGCGGCAACTGTCCCTCCTGAAGGGGACCAGGACGAGACTTTTCATGTTGTTTCCTTGTGGGACCTGGAGTTTCACACATTATCGGCCTTCGGTTGATAAATTTCTGCTGATGAGGAAGGTTTTCGTAGTGCCTCAGCAATTGTCCCCAAGAATTAACGACTTTTGGGACAAAAATTAGTAAAAATGTTCGCAAAAGCCACGATCCTCGAACACATTCCCCAAATAATGGAAACAAATATCGCCCGCAAAAAAACGCGGATATTCCCAATTAGGCGAAAACCACAAGCCACATGGGCCCATTTTGGGGCTGACAGGCAAAACTTGAGCACAATCAACGCGGCACTAGGGAAGGTTTTTATGGCAGGTTAAAATAAAATAAAAATAAAAATATTCATAAAACATTGGAAATTTCTGGGAATTGTACTAGATTATCTCTAATAGGCAGTGCGAGGGGGAAAACATGTATCGCGGTTTCTTGCTGGGAATCCTGGTTTTGACATCCTGCGCCGTTGAATGGGGCGGGTCCGATGAGTCCCTGCTACGCCTGGATCTCGGCCTGAGTTCGCGTAGTTTGGCTGGACGAAGTCTGCCACCTTTGAAGCATATCGAGGTGATCGTCGAGTCGCCTGATGCCCCCCTGGTTCGAAAAGAGTTTTCTCTGAACGAATCCCAGCTGAGCGTTCGGGTTCCTTCGGGCCGCCAGAGGATCGTCACGGTGCGGCTACCGGTGGCCGATGGAGCCGCCACAAACGTGTTGGCGTTTGGTGCAAGGAAGACCATCGACCTCTATCCCAGGCAGGAGGTAGCGCTAAATCTTTTCGTCCAACCCCTGGAGACCCAGTACCTGGTGGCAGACCCTGGAAAGCATTACCAGGCGAGTGCGGGAACCGCAAAGATCCTGGTGATGAATGCTCTCCCTGCATCTGTTGGGAGCTGGCAGACAATCCAAGATACCTCTTTTACTCCCGCGATTACCAATTATCGGCCGGTTACCCTGGACTTCGACAAGGATGGTCGGGTATATTTCGGAACCGATGTCGATAATACCACCAACGGTCGAATTCACCGAACCACCGAGTTGAAAGCCAGCGGAACTTCTTATCAGACCTTTGTCAACGTGAGTGGCAGGATCACTGCCCTGGCCATCGATCGAAAAAAAGATCTGCTTTATTACATGGATCTTTATTCAGTGCCGGCGCTTCGTAAACTCAATATCAACAACCTCGCCAACAATCCGGCGACGGTTGTAGATTACATGCATACCGATATCACTTTTGCTCCCTATCCTATCGTGGATTACGCGAACAGTAGTGACACTCCCTCGTTTGGCCGCTATTCGGTGGGCAGGGCGGGACTTGCCGTGGATGAGGAGGGCATGCTGTACATGGCAGGTGGGTCGCAGGGCGACCAACTGATCAAGTTCAATCCCAACCTGGGAATGGGAAACCGGATTTTAGCGCAGCGTTCGATTGCCAACCTGGAATTGCCCCACGCCAATGCCCATCCGTGGACCATCATGGATATCGAGGTCCTTGGCGACCTCGTTTACGTATTGGCACACACGACCGTTCAGTTTCGCGACCCTGGGAATAACTGGGGATCCCTCCTTGTTTTCCGATCCGATAACCTGACCCTCATCGAAAGAAAACTTTACAATCCGGCTGGCGGTTCTCCGAGGACCTCGGACAGGGATAAATTGGCGGCCCCGCGACGCTTTGCCGCCGTGCTGGGACGAAAGCTCATGGTGATTGACGAGGGTGGCAAAGATGGTTATAGCTTTTCCCCCATTTTCTTCGACATGTTCAATCGCCTGGTGTTCATCGATCCTTCTAACGGGTCTTACCTGGGGGCCGTACCCGAGGATGGTAACACCGGCGTTTTCAGTTTTTTCAGTAATTTCTACAATTGCTGAAACCCAAGATCACATGGCTGGCCCTGGGAAAAACGGGGCTGGGCCATGCCGGGATTTGGGCCCTGGCATTTTGGAACGCCGCTCTGCGGCTCAAGAAAGACATCGATCTTCAAGTTTTCGTTCAACAGGATTTTGCTGCGAAGGTTTTGGGTCCCCACCTGCCGAAAATCATCCTGCTCGAGCCTGGCCAGGAAAACCTTCTGAGCGATTTTTTGAATCGAAATCCCCCAGACATTCTGGTCTCGGAAATGCATTGGTTCGCTGTCCAGCCCGTGCTCGAGACATTGAAAGCATGCGGAACCCAGGCAGTGTATCTGGCCCGTCAAGTCCACAAGGACTTTTTTCATCCCACCCAACTTCAACCCCGCCATTGGTTTCAACCAGATCGTTGGGATCTGTGTTTTGGCGTGGAGAGGTGGGAAGCCCCGCAGGGTTTCGCCTTTCTGAATCCCATGATCATGAAGGAACCGCAGGAAATCCTGCCTGCAGCGAAGGCAAAGGCGCTTCTGGGGACGAAAACCGCCCAACCCACCTGCGTTCTCGCCGAGACGGGAAATCCGGACGACCGTCTGCGGGTTTGGGATCTGGAGGAGCGCTATCGGCACCTCGGCTACGAAACGATTGTCATGGGCCCGGGCAGGTTCTGGCATTTCCCCCTAATCGATCTCTTCAACGGGATCGATTTCCTGGTGACCGGTGCCGGGTACAACACCTTTTGGGAAAGCAGGTATTATCATAAACAGTCGCATTTTTTGGTGTGTCCCCGGCAATTCGAAGACCAGAAGGAAAGGGTGCGCAAATTCGCCGATGCGAGTGTCCCGAAAAATGGTGCTGAAGAGCTCGTGGACATCCTCATCGGGTGAATGCCCCTGGTAAACGAAAACGTCCGCAAAGTCTCCTGTCACGCCAAACCCCGCGAAGCGTTCTACTGTCATTCCGAACCTGCGAAGCCCTCCGCTGTCATTCCGAACCTGCAACGCAGGTGAGGAATCCTTTACCTAAAAGCCCAGAATAGATTCCTCGCTACGCTCGGAATGACAGTGGTCATGTCATTCCGAACCCCGCGAAGCGTTCTACTGTCATTCCGAACCCGCGCTGCGGGTGAGGAATCCTTTACCTAAAAGCCCAGAAAAGATTCCTCGCTACGCTCGGAATGACAGGACGCTCGGAATGATAGATATCCCTCCTTGACCTTATTCGTGAATTAAGTTATTCTCATCAACCGTTAAAAAGAGGTTGAACGATGTACGCAGTAGTTGAAATCAAGGGTAAGCAGTACAAGGCCGAAAAGGGCGGGCTTTTGGAGGTAGACCTTTTTTCCCAGGAGCCCGGGGCCAAGCTCGAGTTTGATTCGGTGGTTTTGCTTTCCGATGGCCAGAATGTCAAAGTCGGCCAGCCCTTTGTTTCCGGCGCCAAAGTCAAGACCGTGGTGGAAAAGCACATCAAGGCGGATAAGGTCCTCGTGCTGAAGTTCAAAAGGCGCAAGGGTTACCAAAAGTTGCAGGGCCATCGGCAAAATTATACGATTTTAAGGGTGGAGGATTTGGCCGTCCTCTGATGATACGCATTCGCTTCCTCAAGGATGGGGAGCACCTGGTCGCTGTGGAGGCCGAGGGCCACGCCGGTTGGGATCGACACGGCAAAGATATCGTCTGTGCAGCGGCCTCGGCCCTTTTGCGCAGTGCCGCGAGGGCCCTCGCCCGGAGGTACCCCGGTGTGGTGAGCTTCGATGCCCCTCAGGCGGGACGATTGACGCTTCGGTGTCCTGTGGCCGAGGATTGGGCCGAAGGAGTATGGGCGGTGTTGGAGACGGGTCTGCGGGATATCGAAATCGAGTTTCCGCAGGCATTGATGATTGAGAGCGATTATTCGAGGTGAGACATGGCACATAAAAAGGGCGGTGGCAGTTCCAAAAACGGGCGCGATTCGATTTCCAAGCGCCTGGGTATCAAGCGGTTCGGCGGACAGCTTGTCAAGGCCGGGGAGATCCTGGTCCGGCAGCGGGGAACAAAAATTCATCCCGGACAAAACGTGGGACTTGGAAAGGATTACACCCTTTTCGCCCTGGAAGCCGGTGTGGTGGCCTTCGGGGCCCGACGCGGTAAAAAAACCGTCAGCATCGTCGTTACCCACTGATTTGCCTTGGAAGGATTCGTTGACGAGGCCCGCATCCTGGTTGCCTCCGGGAAAGGGGGTGATGGTGCGGTTTCCTTCCGACGCGAAAAGTTCATTCCGATGGGCGGTCCGGATGGCGGTGATGGAGGCCGTGGCGGAAACGTCATCTTTAGAGTCAAAACCAACGTCAAGACGCTGGCCCACCTGCGTTTGAAGAGAAACTTCAAGGCCAGGAATGGTGAGAATGGCCACGGTGCCCGCAAAACGGGCCGGGATGGGGCCGATGTGATCATCGAGGTGCCACCCGGCACCATCATCCGAGACAACGAGACGGGAGAGGTCCTCCTCGATTTCGATAAAAACGCTGAATGTGAGGTCGTATTCTTGCAGGGGGGACGCGGTGGCAAGGGAAATTGGCATTTCCGATCGTCCACCCATCAGGCCCCGCGGTTTTCACAACCCGGCGAGGAGGGCCAGGAGCGTCTGCTACGGGTCGAGTTGCGGCTCATTGCCGATATCGGTCTGGTGGGACTGCCCAACGCCGGCAAATCGACTCTGATCAACCTTTTCACCAACGCCCGGCCAAAGATTGCCCCCTACCCGTTCACGACCAGGATCCCCTACCTGGGGGTGATCCGGTTCAAAGACAGGGACATCGTCCTCGCCGACATCCCCGGGATCATCGAGGGGGCAGGTCAGGGAGCGGGGCTGGGTCTGCAATTTCTGAAGCACATCAGCCGAACACGGTCTCTGGCGTTTTGTATCGATCTCAGCGATCCGAATTTCGTGCGCACTTTCGACATTCTGATTCAAGAACTCCGGTCCTACGACCCCTCCCTCCTGAATAAGCCGCGGCTGGTGATCGGCACCAAGACCGACCTGGACCCCGAGAGGACGGCCCTCGACGAATTGCGCCGCTCCTTACCCGCGGAAAAGGTCATCGGCCTGTCGAATTTCGACCGTTCCACCTGGGAACCGGTGATACATGCCCTGGGAGCCCTGGTCCCATGAAAACCGTCATTCTTGGGGGAACCTTCAACCCGCCCCACATCGGACACCTCTTTCTGGCCGAGGAAATCGCCCGTCAATTCGGTTACGAGAGGGTTCTCATCGTTCCAAGTTTCCGGCCGTCTCACAAAGAGGTGGAAGGAGAGGTCAGTCCCCGGGACCGTTGGGAGATGGTGGTACGCTCGTGCGAGGACTCTGACATTCTGGTGCCCGACGACTGTGAGATTGTCCGCGGCGGTATCAGTTATTCCATCGATACGGTGGAGAGTGTGCTCAAAAGGGGGGATGTGACGGGCAAACCTGGCCTCATCATCGGGGACGATCTGTTCCGCAGTTTCCCCACGTGGAAAAATAGCGGGCGCCTGCTCGAGTTGTGCGACCTCATCGTGGCCCACCGAGAAAGTCCCCAGCGTCTGGACTATCCCTACCCCCATCGCTACGCCGACAACATCATCCTTCCCATCAGCTCCACGGACATCAGGCGCCGGGTTCGCAGCGGCCGCCCCTGGCGTTGGCTTGTGCCGCCAGGGGTTTATCGTTACATTGAAGCCAAAAGGTTATACCGGTCATGAATGTAAAAAAGATATTGAACCCTCATTATATTTTTTCGGGCCTGATGATCGTCATGGTCATCGTTTTTACGGCCTTCATCCTCGTTCGGACCCGTATCGATCCCCTGGAAGCGGCCATGAATGGCGAGAAGCAGGTCGGTATTCTTTTCGTCATTCACGACCAGGAAAGTGTGTGGCTTTCGGGAGCGCTTTACTTTCATCCCCGAACGGGGAAGATGTTCCTGGTAGATATTCCGGCCGACACGGGATCCCTCATTGCCCGCCTGGGTAAGGTGGCCGCTCTGAGCGATACATTCAACACCAGGGAACCTACGATCTACCGGGAACAGGTCGAGGCCCTTCTGGGGCAGCCTCTGCCCTTGATGATGATCCTGGATGTGCGGCAGCTCGAGCGTACCGTAGACTTTTTGGGCGGATTGAACCTTCAGGTCTCCGAGCCCCTCGAGGATCGCAGCGAGGGGCGCCTGATCCTGGTTCCCGGCGGAAACGTTACGCTGGAGGGGCCCAAGGTCCTGCAGTACCTCCAATATACGGATGACCAGGAGTCGGAGGCGGAACGTGTCGAACGGATTCAGCGCTTTTTCAAGGCATTTTTACAACAGCTCAGCGACGAGTCCATCTGGCTCACCTCATCGGATGGGTTGCGCTACCTGTTGAGAAACACTTTTTCCTACCTGGAGGAAGATGGCCTCAGCCTCTTTTTGAAGTTCCTGGGTCAGGCGGATTTCGAAGGGATGGCCTTTCTTCAGACCCTGGGAAATCGCCGCGATGTCGACGGTCGAAAGTTACTCTTTCCTCATTTCAATGGCAATCTGCTGCGCGAGGGCGTGCAGCAGGCCTACAAGGCGATCGAGTCAACGGACCAGGAATCGGTGAGTGCCTTGAACATCAAGATCGAATTGTTGAACGGCACGGAAAGGCAGGGTTTGGCGAGCAAAACTGCCACCCTGTTCCAATCGGTCGGTATCGAGGTTGTCCGAGTCGATAATGCCGACCGGCGCGATTATGTGAAGACCATCGTCCTCGATCGATCGGGGCGCTCCTCCGCCTTGCAGCGTGTCTCTCAGTTAATTCGAGCGACCAATGTCCGCTCCGACGATAGCACCTTGAACCAGTCGAAAAATGTGGATGTCACCATCATCCTGGGGATGGACTTCGATGGACGATATGTACGCCAGTGATTCGTTGCCGCTTGCCCTGGGGGATTTCCTTCACAGGGAAAGCGCTGCCAACATTCGGATTCTCGATGTGGGTACCATCTGCGATTGGACCCATTGGGTGGTCCTGGCGACCGTGCAATCCCGGCGGCAGCTTCAGGGGCTTGCCGAATCCCTGGAAGATTTCCTGATGGAAAACAAAAAAGAAAGGCTGAACAAACGTCCAGCCCTGGAATCCGATTGGGTGGTTTGGGATTGCGGTGACCTGGTGGTTCACCTTTTCTTGCCCCAAACCCGATCTTTTTATGATTTAGACCGGCTGTACCACGACGCCAGAGTCATCCAGGAGTTCACCTAGTTGAATTCGTCGTCGTCCTCGTCTTCGTCGTCTTCATCGTCGAGGTCGTCCTCGTCGTCGTAGTCTTCGTCTTCCCAGTCTTCTTCATCGTCGTCGAAATCCTCGTCCTCGTCGTCGAAATCCTCGTCGTCATCTTCGTCCCAGTCCTCATCCTCATCTTCCCAATCTTCTTCATCGTCGTCTTCGCTCATGGCGAAAAGGCCAAAACGAATGAGTTCGAGTTCTTCCATCATTATCCTCCTTAGGGGTTCTCTCGGCTAATCTAGTGGTGACTAAAGCACTTGTCAACAGTTTTTTAGAAGGCTTGACATGAAATTTAATTTTATTAAAATGCCAGGAACTACGGATGTTCGATGACTTGACCCACTGGTAAAAACTGAATTTTGGCTGTAAAATTTTGTCCAGAGGAGTCAACATGGAAATCACGGACATTCGGGTCAGAAAGGTCTCCGGTGAAGGCAAGCTGAAAGGCTATGTCACCGTTACTTTCGATCAATGCTTTGTGGTACACAATGTCAAGGTGATCGATGGGGAGCACGGTTTTTTCATCGCGATGCCCAGTCGGCGAACCAAGGCCGGGGAGTTCAAGGATGTTGCCCATCCGATCACCCCGGAATTCCGCCAGAAGCTTCAGGATGCTATCCTGAAGCGTTACAACGAGGTCCCCGAGGGGCACTCCGATGGTCCTGATATCGAATAAAAATTGGGATGTCGGCAAGCGGTAAGCCACCGGTTTTTGGTACCGGCATTCGAAGGTTCGAATCCTTCCATCCCAGTAGATTTTTTTGGAGGAAATGTATGTCCAAATCCTTGAGCGCTACCATCCGAGAGCGCGTGGGAAAAACGAGCAGCAGACAGCTAAGGAAGTCGGGGCAGATCCCGGCCGTAGTTTATGGGAATGGTCAGCCCATCCACATCGTCTTGAACGAGCGGGAATTCAACAAGGAATTCAAGAATCTGTCCGAATCGACCATCATCGATCTTCACCTCGAGGGCAAGGTCAAAAAGGTTCTGGTGAAGGATTATCAGGATAATATCCTGACCAACAAGATCCAACACCTGGACTTTCTGGAAATCGATCAAACCAAGTCCATTCGAACCCATGTGCCTTTCCACCTGGTCGGGACGGCGATCGGCCAAAGGGAGGGCGGAATCCTCGAGCTGATCACGCATTCGATCGAAATCGATTGTTTGCCCCAGGACCTTCCCCCTTCCATCGAAATCGACGTTTCCTCACTCGCTTTGGGGCAGACCATCCACCTTCGGGATTTGACGCCTCCCAAGGGGGTGCACTTTCACGGTAGTCCCGACATGGCCATCGTCCACGTCACCACGGCCAAGGAACACGTCCTGACGCCGCAAACCGAAGAGAGCCCGGCTGCAGGAGCGGAAGCGGCTCCCGCTAAGACCGAAAAATAGGGGCGGTGGGGCAGGACTGGGTCCTGGTGGGATTGGGAAATCCTGGTCCCGAGTACGAGAATCAGCGGCACAATGTCGGTTTTATGTTGCTGGACAAGTTGGCCGCCGTTAAAAACGCCCGTTGGAAAAAGCCGCTGCTGCAGATCTGGCAGGAGGCTTACTGGTACGGCAAGGATTGCACCGTTTGGCTGTTGAAACCGCTGACCTACATGAACCGCAGTGGTGTGGCAGTTGGGAGGTTTCTACGCGATCGGGACATTCCCCCTGAACGCACCCTCGTCATTGCCGACCAGATCGACTTGCCGCCGGGAAGGTTGCGGTTGAGGCGGCAGGGCTCCGATGGAGGGCACCGCGGACTGCGCAGCATCGACCAGGTGATCCAGGGGGATTACCCGCGGCTTTGGGTGGGGGTCGGGAGGCCGCCGGAAGGAGTGGCTGTTTCCGATTGGGTCCTGTCCGATTTGGGTCCGGACGCGGAGCGGGTGAACCAGGCCCTCGACAAGGCGGCCTCGGTGTTGAGTCTCTTGCCGGACGCGGACTTTGAAAATTTTTATGAGCAAATCAACTCCCATCAATCGCGTTGAGGACTGTCTGGCGGACTTTTTGACCCGTTACCCCAGTCAACGCCTCGCTGTGGCTCACAGCGGCGGAGGGGATTCCACCGCCCTGGCAGGCTGTCTCGTCAAACTGGGGGCAGCCGGTCGACTTTTGTGTTTTTATGTCGATCACGGCGACAGACCCCACGACGAAATGCAAGGCGAGCGCGATTTTGTCCTTTCCTGTTGGCGGCAATGGGGGGTGACGGGCTTTATGTTGCCGGCCCCGCTCACCGCCAGGCAGCCCAACTTCGAAGCCTCGGCCCGTCGGCTGCGTTACCGTGTCCTGCTCGATGCGCTGAAAAACCACACGTGCGACCTCCTCCTTACCGCCCATACGCGGGATGACGCCGACGAGACCCTGCTGATGCGGTTTTTTCGCGGCGGGAGCTTCTGGGGATTGAGGGGAATTCCTGCCCGACGCGGTCCGATCCTCAGGCCCCTTTTGGAAGTATCCCGTCAGGAAATCAGGAACTGGCTTGAGAAAAACAATCAGCCCTTTTTCGAGGACAGCTCCAACAGCGGGGGGAATCTCCGGGCACGGATTCGGCATGAGATGGTGCCCGTCCTCGATCGACTGTTTCCGGCGTGGCGTCGTGCCCTGCGGGACGGAGCACGAAGGCTGGTACCGCAAAAAACCTGGTCCTGGGCCCTCGAGGGGACCGACAGATCCATGCCCCGCGAGGACTGGGAAAGGTTGAATCCAGAACAGCGCCTGGATGCCCTGCTGGAGGTTTATCGGGGAAATGTCACGATCCGCCGAGGCCGTTTACGGGGGCTCTTGCAACAGGGCGGGGGCTTTCGAGTGGAAGGATGGTGTTTCCGAACCGAAGAGGATAAAATCGTGTGGGGTCCTGAAGCCGAGGTTGTAAATCTCGTTAAATATAAGTATTTTCTAGTAATGAAGGCTGGTTCTTGCCAGGAATGGGAGGGCCGCTACCTTAGGATAGATTCCCTGGAAGGATTGCCGGAGACTTACTGTCTCGTTTCGCCCCTCGAAGGGGATCGTTGGAAAACTCCGGAAGGTTCCCCTTCGCTGACGACGGTGTTGAAACGCTGCCGTTCCTCGAAGGTTCCGGGAGTTACCTGCCACTACCTGGTGGCAGGGGGAAGGGTTTATGGAGTTTTGGCAAGTCCCTGGGGCGGCCAGGATTGGGCATACTGTGTAGCGGGCAAAAGCATATGGCAGTGGGAGGCAAATGAGCGATTTCAACAACAATAATGGCGACGACAACAGAAATCAGAACGGACCTTTTGACTTTCGGAAAAACCGTCTAGCATTTTTTCTGTTCCTCGGGGCGTCCCTTTTTTTGGTCTATCTCTGGTTTAGCAACGACTCCTCTTCGGCCCGGGGAATATCGTATTCCGAGTTTCTCCGGATGGTCGATTCGGGCGATGTGTTGCGTGTGGAGATATTGGATAACCAGTTGATATCGGCCCAGATCCGGTCGCCGACCAACATGCTGGAGAGGGTTACCCTTCAAATACCCTATTACGACGATGCCCTGATTCCCAAGCTGCTGGAAAAGCAGGTCGAAGTCGTCGGTGGGAGCCGCCCGCCCAATATCCTGAGTATCCTCCTTGACTTTTTGCCCCTGATCTTCCTCGTTTTCCTGTTCATCATCATGTACCGCCAGGTTCAAGGGAGCACCGGCAGAGCCTTCGGATTCGGCAAGAGCCGAGCCAAGAGGGTCGATGACAAGGGCAAAAGGGTGCTCTTCAGCGATGTGGCCGGACAGCTGGAGCCCAAGTTCGAGCTCCAGGAAGTGGTGGAGTTTCTCAAAAACCCCGAGAAGTTCACCAGCATCGGCGCCAAGATTCCCAAGGGTGTGCTTTTGGTCGGGATGCCGGGAACGGGCAAGACCCTCCTCGCAAAGGCGGTAGCCGGGGAAGCGGGTGTGCCCTTCTTCCACATGAGCGGTTCGGACTTCGTCGAGATGTTCGTGGGTGTGGGGGCCAGTCGAGTCCGCGACCTCTTCGAAACCGGCCGGCGCAATGCTCCCTGTATCTTGTTCATCGACGAGATCGATGCGGTAGGCCGCACCCGGGGGGCCGGTTACGGCGGGGGCCACGATGAGAGGGAGCAGACCCTGAACCAGCTTCTCGTCGAAATGGATGGCTTCGACACCAAGGACGGGGTGATTGTCATTGCCGCGACCAACCGTCCGGACGTCCTCGATCCTGCCCTTCTGCGCCCGGGACGCTTTGACCGCCAGGTTGAAGTCAGCCTCCCCGACGTCAAGGAACGGGAAGAAATTCTCAAGATTCACAGCAAAAAAATCAAACTGGCACCCGACGTGGAACTGGATCGTCTGGCACGCGCTACCCCCGGTTTCAGCGGGGCCGATCTCGCCAACATGGTCAACGAAGCTGCCCTGTTCGCCGGTCGCCGTGGCAAGGCCCTGGTTGACATGAAAGACTTCGAAGAGGCCCGGGATAAGATCATCATGGGGGTGGCCCGTCACAGCCGTGTCATGCCCCCCAAAGAGCGCCAGCTGACCGCTTACCACGAATCCGGCCACGCTTTGCTCCATTACTACCTCGAGAACGCCGATCCCATTCACAAGGTCACCATCATTCCCAGAGGCCGCAGCCTGGGGATGGCCACCTCCCTTCCCGAAACCGACCGGTATTCTCATAACAAAGGTTACCTGGAGGATCGAATCGTCATCACCTATGGGGGGTTCGCCGCCGAAGAACTGATATTCGGGGAAACCAGCTCGGGTGTCCAGCAGGATCTCAAGCAGGCCACCAACATCGCTCGAAAGATGGTGACGGAGTGGGGAATGAGTCCCATCCTGGGGCCCCAGGCCCTGGGTGCCGAGGACGAGCCCATCTTTTTGGGTAAGGAAATCGCCACGCACAAGGATTATTCCGAAGAAACGGCCCGCATGATCGATCAGGAGGTCAAAGCCATCCTGGAAAGAAACCTGAATCGGGCACGCAGCATCCTCAGGGAGCATCGTGATCAATTGGACCTATTGGCGAAGGCTCTTCTCGAGCGGGAAACCCTCGATGATGACGACATTCGCGCCCTGCTGGGATTTGCGCCGAGGAAGGTCGAGGAAAACTGATGTTCCGGGCAGGTTCTGCCTTTTTCCTGATGTCCTTCGTCTTTGTAGTTCATGCCCAACCCGAACTGGCGCAGGTCTTGATCGACGAAGCCTACCAGGCCTATCTGGAGGGAAACCACACGGCGGCTCGGACCCTGGCCCGTCGATCCCTCGATTTGTATGCCGATTACGGTGATCCGCACATTCTCCTCGCCTTGAGCACCCCTCTCTCGAGTGCGCAGAAGCTCCTTTTGGCCGAGGCGGCGCTTTCGGCTCGGCAAATGATACGGGTACCTTCTCACTTAGCTGTCCGGCTTCGGGCTCGGATCCTCCTTTACAGGGATGAATTCCAGCAGCTTGCCGATTTCCTCGGGGTTCGGGAGGAAACGCTTTTCCATGCCGATCTGACGGCCTGGCGGATTCATGCCCTGTTGGCCCTGGGGCGGCGTCAGGAGGCGCAAAACCTTTTGCAAGCCGCACAAAGCCGCCACCCTTCCGCCACCGAGCTGGTGCCCTATTTGATCCGAATGTCCCAGAGGTTTCCCGAATGGGAGTCCCGAGTTAACGCCCAATTGCAGCGGGAAGGCTGGTGGACAGCGAACAAACGAATGGTCCTTGAACTCTTGCCGCTCGAGTCTCCTGCCAGGGCTGCCGTGCTTCGGTTTCTGCAACGGCGTCTACCCGACGACCCTGATGTTGCTGGACTGCTGACTTCGATGCGGATCCTGCCCTGGGAGGATGCTTTTTCGGTATGGGAGCGCAGCGGATTGCCGCGTGACCTGGTTCAGACGCAGTCCCTGGGAAATCTGGTTCCCCCGGCTCTCCGGGGAAGATGGCAAAACCTGGTGACCAGCCAGTCCGGCGTTTTTTACCTGGGATCGAAACCCTTGAGTTTCAACGCCGAGCGGCGCCGTTATGAGCAGGGGCGACTTTTGGAACTGGTTCAGGACCTCGATGGCGATGAAGAAAACGATCAAACCTGGTCATTGGCCGCTGGGCGTCCCCTGAGCTGGAGGGCCAGGGTGTACCAGGTCGAGGGACAGGGAAGGGGCGATTGGGAGCTCGTTTGGAAGACCTACCCCGTGGTGGAACGGATTGTTTGGAACCGAGATTCCGAGAGGGGGAGCCTGCGCCGGGTTTTTGAATTCATTCCCGATGCCGTCCGTCTGGCGGATCCCGTCCTGGAAGGTCAATTAGGGTTTCCGGGCAATTCCCCCCGTGCACTGTCTTTTCCCTCCCTGGAAGGGATACTCCAACAGGCCATTCGGATTTCTGATTACGATCCCCAGGGCCGCTTGAGGCGTCGGTTTCGGTTGGCCAATGGACAGGTGTATTTGGTGGAAGAGGATCGGATGGGAAGAGGCAGGCGGGATACGGTTGTTTTGCTGCGGGGGGGACGTATCGATCGGGTTTGGCGCGATATCGAGGGTTCGGGCAGGTGGAATCTTTACCAACGGTACAGCGACGGGCTGCCGCAGGAACTTCTTTTTGCAGCACCCACCGGAAGGACGGAGTTCCTGTGGCGGGGCATCGACGAAGGACTTTTCCTGATCGGTGAACCTCAGAGCGAGGCTGTATGGCCCCTGTGGCAACAGGGTTTGGCCCAGCTCAGATTACAAGAATGGACCTCCGAGCGGCCCCCCGCCGTGATGCCGGTTTTTCCGAGGGCCCCCTTTGACGATTTGGGAGAGTGGAAATGACGAAGAACTGGGTTTTGTTCTTGATTTTGACAGCGGGTTGCAGCAGCATACCCACGGAACGGCCAGTCTACCAGCCGCCCAAAGCCACCGATGCCCTGACATTTGCAACACGGGCGCTGGAAGAGGGGCGTTTGATCGAGGCCATCGCCTGGCTGGTGCGCATCAATTCCTCGGAAACCGATCCGACTGAGATTTGGGCTCGGATAAGACGGCAAGCTCCCGAGGTTTACAAAGGTTATTTAAACAGCTCCGAATATCAAAAGGCCCTGAACCTCGCCAACATCGCCAGAAATTTTTCCCTGGAGGAGGGATTCGAGGATCCGCATCTGGTGCAGATCCGTGTTGCCGGGGAGTTGAGGGAAAAAGGCTTTTCGGCGGCTGCCATCGAGTGGATTTTGAGGGCGGCCGAGGGCCGTCCCTTAGACGCCGCTTGGGCGCAAGACTGGCGCGATTATTTCTTTGCCGAGCGTAATCGCGGGGCCCTGCGCCGTTGGCTAGTCCTTCATCCCAACCTCGCGGTGGATGCCGAGCAGAAGGAGTGGTTGGAGAGGACCACCACCGCCTCCGACTGGCTTCAGGGGACGGTGACCGTCCTGGTCAACAGGGGGATCAAAATCGAACGCGGTGTTGGGGTCCCGGACATGATGATCGGCAGTGCCTTTTACATCGATCGCCGGGGTTATCTTCTGACCAATTATCATGTCATCCAAAGCGAGGTCGATCCCGAATACAAAGGTTTTTCCCGACTCTTTGTGATCCCTGCAGGGTCACGGGGGGAGCGCATCCCTGCGCGGGTGGTGGGCTGGGACCGTAATCTCGATATTGCGCTTCTCAAGGTCGAAAGGTCCTCGGATTTCGTCTTCTCGCTGACCGATTTACCGCGGGTATCCCAGGGCGATCGGGTCTATGTGTTGGGCTCGCCCGCAGGGCTGGAGTCTACCGTGACCTCGGGGATCGTGTCGGCTTTAGAGCGGAGTTTCCTGCCCGCTGGTACAGCCATTCAGATCGATGCCCCGGTTAACCCCGGCAACAGCGGTGGTCCTGTGCTGAACTCCAACGGGCAGTTGGTGGGGATCATTTTTGCCGGGGCCCCTAACTTCGAAGGGTTGAACTTCGCGATCAACACGCGGTACCTGCTCCCCATCCTCACCGGTCTTTATTTAGGGAACGAGGTCAAACGGCCCTGGTTGGGACTGGGGGTTCACGAGGCCCCGGACCGTCTGGAGATCAACCACGTCTTTCCCCTCGGGCCGGCCGAGGAGGCGGGTGTACCCGTTTTCAGCACTCTGTTGAGGGTCAACGGGGTGGATGTCCGTGATCCTGCCGATGTCCACCTCCTGCTTTCCAGCGTACCCCCCGGTGGCCTGGTCAAGCTCGATTGGAAATTGGGGGATAGGATGGGAAGTTCGTTCATTCTGACCCGAGAAAGGCCAAAAAATCCCCTGATTTCCGCCCTTCAACGGGACACCGTCGAATCCCTGGCTCCCCACCTTTTGGGCGTTCGCGTTTTTCCGGTAGGCGAGCGGATCTGGCAAAACTATCGAGTGAGCAGCATTTATCCCAACACCGTCGCGGATCAGCTGAATTTGAGCGAAAACGACCTCATCATCGTCCAGCGTTGGCAGGTCGAAACCAGGGAAGAAGCTCTGATCGTCCAACTCTTTATGAAGAGGCGGCAAGGGGGCTACCTGGAATCGGTAGTCACCTTCGGTATCCCGCTCAACCCCTTTCTGTCTCTGTAGGACTTAGAAGGGAAGCCTGACCGGCGGAAGGTTCTGCGGGATGTTGTCCCGGGCCCAGTTGGCGATCCGATCCTCGACCTCTTTTTGTTTTTCCCTCAGGGATTTATTGAATTCTTCGACTTGAGCCGGCGAGCGGTTGATGCTCGAAGCGAGGCTGTCAAAGCCACGCACCAGGCCCCGGTTTTCGTTGAGTACCGCCGCAAGACGAGAGTCGAGTTCCTGCCGAAGCCGTGCCTCGAACTGAGCGATCTTTTCCCGCGCCCAACGTTCGATTTCACGGCGGGCCGGCTCGTCGAGGTTGGTTCTGGCTTGAATCTCGCGATTTTGATCCCGGGCGGTCAGTTCCAGGTTGGCTTCGATACCGCCCGCGGAAACCAGGATACGGTCGACCAGCTGGGTGACCTCGTTGCTTTCTTTCCACGAAAGAATCGGTTTTTGAATGTTTGTTTCTACCGCCAGGCGAAAGCCATTTTGACTGAGGAATTGGACCTCGGCCTTCCAGGTGGCCACACCTTCAAAATTTTGAATACCGATAGCCGACAATGCGTCGGGGAGGGCGAAGGGTTCGTTGCCGATCAGGGTCCTGGCGGTGAAAGGAGCCTCGGCCTTTGTTCGGAGATCGGCCAGGGCGGTGATGTTCAGCTCCTTGTCCTGGTTGAGGCGGGTAAAGCTCAGCAGGTAGGGGCGGTTAACCAGATCCGGCTCCGAAGAGATGTCTTTGAGGAGAAATTCGAACAGGTCACGATTGGCCCGGCTTCCCAGGGAGACCTCGAGCTGGCCAAGATAAAATTTGGGGTAGCGGGCGGTGGGAAAGGGGATGTCCTGACCGCGACGTTCCGGTTTGGGGGGAACATCCTTTTTTTCGGAGCTAAGTTTTACTGCTTGAGCGATTCTCCACACCCGATGGGCAAGACGGATCTGGGAACCGAAGCGGCGGTTGACCTCGGGCATGATCAACGCACTCACCCAACCGACAGGTCCCCCCGGGGGAAGACTGACCAGGCTTTTGAGGTAATTCCAATCTTTTTCGATGGCAGCCGGGATTTCCGTTCGCCAGCGGGCCACTTGATCCACATCTGATCTGATTCCGTCGACGCTCTGGCGGACGGTCGTTTCCAGGGCTTTGACCTCATCGGTGGTTTTCTTGATCTGTTCCAGAAAGGACCGCAGTTCGTTGAGATCGCGGATCTGGCGTACGTCCCTCCGTGTTAGAGAGTTGACCTGGCTTTCCAGCTGTCGGATTCGGTTTTGGCTCTCGGTGGCCTGGGCCTGCCAGAAGTTTTGCCGTTCCCGAACCTTGGTGTTGATGTCGGCGATCAGGGCGGAGGCCTCGAGCTTGGAGAGTTCGGCCTCGAGCAACTCTTTGGGGGACTTTCGAGTCAGGTTGAGCAGGTTGGCAAAGGGTAATTGATCGAGGGGAGCTTCAAAAAGAGCACCGGGATCGAAGCCTTGCTCGGCAGCTTCCTCTCCAGGTTGCGGGCCCAGTGAAGCCAGCACGGGAATGTGCCCATCCAGCCAGCCAAGCCGGCCGGAATATGTTCGATCGGTACCGAATTGCATTTCGCGGGCGACGATTCGATTCAACCGCACCGAGCCGCTCAAAAGCAAACCGACATCGACATCGACCTGGGCGTCCTTGAATTCCACCAGATTCTTCATGGGGCTTTCACGGTCGGCGATCGCCAGATCGGAAAAATACACCTTTCCTTCCCAGGGCCGGACATACATCGACCCGATGTCGACACGAGCCCCAAAAATGGCCTGAAGGGCATCCACCGTCCAGCGCCGAACAAGACCATCCAGAAAGAAGGTGACAAAGACCACCAAACCGGCGGCCACCAGGCCTACCAGAATGAGTTTGCTGAAATCGAAGATGCCCTGGTTTTTGGCGATTTCTTTGGCGAGAATTTCGAGAGCCTTGAGTTCTTTTTTGTCGATGTTGAGGGGACTTTCGGAGTAGGGTGGGCGGAGTGACCAGCCCTTGTCGGCATCCTGGGCATAGATTTTCAGGACCAGGTCCCGGGCCTTGGGGATGAAGATTTTCTTGAGGATCTTTTTATTGAAGTCTTTGTCGGAAAACCGGGGGTTGAAAAGTTTCGGCAATTTTTGGGCCATGGTGAACTCCTTATAGATAAGAAGACAGGGACTGCGCCTTTTGGTAGGCCTCGGCGATGTTCTTGATCAGCGGGAGTTGAAAGAATCCTTTGACAACGGGGCTTTCGACGATCATCCGATGAAGTTTTTCCCGATAGAGCTGCACCAGTTTAACCGAAACCAGGTACACGGGAACCCAGAAGATCAACCCCAGGACAAGGCCGCCAATGACCAGGGTGTTATTGATCCCCAGAGCCCCAAAAGGTGGTGTGTTCCAGAGCGTGAGCCAGAAATCTTTGAGGGAGTCAGTCGTCAGGAGGAAGTAGCCCACCGAGTGAATCATGGGGTCCAAAAGATAGACGAAAAGGTTGAAGATGGCCAAAAATACGGCCTGGATGGCAAAGTTGATACGCAGGAACATGGAGAACAGAAAAAGAACCCACCAGAGCCCACTGGAGGGTATGAGCGCCAGTTGCCAGGCGATGGCGATGGCTGCCCCCATTTCCCCTGGACGCTGGTTAGCGTTGATCGCCTTGAGGATTTTGACGATGAAATTCAGCGGCATAATATCTCCTTGAACGAATACAGGTAATTTAACAAAAATCGGTTGTTTTTTCCAGGCTTGCAAACGGGGGGTCTGTCAATAGCGGTGAATGAACTGTGCGGAAGTTTTTCCGCTACCAGGATTTCATGCGTTGGCAGACAAGGTAGCCAAGGCTACCTTCCGGATATTGCCCCTCACCGTCCGCCTTCCCCAGCTCCATTCCCGACACAAGCTCCAGCGCCTCCCCCAGGAAATCGATCCCCCAGATTTTGAACAAACCCTGTTGCATCGCTTCGAGTACCTCGTCTTTGAGCATCAGATTGTCCTGGTTCGAGGCAGGAATGATCACTCCCTGCCCACAGAGGCCATGTGTTTTACACATGGTGAAAAAACCCTCGACTTTTTCGGTGAGGCCTCCGACTGCCTGGACCTCACCTGCTTGATTGATGGAGCCGGTGAGGGCGATGTCCTGACGCAGGGGGACGTTCGCCAGGGCGCTGATCAAAGCACAGGCTTCCGCGGTGCTGGCGCTGTCCCCCTCGATGCCGCCGTAATTTTGTTCTACGGCCAAAGTCAAATGTGCCTGGAAGGGGGTATTGGATGAAAATAGCGAGCGCAGCAAACCCTCCAGAATGAGCACGCTCTTGGTGTGGATGCGCCCGCTGAGGCCGGCCTTGCCCTCGATGTTGATGATACCTCCCTTTCCGGGGGTGGCGCGGGCGGTGATGCGGATCGGGCGCCCGAACCGGTAGAAACCACGATCGATAACAGCCAGCCCATTGGCTTCGCCGATCTTTCTCCCGTGAATGTCGATCAGCAACCGGCCCCGTTTCCACTCTTCGTCGATTTGCTCCTCCGCTCGGGAAAACATGTAGGATCTCTCGTCCAGGGCTCTTTTGACGCTCGTGGCATCGATGCATTTCAGCCCTTCCCGCACAGCCCAGTGATGCGATTCGGTAAGGATATCGGCGATGAGACTGAACTGGGTCGATATCTTGAGACGGTTGCCGGTGATGCGATGACCGTACTCGACCACACGGGCAAGACCGCCCGGGTCCATGGGCAGATAATTCTTTTGCTCGATTTGGCTCTTGATGAAGCGCAGATACTCCGCGATGGTGTCGGTGTTGCTTTCCATTTCGGAATCGAATTCAGCATTGATCTTGAACAGACGAAGAAAATTCGGGTCGTGTGTGGAAAGGTAATCGTAAGAACCTTCCGGACCCACCAGAATGATTTTGACCAGAAGGGGGATGCTTTGGGGTTTGAGGTAGTAGGGCAGAGCGCCGAAGGGGCTCTGTGGGGTGGGAAGATCGACGAGACCCGTATCCAAACTGCGGATAAAGGCCTGCCAGGATTTCCGGTTGGCGGTCAAATCCTCGAGCCGCAAAACCAGGTAGCCGCCGTGGGCGCGGATGAGGGCGCCCGGACGGATCTGGGTGTAATGGGCCCTGACCTCGTTGTTGGCGTCGGCCTTGACGTCGATGGAGCCGAAGAGACTGAAGGGGTCGCAGCGTGTTTCGAAAACCACGGGGGCAAAGCGCGTTTTGCTGTGATCGACCAAAAGATGAACGGAATAGCGTAAAAAGATCTGCTGTTCCAGGTCAGGGCCTTCCTGCTGAAAAATCCCGATGTTTTCCAGGATGTCGGCCTCGAGCTCGCGAAAAAACGCCTCGACTTCGGCAGTCGGAAACTTTTTGGCGACAGCCTTGATGATTTTCCTGATTCCCTTGGTGACGCGGGCACGGGTGATTTGCTCGAAATCGCGTCGGATCAAGAATCGTTTTTCACTGATTTTGTCGAGCAGCTCGCTGAAATCCTGGCTGAGTTGAATGTACTTTTCTCGAAGGGTCTCATAGTCTTTCTGACTAAATTTTCCTGATTGAACCATGGCCTGAAGCTCCTCCCAGGTTAGGATCTTGTTGCCATGGGCTGGCAGGATGTCGGTGATGATCTCACCGTCGTCCTGGTTGGATTGAACGAGCCGCAATCCATTTTGTGCGGTCAGAGTCTCGAATTCGACGATCTCCCGGGCGACTTCGTTGTTGAGGTTTTGTTCGGTGCTATCCCTGAGATCGGCGAGTTCTTTGTTCTCCTGTTCGGCGCGCACCAGGTTTTTGACTCCGTTCACCATCGAATCGATGGCGCGTTTGAAGTCCAGTCCTTTACCTGCCGGGAGAACGAGGAGTTTCGGGCGTTCGGGTTCCTGAAAATTATTGACGTAGACCAGGTCGTGCAAGGGCTGCAGGGGCGGCAGGTCTTTGAGGATGCGGCGTATAGCCGTCATCCGTCCTGTTCCGCTCGGACCGCTGATCAGGATGTGGTAACCCCGGGCGTTGATTTCCAGGCCGAGTTTCAAGGCCCGAAGAGCACGGGGCTGTCCAATCAAAAGGTTGTCGCCGGTTCGCCCTTTTTCGGATGCCTCCTGCACGAGGGCCAGAAAATCGACGCGCAGGTCCTGAGCACGGATCTGCTTCACCGGCTGTCTCCCAGCACCATCGCGGATTGACCCGAGACGATGACCAGGCCGGAGTCCACAACCCGCAGCGGTTCCAGGCTTGCCTTTTCGTGGTCAATGTAAACCGACCAGGTTCCGTAAGGGAGGTAGACTTCGCGCTCTTTGGCGTTCGCGTTGTACACGATCAGAATCCTGGCGAGGGGATCGTTTACCCCTTCGATGAGCGCCGCAACCAGGCCGCTTTCCCCCTGGTCCAGGAATTGGAGGTGACGGCTGATGGCCTGGCTGGAGCGCAGGCGCAGGGCGGGGTGATGTTTGCGGAATCGAATGAGGTTGCGGAAATACTCCTGGATGTCCTTGTTCCGATCCAGGAGGTTCCAATCGATGGCGTTGATCGAGTCCGGAGACTTGTAGGAGTTTTCTTCGCCGTGCTTGGTGCGGAGGAACTCTTCTCCGGCGTGCAAGAAGGGAATGCCTTGAAGCGTAAAGAGAATAGCGCCGGCAAAGCGGATCATTCGTTTGATTTCCTCGGGAGTGGCGTTGGGGTTCGTGAGGCGAAGCTTGTCGTAGAGGGTGTGGTTGTCGTGGGCGGCGAAGTAATTCACTGTCTGATGGGGGCCGCTGGACCAGGCGTGTTTGACGTATAGGAGCTGGCCGTAATCGATTTGCGGGTGCTCGGTGCAGGCTGCCATCGAAAACTTGATGGCCTCGTCCAGCCCCTGACCCCCGTTGATGAAGCCGTTGATGTCGCCGATGAAGACGTGGCCCTTGATGGTGTCTCGGGTGTCGTCGCTGAAATACGCGACCTCACGGGTTTTGCGTGCGTTGACTTTAAGGCATTTTTGGTCGTCGGGCAGGCAGCTGAGCCCTCCGGTCCATCCTTCTCCATAGAGCAGGAAGTTCGGGTCGATTTTGTGAAGCTCGGCCTGGGCCTGGTTGAGGGTATAGGTATCGATCAGGGCCATGAGGTCAAATCGAAAACCTCGGATGCGGAAGTTCCTGGCCCAGTGGAGGAGGCTGTCCAGGATGAGGCGCCGGACCATGGGGCGTTCGGTTGCAACCTCGTTGCCGCACCCGGACCCATTCGAATAGATTCCCTCCCAGGTTCGGTGGTAGTAGCCCGGAACTAGCTTGTGGTAGTGGGAGTTTTCCACCGAGTACGTATGGTTGTACACCACGTCCATAACCACCCGGATGCCTTTCCGATGAAGGGCCATCACCATTCGGCGAAAATCCAACACGGCCTGAGTTGGGTCGAGGGGATTGCTGGAAAAGGCTCCCTTGAGGGCATTGAAGTGCCGCGGGTTGTAGCCCCAGTTGTAGTGGTCGGGGTGGTAGGTCAAATCGTCCAGCTCGTCGAAGTCGAAGATGGGGAGGAGGTGCAAATGGGTGATCCCCAAATCGACCAAATAATCGAGGCCGGTGGGATTCCCGCCGGGGCTTCGGGTGCCTTCTTCGGTGAGACCCAGGAATCGCGCCTTGTTGACGATGCCCGAATCCGGATGGCTACTCAAATCTCGAATTTGCAATTCGTAGATCACAGCATCGGTTGGGTGATGGAATGCCGGCGGACGGTCCTGGTCCCAACCCTCGGGTTTGGCCTGGTCTAAATCGAGGAGAAAACCCCTCGCCCCGTTGGGGGCCACGCTGGTTGCATAGGGATCGACCGCTTCCCCATGAGGTTTTCCGTCATAGGTGGCCTCCAGTGTGTAGTAGAGGTTGCGGCAGTCCCGAGGGACACGAATCGACCAGGCGCCCTTCTCGACAGGATTGAAATCGGCTTCCAGAAGAGGATTTTTATCCTGCCAGGTTCGATAGAGCCGGAGTTGAACCCGCTCGGCAAGGGGAGCCCAGACGCGTAGAGTGAGCCCGGTGTTTTCGATTTCGGGACCCAGGGGGCCGGTGTATGTAAATTTCTCGATGAATTCGGGTTGATCGTAGGCGGGTTTGGACACGGTGTGGGACATAACCTACAGAAGTCTAATCGTGATCGGTCGACTTGTAAAGTCACGAAAATCGGCTAATAATCGAGCCGGCTCAGGAAGTTCAAGTCCAGGGATATCTCCAGGTTCTTTCTCAGGAGTTCTGCCATGGAGCGGCACGACTTAAAATCGCCGTTTTTATGGTAATGAGCCAATCCCTGGCCAAGTTCACCGATTTTTTCGGCAGTGCTGATCGTGTCCTGCTCCAGGGTGTCCAGAAGCTCCACCAAGCGGCCCCACACGGATTTGGCCCTCTTGGCCATGAGGACCCTTTCTTCT
The DNA here is from genome assembly GCA_937960645.1 of uncultured Spirochaetia bacterium. GTDB lineage: Bacteria > Spirochaetota > Spirochaetia > JABEVK01 > JABEVK01 > DYOB01. Next base: position 18,113 of record CALGPJ010000029.1, on the reverse strand, counting down.
TTCTGATATTGGCGAATGTTCTCTACGGTAAGGTGTTGGGTGACGAGCTTGACCACGGGCTGATTCTCTTTGTGGAAGTGCGGCAGGTAGATTTTGATGTCTCCTTCGTAGCATTGCTGATCGAAATCGATCGCGCGAACCCGGTATTGGTCCTGGTCGAAGTCCATGGTGACGTCGACCACGTAGTTGTACGCTCTCATGTCGCCCAAAAGTTGGACGAAGCAACGTTCGTTGAATTTGACGAACTCCTTGGCCAGGCGGACCGGATTCACCTTGGCATTCGCGACATAATCCTTCATGAAAGTATCCCCGGGGATTCCGGCGATGTGCTCTTCGATGAGTGTGTCGTCGTGAACCAGAAAGTTGATGTTGTTGGGGCTCAGCAGGTGTTCGAGCTCCAACCCATAGATGCGGCTGGCGTCGGCATTCTTGATGTAGAAGTAGTCGTGGTTATCGTTATATTGATTGACAACCTTGATCCGGAAAGGGAAGGAGTTGGCGAAGTTGCAAAAATCGATGCGTTCGATGTACAGTCCTTCCTTGAAGCTCAAATCGCCGTCCAGCTTTAGAAGACAGTACATGTTCAGAAGTTCGTCGTCGATTTCCTGACGAAAGCTTTGGGAGTACACGATGGTGTCCCAAAGGGTCGGGCGTCCCTGGTTGTCCTCCAGTGGCACGGCCTCCTGCCACTGTTTGAGATCCGAGTAGTTCAGGGAGAACCTGGTTTTACGCTCGTAATGGGAAAGGTAGAGACGCAGCCGTGAGCTGAGGGGGAAAACAGGTTTTTTTCGACTGATTCGCGCCAGCTCCTGGGCTGGTATGTCAGCTTCCACAGCCTCCGCCGCACCCTCCGCAGCCGCCCGAGCAGGAGCTGACCGGCGGGGTCTCACTGACCTGAACCAGGGAGCATTCGAAATGGAGGGGGACTCCGGCCAGGGGATGGTTGGCATCCACCGTGACCCTGTCTCCGTTCACCTCGGAAACGTAGGCGTTGTACCAGCGGTCATCGATCTTGACTTGAACCCGGTCACCTACCGAGGCCACAGCGAGACCGAGCTCCTGAAGGGTGTAGCTGCTCACCAGTTTTTCATCCCGTTCCCCGTACGCTTCCTCTGGGGGGATGACGAAGGTCAGATCCTCGCCCTCTTCGTGGCCGAGGACGCGCTTGTCGAGGCCATCGATGACCTCGCCGACTCCCACCTGGAAAATGAGGGGACCATGGTACTGGGAACTCCCGAGCAAGGTCCCATCGGGTGAAAAAAACTTGTATTCAAGGGTGACGAATTTATGAGCATCTGCGATCATGTTTCAAGTATAAAAAACTTAGCAGTGATTGTCTACCATTCGAAACGCAATCCGAGAGCCGATTGAAAGATCGTCCGTCCATCGCCGTTCCCGGTGTTCGCATTTTGGGTGATGAGGGCGTCGGCCCGTATCGTCCAGAAACGTGGTCCCCCGATGCTCTCCACTTCCCACTCGGCCCAGCCTCGAATCATCAATTGCAGCCGGGGCCGTTCGTAGGGTGGGGGTTGAAGAGGAGGGGCATTCGCGTCGGGATGTTCGGGGTTTTTGGTCAGGAGGTTGACCCCGCGTTTGCGGATCAGGCGGCCGTCCAGACCGATGTTTCCCAGGCCTGGTGCCTCCCAGGAAACTGCCGCCAAAATCTGAGAGCTGTCGGGACCGAGATAATAGCCCAGGGGCTGTTCCAACAGGGCGCGTCCCCGAATTTCGCCGTAATCCGAGAGGTGGCGTCTCCACTGAACCCAGTTGAAGTTGCGATCGGTGTAGGCATAGGAGCTGATCCACACGACCTCCAGCAAGATGCGCAGCAGGCTCTCATTCCAGGTCCAGAGGGATTCCTTGCCCAGCTGAGCGCCGAACGCCAGGGGACGCTGGTCCTGAAAGACCTGGTCCTTGTAGGGCGTGGTGATGTAGTCAAACAGGAAGGCGCCATATATCGAAAACCCGGGAAACACGGTCCATTCTGCATCCAGGGCTGCGTTCGAATCGGAGTTTTCGGAAAGGAACCAGTTGTGGTAAACGTAAAATGGGTTCAAAAACCGAAAGTCCATCCCCGAGGTTTCGGCTGCGGCGGCTTCGGTGATGGCAAAACTGAAATTTGGTGTGGGCCGAAACTCCAGGCGGTGAAAGGTATGAAAACGGCTTTGGGTTTGGGCCCCCTCGGCACTGCGATACCAACCGGAGGGATGGAGGACCGGATTGCCACCTCCATCGAGATAATACGCGTACCAGTCCTGGTTGATGATCACGGTGTGAAACTTGAACCCCTCCCAAAATAAGGAAAGTGCGATGTAATCGGCCCAATCGGCTGCGTCGGAAAGGATCAGGTTACCCGTCCTGCCGGGCCCGTAGCTCAGTTTCCCCCGACCCCAATTAAGGGACCAAAAATCCCCCCCTGCTGCGATGTAGCCCCGATACGGAAAGTACTTGTTCCACTCTCCCAGGTTGTAGATGAGGTTGGAGTTGATGGGGCCCCGGCGGTCCAGAATGGCAAAGGGCTCCACGCTGAGCGGCAAATCGAAGGCAAAGGCAAAAGAATCTCCTCCCCAAAACTTGAAATCGGTACGCCAGGCAGGGGGTTGGGTCGCGTAGCTGCGATACCAATCGACGGACTCGGAAACGTTTCCCAGATAGAGTTCCGGCTGAAGGGTATGAACAGCCTGGAAGGCAAACTGTGGTTCCGAGATCGACGGTTTGATCCCCAGCCGGTCTCGGACTTTTTGACGCAAACGGGATTCAAGGGGGGAGGCGGACTCGGGCAGGGCATCGAGGTAGGATAACATCTCGCGGCGGGAAATCGGGCCGACAGAGCTGGGAAGGGCCCGACCGGCGAGGATGAACACATCCCGCCACTCCCGGTACACGGGGTGGTCGGGAAAGATCAAATCCTGGGAATTGCCGGTCGGGTGAGAGATCGGCAAAGGGGCATCTTCGGCAAAGCTCATCATGCCGAGTAAGAGAAAAATCAGCATAGTCCGATGGTATCTGCTTCCCACCCCTTCAATCTATCATAATTGATCGATTGCGTCACTCAGGAGGCGCAAACGGGTGATGAAGACAAAACGCCTGATTTGGAGGGAATCGAGCAGCTCAAGGATTTCCAGGATGCGCTGTTCTGTTTCCCAGCGCTTCTGGAGGATCTCAACGTCGGCGGTTTGCAGGTCTTCGAGGATCGACAGTTGACGGCGGCGCGTTTGCAAAACCTCGTTCAAATGAGACTTTTCCTCCTCAAAGGCAACCAGGCCCCGCTGGTACTCGAGGATCATGTCACCCCAGTCGTGTCGGCTCAAAAGGGCGCGCTGGCGAAGGTACTCGAGATGGTGGGTCTCGGCCTCGTGCCCTCCCGGCTTCCAATGGAGACCCAGCTCGGCTTCCAGTCTTTGGGTCATGTCGACACGGCTCCAACCCACACGGATCTGGAGGCGGGGCGCTCGTGTTTCTCTCAGGTCGATGAGTTCATCCTGAAAGACGATCCACTCGAGTTCCTCGGGCAAAATGTGCGGATTGGGGAGGGCAACAGTGGGAGCTTCGGGGACTGGTCGGTGATGAACGGCTTCGATTCCCAGCTTCGACGAGATTTGCCCTCTCAAGGAATCGAGATCTTGTAAGGACTTCCTCCAGTGAATCTGGGCTACCCGATGCTCGAGTTGCATCTCCTGGTACGTCCACCGGGGGGTCTGGTCCGACTCGGAGAGCAGCCGAGCTGCTTCCAACTTTTTGTCCCAGAAGATCGCGCGTCGCTGTGCCGAGGTCGCATCCAGCTCTGCGGTCAGCCATCGTTCGAACCATTCCAGGGCCTCCAGCCGGGCGTTCATGTGTGATTGCCGCCGCTCCCAGTTCCAAAACCTGTCCCTCCCATTGCCCTTCCATGTCCAATGAAGGGCAAGCCCCAACTGAAAAAAGGCCTCGAAATCCATGGTCAGTTTCAAAAGGGGATCGAGGTCCTTGGGGTCGAATCGCAATCCTCCCCCGGCCTGCACGGAAATACCGCCGTGTTGAACCCCCACGCTGCCCCCAGCCCTCAGGTTCTGGGGGAGGGGATCCTCGGCCATCGTTTCCGGCCTGTCTTTTTGACCCTGGAGGCCCAAATCGAAGCTCCAGGACGTTTTATCGGCGGGTTTTCGAGACAGACCTTCGTGTACCGCCATCTGAAAACGGGGGCTTGTGGCCAGCATCGTTTCAAAATCGTCCCAGGTGAGCGGGCTTTGACCCCGAAGTGTCAAATTCAGGCAAATGATCAAAAATGTGGTTGTCCGTCTCATCAGCGGTCTCCGGTTCTGTCCCACAGCGGCCGGGGAGGTACCTCGAGCCTTGCGTGAACCCCCATCCCCCACAGTGCCTCGATCTTCAGCCCCGTGTCCTCGAGAAAGGCGCTCAAGCTCCGGGGGTCCGGTTGAACCAGGCCCCAGAAAAACCCCGGTTCGGGAGCGGGCTCGATTTTGACCAGGCTGCCCTTGATCTCCCGGTAACGGCTGTGGGGATAGCCGGCCGGGGACCAGGAGACGATCTGTCCCTCCCGGATTCTGTCCCGGTAGGCGTCCGGCAGGCTCAACCGCAAGGCGAGGGTCTGTGCCCTTCCAAAAAAGCCGATGACCCGACCGGCATCCAGAAAATCCCCTCGGCGAGCCGGCGCCCCCAGAAAGGGCTTGTTTGGGTGCATGGCCAGAGCTTCGATAACGTAGCCGTCCCAGGGCGCCAGCCGGGTATGCTGCCGTTGCTGAACCTCGAGGTCTTCGGACCGCCTTCTCAGATGGGCCGAGTTGGCTTCGAGGGCGAGGATTTCTTTTTCGATTTCGTTGATTTGCCGTTCGTCCATTTCCCGGTCCTTGAGATAATTCAGCCTCAGGGTCTCTTTGTCCCATTCCGTTTTCAGACCGGCCTGAACGAGCTGAATCATTTGCCGGTACCGCTCCTGATGTACGGTGCGGGCCATGCTCAACCGATCGATGCGCCGGGCCAGCTCCCTTTTCAGGGTGTTGAGGTGGACCAGGCTGTTGTCCAGTTCTTTTTGGACGCTGTGCCGCTCGGTTGCGATCTCCCGGTCATCGACCTGAAACAACAGCTCCCCTGCGCGAATTTGTTGACGGATTTCGAGCGCCGAGTGCGTCAGAATGCCGTTTCTCGGTGCACGGAGGATGAGAAACTCCGCGGGTTCCAAAACCCCATTGGCGGGAACCATTTCCGGCAAAACGGCCCATATCGCTACGCCCGCCAGGGCCGGAATCAGGAGGATGTAGGCCACCCATTGGTTGAACGGAAGGGCAGGGTAGCGTTTTCTTGAGGTCAGTTGCATAAGGCGGCCTCCTCGGGATGGGCGTAAAGCTGGGCATAGAAACCGCCGAACCGCATGAGGGCGTCGTGGCGTCCGGCCTCTTGCAGCCGGCCCTGGCTCATGACGTAGATGCAGTCGGCATCCTGGATGGTGTTGAGCCGGTGGGCAATGGTGATCACCGTTGTGGAGGCCGGGATGGACTGCAAACTATCCTGGATGAAGCTTTCCGTGAGGTTGTCCAGGGCCGAGGTGGCCTCGTCCAGGACTAGGAGTCTGGGTTTACGGAGAAAGGCGCGGGCCAGGGCCAAACGCTGCATCTGGCCGCCGGAAATGCGGATTCCCTCGGAGCCCCAAACGGTGTCGAGACCCTGGGGTAAGCTGCGCACCCAATCGAGAAGTCCGGCCAGATCGAGGGCCTCCTCCAGTTGCTTCTCGGAGTACGAGCGGTCGTTCAGGGTGAGGTTGTAGCGTAGAGTACCGCTCCACAGGCTGTTGGTCTGCAAGACGGCGGCCATTTGCCGGCGCAGCTGGCGCGGAGCCATCTTCGAGTAAGGGAGCCCCTCCCAGAGTAACTGCCCCTCGGTGTGCGGGTACAGGGCCAGGAAGATGTGGGCCAGGGTCGTCTTGCCGCAACCCGAGGGCCCCACCAGGGCGATCCGTTCCCCGGGCCAGATGCTCATGTTGATTTTGCGCAAGGCTTGACTGCCGTTCGGGTAAGAGAAGCCCAGGCCCAGGGTCTGAATCAAGGGCATTCTTCCCGCGATGAAGGGACTGCTGCCGTGTTGGCGCTCGATGGGGCGTTCCATCAAATCCTGGTAGCGCGCCCTGTGGTTGGTCGTGATGAAAAGCGTCTTACTGACCCCCAGGAGCATCCCCAGACTCATGATAGCCTGGGATGAAATCACTTGAAACGCCATGAACCTGCCAAAGCTGAGCTGATTGAAGGCGATCAGGGTAGCCGCTAAAAAGAAAACCAGCACCGAACCCGCATGATTGAGAAAATGAATGGAAAAGTTCCATAACGTCATCCAGGCCCGACGCTGCGAACCGGTTTCCCGCACGCGCAGGGCGGACAAATTCACATCTCGGTTCATGGCCTCAACGGCAGAATTGACCTTCAAGGTTTTGATGCCGTCGTAGGTTTCCTGAACCCGGGTGTGAAACTCACGCTGTTGGGCCCACACGCGTTTTTCCAGCTCCAGGTCGCGACGACTGAACAGGCTACCCAGCTTGTAGTTCACGGGCAGAAGGAGAAGACGCAGCAAGGCCAGCGGCCAGGAAAGAAAAAACATCAAGGGGACCGAGGTTAAAACAGCCGGCAAGGCTCGGGCGGTCACCGCTCCCAGGGCATGGGATCTTTCGGTGAGCTTTTCGCTGTCCTCCAGCCCCTTGAGCAGCGCCCCGTAGCCCAAGCCATCCAGGGCCTGGGTTCCCCACTGCCAGATGCGACCGATCAGGTCGGTCTTCAGTCGGGCATCGACCCTCTCTATCCTCAGCCCACCTGCCAACTCCCCCAGACCCATGGCCAGAGCCGCCAGGGTCTCCGCCCCGATCAGGAGCCCGAGCACCAACAAAAGGTTTTGAGGATTCCCCGAGGGGACCGCCCAATCGAACAGAGCCTGATGCAACAGGGCCGGTATCAGGGCCAAAATCGCTTCGGACCAACCGCAGGCCCAAAGCAAGGGAATCTCCGGCTCTCTGAGGAGCCGCCATTCCTCCCACCAACGCATAATGCCTCCTTTTCCTGATTAGAAAAGGCGATTAGGTGTCGGTTTTGTCCGAGTTTTTGAAAGGCGTTGACGAGTATTGTTTAATTTTTCGGTCTTTTTCCGAGCAAGAGCCCCAAACTGAGTCCCAAAAGGATGCCCAGGGCGTTCACCGGCCAGAACCAGAACTCCAGGCTGAGCTGGCTGATCTGGAGATTGTTCTCCTGAAACGCCTGCAATCCCAGGGGAAAGAGACTGCCCACCACCAAACCCAGGATGATCCCGTAAGCGATGGCCGGCTTGCGGTTCAAAAGTTCATCGATACCTCGGGCTGTGGCAAGGATTCCCAGAATGGCCCCTACAAAAAACGGGATGATGACCGAAAAGTCCAAGGCCGGGATGGCGCCGAATACCGTAGTATACAGGCCCAGCATCAGCAGAAGAAAGGAGCCGCTGATTCCCGGAATCACCATGGCCGCCGTCGCGATGAACCCTGCCACGAAAAAGCCCAGCAGGGTCAGGAAATCGCGCTGGCTGATGACGGCCAGGCTGTTTTTATCGGGAGGTGACACCAGGGTGAATACGAGCATGACGGCAAGGGCAAGGGCCGCTGCGAGCCAGCCAGAAAACCCGGGCTTCGCCTTGAGGAAGAGGCCGACAAGGAGAGGGAGACCGGAGGCCACCAGGCCCCAAAAGAACAACCCGGTTGGAGTCGGGTAATTTTGCAACAACCAGAGGATGAGCCGACTGAAAAGGGCGATACCGGTAAGCACTCCAAGAACGATGGGCGCCAGGATGGACAAATTTTGACGCAGTTTGCTGCGTTGTCCGATGTGGCCGATGGCGCCCATGGCCTCCTCATAGAGGCCGACGACCACCGCCATGGTACCGCCGCTCACCCCGGGGATGACGTTGGCCCATCCAATGAGGATGGACCGGAAAAAGCGCGACAAAATGGCGAGAAACATTTTATTCCAGGATGACCAGGATATTGCCGGCAGGCAAGCGCCGCGCACGGTCACGCAGGGCCTCTGCAAGTCGGATCCGTCGATTCAGGACACCGGCATACCCTAAGCGACGCAACGGTTTCTCCGGCACGTTCAGCTCACCGATTTCTGAGTTGGCACCGGCAGGTACCAGGGCGCTGCCTGAGGCAGTCTGGAACGATACCAAACCGCTGGTGGTGCGCAGGTCGAAGGGGGTCAAATCGAAATCGGTTCCGCGAACCGAAGCGGTGGCCTGGGGAGTACGAACGGTAAAGTTCAACTCCTGAGCGTCCCCTCGGCGGACCTCGGCATTGACCGAGCCCACGCGCAGGTTAAGGTTGGTACTCTCAGCTGCCAGGGCTTCCAGAGTGATACGTGTCATGGGTTTCAATCGGAGGGTGCTGGCATTCAATCGAATCGAGGCCCTGCTATTGAAGCCCGTGGAAAGGGTCGCTTGAACAGGAAGGCTCATGTTGACCGTTGCCACACGCCATTGCGTCTGGCCCGGCAGCAACACCTCCACCTTCCCTTGAACTTCGGTGATGGTCCCTTGAGCGTAAAGCCCCAAACCCGTCAAAATCAGCAAAAAAGACAAAGCACTTTTCATCGCCTATCCTCCATGTTTAGAATATAACACGCAAAACCAGAGAGTTCTGGCTTTCGAAAGCTTCCCGAGTGTTTTGGAACACCCCGCCACTCCCCTGGTTGGCAACGAACCAGGCGCTCGTCATGCCAAGGCTGAAGTCGGAGAAAATATTCCAATTGATACTGGCAATCAATTCCGTCCCAAGGTAGTATTGGTCCGAGTTGGCGTTCGTGACGACGCTGATTGCTCCTTTGTTCATTCGGAAGCTGGTGAGGACCTCCAGGCTGTATTCGAGGCCGCTCCACATTGTAAAGGCTGGAGTTTTCCAGGGGCGGTGACTCCATTTCAGGCCTACCAGGGCCAGGTTTCCGATCATGGGCTGGAAAACCTTTCCGATGCCGGCAGGGGAGGCCGACCTGAAGGTAGAAAGGCTCGGGAGAGTCTCACCGATCGATCCGCCCTCGTAAAAGTAGGTGCGTTCAGCCGGATCTCCGGATGCGATCAAGCCACGGAATTGCAGCGAACCAGTCTCCTGCAGAATCTGCCACTCAGCCCGTCCTTCGGCAGCCCAGCCAAGATGCGCGATGGATTTATACCCTTCGAGATTGACGTGGGTGAGGGAGTTTCCCTGACTCAGGGCACCGGACAGGCCGAGTTTGAGCCCCAAATTCGACAGCCCCCAATCGAACCGCAGAAGGAAGTAATTCGTGTCGAACGGGGGTGGGTTGGCGGGCTTGAACAAAAGGTCCCCGTCCTGAGCGGGTTGATACTGACTGTTGACATAGGCCCTCAGGTCCTGTTGGCGGAGGTAGCCGGCCTCGATTTTTGCGAGCGGCAGGGGCTCCCAACCCAGGCTCAACCAGGCAAAGAGCCTCGGAGAAGCCAGATAAATAGCTGAATCGCCCGAATCGATGGCGTCTTTTAAGTTGTAAAGGATCCTGCTCGTATACTTACTGACAAGTCCTGAATAACCGGCCCCCAGCGTGGCATCGAGAGTTGACCAGTCGAGGCGCGAAGTGAACTGATCGATGTTGGTGTTGATGACGAGACCGGAAGAATCGGTGTAATTGAATCGACCCACGTCAAGTTGAAGTGCCGAGGCGTCCCCGAGGATACCTAAAAAAACATACTGGAATCGAAAAATGTCGAGGTCGGCGTGGAAGAGCTGGCTTTGATCGCTCCGATAGTTGTGGGTGAGGCTTCCCTGGGACTGAAACTGCCAGGAATCGCTTTTCCAATCGAAATAAAGCACCAAATTGAGGTTGTTTGCCCAGGAAGGCGCGCTCTCTGCCGAGGTGTCGACGTCAAAACTTTCGGTGATGATACCGCCAAAATCCTGGGCTGTGACCCCCCAGGATAGAGCGACGATCAAACCGAAAAGGATGGGGAACTTAGTTCGCATCGCGCACACTCCTTTGTTCCAGGGCGGCACTCAAAGCCTGGATGACCTCCCAGCCTTTGAGGATTCGGAAAGCGGAGTAATGGCTCGGGAACCATCCTCGGTAAGTCGCTTCTTTGAACGCATACCAGGGGCCGCCGAAAAGGCTGTAAAGAAGTCCTCCGCGAAGTTCCAAAGCGTTCAATAACATCAGGGACAGTTCGCCCGCGCGAAGGGGTTCCTGGGAATCCTTTTCTGTGAACCCCCAATTTTTTTCGAGGACGAGTTTTTTTGCTTGTTCGATGGTGATCGTCTCGTTAGCAATGTTGGCCCCAACCACAACAAGGTAGGCGGCTGTTCCAAAATCCGCAGCCTCTTTTTGCAAAAAAACGTCAATGAGGGCATTATTTTGTGCAGCAAGCGGCCAGAGGGCACCGAGAAAAAGCCATAAAAGTACTTTCACTGACATTCACACTCCTTCACTCAATTCGGATGAAATTTCTAGAATGAGTCTAACGCCTTTAGTAAAAGGAATCAAGCAAATGAATGTATGTATTTAATTAAAATGACTGAAGAGAAAGCTTCAGTAGTAATGGATTCGGCGATAGCGTGCGTAAATCGGGGTGCGCTCACCGTTGGTTGACACCTCGAAAATGACTTTTTTCTGCCAATTACCCACAGCATCGGGCAGACTGTACTCGACAAAGTATTGCTTTCCGTCCCGGCTGATTTCCTGAGATACGAGGGCGTCGTCTTTCCAGGTCAGGGTGCTTTGAGCCACAATTTGTCCATCGACCAACCATTCGAGGGTTTGTGCTCTGCCCAAGGCGTCACGGGTTACCCTCCTCACGGTTGTCGGCTCCCCCTGACGAATGATTTCAACGGAGGCGAGGGATCCCCAATTATCATATCGGTAAACTTCCGTGATCGCTGGCAATCGACTTTGCTGCAACACTCCGTTTTGCCAGGTATGAACGCGCTCTTCGGTTTCGCCACTCTCTAAGGTGATTGCTTCCGAAACGATCTGACCCTGGGCGTTAAATCGAGGTAAGCTTGACCAGAGGTTTTGGACCCGACTCCGGGCCACCTGATATGTTTCAACACCGGTTTCCTGGTTGGGCACAAAACCGCTGCGGCGAATCAGATCGCTGGAGGGACTGTATTGTGATTCCTCCCGCAATCGGCCTTTTTCATCAAAAAGAGCGGTGAACCGGACGTTTCGGCGTCCCTCGACCCAGCGATTGCCACGACGGGAAAATCGGGTTTCATCGATTCGCACGGTGTAGACCCGGCCTTTGAAATCGAGCATTTGCAAAATTTGGGGGTGGTGAACCAGTCCGAGATTGTCCAGATCGTCGATGGGGTGAAGTTCGTAGGAGTACTGAGCGTAAAGAATCGAGGTAAGGCCACACAATCCGAGGATTAAGACATTTTTGATCATTGTTCAACCATAAACGAAACATTTCGTAATTGCAACCGTTACGTAGTGTCGCGGCAACTGCACTTTTTTGGGGCACTTTTCCTGCCCTTTTGTAGCATTTTTTCGCTTTTTTGACCCCTTCCTCGATTTTTTCCCAAAAAAACACGTCCAAAACCCTCTCCTTTTCGCTTATCAGGATGGAGGTGTTTCCTATGTCTTTCCTCCCCCTGTTCTGTCCCAACCCCGACGCGCCCGCCACCAGCCGCGCACTCCTTTGTTGGCCGGCCAAAAGCCCTGGTTCCACCGCAAAAGCCGCTTCAACACCACGCGCAGCGGTTGGGCAGGGGGCGGGTGTTCCCGAAGCGGGAGCCTTTGCGTAAAAAAGACGGGAGGGGCCGCCGCGATCGGGCACAGGATTCGAGGGTGCAATTGCCGCAGCACAGAAAAAAGATACATTTATGTAGTATAATTAACATAAATGTATTTTTATTCGCAAAATCACCTGCTGGTTAACCTAAAAATTCCTGCCCTCGGCCGCACACCCCTTATATCTCAAACGAACCTTTGGCAATCATCTCTCCCTCATCAGATAATTTATCGCATTGACTTATACACTAGAGGACGCTGAAAAAATTAAACGGACAATCAAATACTGACAACAGTCAAGACAGAATGAAAAAACCTCTAGGAGTAATTCAATAAGTGGATGGTCATGGCATGAATATTGCTAAAAGCATTCCATGAAACTACTCATTGTGGACGATAGCTCGATCATCAGGCGAGCGATTGAAAAATACTTGGGGCCCTTGGGTTTGGAAGTTTGCGCCACTGCTTCGAATGGAAAAGAAGCGCTTGACCTCTTTCAAAAGCACCAGCCCGATTTGGTGACATTGGACATCACCATGCCGTTCATGGACGGTTTGAGTTGTCTGTCGGAGATCAAGAAAATCAAGCCCTCAGCTAAGGTGATCGTCATCAGTGCCCTTTCGGACCAGGCAACCGGTATCAAGGCACTCAAGTTAGGTGCCTTCTCCTTTTTGCCAAAACCTTTCACGGAGCAGCAAATCGTCGAGGAGATCCGAAGAGTTTTGGGGGAGGGATCGTGACTGAAACGGAACTGCGTCACTTCATCGATACGGTCTTCAACTATTTCCAACAGTTGACCGGTCAAGGGCCCCAGATGGGCCTGCCCTATATCAAGAATCAGGATTCGGTGGTGATGGACTTCACGGGCCTCATCGGTATCAGTGGGCCCAGAAAAGGGGGGATTTATCTCACTACCAAAAGGGATCTGCTCGTAAAAATGACCCAAATCGTTTTGGGAGATTCCTCAGGCGACGATCAGGTTCTCCTCGATATGGTCGGCGAGATGGCCAACACGATAGCGGGAAACCTTCAAAAGTACTTTGGAGCTGATTTTCAAATTAGTGTTCCGATTGTGGTGTCCGGCAAGCCCACCGATGTATCGTTACGGTTGAAGCCCCCGTCCTTTGTCATTCCTTTTTCCTGGGAAGGGATGAAAGCCTGTTTGGTCGCTGGATTGGAGTCATGAACCTCCAGCCCGTCGATTCGCTATGGATCATGGTTGCCTCCGCCCTGGTTTTCGTGATGCAGGGGGGGTTCGCCCTTCTCGAGTCAGGTGTCACCCGATCCAAGAATAGCATCAACGTCGCCATCAAAAACCTGACCGACCTGGGGATCAGTCTCATGGTTTACTGGGGTGTTGGCTTTGGGCTGATGTTTGGTGTGAGTTTTTTCGGACTAATCGGGAGCGATCACTTTGTCTTTCATACAACAGCCATCCCCTGGAAGGGGGCTTTTTTCGTCTTTCAGGCAATGTTTTGTTCGACAGCTGCCACCATCGTCTCCGGTGCCGTGGCCGAGCGCATGAGGTTTAGCGCCTATATACTCGTCACAATTATTATCAGTTTTGCCATTTATCCGGTGATCGGTCACTGGATTTGGGGCGGGGCCCTATTCGGTGAGGTCCAGGGGTGGTTGGGGCGGCTGGGATTTGTTGATTTCGCTGGATCCACCGTCGTCCACAGTGTTGGGGGCTGGGTTTCTCTTTCGGCCCTCCTCGTCTTGGGGCCAAGGCTGGGTAGGTACAATCCCGACAATTCCGTCAATCCCATCAGCGGCTCCAACATCCCCAACGCCGTCACCGGTGTGATCTTACTTTGGTTCGGCTGGTTCGGATTTAACGGGGGGTCTACCCTGGCGATGAACGATGCGGTGCCCGGCATCATCTTAAGAACGGTTATGGCGGCAGCAGCCGGGATGACCGCAGCCCTGGCCGTTGGATGGCCCGCCCTCAAGGTGGCCGATGTCTCCCTGGTAATCAACGGCAGTGTGGGAGGTCTGGTGGCCATCACGGCCAATGCTCATGTCGTCCACGAGCCGGAGAGTGTTTTGATCGGTGCCGTCGGGGGTATCATCGCCGCCCTGGGGGGAAAACTTTTGGATCGGGTACGTATCGACGATGCGGTCAGTGCCATACCTGCCCACCTCTTCGCGGGTATCTGGGGAACCCTTGCAGTCGGTCTTTTTGGAGATCTCGATATCCTGGATAACGGGTTGAACCGTCTGCAGCAAATCGGCGTGCAAAGCCTGGGAATCGGGGTGGCAGGCTTGTGGGCTCTCATGGTCAGTTACGCTTTGATTTGGGTTGTCGATAAAATCATCCCCTTGCGTGTCACCGAGGAAGACGAAATCGAAGGGCTGAACAGTGCCGAGCATGGAGCCACAACCGAAATCTACGATTTGTACAAAACCCTGGATGAACAGTCTAAAACCGGCGACTTGAATCTTCGGGCACCTGTCGAACCGTTTACCGAAGTTGGGCAAATCGCGAGCATGTACAATAAGGTGCTGGATCATTTACAGCAAAATGTCGTTGCAAAATCTGAATACACCAGTATCCTGGACAACGTCAACGAGGGCCTATTCCTGATAGACAGGGATTTCGTCATCGGTCCGTATTATTCCGGTGCCATGGAAGCGATTTTCCGAACAAAGGATTTGGCAGGTCAATCGTTTTCCCAACTCCTTAATCCTCTCATTGGGACAGATCTGATCAAGACGATGGAAGATTTTTTACCGATGCTTTTCGATGAAAAGCTCGATTGGAAAAGCGTCCGTCGCCTCAATCCTCTTAGCCGATTTACGGTGAAATATCCCGGAGATTCTGAAGATTATGTATTGAGCGTGACCTTTCAGCGTCTGATGGATGGAAGTTCGGTGAACCGTGTGATGGGCGTGGCCAGAGACCTGACCGAACAAGCGAGGTTGGAACAGAGCATGGACCAGGTGCGGCGGGAAAAAGAGAGTGAAATGGATCTTTTTTACAAGATCCTTCATATGGACCCCAGCATGCTTGCGGAGTTCGTTCACGACTTCGATTCTAAACTGGAAAAGATGAATTTGGTTTTGGAGAAACAGCAAGGATCCCCGCGGGACGTCCTCAAGAGTCTGGGAAGGTTGGCGCACGGACTCAAGGGAGAGGCGGCCTTACTGGAGCTCGATTTCATTGTTGAGGCAACCCATCGGCTTGAAAGCCTCATCGATCGTTTGCGTAAAAAAAGCCCCCTGGAAAACGCCGATTTCCTGAATTTGACCATCAAGATGAGCGAGTTGCAACAAACCGGTCAACGGATGAGGCATTTTTTGGAACGTATCGAGTCTTTCAAGAACGCATTTTTGGATCAAGAATCGGTCAAAGCTGCTTCTGAAACCAGTTTGGAGACAGCCACGGAGGGGTTCGTCGCAAAATTGACGAAACTGGCCGAACGAATTGCTCGGGACAAAGGCAAAGAGGTGTCAGTGGATGCGGAACACTTGCGTCTTAACCTTTTAAGTCCATCAACGCTCAAAATTGTCAAAGATATTCTCGTTCAGCTGGTCCGTAACTCGGTTGTCCACGGAATAGAGGACCCGAATACGCGAATCCACCGTGGGAAAAACAGGACGGGGAAGATACGGCTCGAGATAAAGGCGGAGGATGGTTTTGTCGAGCTTCGTTGTCAGGATGACGGTCAGGGACTGGATGTTGCCGCCTTGCGTAAACGGGCGCTTGAATCGGGAAAGTCGCCGGCGGAGGTGTCGCGTTGGGGGAGGGCTGATTACTTGCGGTATGCGTTTAGCGGTGATGTGTCGACAGCGGAGGTTGTCGACCAGGCAGCGGGTCGGGGGTTGGGTATGTCCTGGGTCCGAGAGCAGATCAAAAATCTTGGCGGTAAGATTTCCGTAACCTTTCGTGAGGCTGCGATGATGGACATCCGGATCAGGTTTCCACAGGAGGATCGATGACAGAGGCATTGAACATGAGCTATGAAATATTTTTTGAAAATGTCAAACAGCCCATGTATATTTCGAGCAGTGACGGTCAGTTTCGCAGGGTGAACAAGGCGTTTGCCAAAATGTTGGGGTACAGTACAGCGGAACTCGTGATCATGAAAGTGGAGCGAATTTTGGCATTTCCGACTGGCTGAAACCAATAGTATTCTGGCAAACGACAAAGCCTTGCTGGCAAGATTTTTTTCGGGGGATATGCTGTCCCATGTTCTGCGGAACGGGGATGATAAGTCGGCATCCGTCAAAGTCTACGCCACCATTGTCCACGTGCACATCAACCGAATCGATTCGCTCTGGACGAGAATCGATCCTGAACAGTACACACGCTTTTTGAACGAAATGCTCACCGACCTCATGGATCTGGTTTACAGTCATTCCGGTTCTGTATCGAAAATCCTTGGAGACACATTGATCTGCAGCTTTTCCAGTGTGGTACCAGGTCAAAAAGAGGAAGTTCAGGCGGTCCGCTGTGTCAAGGCGATCAAAACCTGGCTGCAAACTTACAACGACGTCCGCCCTCCATTTCTGGAAGAACCCCTGACTCTAAGCATTGGCATCGCGTCGGGACATGTGCTGACGGCGACTCTCGGCTCGGTCCACCGATTGGAAATCACCCTGATGGGACCTCCGGTGGTGATGGCTAGCCGGCTTCAAGCCGAGGCCTTTCAGGAAGGAGTGATGATCAAAACCGACGCCTCGATTCCTGCCTCGCTTCTGGCTTGATAGGAGGTTCAGGTTCCGCAGAACGTCACGAAGGGACGCCGGGGCGTTCGAGGACTTCTTTCAAAATCATCTCCCCAGGGGTCGCGCAGGTGTGAGGCCAGTTCGAGGTAGGGCCCGAGATCTCCGGCCTCAGCCGTGTCCAGGGCATCCTGGAGGATCCAGTTGCGGGGGATGCGGCGAGGGTTGGCGGCCTCCATCGAGGCCAGGGGCTCAGGGGACGATTCGGTTCGCCGCTGCCATCGCAGGAGCCAGTCCCCGTTCTCGATGGGTGGCCGATCCACTCGGCCGGCGAGAAAGTCCGTGAGCCCGCGAAAGGTGGTTGTGTAATCGGCCTGGGTCTTTTCCATAAAGACGAGCAGCTGGTTCAAAAGCTCATCGTCCCCTTCCTTGTAGTTTTCGAATCCCAGTTTGAATCCAAAGTGTCTTCGGAGGGAGGCGAGCATCCAGGTGCCAAACTCGTCGGACAGCGTTTGCGCCACCTCCAGAGCCCTGGTTTCGTCATCGGCCAAAAGCGGAATGAGGGCTTCGGAAAAGCGGGCGTGGTTCCAGGCAGCGATGGCTGGCTGCCGACCCCAGGCGTAGCGGCCCTCGGTGTCGATGGAGCTGAATCGTCGATCCGAGCGGTACTCTTCCATGAAGGCACAGGGGCCAAAGTCGATCGATTGACCGCTGATGGCGACGTTGTCGGTGTTCATCACCCCGTGGATGAAGCCCAGGGCCATCCAGCGGGCCACCAGGTCGGCCTGAGCCTGTCCTACCTGCCGGACGAATTCGATGTAGGGATGCGGTTCGCCAATCAGGTGAGGGTAATGACGCTGGATCGCGAAATCCGCCAGGAGGCGTAGCTGCTCGGGACCGCCAAAATAGCTGGCGTGTTCGAAGGTTCCCACCCTCAGGTGGCTTTTTGCCGCCCGGCACACCACCGCCCCGGGCTTGAACGCCTCGCGCCAGACGGGTTCACCGGTCAGCACCACGGACAGGGCGCGTGTGGTGGGAATGCCGAGGGCGTGAAGGTATTCGCCGATGGCGTGCTCCCGCAGCATGGGTCCGAGGACCGCCTTGCCGTCGCCCCGGCGCGCGTACGGGGTGGGGCCGCTACCCTTGAGCTGCAGCTCCCAAATTGTCCCATCCGGGGCCTGAACCTCTCCGAGCACCGCGGCCCGTCCGTCGCCCAATTTGGTAAAGTGCCCGAACTGATGCCCCGAGTAGGCCTGGGCCAGGACGCGCAGTCCGGGGGGGGGAGGTTGGGATCCGCTAAGGATCAGCAAGTCATCCTGATCTTCTTCGAAATCCATACCCAGGTCCCGTGCGAGCGAACGATTGAAGACGGCCCATTCGGGATGCGGGGCTGGATCGGTTTGGATGAGGGAGTAGAAAAACTCGGGAAGGTTGAGGTAAGAGGATTCACGCAGGTAGCGACCGATCACGTTACAATCTACTAAAAATCAGACAGCCGGTCCAAGGAACAATCTTTTTTTAGCGGTGAATAAACTGGCAAAAGCCCCGGTTCCTACCGCGATCGCCTTCCCGCGCGGTTTTCACGCCCTCAGACGCCCCAAGTTCTCATTCGTTGGCCACAGGTCCCGCCCCTCCTTATCCTTCAGCCGATCCTCCCGGTTCCACACCCTGCGGTGAAACTCCCGCAGCGGCTCCCGGGCCGGAAACACC
>CALGPJ010000028.1 GCA_937960645.1 uncultured Spirochaetia bacterium | reverse complement strand
TTGCTGTTGAAGCTCACCTTCGCCATCGTCGTCACCAGGGCCGCCGGCACCCCGTGCCCCGACACATCCGCAATCAGAATCCCGTACTGGTTGCGGCCGCACCGCACGATGTCGAAAAAGTCCCCGCCCACCTCCACCATGCTCTCGTACACCGAGCCGAACTCCATCTCCTCCCGCTGGGGATAGGTCTTCTCGCTGGGCAGGATGTTTTGCTGGATCCGCCGCGCCAGCCTCAGGTCCCGCTCCATCTCCTCCTGCCGCCGCTTCAGCTGGGCGTTGGCCTCACGCAATTCCTGCGTGCGCTGCGCCACCATATCCTCCAAATGCGCGGTGTAGTTTTCGATCTCCGACGCCATGGTCCGATACGCCTCAGCCAGCCGATAGATCTCGTCCCTGACACGGGGAAGCCGGATCTCCACATCGAAATCCTTGCGCGCCAGGCGTTCGGCCACCTGCGTCAGGCTCACGATCGGCCGGGTCAGCGAGCGGCTGATCAGCCAGGCAAACAGCACCGAAATTGCCAGGGCCCCCGTCATCGCGACGACAAAGGAGGTCAGGGCCTCGCTCAGGCGGGCAAACACGCTGCTGACGTTGAAGTCGGCCCCGATCAGGTAGAGCTTCTCCCCGGCTTCGTTCTTGACCGGGAAAAACGAGGAGAGGTAGGTTCCCCACTGGTCGGTGTAAAACTCGTCCTGAAAGCGCAGTTCGCCGGTTTCCCAGGCTTCGAGGGCCTTGGTGGGCATCTCCTCATAGATGGTCCCCTGGACATTCGGTTCTGCGGTGTTGTTTTTGTCTCCGTCCCATTCAAAGGTATCATTTGCATCGATGCCGAACACGAAATTGCCTTGATCGTCGGGAACAAGGGCGTAAAAATACGTTAGGTTCATGGAGCGCTTTACAGCTCGCATGATTTTGGTAATTTGAATGAACCAGGGTTCGTTAGCGAACTTCGGGTCCGTCGATTGGATCATCGCTTCATGGTCCAGAAGGTCCGCGACGTTGGTGACCGTTCGGTTCAAGTCGGATTCGATGGTTTGAAAGAGATAAGTGTAAAATCGATAGACCTGGATTCCCCCCGAGGCCACGGCGCTCAAAAGCCCAAGCACAATGAAAAACAGCAACAAGCGAATTCGCAGAGATCGCACTAATGCTAATTTACCATATTTTCCTGAATTGTGGTATCTTGAACCATGTTTCGATGTCAACTTTGCGGTCGAACCGGCGACAAGCGCTTTTTTGAGCGCCACCACCTCATCCCGGCTTCGGGCAGAAAAACCAGCCCCACGATATGGGTAGACTACCAATGCGGCGACATCATCCACCGGCTCTTCACGAACAGAGAACTCAAGCAGCGCTACAACACCCTGGAGTCCCTCCTCGGTGCCCCCGAAATTCAGCGTTGGGTGGCCTGGGTTTCCCGGCGCCCCCTGGAACGGCACATCCCGATGACCCCGCCCGGGCGAAAGATCGGGATAGCTCGGCGCAAAATTTCGTAATTTTGGGACAAAACACCCGTGCGATGCGTTTATATTTTAAGTTAGGTCGATGGGACCACGTACAGTTTATTTGGGTGCAATTGACGCGGCACTACAGGAAGGCCAACATTTTTGGAGTTATTGGATATAAATAATGAAAGACTTAGAAAACAAATGGCTGAGCTATTTGCTCAAGCTGGACGAAAATCGTTTTTTCTCGATTTACCGCCACTACCTCGGAGATTTTTCCCATCCCTATAACAAAAATCAGCTGGCCCAAAAGCTGATCCACTTCCTTAAACAGGAAAGCGTCAATGCGAACCTGCGTCACTCGCTCAGTCACGAGGAGGGGCGCCTCTTGACGATACTTTGGACTTATCGGCCCGTTGAAGAGGAAAAAATTCGGGAACTCTGGACAGGGCGTCGCATCATCACGAACAAAGATCCCCATCCAACCCTGACACGTCTTGAAAAAAGGCTCCTCGCCTTTCCTTACCGCGAAAACTACACCGAATATTGGCTTCCCAGCCCCGCTATCGATCCCGAGAGGTGGGCGCGGGAGCTCAACCCCCTGCAGCTATGTCGGGGAAGGATTTGCCCGCCGACACTCCCACAGCCTCCCTACGACGAACTGCCCCTTGTGGTCATGCTCCTGACCATCGTCGAGTACCCCTTGCAGGACGAAGTCTTCCTGAAAAAAAAGTTCAAGAAACTCCTGCCGGGCCAACAACATCGCGGCTTCGACATCCATGACCTCGAGGACCTGCAGCTCCTGGAAACGGAGGAGGACGAGGAGGAAGAAAAACTCTACAAGGTGGACTGGCTGGAGTGGGACTACCTAAGTCAAAAAACGCCCCTGGAACGAGCACTCTTTTTGATGACCTTCATGACCGATTGCATGGAAAACCTTGTTCGCGATACCGCTCCCCTCTTCGACCGCCTTCCCCGGGACCGATGCTTCACCATCGAGGAGCTGCAGCACGTCTTTGCCTGGGTCGCCGATAACGTTGGGGAATACTTGGAATGGGCCAATCTCCTCATCGACTGGGTTCAAAAACACCAGGGCGCCGAGCCTTATTCTCTGGCGTCCTTCCCCAGTTCACAATCGGCCGCCCGCCTGGTTGTGAATCCCAACCATGAACTCGTTGCGGAACATGTCGATTTGGAACTGGGTCTCTGGCTGGCACGCTGCAGCCGTCTCGTGCGCTGCGAAAACATCCTGGTGACCCGACTGGATCAGGTCGCTTTTCAGGATTACCTCGAACGGGGCGGTCAGCTCCAAAAGCTGGTGAAGGCTCTCGAACGTTTCAGCGGCACGCCGCTTCCCCAGAACATCGCTTTTACGCTTGCTCAATGGGAAGAACAGCACCGTCTGGTCCAGCTTCAGCGGGGAGTATTCGTCCAGATCAAGGAACCCCTGCTCAGCGTCTTTCGGGGCCATCAGCCAGAACTCATCGAGGGCGTGCACGACCTGGGAGATGGCCGGTTCTTTTTTTCGGAGAAAGCCTGGGAGCAATTTCGCGCGAGGACCAAAAAGGCACCGTGGAACCGAGTCCCCCGAATCGAGGATACCTCAAAAAAACAGTCCTACTGGAGCCTCTTTCACCAGGAAAAGCTGGTGCATATACCGCCGCAAATCCTCCTTTCCCTGCCTCCCGCAGACACCACGGAGGATTCGTCCCAGGCGGGCGGCGATGCCCCCGCCCTCGAGCGGGAGATTGAGGACTTCCTTCGGGACAAGCCTCCTGGCCTTCAGCTCGAGACATTCCGAAAATTTGCCCGTCAGGGCTACCTGCTCGACCCCTCCCAATTCGAGTATGTCTGGTCCCAGCTGTCGCCACGCGAGGTGAGCGGACTCAACCTCCAGGGAAAGTACAACCTGATTGTCGACGCCCTGGAAAAGGGCAACCAAATTCTTTTTTGCGACTACGCGGACGATCGCAACGAAAAACTGACTTACCAGGTCAAACCCCTGAGTTTGCTCAAAAGCAAACGAGATCCCGTGCTGCACGCGCAGAATCTTCAAACTAACGCAAAGATCGAGCTACAGGTGTCCCGGATCCTGAAGCTGGTGGCCATCAAAGACGATATCTAGTCCGAGCTCATTTGAATTCAGGCCGATGTTCCGATCCCAGTGCCGGGCAGCGTTCGATCCCCCCTAGACAACGAAATCGACACAGAAAACGGTCCCGCTGAACACACCTCGTTTGATGGCGATGGAAATGGTGGTACAAAATGAACCTGTCGCCAGGGAGATGTAGGGCGGTGAGTAGTACTGATCCGAGCCGGCCTTGATGTAAAGGAAATAATCCTTTTCGCTGTGGTCATCTCCGACTCTGGCTGGCCGATAAAGGGCATTTTTCCAATCCAGTCTCTCGCGGAAAAAGGTATCGGAGATTTGCCGTCCCTTGTCGGACAAAAGATAAATGCACACGAACTGCTCTTCCAGGGCCGTGAAACGGGCCAGCATTTCGTTGGGATCGGTCGGTTCGGTCACCTGTTCGATCAACTGTGCCAGGTGCCGGGCTTCCTGAAGGATGTAATTACTTTTCATCCTGGAAAGCTGAATGTTTTTCATCCGGTGCATCCCCGCGATTTCGACGATCTTCCTGAGGTTCTCCTGCAAGAGTTCGCCGTTGTCGCCCCCGATGTTTTCCTGGGGTCGCGCCACCAGATACCCCTGGATCACGTCGATGTTGCAGTCCACGGCATCGTGCAGGTGGTGGATGGTCTCCACCCCTTCCACCAGGGCGATGGCCCCCAGGCTCGTGATAAAGTTCGCCACACCCGTGAGCACCGACTTTCCGTATTCCTCGGTGTAGCGAGGCGCATCCAGCAAGCGTTTCGAAATCTTGATGACGTCGGGACGGATGAGAAAAAGCCGTTCCAGATTGGACGAGTCCTCGCCGAAGTCGTCGATGGCGATCAGGAATCCGTGATGACGGTACTTTTCGACAAAGGCAACGAGGTCATCATCCCGTTGAACCCTCTGCTCCACCAATTCCACCACGATGAGGTTTGGGGACAGTCCGCACTCCAGCACCGTGTCTAACAGGACATTGGAGCCCAGCACTCCCTGATTGAGCACATCCACATCGAAGTTCAAAAAGAGCAAGGACTCGGGAAAATCATCCTGCCACTTCTTCCAGGCTCGCAGGGCGCATCGGCGGCAGCTGCGATCTAACCAAAGCCTGTCTTGCTGGGTTTTGACGAAATTTTTCAGGTCTGCATACGAAATCTGCACATTATCCTGTCTGTCCCAGGCGCGGGTGAGGGCCTCGAAGCCGATCACGGTTTTTTTCTTGATCGAAACGATGGGCTGAAAATAAGTGACGAGTTCAAACCGATCCCAAAATGCTTTTTCCAGCTCCACTACTTTTGTTCCCCTGTTCTTTTCTGTCACGTTCATCACGATTTCCTTTCCGTAAAAAAGGTTAACCTTATTAACGCAAGCAATTTTTGTGCCAATCTATCGGAAAAGAAGAAAAATCTGATTTCCCATGAATGGATAATTCAGTGCCGCGGCAATTGTACCTGGCATCCTGCCGTTTTGCTGAAAAAATAGGGTTTTTGCTTCTCAGGATGCCGGTTCCACCGAGCCCCGCGGAAAAACGGATTCTTCGGTGTTGCCATTTCTTTACACTGGAACACGAAAATAGGCTAAAAAACCCTTCTTTTTGCTTAAAAACCCGCAAAAGACGTGGAAAGTCGGGAACAATTATCGCGGCACTAGCATTGGATTAACACGCCCGAAAGGAAAAGTTCCGATTTTATTTAACGAAGAACCGCAAACTTACCCTGCTAGAGGCGTCCATTTAATACGTTTATGTATGTGTTTCCACATTTATGTTGTTTCAACGACGCGAGAGAAAGCTTCGGGCGACGTCGGCCGCCTCCTTACCCTCCACGGCGATGTCAAAATTGAGCTTTCGAAGCGTGGGACCATCCAGCCGCCGAAGGACGGCCACAAGTTTGCTTCCTAATTCCGGTACGCGGTCCATCAAGCTGCGCACCGCCACGATGCCGATTCGGCCGGCAGGCAGGGCGTGGCGGTCGTCCTCCAGGGGCACCAGGTCAAAAGCGATCAGGCTCCCGTCCGAGCCTTTCCCGACGGCAGCTTTCACCCCTTCCTCTTCCAGGGCGGCGGCCTTCTGCGCCTGGAAGCGCTCCCCGTCGGGAAAAAACCAGAGCTGCTCCGGCTTCAATCCCAGGCCGTAGGTCCGATAAAGGGCTCCCAGTCCCCACACCGACTCGAAAAACTCGTCGGTGATCCCCAGGCGGAACACCCCGCCCGATTTTACGTACCGAGTGAGCTGGCTCAAGGTCCGAATGCCCTGGCCATCGGCCAGATCCTGACGGAGGGCTATCGTCCAACCGGTCTCGGCCGGCGCCCGATCCAGCCAGATCAGGCCATGGCGCTCCCCGTCGAGGGCACGCACCCAATTGAAGGCCGCATCGGGGTCGTTCCAAACCGTCTCGCCTACTTCCCCGAAATAGGTCCCCCCGTTCAACACATCGTCAGGGGCGATGTCGATCTCTCCCTGGAGGAGGTGTTGCCGCACCTCTTCGGTAGTTCCTGGCCCCAGGACAACCTTGACCCGGACTCCCTCATCCTCCAGGACAGCGTGGATCAAATTCCCCACGAGAAGCATCGGCACCTCGTCCGCATACCCCAGCCGAATTTCCGCCATTCCCGAGGTGCATCCCCAGAGACACGCGGCCATCATCGATATGAGAAATTGATAGATTTTGGGTCTCACGATCGATACCTCTTTGGTTGTAGTATAACACCTGCCCCGCCTTTCAGGCGGGGTGACAGAGGGTTCAGGCGGGGTGACAGAGACTTCAGGCGGGGTGACAGGTAATCGGACCAAAGAGCCTCTTACCCAGGAAAAACTACGGGGTTTCCGCTAACAACACGCTATACTCCAACTGGGTGGTCGAAAATCCCACCACGGGACGGTTGCTGGAATTGAAGTCCAGGTTGACCCGCGTGAACTTGTTCAAACCTCCCTGGGGCACCGCGTTCACCGGAACCGTCATCGTCTCCCAATGGCCGGTTACTGTTTCATCCAGGTTGGCGCCATTGTGCACGGTGGGCAGGGTCCCGTTGTACCGGGCCAGCTTGATGGACTCCCGCGTTCCATTTTCGGAATTGTTGTAGTAGGCGATCCAGGGCTTGCCGCCGTTGACCTTGATATCGGTGTAGATTCCTACCGAGAACTTGGCTTCAACCCGGGCGACCTTGGGAACGGTGTCCGAGTAGTCCGTCAGATAGGCATAGTAGAGGTCGGCATTGTTGCTGTCGTAAAAGGCAAGGTGGATCGCATCCTGGGTGGCGGCATTGTCATCGTTTTCTACGAACATCGAGACGTACCAGCCGCTGTACTGGGGGCCGATATTTCTTGGCGTTGACCAGTATAAAGTGTCCGATAAAGGAGCTGCCATGTTGACGGGCGCCGGTGTGGAACCGCCCGCGGTGGTGGCACTGTGAACGAGTTTGAGGTAACCATCGTTTTGATCGTAGTACACCAGGATCACATAGTTCTGGTCGGTGACGCCGAGGGCGAGGTACGGACTTGCGGAGGTGGCGACCAGCCGAGCACTCGCGTCTCGGGTGACCCCGGTCACGTCGTTGAGGTTGGACTGACCATAGCCAGCATTCAGGTTGAAACCACCCGTCACGCCTAATCCTACCCGCCAGTTGCGGAAGTAGAGGTTGCCTTCAAAGTTATCGTACCAGGCCATGTAAAGGCGGGTGTACTGACCGGTTGTGTTGGACCGGCCCCTGGCCACCAGGTTGATGTTGTTGACCCGCCCCAATGCTAAGCCGCCGATGTTGTTGCTATCCAAATCCAAAGCGTTGTTTCCGTTGGTAGCACTCTGCCAACCCGGGTAACCATACCAATAAGGCGCGGTCGCGCCCCCATCGGGCGGGTTTAATGTTTCATAGACATGATTGAAGTACACCATCCGACCGTTGTTGAAGTTGTTGATGCTGATCATGTGGTAGCGATTGTCCTCATCCCGGGCCATCGCCAACTGATCGGCACTGAGAATACGTACAATTCCAATATTGCTCGACCCCGTCGTCCCGCGTCGAACTTGTAAGTCACTTGCAGCGGTTCCCTGGACATATCCCCAAATCGGTGTCACGCCATCGGTATCGATCATCATCTTGGCGAAGAAACTGTTGGTTAGGCCGGTATTGGTCACCGTGAAGAAGTTGATGTAGCGATCATCGTTGAGAAGCAGGTTACCTGTCGTGGGGTTGGGTTCTTTGTTTTGATTCAGCGTGTTGTCGTTGATGTTGTTGATGGTGGGGATAGGCTCGGCGGCGGTACCGGCAATCACATTGAAATAACCCGATCCCGAGGTCCCGCTGTTCGATACCACCAGGGTGGTGTAGGGGCTGCTGGGCGCTGTAAACGGCAATGCATACCCCTGGAGCGTGATGCCGGACAGACCGGAAGGATGGGCCGAACTGCTGATGCGCACCCCGTTGGTGATCGGTCGGAGGTTGAAACCGTTGACCGTGATGAAATTGGCGATAGTGCCCGTCTTGACACTGTACTTTCCCGATACCGATCGGATGTTCTGGGCTTTGATGCCCCCGTTGGCGAGCTGGG
Source organism: uncultured Spirochaetia bacterium (assembly GCA_937960645.1). GTDB lineage: Bacteria > Spirochaetota > Spirochaetia > JABEVK01 > JABEVK01 > DYOB01. The sequence continues at coordinate 20,046 of CALGPJ010000028.1, read as the reverse complement.
TTGTGGTGATTGAGGTAATGTACGGGACCACATCATAACTGCTGTTGGCACTCACCGGCGGCGGGGAACCGGAACGGTAATCCTGCACGTCAACACTTAAGGGGACGTTCAAACCGGCGGAGTTAGTGACAGTGTGGGTTTGCCAGTCGTAGGTCCAGGTGATGGAGTGCCCACCGCTCACCGTCATGGTCTGCGTGTCGATGGTGAAATCCGCGTGCACGCTCTCCAGGGTCTTGGTCACGTTGCTCCATTGAGCCACCAGGACGTCCGTCCCCAAACCATCCAAAGTCATGCGCAATTCTTTTATCCGAATGTTGTCGTTGGCCGTGCCCTTGATGTACATCCGGCCCGAGACCGCCGGCCGCACGCCGGGATTCAGTGGATTGTTGGCAGTTTCCTCGAGATGCCCTTGCGGCACACCAAGGACCACCGGCACGTGGGATTGGACGGAGTTCAAGATGCTCACCGTGGGTGCCACCGAGTCCGTTTGAAGAACGCTGTACACAAAGTTTTGCGTCACTTCGATGCCGACACTGTCCGTCACCTTGATCTGATACGTCCTGGGTCCATCCGCAAAGGAGCTGATGTCCACGGTGCCGCTGTTCGTGGTTCCGCTGGGTGCACCCGGTACAGGTATGGAGCTTTCCGTGACCTCATAAGTCAAGGTACCGTTTCCGCCGGTGGTATTGATCTGCAGGTACAATCGGTTGCGCGCATTGAATGAAGAGGTGTAGGTAAACTGCTCGGCCGCTTCCACCACATCGCTGTAGTTCAAATCCGTTCCGGTAGTGATGCTCGTGATCACGGGCTTGTTATTTTTTACGAAGCCCGCCTGGGTGTTGTGGGTTCGGTTTCCCGCCGTGTCGTGAATGACGAAATGAATGGTCAGGGGACCATCGCTAAAGGCCGAGCTGTCCATACCGTAGAGCCAGATGTACCCGGTCCCACTGGCCTGAAGCTCCTTGCCGTGAACGGCGTAGACGTGGGTCTTCAGGATTTCGGTCTTGTACAGCGGGTCTGTGGTGTAAGGCCGGAAACCCTGTCCGTTGCCAAAGTCTTCCGTGATATAAGGTGCGGTGGCCCCGTCCGTCAGCCGCAGCACGTCGGTGCCCCGCGTAAAGTAGATTTCCACCTTTTCGATGCTCTTCACCGTCACACCGGCGCCATCGTCGGTGGCAGTCCCCTTCAAAAGAGCCTTGGCCGGCAGCACGTTGTTCAGATCATCCGGGGTTACTCCGGGGCCCGGGGTGAAAACACCATTCGGGAAGAAGTTATCGACGTAGAGGTCCAGGTAGTGGATGGTTTGATAGTTGGCATTGTCCGTCGCACGGAGTCGGAGGTTCAGGATTCCGTTTTTGTTCGTCAGGATCGATGCCGGAATTCGGGTGTCGGTCTTTGTGTCAATGGTGATGTGCAGATTGTAGGTCTTGATGTCCACCACGGTGTAATCGGTCACGGGAGTCAACGCCGTGTACGACACCCCACCATCGAAACTGATCTGCGCCGTGTTGATTTGAATGTCATCGGTCAGGGTGCCCGTGATGGTGATCGTCTCCTTGACGTAGGTGTTGGGGGCGATGCTGATGCTGTTGAACTTGGGAATCGAGTCATCGAACCGAATGATGCGCGTAACGCTGTTGCCGATTTTGTTGTTGAGGTCAATGGCGCGCACCTCGAGGAGGAACCGCCCTTCGTGAGAGCCGGGACCCGTGTCGGGAAGGCTGGGGTAAGCGCCGGTCGCCAGTCCCACGTTGTAAAAATTCGCCGAACTGTTGAGGTTAACGCTCCATACCGAAGTACCAGTCAGATCGTGCCAAACAGTGCTGGCCACCGCTGCGCCGGCGGGATCGATGTAACCGTTGCCGGAGTTGACGATGGTGGTACCGGTGGGACCCTCCAGGGCGGCAATCCGCATCTGCACCTTGAGTAGGCCGGGATTTTCATCGTACGCGGTTCCGTTCACGAGGGCGGGACCGGCGATGTTCGCGTTGTTCGGCGGAGCGAGGAAGGCCACGATGGGCTTATCGAGGTCCTGGTCGATCTTGAGAATGGCGGAAGATTTCTTGATGCCCGAGGGACCGACCAGCTGCCCCTTGTTGATGGTGTGCGGGGCGATGGTGTCGGTGGGGTTGGGAAGGTGGGTGATTTGATAAATCTTGTCGATGGTGATCGGCACGCTTCCATTGAGGCCGTACACCTCGCTGTAATGGAAGAAATACTGCGAATCGTTCCCGGCCCTATCCTTCACCTTTACGATATAGTAAAGGTCTTGAACAGTCGAGACGTAAGACAGGCTGTCGAAAAAGTAATTCCAAACGGTTTTTCCCTCCAAAACGGCAGATGTCAACAGTGTCGCCAGGGATGAGTCCGAATACACCTCGATTTTGACTTCATCGATACCAAAGGGGTCGTAGGACTCACCGCTGATTTTCACCATTCCGTTGTAAATACCCAGCGGATCGGTGGGCTGGTTCACCAAACCGATGGGCGGCGTGTTGTCGAAATAAAGAAGCGAGCGGGTTTCCGTCTCCCGGCCGGAGTCATCCTTGACCTTGACGGAAATCACCTTTTCGCCATCGGTGTAGGTGGTGGTATCGATGGAGACAGTCCATGTCTTGTCTGCGTTGATGTCCAGGTTTTTCGTGCCCTGCACCACGTTGGTGGCCTGATGGATGACGCTCACCGTCCCGCTGGTGACGCCCTTGTCGTCGTTCCAGGGGCCGCTCAGCGTGATCACACCGCGAACGTAGGCCCCGTTGCTGGGGGTGGAAATCCCGACGACGGGGGCATCCAGGTCGACGCCGCTGCCCAAACCGGGCGCAATGGGGTTTTCGCAGGAAAGCAGGAGGATCCCCAGGCTCAAGAAAAGAAATAGCGATTGATTTATTTTACCCATATTGTGCTCCCTTCCCTCCCACTTATCAGTTTACAATCATTCCAAAAAAAAATCAAGTGTTTTATCTAATTTCTCTATTTTTTTAGTGTCGTCGTAATTGTACCTGGCCGACAGGTACCTTCCGGGTGAATTCGGGAAATTGGGTGCCAATTTTAATGTAAAGGTCGCTTCCTTGCGAATCGGCAACAGAAGGGGGTTGCCACTTACTCTGGCTATTGATCGAGGAAAACCAAAAATCCTTGCACTTTTACCCCAAAATCGTAAAAAGCAGGGTTCAAGCTGGGCACAATTACTGCGGCACTCATAAAAACAAAAACCCCGCCTCGAGGGCGGGGTATGTTCTCTAAATGATTCGGATTACGGAGTCTCTGCCAGTAAGGTGCTGTACTCCAGCTGGCTGGCAGCAAAGCCCACGATGGGACGATTTGAAGAGTTGAAGTCCAGATTTACCCGGATGAACTTGTTCAAGCCGCCCTGTGGCACTGTATTCACGGGAACCGTCATGGTTTCCCAGTTGCCGGTGACCGTTTCGTCGACGTTGGCACCATCAAGAACGGTGGGGAGGGTACCGTTATACCGCGCCAGCTTGATGGAGTCTCGTGTTCCGTTTTCGGAATTGTTGTAATAAGCGATCCAGGGCCTACCGCCGTTTACCTTGATATCGGTATAGATTCCCACCGAGAACTTGGCATCGACACGGGCCACCTTTTGAACGGTATCACTAAAGCTGGTTAGGTAGACATACATCAGATCCGCACCGGCGCTGTCGTAGGCCGCAATGTGAATGGGATCCGGGGTTGCTGCGTTGTTGTCGTTTTGCACCAGCATCGAGACATACCAACCGGTGTACTGTGGGGCGATGTTGCGCGGTGTGGACCAGTAAACGACATCGGTAACAGGATTGTTGAGGTCAACCGCTGCCGGGGTGCTGCCACCGGCCGTTGTCGCACTGTGCACCAGCTTGAGGTAGCCGTCGGTTTGATCGAAGTAAACAATGATCACATAGTTCTGGTCCGTCACTCCCATCGCGAGGTAGGCACTCGCAGCGCTAGTGACCAACTTGGCGCTGCCATCTCTTGTGGTCACGTTAACGTCGTTTAGATTGGATTGTCCATAACCAGTGAACAGAGCATGGCCACCGGTCACACCCAGGCCCACCCGCCAGTTACGGAAGTAAAGGTTGCCCTCCACGTTGTCGTACCAGGCCATGTAGAGCCGGGCATACTGTCCGGCGGTGTTGGACCTTCCCTTGGCCACCAGGTTGATGTTATTGACCCTGCTGAGGGTTAACCCACCGATATTGTTGCTATCCAAATCCAGGGCATTGTTGCTCGCCGAATAGCTCATATTTCCAGGATAACCCGCCCAATATGGCGAGGTCGCTGCCCCGTTGGGTACATGAAGGGAATCATAGAGGTGATTAAAATACACCATTCTGCCATTGTTGAAGTTGTTGATGCTGATCATGTGGTAGCGGTTGTCCTCGTCGCGGGCCAGGGCCAGCTGGTCGGCACTCAGGATACGGACGATACCGATGTTGTTAGTACTGTCTGTCCCCCGACGAACCTGCAGGTCGTTCGCGGCGCTGCTCTGGACGTAACCCCAAAGGGGAGTCACGCCATCGGTGTCCATCATCATCTTGGGGAAGAAGCTGTTGGTCAAGCCGGTGTTCGTTACAGTGAAGAAGTTGATGTACCGATCGTCAGTCAGCAGCAGGTTGCCGATGGCGGGGTTGGGTTCCTTGTTTTGCGGCAGCGTGTTGTTGTTGATGTTGTTGATAGTCGGCACTGGGGCAGCAGCGGTACCCGCAATCACGTTTAAGTACCCGGAACCGCTGGTCCCGTTGTTTTGCGTGGTCAAGGTGGTATAAGGTGCCGCTGGGGCAGTAAAGGTCAGGGCGTAACCTTGCAAGGTGGTCCCGTTCAAGCCCGAGGGCCTTGCCGAACTGCTGATGCGTACCCCGTTGGTGATGGGCCGGAGGTTGAAACCGTTGATGGTGATAAAGTTGGCCGTTGTTCCGGTTTTGATGCTGTAAGCCCCAGAGGCCGAACGGATGTTCTGGGCTTTGATACCGCCGTTGACAATCTGAGTAGTGGTAATTGAGGTAATGTAAGGTACCACGTCGTAATTTCTGCTGGCCGTGACCGCAGGCGGCGGACCGGCACGGTAGTCCTGGGCGCTCATCGTCAGCGGAATGTTGAGCCCGGCCGAGTTAGTCACCGTGTGCGTCTGCCAGGTGTAGGTGTAATACACGGTGTGACCCGCCGTTACGCTCATGTTCTGACTGTCTATCACGAAATTGGCGTTTTGGCTCACCAGGGTCTTGGCGACGGTGTCCCACTGGGCCATGAGCACGTTGGTCCCCACCCCGTCTACCGTCAGCCGAATTTCCCGGATGCGCATGTTGTCGTTCACCATGCCCTTGATCAGGATGCTTCCCGACACCGCGGGCCGCACGCCGGGGTTCAGCGGGTTGTTGGCAATCTCTTCCAGATGGCCCTGCGGTACTCCGGCAGAAACCGGCACATGGCTTTGTTCGGCCACGTTAATGGTGATGGTGGGTGCCACGCTGTCGGTCTGGAGCACACTGTAAACGAAGTTCTGTTCCACCACAATGCCCACCCCATCGGTCACCCTCAGGGTGTAGGTTCGCGGCCCATCGCCCAGCGCCGAAATGTTGACGGTGCCGCTGTTGTTGGTTCCGCTGGGAGCTCCGGCAACCGGAGTCGCTCCTTCGAGGACCGCGTAGTTCAGGGTTCCATTTCCGCCGGTGGCGTTGATTTGGAGGTAGAGGCGGTTGCGCGCATTGAAGCTGCCGGTGTAGGTGAACTGCTCCCCGGCCTCGACCACATCGCTGTAGTTCAGGTCGGTACCGGTGGTGACACTACTGATTACGGGCTTGTTGTTCTTGACGAAGCCCGCCTGGGTGTTATGGGTCCGGTTGCCGGCCTTATCGTGGATCACGAAGTGGATGGTCAGGGCACCATCCGAAAACTTGGTGCTGTCCAGACCGAGCTTCCAGATAAAGTTCCCGCCGTCGAGTTCGATTTCCTTATAGTCCACCGCGTAGATGTGGGTGCGGAGGATTTCCACCTTGTACGCCGGATCGGTGGTGTAGGGTCTCAGACCCTGACCATTGCCGAAGTCGACGTTGGTGTAGGCCTGGGTGGCCCCGTCGCTGATCCGAAGCACGTTTGGTCCGCGGGTAAAGTACACCTCGACCTTGCTGATGTCCTTCACCGTCACACCCGGCCCATCGTCGGAGGCGCTACCCCGCAGCAAGGCTCGCGTGGTTGCGGTGTTGTTCAAATCGTCGGGCGTCACCCCCGGGACGATGGTAAAGGCCCCGGACGGGAAATAGTTGTCCACGTAGAGGTCCAGGTAGTGGATATTCTGATAGTTAGCGTTGTCGGTAGCCCGCAACCGCAGGTTGAGAATACCGTTTTTGTTGGCCAGGATGGCGGCAGGTATGCGGACATCGGTTTCGGTGTTGATGCTGATGTGCAGGTTGTAGGTCTTTACATCCACCACGGTATAATCGGTGCCGGCCACCAGGTTGGTGTAGGTGGTCCCACCGTCAAAGCTGATTTGCGCGGCATTGAGCTGCTCGTCATCCGAGAGCGTTCCAGTGATGTTGAGGATCCCCTTGACGTAGGAGTACTGACTGATGCTCATGCTTTCGAACTTGGGGATGGAATCGTCGAAGCGGATGATGCGGGTGACGCTGTTGCCGATCTTGTTGTTGCCATCCACGGCCCGTACTTCGAGCAGGAAGCGTCCTGCGTGCGAACCCGGCCCGGTGTCCGGCAGGGCCGGATAGGCCATGCCCGCCTTACCCACGTTGTAGAACCTGCCGTTGGTGTTGATCTCTTTGTTCCACAAGGTGGTGCCGGTCACGGTGTGCCAGGTGGTGCTGGGGGAGGCGTTTCCGGCAAAGTCCACATAACCATTACCGCTGTTGACGATGGTGGTGCCCGTCTCTCCCTCCAGGGCGGCGATTCGCATCTCCACCCGAAGCAGACCCGGATTCTCGTCGTAGGCGGTGCCGTTGATCAGCGCGGGACCGGCGATGTTCGCCCCGTCCTGGGGTGCGATGAACTGCACGGTCGGCTTGTCCAGGTCGGTGTCGATCTTCAGCTGGTAGCCCGTTTGCGTGTACACGTTGCCGGCAATGTCGGTTACCCGCTGCTGGATGGGCAGGATCCACACATTCTCCACCGAATCCCAGGTGGCATCGGTGGCATTGGCCCTCAGGTTGGCATCGAAGTTATACGTCCAGTTATAAAGGTTGCTCGGAATGGTGATCCAGGTCGGTTGGTTTCCAATGCGGATTTCCACCCCCGTCACCTGGTTGTTGTCGCTGGTGCTGCCCCGCAGGCTCACCATGCCGTACACCGTCGCGTTGGGGGCCGGATTGGTGAAGGCGCTCGTGGGCGGCGTGGAGTCGATGATCACGAAGGTGCTCGCAAAGCCCTCGGCCTCGGTTCCCACGGCATTGACCGTGATGCCCTTGACGGTGAAGGTCTTGGTCCCGTTCACCGCCGGCAGGGCCGGCAGGGTGTAGTTGGCCGTCCAGTTGACGTTCTTCATGTCGGGATTCGGTGTGATGCTCACCCCGGAGGCGGTGTACGCGCTGCCGTCAAAGCTCACCTGGATGCCGGTTCCGGACTTGATGTTCATGTCCGGATGCCCCGCGGGCACCGTGGCCGTTCCCGAAAGGGTCACCACCTGGGTGCCGCGGTAGTAGATGTTGCTCAGGGTGTTGATGGTCACCGTTGGCGCCAGAGGATCTTTGAAGAGTCGGAACCGGCGCGTCACCACGTCCGACAGTACCGGAGTGGCTTGACTGTCCCGAGCACGCACCTTGAGAAGGAACCAGCCTTCATGGTTCGAGCCCGGATAGGCGTGGCCGGTCAGACCCACGTTGTAAAGTTTCACCTGCTCGGTAAAGTTCTGGGTCCACTGCCCCCCGCTCAGGGTGGCCGTGTACCAAACCGAACTCGCTACCGCGTTTCCGGTCACCGGGTCCACCGCCCCGATTTCGGTGGTCGTGGTGCCCTGCAGGGCTACCAGCTGGTACTGCACGTCCAGCAAGCCGGGGCGCTCGTCAAAGGCAATCCCGGTGGCGGTGAAGTTTCCGGGCATGATGCCATTGACCGGCGGCGTGATGACGCTCACCGTGGGCTTGTCGTTATCGGGATTGACGAAGAAGCTCGAGTTCACAACCGTCTGGTTTCCCGCCACGTCGGTCACGCGGATTTGAACGGGTACCTCCCAGGCGCTTTGGGCCGCGCTCCAGGTCGCTTGGGCAGCGTTGGCCAGGGTATTGGCGTTGGCAATCGCGTGGCTCCAGCCGTAAAGACCGGTCACGCTGCCCCAGGTACCCCCATTCCCCACGCGGATTTCCACGGTTTGAACGGCGCTGTTGTCGCTGGCCGTTCCGGTGAGGGTCACGTCTCGGTACACCACCTGGCTGGAGGTGGGGGAAAGCAGGCTGGCCGAAGGCAGCATGGTATCGATGTTCACATAAACGTTGGCGTACCCCATGGTAATGTCGTTGGCCTGGTTACGGCCATCGGCCTCGATGGTCACGGTTTTTTGTCCGTTAAAGGCCCCCTGGTTGGGAATGGGCACGTTCGCCGTCCAGGTCACGGTGGCCGCCCCACCCGAGGGCGTCAGGGTAGCGACCACGGGCGTGCCCGAATCGAAGATCACCCGAACCTCAGAGACGATTTGCCCCACGGCGGAGGCCGGGACCTGGGCTGTGCCGCTAATCACGATGGTGTCCAGGCTTCGGTAATGGGTTTTGGGCAGGGGGTTGGTCGAAATCGCAGGCGCCTGGGCGGCATTGTACATCCGGAAGCGGCGCTCCACGTATTCTCCCACCACCGGGGTTGCCTGACTGTCCCGGGCGCGCACCCGCAGGAAGTACCAACCGCTGTGATTATAGGAAGGATATGCATGTCCGATCTGTCCCACGTTGTAGAACTTGACGTTTTCTACAAAATTGAAGTTCCACGACCCCCCGCTGAAGGTTACCGGGAACCAGGTCGCCAGGGTAGCGGCATCCCCCGTGCTAGGGTTCACAGCCCCGATGACATCGGTGGTGGATCCCTGGAGGGCCAGAAGTTGGATCTCCACGACTCCCACACCGGGGTCCTCGTCCACCGCTGTCCCTCCCACGCTGAAGTTACCGCCCAGGGTGGCGTTGACCGGCGGGCTGATGATGGTTGCGATGGGCTTGTCCTTCTCGGGGTCCACGTAGATGTAATGAGTGTCCGTCACCTCGTTGGTGGCGGTGTCCTTGATTTTGACCTTGACAGGAACTTGATAACTCCCGTCTCCCTGAAGGACGCCGTGGGTGGTGTTCGCGTAGGTGTTGGTGTTGGGGATGGTGTAACTCCAGGAATAAGTCCCCGTGGGGGTGGTCCAGCCCACATCGGCACCGATCTGGATCTGCACCGTGTCCACGGCCACATTGTCCGAGGTAGTACCTCGCAACTCCCTTTGGCGATAAATCCTCTCGAGGGTGGAGGGGGTAATGAGTGTGGACGTGGGGTTGACCTTGTCCATCCTCAGGCTAATGGTCGAGGAGCCGATTTTTGGATTGCCCATGTTGTCGTCGGTGGCGCGTATGGCGATGCTGAACGGCCCGTTCGGGATGCCTGTCAGATCGATCGGCATGGTCCAGGTAACGTTGGGGGTGTTCAAACCGGTGATGTTGGCAGCAGGAATCGGTGTCCAGGGACCCCCGTTTTTGCTGTAATCCATGCTGTTGACTTGCCCGCCCGAGGAGCTCGCTGTCCCGGTGAAGGTCACGATCTCTTCCTTGAAGTACAGGCGGCCCGGGTCGTTGATATCCACCAGCGGAATCCCCGTATCGACGCGGAAGGTTCGCACATTGGAAACACCGGTCTTACCGTACATGTCCGTAATACGAAGCCGCATTTTGTACTGTCCGATGATACCTGGAAGCGTAAAAGTAAACCGGAGCAAAACGCCGCTTCCCTGAACGATCCCTGGCGTGTAAGTATCGGTAAAGGGATCGGACTGGGGTACGATCTCGTAACCAAAGTTGGCGGTTGCCAGATTGAAACCATCGTCGTCTTCGACAAGGCCAACCGCCTTGGCGCCGGGTCCCATCACCGCCCCATCGACGTCGGGGCTGGAGATGGTAAACACGGGCTTATCGGAGTCCTGATCGATCCTGAGGATGGTCTTGGTGCGTTTGATTCCCGAACTCCCCATCAGTTGGTCCTGGGTGACGGTATGCGGCGCCACAGTACCGGAGGGATTGGGAAGGTTCATGATCTGGTAAACTTTATCGATGGTGATTTGGTTGTTGCCGTTCAGGGCGAAGACCTCGGGATAGTGGAAGAAAACCTGCGAGGGGTTACCCGCCCGGTCCAACACCTTCACCACATAGTAAAGGTCTTGAATCGTGGTAACGTAGGTGGCGCTGTTAAAAAGGAAGTTCCAGGTGGAGGTCCCCTCGGCAGTTCCCGAGACCAGGAGGTTGGTCAGTGCACTATCGGAATAGATCTCGACGTCCACTTTCTGGACACCGAAGGCGTCGTAGGCCTCACCGCTGATGCGCACGATACCGTTGTAAAAGGCTGAAGGATCGGCCGGCAGGTTGACCAGGGCCACAGGCGGCGAGTTATCGAAGTACAACAGGAGCCGGGTCTCTGTTTCTTTGCCCGAATCGTCCTTGACCACCACAGCCACGAGCTTTTCCCCATCCGGGTACAAACCCGTGTTGAGGGTGAACGACCAGGTCTTGTTGGAATTGATAGTGGCGGAAAGCTGGGCCTGAACGGTGCTCGTGTTTTGATCGGTGATGGTCACCCGACCTTCGACCACGCCCTTGTCGTCGTTCCACTCACCCGAAACGGTGATGGTCCCGCGGACGTAGGCGCCGTTGGCCGGTGACAGTACCCGGACAACCGGGGCATCCAGGTCGACGCCGCTGCCCAGACCCGCGGTAAACGGGTTTTCACAGCCGGCCCCCAAAAAGGCCAATGTCACGGTCAATACGACCAGAAAACGTTTACGATCGATACGCATCCTCCTAACCTCCTTCCCCCCCAACCTATAGTTTATATCGACTCCAAATAAATTGCAAGACGTTTTTCAAAAAATCTCTAATTATTTTGTTTTCTGCGGTGCCGCACGGGATCCAACAATCCGCCGGGTTGGTGTTAGATGATCTTTCGGAGCATCCCCGTGAACCAATTCATGAGGTATTCTTCGTTCATCGGGTCGTTGCCTTCGATGTCTGCCATCACGCGGAAAACCGGCTCGGTGCCGCTGCCCCGCATCCAGAGGAAGCCCTTGGGCCGGCCCTGGCCATTTTTGAGCAATATTTTGAGGCCGCCCGTTTCCTTGCCGGAACGGAATGGCGGACCAAAGCCCCGACGCTCCTCGGGGCCCTCGTAGTTGATCTCCTCCCAGCCGTGGATGTCGAGCTGTTTGGCAAGATACTCTTTTTGGCTGTTCCAGCCGGTTGTGATGAACAGGGTCTCGAAAAGGGCCTTGAACCTTGCCTGTGGTATCTGGGGGACAGGAAGCACCGCCCGAGCCGATCCCACCGGCGTGGTGACGAATGCGGGCAGGGTTTCGATAATTTCGGGCAGGCTGGGGGGGCCGCTCCCGGTTCGAAGTTTTCCGCTCTTCTTTAGCCAGATTTCAAATAGCCTCGGGTTCCCCAGAAGCCTCAACACGGATCCCAGGGTGCTGAGCGGGTCCCGCACGGTTGCCGGCCAGGTGATGTTGCCGCCGTTGGAGCCTTCTCCCACCAGGCGGACAAACCAGTCCTCATGGCGCAGTTGATCTGCCAGGGCGTTGAGGTTGGCCTCTCCCACTTCCGCCCGGAACACCGGGACCCGAAACACCTCGGCGATGCGATCGACCCGGAGGCTGGTGGGATCATTGGCGACGATGGCCACCCGCTGTTCGGGATAACCATCCGCGTCGTAGGTCAGCAGCCCCTGATCCACCATTTGAGAAAGTTCCGAGAGCACACAGAGGGCGAAGAGCTCCTGGGCCTCCAGGGGACGGGTTGTCCGCGTTCGCGGATCCCGGACCACGATGTTTCCCCGATCACCGTCGCAATCGGGAACGTAGCCCAAAATGCAGTCCGAATGGTTCAGCAATTCGCGTGCACAGGGAATCAGCGAGTCCCCCTCGGGCAGGATCTCGTGAGCGAACTGACCGGGTTTGTTGTTGATGAAGTAGGTTTTGATGCCCAGGTGGTTCCATAAATCCCGATCGATGCTAACACTTCGGGCGCTTCCGTTCATGTCCGCGACAATCCCCCCGGCATGCCGATAAAGGTCGGCGGGAAGCTCCTCCTTTCCCACGAATATCTGGCCGATCAGTTGCGCATAATCCTCGAAACTCTTTTTCCGGTGGAGCACGGTATCCCGATAAATTCCCTCGATCACCGGGGCCGGGACCCCGCCAATCATTCCCAACAGCTCCTGCTGCTGCAAAGGTTGGTCGAGAAGATTCCGAAACACCTTGATAAGGTCCCGAGCAAGGTCAGGGTGAAGGACCTTGCCATCGCCCAACCCGAATTTAAATCCGTTGTGCCCCACCGGGTTGTGGCTTGCCGTGATGTAAAAAAAACCACCCAGCCCCTCCTGTTTTTGGACGTGGGCAGTCAGTTGCGGGATGGGTAGCAGGCCGAGAAATCGAACCTCGACTCCTGCCGCCGCCAACCCAAAACAGGCGGCCTCCGCCAAAAGGGGGCCTGTGGGACGGGAATCGTGGGCAACAGCCAGAACTTTTTTTCCATGTTTGGGAGTTTCCAGGATATCGGCGGCAAAGAGGTAGGCGGCCAGGGCCGCGATTTGAAGGTCGGCCGCCGAGACCTCACTCTGGGTGGATCTCTCTTCTGGAGCGAACACTTTGCGCCATCCACTGGGACTCAGGATCATCGATTGGACGCTCTCCGCGAGGGTCTGAGAACCGAGGTTGCGCCAGGTTTTTGCGGAAAGGCGGGGACGTCTTGGGGGATTGCGCCACTGATCTTGAAATACCACGGATGCCGCCGGTGAGAATCGAACTCACGACCAAAGGATTTTCAGTCCTCTACTCTACCAACTGAGCTACAGCGGCTAACTTTTATTCAATGCTTTTATCAGAAGCTGAACCGGTTGTCAAGGGCGAACTTCTCGCAGCAGGCTCCGAAGACGGCTGTCGGAATCGACGGTGAACTCCGAAAGGGCAATCGCCGTATCGATGAGGGCGAGGTGAGAATACCCCTGAGGGAAGTTTCCTACCAGGTCACCCGTCTCGAAATCGATGCCCTCGCTGAAAAGCCCGAGATGGTTGGCAAATCCCAGGGTTTTACGAAAAAGTTCTTGTGCCTCTTCCCTGTGCCCGATGAGGTGCAGGCTCTTGATCATCCAAAAGGTGCAGATGGTGAAGGCCGTCCTCGGCTTACCGAAATCATCCTCGGACTTGTAACGGTACATGAGCCCATGATGGAGCAATTCTTCCCGACACCGAAGCACGGTATTGATGTAGCGCTCGTCCTGCGCATCGATCAAGCCGTAGTGTTGCATCAAAAGATTGGCCGCATCCATGTTGTCGCTGCCGTAGTACTGCGTAAAGGCTTTTACCCTGGGATTGTAGCCATGGGTAAAAATATCTTGTTTGATTTCGTCGGCATGCCGCTGATAGACTTCAGCCTGGTCTGTAAAATCCAGCATCCGGGCAATCCGCGACGCACGATCCATGGCGACCCAACTCATCAGCTTGGAATAGACGAAGTGTTCTTCCCTGTTGCGAAACTCCCAGATACCGGCGTCGGGTTTTTTCCAGTTATTTTCCACGTGCCGGCACAAGGAACGAACGATGGTCCACATGTCCTCGCTCATCACCAGGGAATTGCGAAAAAACAGAAAGTATTGATGGATGACATCGATGAGGACTCCATAAATATCGTTTTGACGTTGGTTGAAAGCGGCGTTGCCGACGCGCACCGGCCGTGAGTCCCGATTGCCTTTCAGCCAGCTCAATTCGTACTCCGTGAGTTGTTTTTCTCCCCGGATGCCATACATGATTTGAAGGTTTTCATTCTTGAAGGGAATGACATCGAAGATGAATCGGAGAAAGCGCAAAGCGGTTTCCGAATGTCCCAGGTTCAACAGGACGTTCACCATCATCGAGGCATCCCGGATCCAACAATAGCGATAATCCCAATTCCGTTCCCCACCGGGGATTTCCGGGAGCGAGGTGGTGGCGGCGGCCAGGATTGCCCCCGTTTTTTGATAGGTGAGGAGCTTGAGCACGAGGGCGCTCCTGATGACATGTGGGTTTGCAAAAGAATAATTGAGGGTTTTTGCGACCCAATTCATCCAATGAACCTTGGTTCTTTCCAGTTTGAGCACAATACGGTCCAGGTCGATGTGCAGGAGTTTCTGATTGTAATTCAGCAGGAAAAACCCGTCAGAATCCAAGTTGATGACGGTGCCCTCGAGGATGTGACGGTGGTCGAACGAGGTGTAGAGGTAGATGGACTCGTACGCGCCTTGCTGGGTCGAGCTTTTGATATAGCTCCCCATACTCTGGGTGACCGTGGGATTTTGTGCGTAGCCCAGAGCGGGTTGGTACACCACCCGGAACCGGGGCTGGCCGTGCAAGAGGCGAATGTAACGGATGACCTCGGGGTGGGTCTCGTATTCCCCGTCCTCGATATAATAGGGCATGAAATCGATGACCTCGAAACTTCCCTCGGAGGTTGCAAACCGTGTGCAGAGAATGTTCGTCCTGGGCAGGTATTCCTGCATCACATCGAGGGTATCCAAAGGTTCGATGGCAAAACATCCCCCGCGATCCTGGTCCAGCAATCGGGCGAACACCGAGGGGGAATGGAAATCTGGCAGGCAGCACCAGTCGATGCTCCCCCTCTCCGAGATCAGGGCAGCCGAGCGGCAATTGCCGATCACCCCGTAGTTAAAATTGTGGCTCATTGGGTTATGGTAACCGGAACATCGTTTCCCAGCAATTGGAAATAATAACGATTTTCTCCAAATGTCTTGAAAAATTTATGTAATCATCTATTATAGAGGCATATACACAGTCGAGGACTCGCATGATTCAGGAAGAAGAGCGTCTACGAATCGTTCACGCAGCCAAAAATCAACTCCCTTACGAGGTGACCAGCTACACCTTACCCATGGAAACCGAGATTTATCTCGAGGAAATACTTTCTATTTTTTTGGAAGAGCTGGGTCAGATGGAACTCAAGGACCACCTTGTTTACTGTCTGCGAGAGCTTACCGTCAATGCCAAAAAGGCCAACACCAAACGAGCGTATTTCAAAGAGCTGGGTCTGGATATCAACGACGCGATTCAATACGAAAAGGGCATGAAAACCTTCAAGGAGGACACCCTTTCCAGGATCGATCATTACCTCCAGCTTCAGGAGAAGATGGGACTCTACATCAAAGTATCCTATCAGGTCAAGGATAGGGTCCTGTACCTCAAGGTCCGCAACAATGTGCCCATCAATCACCGCGAGCTTACCCGGGTCTATGACCGCATCGCCCGCAGCCGTGTCTTCAACAGTATGGAAGACGCCTTCCGCGAGGTTCTCGACGATTCCGAAGGCGCCGGTCTGGGTATCGTCATCATGATCCTCATGCTCCGCAAAATGGGGCTGGGAGAGACTGCCTACGACCTGGACGCCGTGGGGAACGAAACCGTGGCTACCCTGGCCGTGCCGATCAGCAAGGTCAAGCTGGAGAAGATCAATTTGGTGGCTGAGGAGGTCATCAAGGTCATCGAAAGTCTGCCCCCCTTCCCGGAAAACATCCGCCGTGTCCAAAAAATGCTCGAGGACGAGAACGTGGACCTCAACAAGGTGGCCAGGAACATGGGCGTGGACCCAGGATTGGCGGCCGACCTGCTCAAGTTCGTCAACTCCGCTTACGCGGGCATGCGGCGCAAAATCAGCTCCCTGGAGGAGGCCGTGCGCATCATCGGCATCCGGGGCCTGCGCACCATGCTCTACCCCTACGGAGCGCAGAAAGCGCTTGCAAAAATCCTCAAGGATCAGGAAGAGATCACTAAGGAGGCGTACAAGGTTTCCTTCTATGCCGCCGAACTGGCTCGTCAGCTGAAGCTCAACAGAGACATCCAGTCCAACGCCCAAATCGGTGGGCTGATGCACAACATGGGCCGGGCCGTCATCACCCTGGTCCATCCCGATGTCCACAAAAAAATCGCCCGCTTCTGTAAAGAACGGAACATCAGCCCCGACGTGTTCGAGGATTTGACCAGCGGGACCACCCAATCGGAAATCGGGGCTCGGATCGCTGAAAAATGGAACTTTCCTGATTTTATCGTCGAAGTGATCCGCTTCCAGTCCCACCCGCACCACAGCCAAAAACAATTCCAGGCCCTGGTGGCCCTCATCTACCTGGCGGTGAACATCATCAACGTGGAAAAGGGCTTCCAATCCTACATGCAAATCAGCAAACCCATCCTTCGAGCCTTCAAGATCGAGTCCGAGGAGGCACTTTCGGCCATCCACGCCGGGATCAAAAAGGCCTGGGACGAGGCCAGCAAGATGAACCTCTAATTCACTCCTCGCCCATCATCGCCACCGTCATCGCAAAGATGGCGTCGAGTTCGGTGTACGCACTGTCCAGCGAGTCCGAGTACCATTCCGCGGTGATTTGGGTGGCCGCGGCGGGGACAGACGCCTCTCCCACAAAGGCAACGAGCCCCCAGCTCAGTGCGGCAGCCGCCGCCACGGCGCCCAAACTCCCGAACACGCGCCGCAAAAGCTTCTTTCGATGCCGATTCTTTACCCGGTCCCAGTCCACCGGGCGGGCCGCCTGTCGATCGATCGATTCCGCCAGGACCTCGGTCCAGTTCTCAGGCAAGGGCTTGCGCATTCCATCCCTCCTTTTCCAGCATTTCCCGGAGTTTCTGTTTGATTCGCGATAAGCGACTCTTCACCGTCCCCTCTGCGGCCCCCAGGGCCTCGGCTGTCTCGGCAACCGACCAGCCCTCGATTTCCCGGCACAGAAACAAAAGCCGCTCCTCGGGTTCCAGCCGTCGGAAGCAGCGTTGCAATGCTTCCCGGAGCAAACTGGCGTCGGGGTTATCGGAAGCGGCCGGTTCCTGCAGTTCGTCCATCGGGGATTCCACCTGAATTTGGCGCCGGCGGACCCGCTTTCGGATCAGGTCGATTCCCCGCCGCCTTGCCGCCGAAGCCAGGTAGGTTCCCAGCGAGGACTCTCCCTTCCAACGGCCGATGGTCCGGCTTTGCTCCCACCAAAAGTCCTGAAGGAGGTCATCGACATCCTCGCTCGGCGGCAAACCCAGGGCAGCCAGGATTCTCCGGACCAGAAGATCGTAACGGCGCATCAACAGGCGCCAGGCCCCTTCGTCTCGGAGCCTGGTCCACCGATCGACCAACGTTCGATCAGAATCGTCGTGGGCGATCACCGGCAGGTCCCCGCCCCGGCACCATCGGCTCGTGCATCGGGCCGGCGCCGAAGTTTCCCCGGGCACGCCGTCCCTGTACCATTTTTACCCAGATGTCCTCACCCACCGCACGGCGCACTTCCATTTCGGCCTCGACCATTTTGACCCGAATCTGGTATTCGAGGTCGGTCACCTCCTTCATCAGGCGTTTGACCTCGTCCATGTTGGGATTCACCGGTACCAGAGCACGGGCAATTTGCGCTTGTTTGATGCGCAAATCGGCTTGAAGCGGGGTGATTTCCTGCATCCTCCGCGTCCAGATCCCGTCGATGGTTTGAATCTGCGCCTGGGTCAATCCCAGCCGCTCCAACCGAGTGCGGTCGGCGGGGTGGGGTCCGGCAAACGCGTCGCGCCAGCCACCGGGCTGGGCCGAAAGGGCCGTGGCCACCAGGGCCATCGCCATAACACTGTATTTCATTTTGTTACCTCCATCTTGTTAGTCGATGAAGGCCCCAAACGGTTCCCTAGCGCAGCCTCGGCAGGACATCGGCGGCGAGTTGCCCCCAGCGGGACCGAGGATCCAGTTGCCGTACCCGTTCTAAAAGGCTTCGAGCCTCCGATTTGTTGTCCAGCGCGTTCATGTTGATCGCGGCCTGAACCACCAAAACGTCCTGCTGTAACACCACCTGTCCGGCCTGTTGCGCCCTGTCCTCCAGAGTTTTCAAGCGGCGCAGCACCTCGGTCCAGTTGGACCTCTCGTCCAGGGAGCGTTTCAGCGTCTCCAGCTCTTTTTTGATGGAGTATTTTTCCCGTAGTCCGGCCTCGTTGCGCGTATCCAGGGCCACGATCTGATCGATCACCTCCACAAAAAAATCGGCGCTGCCCAGGTTCTCCGCCTGCGTGTAGAACTCGTCCAGAAGCCGGGCCCTGGCCAAACCGGTTTCGCGATCGGCCCGTCGAAGCAGGTCCCAGACGGTATCTTTTCGGCTGCGGTGGTTGTCCATGTCGCGGAGATACTTCGCGGGGCCGCCAGCCTGATAGCCCATCCGAGCGTAGGGCCGCCCCTGAGAATCGGCCAGAAAGATGGTGGGGTAGCCCTCCACCCCATAACGGTTGGCCAATCCCCTGTTTCGGGTTTGGACCTGAGGCGTCTGCGGTCGGGATCGCGGAAAGTCCAGCTTGACCAGGATGTAATTCCGGGGGGCCTGAGAGCGGAACTCCGGGGTATCGAAGACCTCGGCACTCAGGCGCTGGCACCACCCACACCAGTCGGATCCGGTGAAATTGATCAAGAGATCCTTGTTTTCCCGCTGAGCCCGCTGAAGGGCGGCTTCCCAGTCTTCCGTCCAGATGTCCTGGGCTCCGAGACTGGCCAACGCAAAGAGAATACCGAAAATCAAAAGGAATTGGCGCATGATTAAGAATCGACCTAAAAGGGGATCCCGTCAACTCCATCGATCCAGCGTTACGTGATGTTGCGGCGTCGGCACACCCGGCATCCCAGAACATGAACGTGCATCTTGTTCGGTCGGCGGAAGATCCGTGCCGGCACCGTCTCGTCGGGATCCAGGCTCCTTCGGCACACCGGACAGCGGCGCGGCGAACCGTCGTTTTTGGGCGAGTCGGGTCGGCAATACGGACAGCCCACGATCTCCATCAGGCTGTCCTTTCCCTTGTGGAACACATAAGAGTGCACCGTCTCGCCCTTGTGCAGAAGGTGGTTGCAGAGCGGGCAGACCCGAAATGCTTCCACAGGGGAGGATTTGTGCGCTATAGTGGTGGGAGACCGGGGCCGGTGTCCCTCCGACCACAAAAACACCCCGAGGGCCGCCAGGGCCAAAAGGAGAATCAGCCACTCCATGACGTCAAACTACCACGAACCGTCGACCCTGTACATGATGGGCGGCCCCATCGGCAACCTGATGGACCTGACCCTGCGCGCCCTCGAGGTGCTCAAGGTCTGTGACGCTGTCGCCTGCGAGGATACCCGAAAGACCGGCCTGCTGCTCAAGCATTTTGGCATCTCGAAGCGCCTCCTCAGCTGCCGCGCCGCCAACGAGGCTGCCAGCGCCCAGGGCCTGATCAAGCTGCTGTCGCAGGGCCAGATGTTGGTCTATCTCAGCGATGCCGGCACTCCGGGACTGAGCGATCCTGGCAGCCGCCTGGTTTCCGCCGTGCGAGAGGCCGGCTTTCGGGTCCTCCCCTTGCCCGGCCCCTCGGCTCTGGCCTGCCTGTGGAGCGTCAACCCCTTCGCAAGCCGCGGCTTCCTCTTCGATGGCTTCCTCCCGGTCAAGGCCGGCCCACGGAGGCGCCGCCTGGAAGAGCTGCTCGGTCGGGGCGAGTGTTTCGTATGTTACGAGGCGCCCCATCGGATCGAGTCGGTTTTGGCGGAGATCGCCCAGTTGGCCCCCCGCCGCCCTCTTTTCGTGGGTCGCGAGATGACCAAAATCCACGAGGAATACCTTGGGGGAACTGCCGGAGAAATCTTGCAAAACCTGAAAGCATCCGATAAAATAAAAGGTGAGTTTGTCTTGCTGGTGAGCGAGCTCGCCTGGGAAAAATGACTTTTTTTCCGGTTGGCATGAAGTTTTCGCCAGTTTTGGTCGATAATAGGAGTAACAGGGAAGGTTAAGATGATGATTGACAAACTTGGGTCCTTGGACCCCGTTCAGAAATACGGCAAATCCGAAAAGGTCAGCCGA
>CALGPJ010000027.1 GCA_937960645.1 uncultured Spirochaetia bacterium | reverse complement strand
GGCCGGTGAACAACGAGGCGAGCACCTGGGCGCACTTCACGGGGTGACGCAGGCGGTAATCGACCGAGAAGGTCTGTTGGGAAAAGGTGCGGCCGCAGTGTTTGCACTGGTAGCGCTGCACCTCCCCGTTGCGCTCGGTGGTGAAGCGGCCCTTGATGCGGAGCCAGGGGGGCTCACCAGCGGCCAGGGGGAAACGGCGCTGGTGGTGGGCGCACTCCGGGTTGGGACAGAACAGGGGAACAAAGGACATGACGCGGTACCTCCGCTAGATAAGGCGGAAAAGTGCGCGTTTTGTGCGGGTTTTTACACAGGAAATGCAGGAAAAGGGGACAAAACAGGGAAAAACCGCGGAGAATCCCGCCTGGGGTCGCCCAAACCAGGGACAGTTGCCGAGGCACTATATTTGGTTTATCCAGACAATTTTTGAGTTTATAATGTGATCGTATTCACAATATATTAAATACCAGTTGCATAAAATCGAATTATGTGTTTTAATAGTCTTATCCTAGCTCTATTTAAGAGGTTTTTATGAACGATAAGCAGTGGATCTCGGTGGACGGCAACGAGGCGGTCGGCCTGGTCGCCCACAAGACAAACGAAGTGATCGCGATTTACCCGATCACCCCCTCGAGTCCCATGGGAGAGCTCTCCGATGCCCTGAGCGCCAAGGGGGAGAAAAACATCTGGGGTACGGTGCCCGAGGTCGTGGAACTTCAAAGCGAGGGCGGGGCCAGCGGTGCGGTACACGGGGCCCTCACGACGGGAGCGCTGACCACGACCTTCACCTCCAGCCAGGGGTTGCTGCTGATGATACCCAACATGTTCAAAATCGCCGGCGAACTGACCCCAACCGTGTTTCACGTGGCGGCCCGGGCGGTGGCGGCGGCGGCCCTGAATATTTTTGGCGAACACAGCGACATTTACGCGGCCCGCATGACGGGTTGGGCGATGCTGGCGGCGAACTCGGTGCAGGAGGCCCACGATATGGCACTGATCGCCCAGGCCGCCTCTCTGGAGAGCCGGCTGCCCTTCGTCCACTTTTTCGATGGGTTTCGCACCAGCCACGAGGTACAAAAAATCGAGAAGCTCTCAGACGAGGTGATGCGCGCCTTGATCGATCCCGAGCTGGTGCGCGCACACCGTGAACGGGGGCTCAATCCCGATTCCCCGTCGATTCGCGGTACCAGCCAGAATCCGGACGTGTTCTTTCAGACCCGGGAGACGGTGAACCCCTACGTCAACGCCTGTCCGGCCATCGTCGAAAAGGTGATGGATAAGTTCTATCAGCTGACCGGGCGGCGCTACCATATCATGGAATACCATGGTGCCCCCGACGCCGAGCGCGTGATCGTCGTCATGGGCAGCGGCGCCGAGACCGTGGCCGAGACCGTGGACTACCTCAACGCAAAAAACGAAAAGGTCGGGGTGCTCAAGGTCCGCCTCTTCCGCCCCTTCAGTGCCCAGGACTTCCTGGCGGCCCTGCCGGCCACGGTCAAAAAGATCGCGGTCTTGGACCGCTCCAAAGAACCCGGCGCCGCCGGCGAGCCGCTCTACCAGGATGTGCGCGCCGTGCTCGGAGAGGACCAGGACAGCGATAGTCCCAAGTTCTCCCGGATGCCCCGGGTGGTCGGCGGCCGATACGGCTTGGGATCCAAGGAGTTCGACCCCGCCATGGTCATCGCGGTGTTCAACAACCTGAGTCAGTCCAAGCCCAAGAACAGCTTCACGGTGGGCATCGTGGACGATGTCACCCACACCAGCCTGGACTGGGATCTGAACTTGAGTATCGAAAAAGACGATGTCCAGCGTGCGGTATTCTTTGGACTCGGTTCCGACGGAACGGTCGGTGCCAACAAGAACAGCATCAAGATCATCGGCGAGGGCACCGATTATTATGCCCAGGGTTACTTCGTCTACGATTCCAAGAAGGCCGGATCGGTAACCGTCAGTCACCTTCGCTTTGGACCCCGCCCCATCCGCTCGACCTACCTCATCAAGAAGGCCCAGTTTGTGGCCTGCCACAACTTTACCTTCGTGAAGACCCTCAACGTGCTCGAAAACCTCGCCGAGGGAGGGGTCTTCCTCCTGAACAGCCCCTACGGTGCGGCCGAGGTCTGGGACAGGCTGCCGGCCCCCGTTCAAAAAACCATCATCGATAAAAAGGCCCGGTTCTACGTGATGCAGGCCAGCAAGATCGCCCTCATCGCCGGCATGCAGGGGCGCATCAACACCGTGATGCAGGTAGGGTACTTCCTCATCAGCGGCGTGCTGCCCAAGGATCAGGCGATCGCCATGATCAAGAAGGCCATCGAAAAAACCTACGCGCGCAAGGGCGCGGACGTGGTGGCCAAAAACCTGGCCGCGGTGGACGCCGCCATCAACGGGGTCGAGGAAGTGAAGTACCCCAGCCAGGTCACCAGCAAGCTCGAGATGGTGCGCCCCATCGTGGAGCACGCCCCCGAGTTCTTCCATAAGGTGACCGCCAAGCTCATCGCCGGTCAGGGGGACTTCATTCCGGTGAGTGCCCTGCCCAAGGACGGCACCTGGCCCACCGCCACCACCAAATACGAGAAGCGCTCCATTGCAGAATTCGTGCCCACCTGGGACAGCGAGCTGTGCATCCAGTGCAACAAGTGCTCCATCGTGTGTCCGCACGCCGTCATTCGGTCCAAGATCTACGACAAAAAGCACCTGGAGGGGGCGCCCGAAACCTTCAAATGGGTCGAAGCCAGGGGCAAGGAATACGCGGGGATGGCCTTCACCATCCAGATCAGCCCGGACGACTGCACCAACTGTCGGGCCTGCTTCAACATCTGTCCGGCGGTCCGTAAAGGAAGCGACAACGCCGGCGACAAGGCTATCAAGATGGCCAGCCTGGAGCCCATCCGCGATCGCGAGCAAAAAAACTGGGCCTTCTTCCAGACCTTGCCAGATCTGGACCCAAGCCTGATCAAACGGGATACCGCCAAGGGCAGCCAGCTTATTCAGCCCCTCTTCGAGTTCTCGGGAGCCTGTGCCGGCTGCGGCGAGACCCCCTACGTCAAGCTGGTTTCCCAGCTGTTTGGGGATCGCATGATCATCGCCAACGCCACCGGCTGTTCGAGTATCTACGGCGGAAACCTGCCTACCACACCCTATACCACCAACAGGCACGGCCGCGGCCCGGCATGGAGCAACTCGTTGTTCGAGGACAACGCCGAGTTTGGCCTGGGAATGCGGCTGGCTTCCGACCGGATGGGCACCTACGCCCGAGAGCTGCTGGAGCGGGCCAAAAACGAAGCCGGCTGGGACAAGGAAGTCCTCGAGGCACTGCTGAGCAACCCCCAGTCCACACCCCAGGAGATCGACACCCAGAGGCTCAACATCCAGAAAATCAAAGACAAGGCCAAATCCCTGGGCACCGACCTGGCCAGGGAAATTTTGAGCGTGGCCGATTATTTGGTGAAACGCAGCGTGTGGATTATCGGAGGGGACGGTTGGGCCTACGATATCGGCTACGGCGGCCTGGACCACGTCCTGGCCAGCGGTCGGGACGTCAACGTCCTGGTGCTGGACACCGAGGTCTACTCCAATACCGGCGGCCAAATGTCCAAGGCCACACCCCTGGGGGCCATCGCGAAGTTCGCCGCAGGTGGCAAGCCCATCGGTAAGAAGGATCTCGGGATGATGGCCATGAGCTACGGCTACGTTTACGTGGCCGCCCTCAGCATGGGCTACAACCAGGACATGGTGGTGCGCACCCTGCTGGAGGCCGAAAGCTACAACGGGCCCAGCCTGATCATCGCGTACAGCCACTGTATCGCCCACGGTATCGACATGTCCAAGGGAATGAACCAGCAAAAGGCCATGGTGGACAGCGGCCTCTTCCCGTGCTACACCTACGACCCGAGGCGCAAGGCCCAGGGCCAAAACCCCTTCAAGCTTCTGAGCACCGAGCCCAAGGTGCCGGTGGAGCAGGCTATCTACGAAGAGCAGCGCTACCGTGCCCTGCGCGACGCCAACCCCGAGGCGGCGGCCCGGGCGCTCGAGGAGCTGAAGGTGTCGGTCCAGGAGCACTACAAGGTCCTGGCACGGATGGCCGCAGAGTAAGTGCGACGAATCGTTCAACTAACAACAAACCGCCCTCGAGGGGCGGTTTGTTATTTGAGAACCCGAAGGAAAAATTGGCTGACTTCTTCGGCCAGGGCGCGGTGACCGGCGGTGTTCGGGTGGATGTCGAATTGGGACAGGGGCATCCGAAAAAAGGGCGGTTCGAGAGCCTCCCCGCCAAGGTGGCGCGCATAACCGTGGCCGGTGAAGGGAATCAAAATGTCCAGGTACCACCAGCCGCGGTCCTGGGCCTTGCGAGCCAATATTTCGTTAGCCCTTAGGGTCCATTCCGACAGCCCACGAAGGTGACGGAAGTTGTCAGGGAGCCGGCTGCTTTGGCCATCGAAGAGGTCGTAATAGCCGATCACCAGAACCCTGGCCAGTGGGAAAGCTCCGGCGAGTTTGTCAAAGAATCGTTCCATGTCCCCGGCCAGCCGTTCCTGCTCTGTTTCGGACCAGGTGCCGTCCTGAACCTGGGCCCAGAGATCGTTGCCGCCCAAAAGGACGATGATGTAGTCCGGCCTTGTCGGAACGATGGTGTCGAAAAGGGTGGGTTGGATCCAATCCCGAAGCCGGCTGCCCGGTTTGGCGAGGTTGGTGAGCCGGGCATTTGACCCGAACAGACTGCGAAACGCAAAGTCGGCGGCAAGATTGTCCGCCCCGGCATTCTCGGTAAACATGTGTACCCAGCCCACCGTGGGCCGCTGGATGGAGCGCTCGCTGTTGATACCGGCGCTGATGCTGTCCCCGACAACGGCTACCCGCCAGGCAGCATCGGTGGTATTTGCCGCCGAGGTGCAGGATAAAAGAACGATAACGAGACCCCACGCAAAATGACGGTCCATGTATACCCCCTGGTGACAAGATAGAGTTAGACCGTCATTCTATAACGAAAAGCGCTCGGAGTAAAACCCTAAATCGGGGAGGCCACATCGCCCCAAAGCCGGGTGTTCAGATTAAGCTCCTCCACGATCGATATTGCCAGGGCCAAATCGTCGTAATAGCCCAAAATCGTTTCTTTGTCGTAAAGGGTGCGAAATATCTTTGGCTCCAGAAGCGGGCGGTTAAAAGGAATGGCCGCAAACACGGTGTTCTCCACGAAAGAAAATGCGGTGCCTCTTCCCGTCTTGCGGGCGTAGTTCGTCAGGCGCTCCATCATGCTTTGGGAAAGGATGTAATGCGCCTCGATGCTGTCGTCCGAGTACACCACGAAGAGCTCCTCGAAGTCCGGGTTGTCCATTTTGACCAACTGACCGTGTGACTTGTCCATTTTTTGGAAGAAGTGGTTCAGGGCCTTGAAGAATCCCCTCTTTCCTGCCCCTCGGTCGTTTAGTACGTAGGTGCGCCCGTGGAACGATTTGGCGAACAGGGCGCGAAACATCAGTCCCCAAAAGATGGTATGCCAGTGAGTGGTCCGGTTTCCCTTGCTGTCGGTACTTTCGGTCTTGTATTCGGAGTGGACCTCACTGAAATGAAAAGGCGTCTCGCCGATGGTTCCGCGTACCAGGTCGTCCCCGCTGTACCGATCGACCCTTTCACGAAAAATGCCACTCTTCCGGTATTCCTTCAAAGGGATGCAGGCATCCGGTTCGTAAATAAAGCTCGGATCGATGCGGTGGATCAGACCCTGAATCACGACATTTTTGAATCGACCCACATAGCCGGCCTTTAACCGATTGTGAAAAAAGGTCCAGCCTCCGATGGCAGAGATCAAAAGAGCCATGGCGAGAAAAGCGAGCCACGGGGAGGCATCGCCCAGGACGGCGACGAAGAGGACGACACAGCCCGCCACGATACTGCCGGAAATGATCGACAGGAGGACGATCCTTCCCGCCAGTTTTTTTCGCTCTGCTTCGAGCGGGCCGATACGGGACTTCAGCTCGTTCTCGTAAAACGATTCGACCTCGGATCGAGTGACCATGGTCACCTATCGCTTTGAAAAAGTTGGCGGACGTCGACGTTCTGACGCTCGGCCGCGGTGATCTCGAAAAAGGCTTCTTTCTTGAGACCCATCATGGCTGCAAACATGTTGGAAGGAAACATCTCCAGAGCGTTGTTGTACTCTTCGACGGCGGCGTTGTAAGCCCGCCTCCCCGCGCTGATCTGTTCTTCCACCTCGTTCAGGGATCCCTGGAGTTGGAGGAAGTTTTGATTCGCTTTCAGGTCCGGGTAGTTTTCTACCGCCACCCGCAATCCCCCAAGGGCCCGGGTGAGCTGGACATCGGTGTTGGCGGCCTCGGAGGGGTTTTGACCCTGAGATCGCAGTTTGGTCAGATTTTCCAACACTTCGGCTTCGTGCCTGGCATACCGGGATACTGTTGCCACGAGGTTGGGAATGAGGTCCCAACGTTTTTTCAGAAGGGCATCCAGTCCGCCAAAGACCTTTTTGACCTGGTTCTTTTTGGCGATCAGGCTGTTGAAAATGCCCACGATGGTCAGGAGCAACAGTACAACCGCCCCCAAAGCAACCCATAATAGATAATCCATCGATACCTCCAACAGAAGTATACGGTATTTTTGAAGTAATTGAACCTATTTTTAGGGCCTATTGGGGTTAGCGGGGGTCCTGTTGATTGTCGGGAAGTCTGATTGTTTGCGGCGGGCGGGACTCGAACCCGCACACCTCGCGGCACAAGCACCTCAAGCTTGCGTGTATACCAATTTCACCACCGCCGCAATATCTGTGCTACAATAGGCAAGAGTCGGAAGAGTGTCAAGCGGAGTTGAGGTATGAGCTACGTCTTGTTCATTAAAGAACACCCCTCCAGGCTTTCGAGGCCCTGGATGGAAGCCTGGGCCGCCAAAATGGAACATGCGTCGATTTTGAAACCGGAGCCCTTCGTCTACGCCGATCGGGAACTTTGGTCTTCGGCGATCAACGAGGAGTTAAATAATCTGCCGGAACCGCGTTGGGCGATTGCCGAGGGACTTGGGGCGACGGCCCTGGCCCATGCTCTCTCGCATGAAGATGCGGCACACGTCGAAGGCGGTTTACTGATCCAGCCTCTGCTCGATGCCGATGTCCCGGAAATGAAGCTTCGAGGTTTTCAGGATTTTCCCGTACTGCCCGCCATCAGGGACATTGTATTTGTCTGTGGTCAAAACTTCAGTGAAGAGCTCATCCAGAGAACGCTCTCCTGGTCCCGGGCCTGGGGCGGGATTTTCGCGGTGATGACTTCGGACGAGGAATGGACAGCTGCCTTACACCTCATTCAGTCCCTAGGTCTGACAGCGCGCTGAGGTAGGAGGCTTTGAAATCCCTTATTTGTGTTTCCAACAGTTTATATTAAACTCTGAAGCATGGGACACTTCTCTCAAACATTAATATCTTTTTTCAAAAAAATCCCCGAAAATCTCGAGGTCCATCAGCTTTTGGAATTGCGCCGGGCTAGAATTGCCTTTCAGTTCTGTCTTTTCATGATCGTGTTTTGTACGATGATGACCTTGTATTTCCTCTTTTTACTCGGCAATTACCTTGCAGGAGCGTTCACATCCTTTGGAATAGCAGTCCTGATCTTGGGAATTGTGTTGATCGTCAAGGGCAGGGTTGGGACCGCGAGCCACCTCGTGTTATTTCTGACACAGATGATTGTCCAGGCCACGTTTTATGCCATGGTCCACATTCTGAAACTCGATGTTGGCCTGGTGGGCGTCAGCGTGATGGGCTTATCCATCGTGGTGATTCTGCCCTCGGCCTTTCTTTTGAATCGTGTGTCCACCATCATTTTGGGTGTGTTTGCGGGACTTTGCTTCGTCGCCATCGTCTTATCCAGCCCCGAACAATCCCTCCATTCAAGAACACCCCTGTATTTCATCGTTTACCTGGCCAACACGTTTTTTATCGGATACATCGCCTCGGTGCAGGCACAGCTGTTGCGCATCGCCACGGAACAAAACAGAAAAAACCGACAAAGTCTCCTGACCCTGGGGCAATTGGTGAGCGACATCGGCCAAATCAAACATCAAAGTCAGGAAACTCAGGAACAATTCGAGAAGAATGTTGTGGAAATCGCGAGGGAGTTCGAGGGTCTCTCCCGAAACATCGATCATCTCCTGCAACAATCCGAAAAGATCGATCAGGAAGCGGAAAACAATCAAAGGAGTTTAACCAACCTCATGCAGGAAATCGATCACGTGCAGCAGCATCTCGAGCGCCACCGAACAGTGCTCGATAAAATTTCACATTTGCAAACAGAGCTTCAGGATCTTACCCATTTCACGATCCAGGATATGAACGAAACGGGGAAAATCAATTCCGGCCTGCAGGAATCGAGTCGGGACGCCGAGCGTATTCTCGGCGACTTGTTGAGCGATTTGGGAAACCTGGTCGAAGCCCAGGAAAGTCTGAGGGAAGTGGTCAATGTTATCAAGACCATCTCCAGCCAGACCAACCTCCTGGCCATGAATGCGGCCATCGAGGCGGCCCATGCCGGTGAGGCCGGAAAGGGATTTGCCGTCGTCGCCGAGGAGGTGGGAAGGTTGGCTGACGGGGCGGGAAACCAGGCGGGGGAAATCGTCCAAATCGTGAAAATGATGGCGGATCAACTGTCCAAAACTCAGACCATGATCGACGCGTTGGGCGGTCATTTCCGGATGGTGGCGCAAAAAGTGGCAAGTAGTGCGGAACTATCGGGAAAGACCCTCGGCCAGTTGGAAAACTTTTCCAAAGCCTCCCTGCAAGTCATGGAGGACACCCGGCAATTGCTCCGTCTCAGCCAATCGATCGAAGAGAACAGAGTGCGGGAACAGCGTCATGCCGCACAGTTTTCCCAGCAGTTCGAGAGGCTGCATCGGTACCTCCGGGATCTGGGGGCTGCAGTTTCGAGCGTCAAGGGGATCGAGGAACTGAGTTCAAAGCTGGTCTCCGCCGCGGGCTTGCTGCGAGAAATGAATCAACACCTGCATCAACGCCTGGACCAAATGGCCCAGGTCGGTTCTTAGTGGTTCGGGCGTTTGCCGATCAGGAAGGAAATCGGAAAGAGACGATCGGTACGGCTTCGGTACGCGGCATATTCCGGGTGGATGTTCAACAGCTTTTTCTCCTCCCGACGCGATTTGAGATAGAGGACCAGGATCAGGATTCCTACCCAGAGCATGCCGCCGGCATTGGCTCGGGCGATTTGCCACGCGAGGGACAGGCCGATGAGGGCCAGATAAACGGGGTGGCGAACCAGGGCATAGGGACCTCGGGTAATCAGGGTGTTTCCCTGGCGGGGATCGGGCGGGGCTTGCAGGTTGGTGCCCAGGACCCAGAAGCTCCAAATCATTAAGACGGTGCTCGCCACGGCCAGTGCGGCTGCGACGGCAATCAATACCCAGGGCACTTCCTGGGCAGATTCGGGTAGGGGTGGCGTCAGACCGGCGAGCGCCAGGGCGATGATCTGCAAAATGACCCAGCCTTCCCCGTTCGGTCCCATTTCCGATTTCATGTCAGTCCTGCCCTTCCACGCGTTCGCCCGGGGTGCTGTTCGATGAAAGATCGTCTCCTGTCCGGAAGCCTTGTTTGGGAACAATCAGCGTGTATCTTGCTCCGCCCTCCGGATGATTGGAGAGTTTCAAATCGATGTCCATCTTTGCCAGGCTGGTTCGGATAATCTCCAGCCCCAAACCAAAACCTTCGTGGTGGTGAAAGATATCTCCCGAACTGAAGGGCCCACGTTGAATCTTTTCCAGGGTTTGCGGGCTGAATCCCTGGCCGTGATCTCGGAGGTGAATTTGCAGATTGTCGTCGCCCATTTCGAGTTCGAGCTCGTAGGGCGGCTTTCCGTACTTTTGCCAGTTTTCGAGGATGTTTTCGGTCACGAGGCTGAAGAGTACAGGGTTACCCAGCAACCGATAATTCCCGATGGCGGTGGGCAAGGCCACGGTATCCCGATGGGGGAAAAAAATGGCCTTTAGCGCGAGCCATTCTTTGTGGGTTTCCAGACTGCTCGTGATTCGAATCAAATCCAGAGCCTTCTGGGTGCTTTGCTCCAACCGTGATGTCGATTTGAACAAATAGTCGAAATATTCGGCGTATTCGGGCTGGTGGTGCAGTTGACTTTGCAGGAGTTGAAGAAAGCCGTTGAGGGAGTTGAGCGGGTTTCGAAGTTCGTGGGCCACCAGGCGCAGCATGTTTTCCCGGGACTGAAGCAACAGCGAGATGCTGCGGTTGGCCTGGTCCAGAGCCTTCGATCTTCGCTCGATCTCTTTGGCGAGATCCTGCAAGGCGGTGGCCTCGTGCTTTTGGCTGTGGATGATTTTCAGCTCTCGCAGCAGAAGGTCGATGAGTTTGTTGACCTCGAGGGGTTTCAAAAGGAAGCCGCTGATGCCTTCATGGAGGAGTTTGACGAGGGAAGGAGTATCCGAATAGGCGCTGATGGCCACAATGCGCTGCTGAAAGTTCACTTCGTGAACCTTTTGAGCGAGTTGCAGGCCGTCCATTTTGGGCATGCGGACGTCGGTGATGATCAGCTCGGGGTGTTGCTGCTGCCATATTTCCCAGGCTTCCTGCCCGTCTCGGGCTGGCAGGATTTTCGGGAAAAAATTCTCAAGAAGTTCTACGGTGGATGCTCGGACTCCGGCCTCGTCCTCGGCATAAAGCACCGTAATATCCCGAGCCAGATCGTGAAAGAGTTCGAGTTTGTTCACGGGTTTACCCCCCGGAAGCAGATTTTTTGCAGGATATACTGGTCGTTTTGTTCCACCGCGTATACGCCTCCATGGATTTTATGGACCACCTTGCGAATGAATTGCAGTCCCTGGCCAGTATGCATCAATTTTTTTTCTTTTTGAAGGGCCCTGATGATGCTCGGGGGAAAGGGTCTTCCTGTGTGGCGAATTTCAATGACAACCTTGTCCTGGTTTTGCACTAGGGTCCACAAAAGCTGTTTGGGACGGGAGATCGATTCCATCGCGACCAGGCAGTTGCGCGTCAGTTCGATCAAGGCTTGAAAGACAAGGCCGCGGTACAGGGGGGCCCAAAGCGGCTGCTGCCGAATTTCCCAAATCCACTCCACGTTCAAAGCCGTCAGCCGTTCTGAGAACAGGCCATGCACCGCCTGGCAAAGGTCGACCAGGTCGGTCGGCAGGGGGGTACGCTGCGGGCTCAGGTATTGGCGGAAGTCGTCGATGGTGGAGCTGAGGTGTTGAATCAGTTTTTGAGCATATGCGATCTTGGGAAGAAACTCTTGATGGGGCTCGGGCAGCTGGCTGGCTCGGAGCTCGAGGACGTTGAACAGGGCCCCAAGGTTGGCCAGGGGCTGACGCCACTGGTGGGCGATCAGGCTGACGATCTCGGGCCCCTGGAGCCATTGGGACTTGTGGGCCGGGTCTTTGGGGATGAAGAGGGCCAGGGTAGAGTCCCAATCCTCGTGGGGAAAAAAATAAACCCGAAACGAACGCCCTCGATGCTGAAGCTTTTTGGGGCTCCCTCCCCGTGGAGGCGGCCACGACAGGGCGTGGGCCTTTTGAGACTCCGTAGGAGGCGGGAACATTTTTTTCCAGGCTTTGTTGACAGTCAGGAGTTTCCCCTGGGAATCGAAGACCTCGGCGGGAAGAAAGCTTTGGTGCCAGAGGGCGCGAAGCCCTTCGAGGTTTGCTTTGTTGGTGGAAGGACGCACATGGATCGTTACCAGGTACTCCGCCAGATGTCTCAGGCTCGCGCCGATTCGGCTGATGGAGACTCGAAGAGGGGTGGTGCCCAGGCCCGGCAGGTTCCACCTCAGGCGGCGGGATTTGAGCTCTCGCCAGTCAGGCCAATCGGAAGGGTTTTTCAGGAAGTCGGTCAGGGGCCTGCCCTCGAAATAGTCTGTGGGAGGAAGCTTCTGCCTGTTCGGCGCGACGTACAGCACCCGCAGGTCGCGATCGCAAACAATATTGACATCGGAAAGGTTTCGGAGGATCAGACTGGCCCACTCGGGCTGGAAGCTGGGGCTGACTTCGATGGTCAGGGCCTTGGCCTGAGGATCTTCGGCGAAACTGTTGTGCAGTCCTACCAGGGCCCCAAAGACGCTGCCATTTTCCAGTTGGAGGGGGCGTGAGCGGGCGCGGATGTGGAGCTTCACCATGTCGAACACGAAATGTATGTCCGTTTCCACCTCTGTTCCCTCAAAGCACCTGCCCAGGCTCTGGATCAGCTGGTCAAAGTGGGGCGGCCAGGGAATGTCGGTGACTTTGATCCCCAGCTCCGGGGGGCGGCCAAAAAGACGCTCCATCGCGGCCGCGTGGTCCGGTGTGAAGTACAGGTATCGGAGTTCCCGGTCCAGGGCAAACACATTGACCTCGCCCGTACTGTTTGGTCCCATTGTGGTCTGGTAAAGAATCTCGCGATTCACTTCCTCCATGAGGACGGCACGCTGCTGGAATTTCAGGGAATCCGTCAGCAATTTCTCCTTCTGCTCGATTTCCCGGTAAAGGTGATTCTCCTCCACCTCCTCCAGGAACCTGTCCTTGACAGAGGTGATGAGTTGGCGGATGTCGTAGGGTTTGGGGATCACACGAACCGCTGCGGTGTTGGTCAGGACTTCGGTACGGTCTTCGGAGTGATCATGCGTGGTGAGAAAGACTAAAGCCGGGTAACCCATGGCGCGGTATAGATTCTGAAGCGTGTCGAGCAGCGAGGGAAGCGGGTCGTCCGAGTGCAACACGACCAGCCGGAGGTCGGCATCCGCGGCTTTGGCCAGACAATCTTCCCAGCTTTCGGCAATCACGTTGGCGACATCGGCCTGGTCCAGGGCGTAGGCAAGAAGTTGGGAGCTGATGGGATCGGGGTCGTACACCAGAACAAACTCGGATTGCCTCACCCCTTCAGTTTATCACGGCAACCGGGCCTGTCGAGGGGAAGTCCTGGGCTTGCCTAAAGCGGGCGTCTCTGATAAAATCCACGAACCCTGCGATAAGGTGATGCAAGAATCGTCTAAGAGAGGAAGGTATGGCGCGTCGTTGTGAGATTTGCGGTAAGGGTACCGTTTACGGAAGCAATGTTCCCCGCAAGGGGCAGCCCAAGAAAAAGGGCGGGGCCGGTCAGCACATCGGCGTGGTGACGGCAAGGGTTTTCAAGGCCAATATCGTGAATGTCAAAACCATCGTGGATGGGGCCGTGAAGACCATCAAGGTCTGTACGGGCTGTCTCAAGGCCGGCAAGGTCGTCAAGGTTTAAGACCGTTCATGGTGTACGAGGCCCGGCCGGGCAAGCTGGCCGGCAAGGTCCGCGTTCCGGCATCGAAGAGTCACACTATCCGGGCTCTGCTCATCGCCTCCTTCGCCGAAGGGCGGTCGGTCATTCACAATCCGCTTCATTCCGACGATGCCGCATCCTGTGTCCGAGCTTGCCGCATTCTGGGAGCCACCATCGATACCTCGGGATCTTCCTGGCTGGTCGAAGGACTGGGGGGACGGGAGTGGGTTGCCGAGGATGTAATCGACACCGGCAATTCCGGTACCACCCTCTACCTCACGACCTCTCTGGCCGCCCTGGGGAAGCGCTGGACCTTTTTTACCGGGGACCATCAGATCCGCCGCCGGACGGCCGCCAATCTTCTGGGAGCCCTGCAGGGACTGGGCATCGAGGTGGTGGTGGCCAGGGAAAACGGCTGCGCCCCCTACGCTGTGCGCGGCCCCTGGAAGGGTGGGAGCATCAGCATCGAATGCCCCACCAGCCAGTACCTTTCCTCCCTCTTGATTGCGGCACCTCTGGCGCCCGCCGGCGTGGTCACCGACATCGAGGTACCCCTTCTCTACGAGCGTCCCTACGCCGAGATGACCCTCAAATGGCTCGAGGATCAACACGTTGCCGTTGACTACACGCAGGATTTCGGCCATTTCCGAATTTCGGGCGGCCAGACCTACCGTGCGTTCGAACGAACCATCCCCGCAGACTGGAGCAGCGCCACCTTTTTTCTGGTGGGCGCCTGTCTGAACGGCAGCTCGGTTGCGATCGAGGGCCTGGACCTGAACGATTTTCAGGGTGACAAGGCCGTCCTCGGGATGCTTCAGACCATGGGGGCCCAGGTGAGTCGGGAATATTTCGAGGGCGTGCCCTATGTGCTCATCCATGCACCTCAGGGCCTTCGGGGAGCCGAGTTGGACCTCAACGCCACGCCCGATGCCCTGCCGGCCCTGGCCGTGGCCGCGTGTTACGCCGAGGGGCAGACGCGTCTGGTCAACGTCCCGCAGGCTCGTCTTAAGGAAACCGATCGCATCGCCGTGATGGCCGCAGAACTCACCAAACTGGGGGCCCGGATCGAAGAATTGCCCGATGGTCTGGTGATCGAGGGGGGGCAGCTGAGGGGAGGTGAGGTCAGCTCGCATCACGACCATCGGGTCGCGATGAGCCTGGCGATCGCGGCCCTGGGCGCCGACAGTCCTGTCATCATTCATGATGCCGAGGCGGCCAGCGTCACCTTTCCCGACTTCTTCAAGACCCTGGAATCGATCCGCCGATGAACCCCAAAGCAATCGTCGTCCTGGTCAGCCATCCTGTGGACGGTTCGCACGAATTGGCACGGCACATCATCGAGGCAAGGCTGGCCGCCTGCGCCCAGGTACTTCCGCCCATGACCAGCATCTACCTCTGGCAGGGAAAGATCGAACAGGAGGCCGAGTGTTTGATCCTTCTGAAAAGTTTCGACACCTTGTGGGATGATTTGCAACATTTTATAAAAACTCATCATCCGTACACCGTTCCCGAGATCCTGGCCTGGGGGTGTTCTCAGGTCAACGAACCTTACCTTCAGTGGATGCGGGACTCGCTGAATAGGGAATCTTCAGAATGAATTTCGTTCCCCGTCCTGGGGTGGATTGGACGGTGATGCTGCCACCGAGTTTTTGAGTCACCAGATTGTAAACGATGTGCATGCCCAGGCCGGTGCCGCCCCGGTTCCGGCGCGTGCTGAAAAAGGGCTCAAAGATTTTTTTTTGGATTTCGGTGTCCATCCCCTTGCCGT
This sequence comes from uncultured Spirochaetia bacterium, assembly GCA_937960645.1. Taxonomy (GTDB): domain Bacteria; phylum Spirochaetota; class Spirochaetia; order JABEVK01; family JABEVK01; genus DYOB01. The sequence continues at coordinate 18,494 of CALGPJ010000027.1, read as the reverse complement.
CATCTTCGTAATGCAGAAAAAACCAGGGGCCGTCGCATAAAAACTGGGTTAGGATGGTTCCCTGATCCCTGCCCTCGAATCCATGCAGGCAGGAATTCATGTACAGGTTCGTGATGATCTGGGAAAAGGCACCCGGGTAAGAGTGCAGACACAAATCCTCGTCCCCCCTGGACCCTGATGTCGAGGTGGATCCGCCTCTCTGGAGGATGAAGGCTGCGAAAAACATCCTCGAGGTATTCCTTCACTTTAAAAATCCTGAGGGGATCGGTGTTTTGATCCACGCTGATGAGCTTGAAACTTTGAATCAGTTTCGAGGCCCGCTCCAGATTGGTGAGGATGACCTGGCAGCTGAGTCGGGCCTTGTCGAGATATTCATCGAATTCCGATCGCGTCAGGCTTCCGGCGGTGAGTTTTTTGTGGAGGTTGGTAGTCAATTCGTCCAAAAGGCTGGCCGCGGTGACGCCGACCCCGATAGGGGTGTTGATCTCGTGGGCAACACCGGCGACCAGATTCCCCAGGCTGGCCATCTTTTCGGTTTCGATCAGTTGCTGTTGAGTCTCCCGCAGTTCTTCGATTTTTTCCTGAAGTTCGAGATTGGCCGTTCTGAGGTCCTGAGTCCTCTCTTCCACCCGATTTTCCAGCTCACGATTGAGTTCCTGCAGACGGCGCTCGGCATCCACGAGTTCCGTGATATCCGTCACAACCACCACCACGGCTAAAAACTGCCGACGATAGTCATAGACAGGAGCGGAATTGACCATCGCATACCGTGTCGCGTTTGTCGCGTTGCGGAGCACCACCCGCCCGCTCCAGGCCTGACCCTGGAAAAAGGCCTGATAGACCGGGTGGTGTTCGATGGGAAAGGGCTGCCCGTCTTGCTGAAAGATCTTCCACTCCAGCTTTTCGAAATTGATGCTCCTTCCCGTCAGGTTCTCCGAGGGGTCGATGCCGAAGAGGCGTTTGAGCTCTTCGTTGGCCACACGGATGCTGGTGGTCTTTCCGTCCAGGATGATGAGTCCCACCGGGCTGTGGTTGAGGGTGGCCTCCAAAAACGCCTGGCTTTCTGTCAGGCGGCTTTCCTGCTGGCGGCGGTTGGTGACGTCGAAAAGCACTCCCGCTTCGAGCTGCTCCAGGGATGTGGCGATGGGAAACTGCCAAACCTCCCATTCGCGGACCTCCTCGGAAAATTTTCGGCTTTGGGCACGGACACTGGCAGGGATGCCGGACCTGCGGCGGGGAAGGGGGGCGGGCGTCGTCAGGAAAACGTGGAGATCGGGAAATTCCATACACTCGAAAATCGATTGTTGATTTTGGTAAACCAGCGTGCCCCGGGCATCTTTGATATAGACGCTGCCGGGAATGTTTTCCAAAAATTGATCGAGCATCTCTTTGGCTTGAATCAATTCCTGGCGTTCTCGATGTTCGAGGGTTCTGTCGATCGCAAGGCCGACCAGCCATCCCGGATTTTGTTTCCAATTTTGAAAAAGGATCTGGTAATGTTCGACGGTTTTCATATCCCGGGCAATTGTCAATTCCAACGAGGAAAAGGGATGGTAGTTGAGGTACCCGCGCACCTGACTGAGTTGTTCTTCATCGATGACAGGGAAGATGTCCAAAAGATGTTTTCCCCGGCCCTCTTTCAATTCAGGCAAGATTTCCAGACATTCCAAGGAGAAATCGACGAGACGATTTGCCTCATCCAGCACGAGGAACGGGAAGGGGACGTCCCCGACACGGGGATCGGGTTTCTCGAGCTTTTGGGATGATCCGAGAACGCGGTTAGGCTCCTGGGCCAGCTCATAAATCGTGACTCCCAACAGCACCAGGACGATGAGAACGGTGGCCAGCTCGTTCCAGAGATACCTGTTGTTGAACACCGAAAGGTTGGCCGCGACAAGGAACAGGAGAAGGACCAGGTAGAGAATTCGAACCAGTCGCGGCCTCACTGTTCCATTATATCACCGCTACTTTTGACTCAGGGCCCTGATCACCAGGCGGTTTAGACTGGCTACCAGAAGGGAAGGGTCCCTGGGCGCAGTTCCCTCGGTCAGGTAAGCCTGATCCAAAAGGACGTTGGCGGTGTCGGACCAGATTTGCTCGTCGGTTTGACCGCTCAGGGCCTGCAGGATGGGGTGTTTGAGGTTGACCTCGAGGATGGGTTTTAACTCTGTGGTCTCCTGACCCAGGGCCCGCATCATCCGTTGCATCTGGAGGGTGGGGTCCTCTTCCGAGGTGAGCAGGCAGCTGGGGCTTTCGACGAGCCTTCGGGAGGCGATCACGTCTTTGACCTTATCCCCGAGAATGTTCTTGATTCTTTCAAGGGTGGTCTTTTCGCTTTCCTCGACACGCTCTTCTGAACCGAGGTCCTTGGCAGCCTCCAGCTTATTGATACTCCGGATTTCGAGATCCTGGTACTTGTCCAGGGAGGGCAGAATTATCTCGTCGATCTCCTGATCCAGCAGGAGCACCTCCCAGCCGCGCGATTTGTAGGCCTCCAGCAGGGGGGACTTTTTCAGGGTGTCGAGATTGCCGCCGCTTAGGACATAGATCGCCTTCTGCCCCTCCTTCATCCTTTCCTTGTAAGCCTTGAGCGAAACCCATCCCTCCTGGGCCGTGCTGTGGAAGCGCACCAGCTCCAGAAGCTGGTCACGGTTGGCATAATCGGAGTACAAGCCTTCCTTCAGGACCCGGTTGTAAAGCGAGATGAACTTGTCGTAGAGCTCGGGGTTATTGGCAGACAGGGACTCGAATTCGCCCAGGATCTTTTTGACCGAGCTGTTTTTGATGTTGGCCAGGACCTTGTTTTGTTGCAGGATTTCCCGGCTCACATTGAGCGGTAAGTCCTCCGAATCGACGATTCCCCGGAGGAAGCGAAGGTAGGTCGGCATGAGTTCTTTGTCGTCGTCCGTGATGAATACGCGCCGGACGTAAAGTTTGATCCCGCTCTTGTAATCCGCGTAGAAAAGATCGAAGGGCGCCCGGGAGGGCACGTAAAACAGGGTGGTGTACTCCAGAGTGCCCTCGGCCTGGGTGTGATACCAGAGCAAGGGATCCTCCCAGTCTCCGGAGATGGACTTGTAGAACTCTTTGTAGTCTTCATCCTTGAGTTCATTTTTAGGACGCTTCCAGAGGGCACTGGCGAGGTTGACCTGCTCGTCGACTTTCTCCTCCGTCTCCTTTTTGTCTTTGTAATCGATGCGGGTGTAGTGAAGGTGGATGGGGAAGGCAATGTGATTGGAGTATTTCTTGATGAGGCTTTTGATTTCCCAGCTCCTGGCGTATTCGTGATTTTCCGCGTTGAGGTGGAGGGTGATCTGGGTTCCCCAGCCCTCCAAAGAGGACTCTTCGGTGGTGAAGGTCCCCTTGCCATCGCTCTCCCATTTCCAGGCCCGGTCTTCGAGGGGTTTTCGGGAAAGGACTTCAACCTTTTCAGCCACCATGAAGGCGGAATAAAAACCCACCCCGAACTGCCCGATGAGGTTGCTATCTTTTTTGGCATCCCCTGCCAGACGGCTCAAAAACTCCCGGGTTCCCGAACGGGCAATGGTTCCCAGATGCTCGATGAGCTCACCCTCGTTCATACCGATGCCGTTGTCGCGGATGACGAGCCGGTGGTTTTTTTCGTCCAGGGTGATGTCGATGCGCGGATCGAAATTCAGCCCCTTGTAGGACTCTTCGGTAAGGGTAAGGTATTTCAGCTTATCCAGGGCGTCGCTCGCATTCGAGATCAGCTCCCGAAGGAAAATTTCTTTGTGGGAATAGAGACTGTGGATGATGAGGTGGAGGAGTTGATTCACCTCCGTCTGAAAGGTGTGTGCGGACATATCGACCTCGTTTCTCAAGGGATTTACTAAACAAATATTAACCAGAAACTTTTTCGGTGGCAAGCGCTTCGCGGATCATCTGGGTGTAGGGGCGTGTCTCGGCCTGGTTGGGATCCAGTCCCAATTCGCGAAGGAAGCCTGTCAACCGGATTTTCGCTTTGTCGATGTCATCGCCGCTGGCCGAAAATCCCAGAAGGATCTCCAGCTCCAGCCAGTAGCCCAGGGGAGGCACCTCGCTCAGTTCGGCCTTGAAATCGGGACCCAGGCGCCACCAGCTTCCCACCTTGGTCTTGCGCACGGCGGCCACATAGCCTAATGCCTGGGCGAACCGATCGAAGGCCTGGGGATCCGAGACGCCAAACTCGGTTTCGCGGCTTTCTTCGATGCCCTGGGGACCGACTGTTTTCACTTTATGCGTCACCACCCAGGAATTCCGATCCGAACGAAGCCGAAAGGCGGTGGGGCCGCCGGGGTCTTCGGCGGGGCAGTAGTAAATGTCCTCTCTCCGGTAATCGCCCTCACGGACGGCCCGGCCGTCCAGTTGATGGGCAATCTGGTCAGGGTGTGGCACCCGAACCTTTAACTCGATTTCCCACATGCCTGATTGACCGCCCACTCCAAAGCCGATTCCCAACGCGAAACATCTGCCGATCTCAGGTTGGAATGGCGGCCTCCCTCGATCAGAATCAACTCGGCGGGAATCCCCTGCCAGGAGGCCTGCTTGTACAACAGGAGCGAATGCCGTGGGGGAATGAGCCGGTCGTCGGTGCCGTGGAGGAAGATCATGGCGCCGCGCTTGGGGCGCAGGTATTTGAGTGGGGCATTGGCGGCCACGTCAATCCGCCACGCTTTGAGGGCTTTTTCCGCTTCTCGGATCCCCTGTTTCAGAATCGTCAGAATCGAGCGCGGCAGCCACCTTGGGCGGAGGGTCCGGTATTCCAGGACCTCGCTCAGGCTGGTGTAGGCGGATTCGGAAACCGTGGTCCATTCTTTGGGGCTCAGAGCATGGGCGATCAAGGCCACGGCCGCCCCAAAGCTTTTGCCATGGACAACCACAGGGACGCGGACCGTCAGGAGCTTGGCGACCAGCTCCCTGGCCTCGGGCAGGCCCCAGCCCAGGGGACCCTCCCGGAGGGACGTGTCCGGATAGTCCACCCACGCGATGTCGAACCCCTTGCTGCGGTAAAAGTCCGCGGCTTCGGCCATACTTTGCCGCGCTCGAGAGCCAGCCCCGGGCAGCAGGACAGCCAGTGGATTCTGCAGGGGAGACGGCAGATCGACCATCAAATAACGCCGGCTATTCTCCACCATCCTTTGGTAGCCCGCCGACCGAGGGTAGTGCAGGAGGAGATTTCGGATTCTCAGGGCCACCAGATACGGCAACAGGAGGAGGGCCAAAATGATCAGGAGAACGGAATAAACAGCGGTCATAATTCATCATAAACCCAAGGGGCGTGTCGGTAAACCAGGTAAATCAAAAATCCCACCTCCACACCGGCCCAGGACAATCCCTCTTCCTGCAGTCCTGTCACCAGCCAGGTGGAATCGGCCAGTTTCCAGGCTGCGGCAATAAGGGAGTTGCCCTGACGGCCCGAGGAGACGCTGGCGTCCCCGACATAGGGGGAGTTCTGGATGTCCAACCGGGCCACGAGTGCCAGCCAGGGTGCAGCCTGCCAACCGAGGTAGGCTCCCCATTGCAGAATGGCATTCCAACCGCCTTCGGGGGGAAGAAAGGGCGTGGATTGAAAGCCCAGACCCAGCTGGCTTCCCCACCACAGCCCCAGGCTCGAAATGCCTTGAAAGTAGGAAAAGCCCAGGTTGATGCCGCTGGAAACACTGTTCAGTCTCCCCCAGGGCAGGGGGGGCTTAAATCCCATCATCAGTCCCAGACGCACCTCCCTTTCCCGGTAAATTTCACGCTCCAGCCAGAGGTAAAGGAGGTTCAGGTCCGTAAAGCTCTGAATGAGATCGATGACCGGCGTCCCTCCCTGATTGTGGTAGATGCGCAGAAGGTTTTGGGGTCTGTTTTCGCGTCCCTGGTTGGGCAGGCCGAATACCTGGTGGAAGCCCTCGATGGGGACGTCCAGCACTCCGGCAAAGACGCTTTGTACCTCCAGCCTCAGGCCCAGGGACCAGGTCCGACCCAGGTCCTGCCGAAACTGAAGACTCAGAAACAGACCCTCGGCGTCTACAAGGGTGAAGTTGTCGGAAAACTGCTGAAAATCGTAGCGGAAGGCGTTCCACCAGTTGGCCGAAAGCTCGAACTCCCGTTCGTTTTCCTCGAGGGGAACCAGGCTGGGAAGGTAGGGGAGACCCCCGCTGAACAAGGGGTAGGACTGGGGCTGGCTGGGAAGGAGGGGCACCAAAGCAGTCAATCGCTCCGAAACAAACAACAATGTGATCGCGCCGAGGAGTAATTTTTTCACGATTCGAGTATATTATGATTAGTCACCGCAATGTGACAAGAAGGAGTATCCATGAAAATATCGAACATGTTGCTGGTTCTGGGACTGGGGTCTTTGGTCATGGGGCCCCTGTTTTCCCAGGCGTCGACGCGCCGGCAGGACCTGATGGGGACCCCCGTCACGTTCACGGCCAATGTCCCGGGAGTGACCCTATCCATCAACTCTGTGGACTATCGGGGGGCCCTGCCGCAGACCATCAATTTTCAGCCGGGGACCTACGCCCTGGTGGCACGGGCGGCGGGTTACAAAGATTTCACGACCACCTTCACCGTCGTCCAGAACCGTGCCCTGACCGTCAGTATCGTGATGGAACCGGACCGGCCCTCCATGGTCGAGGTGACGTTCACCTCCAACGCCCCCAACACCATCCTGACCTTTGCCAATAGCCGCTTGAGCCGCCCCCTGCCCCAAACGGTGACGACCGCCCCGGGAACCTACACCATCCGGGCGGAGGCGCCGGGGTACGACCCGATCACCACCACCGTGACCGTTTCCGGCAGCACCACCATCCCGCTCAACCTGACCCCATCCGCCGTCTCGCTCACGCTGTCCACGAACGTGCGTCAGGCCCAGGTTACGGTCAACGGCCAACGGCTGCGCGGTAACTTTCCGCAAACCATCCAGCTCCCGCTCGGACCGGCTCAAATCGTGGCCACAGCTCCCGGTTTCCAGGACCAGATTTTGAACATCGAGGTCACCGGACCCCAGACCATCAACCTGGTGCTCCAGCCCCTTTTGGCGACGGTTCGGGTAGTGGGACAGGTCCAGGTCTACGTTGATGGCGTGCTGCAACAGGGCGAAACCTTCAGTGTCGAGCCCGGCCAGCGGCAGGTGCGCATCGTGCTGGGGTCCTTGAGTAACGAACAACGGGTCAACTTCGTGGCTGGCCGCACCTACGAGCTGGTACCCAACCTGGGGTTCAGTGTGCGCTGAACGCAACAATCCAGAATGACTCTCTTTTTGAAAGCGCTCGAGAGAGCGCTTTTTTGTTTGCAATTTACGGTTCTCTGTGCAATAATATGTTTTCAAACGGAGGCTGGGCATGAGATTCAACGTCGGCATGAAATTGGCTGTGGGCTTTGCTTCGGTGATCGGCACGTTTTTGCTGATCGGAATCATCATCCTGTTCAATTTTTTGCAGGAACAGAATCAAGTCCTGTCCATCGAAAAGATCTGGCTGGCCGAGTTCAAAGAGGCAGAAAATCTCATCGAGAAGTCCCTTTGGCTCCGCTACCATGTACGGGGTCTGGGCATGGATGGACGCGAGGAGTTTGCCAAAGCCGCCCGGGAGGTGTTGCCGCAGATCCGTGACTCGATTGGCCGCTTGAAGGACCTTGCCGAACGGTATCGAGAGCTGTCGTACCGCCTGTCCGATGTCCGGGAGATCGAGGACTTGCAAAAACGCTACGAGGCGGAGATCGACAACACCGAGGCCAACAACCGCGCCCGAAAAACTTCCCAGGAAGAGATGGGAAGGCTGGCAGAAGATCTGGTTAAAAGTCTCAGGAATTACGTCCAGGATCAGACCGCCAAACTGGAGAATGAGATCAACACCAACGCCGCCGCCCAGGCCCTCAGAAGGCGCAACGACAAAATCACCTGGGCCAACGACCTGATGAGCCTTTACACTGAGGTCCGGGTGGCGAACTATCGCAGCCAGGTAACAAAACAGCCCGAGATCCTCCAGAAAGCGGTCGCCGACTTCCAGCAAGTCTACCCCCTGTTCCAGAACCTGCGCAGCCTCACCACCCAGGGATACAACATCGAACAGCTGAACCTTGTCGAGCAGAACGCTCGCCGGTATATCGAGGAGGTTCAACGGACCCAGAGCCTCCTGCAGGAGGCCGAGCGCGTGCGGGTCAGCCGGGAGGCCGTGGGAAACAGCCTGCTGGAAAAGGTCGCCATCCTGTCCAACCAGGCCAGTCAGAACATTGCCCGGGAGAGTGAAATTTCCATCGCCCTGGCGAACCAGTCCCTCTTCCTGCTCGTGATCGGATTCGCCCTGGCTATTGTGCTGGGGGCTGTCTTCGCCACGCTGTTGACGCGGAGCATCACCCGTCCGCTTGTTCAGGTGGCCCAGCTCAGTAAACTCGTCAGCGCCGGGGACCTGGAGGTGGACATGCCCAAGGTCAATAGCCGGGACGAAATTGCCGACCTGATCGCGAGCTTCGACGAGATGATCGGCGCGATTCGCACCAAGGCCAGGGCTCTGGAAAAAATCGCCAACGGCGATCTAAGGGACGAGATTCACCTGGCCAGCGACAGGGACGGGCTGGGGCTTAGCCTGCGGGCGATGCAGAACGCCCTCAACGAAATCCTTCGCCAGGTCAACAACGCCGTGGTCCAGATCGCCGCCGGCAGCGACCAGGTCAGTCAGGCCAGCCAGAACCTCAGCCAGGGGGCCACCGAACAGGCCGCCAGCCTCGAAGAGATCAGCGCCAGCACCACGGAGGTTTCCAGCCAGGCTCGCCAAAACGCCGAGAGCGCCACCACTGCCAGCCGTATGGCCCGGGGCGCGGCGCAAAATGTTCAGCAAGGCCAGCAACGAATGATTCAACTCCGGGAAGTGATGGACAAGATCAACCGGGAAGGCCAGGAAACCAAAAAGATCGTCAAGGCCATCGACGACATCGCCTTCCAGGTAAATTTGCTGGCGCTCAACGCCAACGTGGAGGCCGCGCGGGCCGGCAAGTACGGAAAGGGCTTTGCGGTGGTCGCCGAGGAAGTCCGCGCGCTGGCAGTGCGCTCGGCCCAGGCCGTGAAGGAAACGACTGCCCTGATCGAAGGGACGCTGAGCAGTATCGACGCCGGGGCCAGGGGGGTCAAAGACACCGCCGAGCAGTTTGCGGTGATCACCACCGAGATCGGCAAGATTGCGGATCTCCTGGAAGAAATCGCCGCCGCCAGTCAGGAGCAGGCCAAGGGGATGACGCAAATCAGCACCGGGCTGGAACAGGTGGACCAGGTCACCCAAAGCAATACGGCCAGCGCCGAACAGACCGCCAGTGCCGCCGAGGAGCTTTCCGGTCAGGCACAGCAGCTCAAGGTCATGGTCAGTCGCTTCCAGCTCAAGGGCCAGGGGACACAGGACAGCGGGCCGCTGCTGCTGTCACGGCAATCCGTTGCGTCAGGTAAGAGTGCCGGTATTCGACCTGTCAGTGATTCCCCGGCAGGGGATTCGCCCCCAAAACTTCAGAAGCCAAAGCCTGTGATCAACCTCGACGACGGAGACTTCTCCAACTTCTAGTGGGACTTGAACAGGCCGGCCAGCCGCTCCCAGAAGCTCTTTCCGAATTTTTGGGAGAAGTCCCGAGCGGCCTCGGTGATGCTCACCTTTTCGCCGTACTTCGCTTTGAGCCCGTCCCAATGCTGGACGATCCAGATGTAAAGGTCGGCCTCGTTTCGGCCCGGAAATCGGCTGAGCAGGTTTTCACGGCGCACGGCCTGCACGATGGGGTAGAAGATGTTATCGAACCAGCTTCGCGCCGCCTGTTCGAAGCTCAGATTGTTACCGGGGCGGAGGTTCATGAAGTAGCGGTGTCCCTCGATGTGCTTGATGATTTCGTCGAAGCGGCCGGGGGAGCTGAAATTGAGATCCTCCAAAGGAATGACCCGGTCCAGATGGGTCTGGGTGATGAACTTTTGCTTTTCCCAGGCGATCAGCGCTTCGACCATCTGCGATTGGGTCATGCCTGGTTTGAGAGGAATGTCGGCAGTGATGGCCGTCACCTCGGCGTCGATGGCTTTCTGGCCCTGACTTTTGGCGACGCTGACGCGGTGGTTGCCGTCGCGGACAAAATAGACCTCGCCGATTTGGTACAGGCGAATCGGCGGCAGGATCTCGTCTCGAAGCCGTGCCTTGTCGATCCGTTCCCAGCGTTCGCGCAGGTACTCGTGTTTCGGAAGAAAGGCCTGGTTGAAGTCCCGGTAGCGGCCCTCACTTCCCACGATCGCGTCGATGGGGACGGTCTGCATCCCCTTGTAGTACTCACCTCGGGTACGCAACAGGGCCTTTACCTCCTTGAGGTTGAGCAGCTGGGTTTTTTCCGGTTTGAGGAGGTGAACGATCCGTGAAAACACTTCCTTGGCCCGGGCACGGTTGAAGTCGTCCGAGGCCTTGGCGGTGATCAGCCGTTCATCCACCCTCCACCTCCATTTCGATCACCACATGGTTGAACGCGTTGACGACCATGGTCTGTTCGAATTGGGTATAGCGCTGATCGTCCAGGCGGTAAAGGTGGACGTGGCCGTGAACCAGGTAACGCGGTTTGAACAGGTGCATGAACCAGCGAAATACCCGAAAGCCCCGGTGGCAGGGGTCGGGCTTGTCGTGGATGTCCAGGGGTGGGGCGTGGGTCAGAAGGATGTCCAGCCACCTGCCATGGACGATCCTGTTCCAGATCAGACCCGGCAGGAGTTTCAGCGCCTTGAAAAACATCTGGAGTTCGGTGTACTGGTTCATTCCATCGTTGTATCGTTTGCTGCCTCCCAGACCGGCAAGAAGGACCCGGTTTTGGCGGTGGTTTTTATCTCCGGTGTAAATGGCCCCGTACTTTTCCTTGAGCTGGACATCGTCCTCCCAGGTCTTGGGATCCCGAAAAGAGCGAAACTTGATGGCTTTGTAGCTGGCGAGTTCGTGGTTGCCAAAGATGTAATAGAGGGGAACATTGAGGCAGCTGACGATGAAGCTGTAATACTCCAGCGGCAGATCCCCGGCCCCCAGCACAAAGGCCACATCCCGAAAACGGCTCTTGATCGAACTGCTGTAGACCAGGGGGTCGATCTGATCGGCCACGCAGAGGATTTTCATTTGATTTTCCAATTGGCCTTGTTTAATAGGTTGATCAGCCCATCCTTGGCCATCAGGGTGAAGGGCCGGCTCTCGGCGAAGTTCATTGCGGTTCGGGTAAAGCCTGTGTTGGTGACCACGATTACCCGGTTACCCTGCATTCTCTGAAGGGCATCGGAGAGGGGCCGCAGAACGCTGTCGTCGATATTGTCGGAGATTCGGTAGTATTGAATGATCTTGGGCATTTTCTTGACATTGCGCCATTGCTCGCTGTCACTCTCGATGGCGATGATCTGCATCCCGTCGGGAATCTCGGTGGCCTCCCTGACCTTGAAACCCTGCGCCTGGGTAAGGGCGGTGCATATTTGAGCGAAATCCTGTTTGGAGCAGGTGAGGTAGTCCTTGATTTTGTCGTCGGAGCGGAGGTCGGCGTAGAGGCTGAGTTTTTCGGCCACATCTTTGAAGTTCTGTTTGATGCGGTAGATGGTCTCCCATTGCTCGATCGCCGCATCGAAATTTCTTTCCTTTTCGTGGCAATAGGCCAGAAAATAGCGGGCGTGGAGGATTTCGTTCTGGTTATCGGGGCTTTCCAGTTTGATGGCCCTTTCAAATTCGGGAATGGCCCTGTCGAGATTGTCCAGTTGGAGGAAGCAGATGCCGCGTTCGATGAGGCTTTTGAGGCGCAGCTGTGGGTCCTTCAAACTTTTTTCGAAGTATCCCAGGGCGCCGTTATAGTCCTTGCTGTCCTTGAGGATTTTCCCGATGTAATAGGCAGCCTCAAAATTGTCGGGGGCAAACCTGAGCGCGACCTCGAGCTCGTTTCGGGCATCGTTTTCGCGCTTGGCCCGATACAGGAGCATCCCCAGGTGGAGGTGGGCCTGCACGTGCGTGGGGTTCAGCTCGATGGCCTTGCGGTAGTACTTGTGGGCCTGGTCGGATTTGGAATGTTTCTCGAACAGAAACCCGGCCATGTAGTAATGCTCCGCCTCGTGCGGTTCCGCCTTGATCAGGAGAATGTACTCCTTCAGGGCTTCTTCGTCCTGATCGAACTGCATGTAGAGTTCGGCGATTCGCTTGCGAAACTCGATCTCTTTGATCACGCCGGTGAAGATGCCCAGCTGATTGACGGTCTTGAATTCGACCAGGGCCAATTCGGGCTTGTTGAGCTGCAGGTAGGCCATCCCGAGAAGGTAATGGGCCTCGCTGTTGCGCATGTCCTTGCTGACAATTTTCTGGGCGATTTTGACCGCTTGGGGATACTTGCCCTGGCGAATCAGATTTTGAACGGTGGAGAGCCGTTGAGGAACGAGAACCTGTGTAAACAGGAAAAACAGGGCTGCCGCCAGGGCCACTCCTCCAAACACGAGCGTGATCACGAGTTCCAAGCGTACAACCCCCGTCAATTCTTGCCGATAATGGTATATTGGAATGGTAGTATGTTCCGAAAAGGCTGTCAAATAGGTTTATTTTTACTCATCAGTCTGGCGGCCATCGGCGCCAACCACAGCCAGGACTTCCTGCAGCAGGGGGAAAGGTTGCTCCAGGAGAACAAGCCCCAGGAGGCCCTGGTTTTCCTGGAAGCCAGCCTGGGTCAGGGGCAGATTTCCCAGAAGCTCTTTCTGTATCTGGGCATCGCTGCCTATTCACTGGGGCAGACCGAACGGGCTCGTACTTTTTTCAGCCGGGGCCTGGATCTGGAGGGGGATTTGAGGCAGACCCTTCTGTTCAATATGGGGAATGTCTTGATGGCCCAGAGAAAGTACCAGGAGGCCGAAGACTTCTACAACCAGGCCCTGGCCCTGGACCATCGCGATGCGGACACCCTGCTGAACCGAGCCAACGTGCGTCTCATCCGTGAAAATTACGAGGGAGCTGCTGGCGATTATACTCAGGTCCTGGCCCTTCAGCCCCAAAATCCTCAGCGGCAGGAGATCGCCCGCCTCATCGAACTTTTGAGAGCCCATGTCGCGGCCCGCCTGGAGGCCGAACGCCTGGCGGAGGCCCAGCGATTGGCCCAGATTGCACGCGAGGAAGAGGCGCGCCGTGAGGCGGAACGAGTGGCCGCCATCCAGGCTGAAGAACAGCGCCGGGCGGCAGAACAGGCTCGCCTGGAGGAAGAGCGCCGCCGTGCGGAGGAACAGGCCCGCCTCGAGGAAGAAAATAGACGACGGGAGGAACTTCTGGCTAGAATACGCGAAAGCCTTTCCCGGGCTGCCGAGGAAACGAAAAACCTGCAGGCCGGTGAGGGCGCCATCAAAAAAACCGAAGAGGAACTCGACCTTGCCGACTGAGAAAACACCCAAATCCAAAAAGGCTGTTGCCAAGGCCCCGCCCCGAAAAACCACCGCGGCAGCTCCTAAAAAAGAAACGGCACCCTCCAAAAAAACAGCCTCCAGGGATGCTCCCAAAGTTGTCAAAACGGCTTCGCGGCGCACCGGGTCCGCTCCAGCGGCGGCTAACCCGCCGACATCGTCTGTCCCTTCAGGACCTGCCCCGACCCGATCAGGGCGTTGGAAACTTCCCGTCCTCATCGGCGCGGGCGTGCTTGCCCTGCTTTTGGGTGGGGTCTGGGTTGCCGGCTCACGATCGGCGCCAACCCCCGATAACTCTCGGGCCAACAGCCTGATTCTGGCACAGCGGTACCTGGAGCAGGGGGAGTACGATCGGGCGATCAGCCTGCTGGAGAGTCTGTTGACTCGCGACCTGAACGACGCTGAGGCCGAGTCCCTACTCAGTCAGACCCTGGAGCGAAAGCGGGAGGCCGAGGAGAGGCGGCGGCGCGAGGAAATGCAGGCCTTGCAAAACACTCGGCCTGCCGAACGGGTCGTGGTGGTACAGCAACCTGCCGCACCGCCTGCCCAGCCCCAAATGTCTGCCCAGGACGAGGAAGCACGCCGCCAGCAGGAGAGGGCGCGGGAGGAGCAGGAGCGGCTGGCCCGCCAGCAGGCCGAGGCCGCGCGTCTGAGCAGGGAGGAGCGCGAGCGCCAGGAGTTGCTCAACCGCGGTATCGAGCTCATGAACCAGGGGCGCCACCCCGAGGCCCGCCAGATCTTTCAGGAGGTGCTCCAGAAAGATTCCCGCAACGCCACCGCTTTGGAACGGATGGGGGAATCCTTTTATCTGGAAAATCCCGGTGGTGCCGAAAACCGACGGCGGGCCATCGAGTACCTGAACCAGGCGGTGCAGCTCAATCCCAACAACTTTCGGCCCTACAAGATCCTCGGTGATGTGTATCAATCGGCTCAGAACTGGAACGAGGCGATCACCAACTATCGCCAGGCCGACCGCCTCAACCCCCAGAACTCCTCCATCCTTTACGAACTCGGGGTGACGTATTACCGCAACAAACAATTCCGAGAAGCGGCCCAGACCTTCGGGCAGGTGCTTCGCCTCGAACCTGCCAATCACCGTGCGGCTTACAACCAGGGATTGAGCCACCAGCAGCTCAACGATGATCGCAGCGCGGTCCAGTCCTTTCAGGCCAGTGTCCGGGCCAAGCCTGATTACGCGGTGGGGCATTTTGCGCTGGGCCAGGCTCAATCCCGGCTAGGCAATTTTGGTCAGGCCGTCCCGTCCCTTCAGGAGGCCGTCAAGCTCGAGCCCAACCGGGGAGTCTACCACCTGGCCCTCGGCACCGCCTACTTCAACCTGAACCGCTTCGCTGAGGCCGAGGAGTCCCTGACCCGGGCATTGTCCCTGGAAGCCTCGAGAGCGGAAATTCCCTACAACCTCAGCCTGACCCAGCTGAGGCTCAACAAAACGGCCGCGGCCCTGCAGAACGCCCGTCAGGCGGTGCAACTGGAGCCGAACAACGCCCTGTATCAGTATCATCTCGGATTGGTGCTGGAACGCAGCGGGGATGAGGCGAATGCCCTGTCCACCTATCGGCGTGCCCTGGAATTGGACTCCCGGTACGTCGCACCTCGGGTCAACCTCGCCAACATCCTGGAGAAAAACGGGGATCTGGATGGGGCCCTGGACCTCCTGATGGCCGCCTTCGATCTGGAGCCCAACAACATGACCGTCAACAACAACCTGGGCAACATCCTGCTTCAGAAAAAACTTTATGATCAGGCCATCACCTATTATCAACGGGCCATCGATCGGCGGGCCGACACCCCGCAGGTTCGGTTCAACCTCGCCCTGGCCTACATCGAAACCAAACGCAACGACCTGGCAAAAAGTGTTCTGACGGAACTCGTGCGGCTCAATCCCTCCTACTGGGACGCTTACTATCGGCTGGGAACCGTGCACTACGCATTGGGCGAAACCGAGGAAGGAGCCCGGGTGTTCCGTAGCCTGCTGGAAAAACAGCCCAACTATTCCCGGCGGGCCGAAATCGAGCGCTATCTGAATCAGTGAACGCCGAGCAAGGTGCGGATGATTTTTAAGGCCTCCCATCCGTCCCGTCCCGTGGAAAGCGGCTTGCGAGAGGGATCTTCCAGACAATCGGCGGCGTCGGTCATGACCCCGCGGAAGTAGTTGGTCGTGGACCACACCCGTTCCTCCCGTCGCACCAGGCTGCGAAAGCCCTCGTAAAAGGGGCTGGGCTGGCTGTGCCACACCTCCCAGATGCCGTTGCCGATCCTGAGGCGTCCGGCAGTGAATTGGACCTCGAGTTCGAACACGAGGTGGTCGTACCCGGACGAGACATCCAGAATCCCGCAAACCGATCCGAATTGCAGCTGGGCAACGAGTTTGCCGCAGGATTTTTTGCCGGACCAGCGATCGAGGACCTTCCAACTTCCAGGAAACAAAAATCGCAGGGCGTCGAGCATGTGGGTCCCATCCCAAAATAGGACCGAGGTGGGGTCCCGCGTCCTTCCCATCGAAATGCGCGCATAAAAACTCAGAGGCCGGCCCAGTTCGTCGCTCTCGATCAGGGTCCTGGCAGCCTGCCAGTCCCGCGAGTAACGTCTTTCGTGGTTGACCATAATCCTTAGCCCTAACCGCTGTGCCCGGTTGAGCAAGGGGGAAAACCGCTCTTCGACCATTCCCAGGGGCTTTTCACAGAGGATTAAAGGGATCCTGGCCTCCACCGCCTTGCGGAGATACTGCAGGTGGCTGTCCGGGTGGGTGGCGATCACCAGAAAATCGGGGTGAACTTCACCCAGCATCGTGTCGAAGTCGGAAAAAACCGGCACCTGATATTCTCGATGAAAGCCATCGCGGGCCCCCTCGTCCCGATCCAATCCGGCCACCAGCTGCAGTCGAGGCTCCTCGAAGATGGCGCCCACATGGGTGGCGGGTTTTTCCCTCAGGCTGTCCTTTTCGAGCTTCCAGGCGATTCGGCCCAGACCGACGATGGCGACAGGGTAGGGGGGCTGGTGGCTCAAGAGAGGGGCTTGATGTCCTGCAGTTTGGCCTTGAGGTCGGCCTCCAGCCTGCTCAGTTCCTGCTCCGCCTGCTGCCGTTTGGTGCGTCCTTCGACCTGGATCTTGATGGTCTCCTCGATGGTGGTGATTAGATCCTGGTTGACCTTCTTCAGGGTCTCGATATCCACGATGCCACGCTCGCTCTCCCGGGCCACACCCAAACTGCCCTGTTTGAGCATTTCGGCGTTTTTGCTCAACAGCTCGTTGGTGGTATTGGTCACCTCGCGCTGGACCTTGAGGGCCTTCTGCTGGCGGAAAATACTGATCGCGATCACGATCTGGTTTTTCCACAACGGGATGGTGTTGAGGATGCTCGACTGGATCTTTTCTACCAGGACCTGATTGTTGTTTTGGATCAGGCGGATTTGCGGGGCGGTTTGGATGGCGATCATGCGGCTGAGTTTCAGATCGTGCAGCTTTTTTTCAAACCGGTTCAACATCTGGGTAAAGTCGTGCAGCCGTTGAGCGTCCCTGGGGTCCCCGGACGCCTTGGCCGCGGCTTCGAGCTGGGGCAGGGTAACGGTCTGGAGTTCCTCCAGTTTCATAGCCCCGGCCGCGGTAAAAACATCGAGCTCTTCGAGGTACTCCTGGTTTTTTTCAAACAAACCATCCAGCATGGTGATGTCGCGCAGGAGATTCATCCGCGCCTTGTCCAAATCGGCCACGATCTTTTCGATTTGGACGCTGAGCTTGTCGTATTGGGCAATGAACCTCCGGACGCTGTCCACGAAGGCCCCGATGATTGGGACCTTGCTCCAGAAGTTTCCCTCTCCGAGGCTGTTGACATTGACGTCTTTGATCTTCAAGAGAAGGTTTGTCATGGTCTCGCCCACATAACCGGCATCCCTGGCCCGGATCTCGTTGAGGATGGTATCCGCAAACTGGCTGATCTTGACCTGGGTTCCCACCGCATACTGGATGACGGCCTGGGAGTCGTCGATCTTGATGGTTTTGGCCAGTTCCCGGGCCTTTTCCAGGACCTCCGGGGCCAGGCTTTTCCATTCAATCAGGGATCCACTTGTCTTCGCGTTCTCTTCCATGTTCACTCCTTTTTTCAGTCCGAAAGTCCTTCGCTTTGCATCGTCCGCCTTAGCAGCTCCAGCTCGGTGTCGAGGTCCATCACGTCGTCCTGCAGAAGCCGTGTCAGCTGTTTTTCGAAAGCGTCGGCGATTTGTTTCAGCATCCCCTCTGCCTTAGCCAGGCTGTTGACAATGGCAGGATCCGATGTCGGTCGCTTTTGGAGGTCCAGGTAGCGCTCCAGGATTTTGATCACCGCATCGGGGTAGTATCCCAAAAAGGATCGGGCGGTTTTAAGGTCTTTGGGGTCCTTTTTGATATCGGAAAGGATCTCCTGGTAGAACTTGTAAATTCGCAAAGAATCCCGCCTGACTTTTTCGTCGACCATACGCTGGCACAGTTCTCGGATGTATTGGGCACGGGAGCTGTGTTCTTCCAGGATGGTTTTCAAGGTTTCGGCCGGGATCCCATCGATAACCACCTCGACTTCCCTGCTCGGCTGGAACAGGAGCAAACCCGCGACAAAACCCCCGACCGCCGCCAGCAAGGCCGGAAGGAACTGATGGAATAGAAACAAGAAGAGGAAGAAAAGCCCCCCGCCAATGAGGGCGGCGGCGGGCCCCTGAAACTTGCCTGGGTTCATCACCACTATCATTGAACATTTTTGGGCGATTGTCCAGTTGCAAAGTCAAATGTAGTGCCGCGGCAATTGCACCCGCGAAGCCTGTGTCCCATCGCGGTTGGCTCTCCCCTCTTTTTTTACGCCCGCATCCGCCACAGCGGCTCGGCGGGTCCAAACACATCGCTGCCATCCCGGCGCAACAGCACATCCTCGCGGTTCCACACCCGCCGGTGAAACTCCCGCACCCGCGCCAGTTGCCGCCTATCAAAAGGCCCACTTCAATTCCACACTCATCTGGGTGCCGACGAGGGCCCGTGCCCCCTGCCACTCCAACACGCTGAGCCACTTCCCCGCGAGGCTCCCATTCGGATGAAATTTCCACTCTGCCTCAGGAAATATCCT
>CALGPJ010000026.1 GCA_937960645.1 uncultured Spirochaetia bacterium | reverse complement strand
TGATGAAGAGTCCCACGAAGAAAAAGATGGTCTCCCACTCCACGGATTTCAGGACATGGTGAACGTTGTCGTGGTTTTCGAACAGGAGCATGGCTCCGGCACCGAGCATTGCGATGGCGAACAACGGAACCTCGATCCAGGCATGGAGCAGGAAGCCGACAATCACCAGTCCGAGAATGACCAGGGAGCGTAGGGCAAAACCCAGATCCTCGATGGCCCTGTTCTCGTCCATATCCATGATGCGGGCCTTGCGCTCGTTCGTGACTCGCAGGCGTTTGGAAAACACCGCAAAAATGAGAAAGCCCACCAGTGCCAGCAGCAGGAGGATGAGCGGTGCCAAATTCAACAAAAAATCCAGGAAACTTAAATTCGCCGCCAGACCGATCAAGATATTGGGGGGATCACCGATCAGGGTGGCATTACCGCCGATGTTACTGCCAATCGCCTGAAGCAGGATGAAGGGCACCGGATCGAGCCCCAGCTCCAGGGCGATGAGGATGGTGATGGGCACCAGGATCAGCACGGTGGTGACGTTGTCCAGGAAGGCCGAAAAGAGGGCCGTCAGGACGAACATCCCGATCATGATGGAAACGGGATTGGCGTTGACCGATTTGGCGAGTTTGATGGCGGCCCACTGAAAGATGCCCGTTTTCTGGGTGATACTGACCATGATCATCATCGACACCAGGATGAAGATCACCTCCCAGTCGATGTGGTGAAAGGTCTGCCCGCTGTTCAAAAACCTGAGGAGGACGAAGACGGCGGCGCCCGTGACTGCCAGAACGGTTTTGTTGAACTTTTCCGTCACGATGAGGGTAAAAATCAGCAGAAAAATCGAGCCGGCCAGGATACTCGTGATACCCATTGTACCCCCTTGGCTACTGTTATCCTTTTTTTTCCCTTTAATCAAGCAAGCGAGCGGCAAAAAATCGAATCGCCGAGGTCCCCAGGGGAGCAGTCACCAGGATGGCCAGGACCGCCAGCGAAAGTATCTCCTGGCCGTGGGAGAGCCCCATCAACAGGGGGATACCGCCCAGGGCCGCCTGAACCGTGGCCTTGGGCCAATAGGCGATCACGCAGAAAAACCTTTCCCGGGGATGAAATTGGGTGGGGAGCAGGGCCAGAAAGACGCCGGCAGAGCGTGCGATCAGCCCCACCGCCAACACCAGAATCAGCCCCGGCCCCGCGGCAAGGGCCCTGTCGGGATTCAGGGCCAGACCGATCAGCACGAACAGGAGGATCTGGGCCACGATCCAAACCTTGCCGAGTTTGGCTGCGATCTCGTGGGCCGCCCTCGGAGCCCGTTCGAGCAAAACGAAGCCGCTCACGACGACACCGAGAAGGGCGGCGACATGGATGAGCTCCCCCAGCCGCACCAGGGCGATGGCCATCAGCACCAGAATGAGCGATTTTTCGGTGGCCCGGAGATGCTCATGACGGTGGTGGAACCACCAGGCGAGGATCCAGCCGGCGGCAAGGCCGGCGGCGACACCGCCGATGATGCTCAGTGGCAAGGTGTACGCGGACTCCACCAGACTGCCCTGACCGCCTGCCAGGGAGGCGATGGCGGCAAACAGGGTGATGGCGACCACCGAATCGGCCGAGGCCCCGGCGAGCACGGTCGTGATCACCCCCCGGGTTTCCTTGCCCAGGGCCTTGAGCTCCAGCATGGACGGCACCACCACCGCGGGACTGACGGCGGCCAGCATGAAGCCGGCCATGCCCGACTGGAGGAAGTCCCAGCCGTAAAACCCGTGTAAGAAGACCATGACGGTCACGGCCTCGAAGATGCACGGAACGAAGGCCATGAGGACGGCCCCCCACCCTGCCTTGTTGAGCTCTCTTTGGGAAATGCCCAAACCCGCTCGCAGCAGGATGATGGTCAGCGCCAGGGATTTGATGAAGGGAACGATCTCGTTGAAGCTCGTCGGAAGCTGGTAACCCAGGCGATCCATGGCCACCGCCAGGAGAATACCGGCCAGGGTCATCCCCAGAATGCTGGAGAGTTTCAGAAATTCGGTGAGTTTACCGAGGGTCCAGCCCGCCAGGAGGATGAGGAAAAAGGCATAGTCGAGAGGCAGTTCCACCCGGCCCCAGCCCGACTCGAACGGGCGACCCGCAGCTTAGAAGGCTGCTGCTCTATCCAGCTGAGCTATGGGACCCCTTTCGGGATGGGCGGATTCGAACCGCCGCTATCCTGCTCCCAAAGCAGGCGCCTTAGACCACTGGGCCACATCCCGGTCAATATCGGGATGGGCGGATTTGAACCGCCGATCTCCTGGTCCCGAACCAGGCGCCTTAGACCACTGGGCCACATCCCGATCACCTGGTACTATAGTGGAACCATGCTCGATGGTCAACCGCAAATCGCCCAGCTGGCACAGCGGGTGGACAGCCTGCTCGAGGGGCTCTACCCCGAGGTTCAGCCCTTTCTCCATTACCGCAACCCCTTCGAACTGCTGGTGGGGGTGGTGCTCTCGGCCCAGTCCACGGACGCGCAGGTCAACCGGATCCTGCCGTCGCTGTTCGAAAGGTGGCCAGGTCCCTGCGACTGGGCCGAGGCGCCGATCGACGAGCTCGAAAGGGCCGTCTTCTCCACCGGCTTTTATCGGGTTAAGGCCCGTAACCTGAAACAAGCCGCCCGGATGCTGTGTGCGCGCGGGGGCGAGGTGCCGATGGACATGGAGGAACTGTTGCAACTTCCGGGTGTCGGCCGCAAGAGCGCCAACGTGCTTCGGGGGGCCCTGGGCGGCCTTCCCGCGATCATCGTGGACACCCACTTTGCCCGAGTGGTCCGGAGGCTGGGACTGACAACGTCAAATAGCCCGGACGCCATCGAGGGGGAACTGGCCCGGCTGGTGGCGCCCGAGCGCAGTTACCCCTTCAGCATGAGGATCAACCTCCACGGGCGGCTGGTGTGCAAGGCGCACCGGCCTGGGTGCGACAACTGCGCCCTGAACGATCTTTGCGGGTATGTTCGGGAAACGAGAGCCCGGCCCTGAGCCCTGTTACCTAGATCTTGCCAACCAGGTCCTTGCCGGGTTTGAGGGTTTTTTGTCCCGGCTTCCAGTTGGCGGGACAGACCTCGCCGTGCTCCCGGACGTACTTGGCGGCCTGGAGCTTGCGCAGAGCCTCGGCGGCACTGCGGCCGATTCCGTCGTCGGTGATCTCGGCGACTTTGATCAGGCCATCGGGGTCCACGATAAAGGTTCCCCGCTGCGCCAGGCCGGTGTCTTCGTTTAGCACGTCCAGGGCCCGGGCAAACTTGCCGGTCGGATCGGCAAGCATGGGAAACTGGATCTTGCCGATGGTGGGCGAAGATTGGTGCCAGGCAAAGTGGGAATACTCGGTGTCGGTGCTCACACTGAACACCTCGGCCCCTTCCTGGGTGAACTCCGCGTAATGATCGGCCAGGTCGCTGAGTTCGGTGGGACACACGAAGGTGAAGTCTGCCGGATAGAAGAGGATGAGCAACCACCGGCCCTTGTAGTCGCCCAGGTGGATATCGCGGAACTCGCCCTTGTGAAAGGCTTTGAGGCTCAGTTCGGGAAGCCGGGAATTGATGATCGGCATCGTGTCTCCTTTGAAGTTGCTTTTTCTGCGTGCCAACTCTAGCATTTTTTCGTTTTTTTGGGCAAGATACCCCCTGGAGGCCACAGACATGAGCGAACGCGATCTTTGGAACCTGGCCAGGCAGTACCTGAGCGAGGAATCCCACCCCCAGTTCCTTCAGGAAATTCAGGCAATCGTCGACACTTCCAACGAGTTCGAGCTACGGGAACGGTTTTTTGCCGATTTGGACTTCGGCACCGGGGGCCTTCGCGGGATCATCGGCGGCGGAACTTACCGCATGAATCCGGTCGTGGTACGCAAGGCCACCCAGGGCCTGGCCAACTATGTCCTGCAACAGGGGGGCAGCCAACCTTCAGCGGTGATCGCCCACGACAATCGCCGCTACTCCGATCTTTTTTCCCTGGAGGCTGCCCTGGTCCTGGCCGCCAATGGCATCAAAACTTATCTTTTTCGCGAATTGAGGCCCACCCCCTTGCTCAGCTTTGCCGTGCGCCACCTTCAGGCAGCCACCGGCATCATGGTGACCGCGAGTCACAACCCGCCCGAGTACAACGGCTACAAGGTGTATTGGTCCGACGGGGCCCAGATCGTTCCGCCGCACGATTCAGGAATCATCGAAAAAGTGCGCAAGGTCAGGGAGGTCCGGACCATCACCCGCGAAGAAGCGGAATCCCGGGGGCTTTTGGTATGGGTCGGCGACGAGGTCGATCAGGCCTACATGGACACCGTCCTCGCCAGCCTTTTGCGCCCCCAGCTGTTCGCCCAGGCCCGGCTCAAGGCCGTCTACACCCCCCTTCATGGAACCGGAGACACGTTGATCCTCCCCCTGACCCAAAAGCTGGGTTGGAAAATTTCCTGTGTCGAATCCCAGCTTGTCCACGACGGGGACTTCCCCACAGTGAAATCGCCAAATCCGGAAGAGGCAAGCGCCCTAGAGCTGGCCCTGCGCCAGGCCGACACCGAGGGGGCCGAGCTGGTTTTGGCCACCGATCCGGATGCCGACCGCCTGGGAGTGGCGGTCAAACACAGGGGCGAGTGGGTGCTGTTGAACGGTAACCAGCTGGGTGCCCTGCTCACCGAGTACATCTTTTCGAGCCTGAAGGATCTCGGCAAGTTGCCCCCCAGGCCGGCCTTCATCAACACCATCGTCACCACCGACCTCCAAACCCTCATCGCCAAAAAATACGGGGCCCAAACCTTCAAGGTCCTGACCGGGTTCAAGTACATCGGCGAAAAAATCCGCGACTGGGAATCCCACCATGGCCCCCAGTACGTCTTTGGGGGGGAAGAGAGCTACGGCTTTTTGTACGGTACCCACGCCCGCGACAAGGACGCGGTCTCCACCGCCCTCGTGGTGATCGAAATGGCGCTCTTTTACCAGTCCCAGCATAAAACCCTGATCGATAAACTCAATGACCTCTACTATGAACACGGCTACTTCCACGAGGTCCTAATCTCCAAGAGCTTCCCCGGCCTGGCGGGCATGCAGACCATGCAGGGGATCATGAAGAGGATACGGCAGCATCCCCCGGCGCGCTTCGAGGACCTGGAAACCAGCCGCTTCATCGATTACCTCAAGGGCGAAAGCCTTCCCAGCTCGGATGTGGTTCAGTTCCTGCTCAAGGACGGCTCCCTCCTCACCATCCGACCCTCCGGGACCGAACCCAAGATCAAGACCTACATCAGCTGCAAGGCCCCCGCGGGCATTCCGCTGCAGGAAGCTCGGGCCGAGGCCATGACCAAGGCCGACATCCTGCGGCGATCCCTCGAAGGATTGCTCACAGGTTGATGCAATGGAAATCATCACCCAGTCCTTCGAATCCCTGGACAACCCTGACCTGGTTTTCGTCGCCCTCGACATCGAAACGACGGGGTTGAGTCCCACGATGGACCGCATCGTGGAATTGGGGGCCTTGCGCTTCACCACCGAGCGCACCCTCGGAGAGTTCGACGAGCTCATCGACCCGGAGATCGAGGAGATCCCCGCCGAGTCGATCGAGGTACACGGGATCACGCGGGACATGCTTCGGGGGAAGCCCAATCTCAAGGCCGTGCTCCCGCGATTTTTCGAGTTCTGTCAAAACGCCATCCTGGTTGTCCACAACGCCGGTTTCGACCTCAGTTTCATCAAGCGGGGCATGGCGGCCTACGGCCTGGGCAGGGATCTGCCCCATCGGGTGGTGGACACCCTCGCCATGACCAAGGTAGCCTTTCCCAACCGCCAAACATACAAGCTCCAGGACCTGGCTCGTGATCTGAAGATCGTGGTCAACTCTGCCCACCGGGCCAAGGACGATGCCAGGGTCTGCATGGAGGTCTTTTTGAAGAGCCTGCGGGAAATCAACCCCGGGGGTCAGGGCAGTTTTTTCTAACCCCGCTTTCTTTCACTTGTGTTCGTCAGGTAAAATGATCATCACGTTCTTGACCGAGTGCTTGGCCTCGTGGAGGGCGTTGTCCGTCACGGCGATCAGCTCCTCCAGATCCAGCCCCGTGGTGTTGTTGTACTCGGTGATGCCGATCGAACAGCTGAGGTACTTGTTCTGCGGGATGGACGCCCTTTTGCGCAAATAGATGTTGATCTCCTTGAGGAAATAATCCCGGTTTTTGAGCTCGTCGAGGATCCTCCGGGCCACGACCTGAGCTCCCGCAACATTGGTCTCGGGCAGCAGGATGAGAAATTCGTCACTGCCGAAACGACCCACCGTATCCACATCCCGCAGCACCTTGCGCAGCAGATCGCCGAAATGTTTGAGCAGCTGATCCCCCAGATCGGAACCAAAGGTCTCGTTGTAGTATTTGAAATTATCGAGGTCGATGAAGAGCAGGCTGAAAGGACCATAATTGCGTTGCTTGTAACGTTTCACGCGCCTTAGCTCGTTGGAAACCTGGCGGTAGATTTCCTGCCTGTTTAAGAGCCCGGTCAGCGGATCGACGGTGGAAGACCGGATGAGCCTCTCGTTGAGCCGCTTGAGCTCGACCGCCATGGAAATCTGGCTGACGGCAATTTGCAGGGATTTGAGCTCTTCGTCGTGCAGGCGGGCCGATTCGGACAGAAGGCCGCAGATCAGCCAGCCGTAGACCTGCTGGTTCTGGATCAGGCTGAAGACCGCCCCACCCTGCCAACCCGGTGGAAGTCGTTCGACAGGCAGCAACATCGAGGGGACGGCCTGCCTCGAAAAAAAATCGAAGGACCAGAGGTTGATGGGCTCCTGATTGTCCTCGGGATAGGCAAAGACCAGTTCTTTCTGCTGCAGCTCGTTGAGCATCACCAGGTAAAGCCTGCTGATCAGGAAGCTGTTCTTGATCAACCGCATGGATTCCTTGATCATCTCCTGCCAGTTGGCGGTGTTGACGATCACGTTCTGGAGCTGGTTCAAAAACTGGATTTCATGGATTTTTTGATGGAGTCGGGCCAGGCTCAGCGATTGCCGAGCCGAATTGAGCACGGTCTCGGTCCGAAACCGATAACCGGGCAGGCGGGGCCTTGCCGGTGTGCCCGCCTCGGGCCGTACCAGAGAGTCCAGGTTTTGAAGCCATACCCGCAGATCGAGGTTGGTCACTTTTTTCAGCCCCTCTTCGATAGCGAGCAGATCCCAATCCGATCGGGGATGTTCGAAACAGTAACGCAACACCACGAGCAAGGGCTCCTCGTTTTGCGGATCGGTCAGGTTGGCGAGTTGGTAGTAGCTCTTGGCCTTGAGCGCCTGACCCTGCCACAGAGCGGCCCAGCAGGCCATCCCCAGGATTTCGCTGAGCGGATGGAAGGGGAGATGGGAGATGTTCAGCTCGTTGATGAGCCGCAGAACCGTTTCCAAAGCCAATTGCGCATTTTTCAAATCCAGGGTGAGAAGATAGGCCGTGCCGAGATTGATCATGGTCAGGATGATTTCCTGGTAGTCCTGAATTTGCTCGAGGATTTCCAGAGCCCTGGTAAAATAACCGACGGCCCTCTTGAAGAGTCCCGCCTGAAGACAGACGAAACCGGTGCCGTTATAGATCTTGGTCAACTCGTGAAGGTCGCCGAATTCAATGCGTAAACGAATGGCGTTGCGGTAGTACCTTAGGGAACGCGAGGTCTGACCGTTTTCCTGGGAAACCATTCCCTGGACATGGTCGAAAATACTCATCCGGAAGAGATGCTCGATGGAACGGCAATAGCTGTAACCGCTTCGGATTTCCTTGAGAAAGGCATCGGTGCCCTGAACTTTTTTTACTTGCACGAGGTAGGGCGTCTGAGCCTTCAGAAACATCGTCAAATTTTTCCACCCCTTTTGAGCCAGCTGCCTGAGGACGGTTTCCATGTCGGCAAGGTCCACCTGGTTGACCCAGGCCATCTGCAAAAGAAGGCGGACCACCTCGCTGAGCAAATGAATCGTGTCCTGATCCGGCAATTCCAATCGTCGGATTTTTTCGAGGTAATACTGGCACTGGATGAAGTTTTCTTTTTTCAAATAGATCAGGGATTGATAGAGGTAGGCCTGGCCAAGACTTTGCGGGACCCCCAACTGCAAGGCCAGGCTGGTCACCTGACTGAAGACCATCAGGGCGTTATCGTGGTCCTGGAGACAGTCGAGAGTTTTGCCCAAAAGAAGGTGGAGTTCCAGTTCGTCTTCCCGGGACAACGTGAGTCCCACCGATTCCTGAATGTGCCGGCATATCCCTCGGGACTCCTCGAAGGCCAGCCAGGTGTAGGCCTCTTGTGCCAGACGCAGGGGAATCGCCTCCCCGTGACGGGAAACTTCAAGTGTCATTTCCTCAGACCGACCTCCCGTAAAGCCGGCGAGAAAGACGCTGTCCTTTTCGGTCATCTCGAAGAACTGGTTCCAGAGGGGATCGAGGAGGTGGTCACGGCCCCGCTCCATGAGGAGGACGAGGAAAAACGGACAGTCCTTTCCCAACAGCTGCCGAACCTCGAGCACGAGTCGGATCAGGGAAGGCGGTGCGTAGTGGAAGGACTCGATGAAAAACGTCCGGGGTTGGCCCTTTCGGACCTGAAGAGTCCAAAGGTGTGCCAGGAGTTTGACCATGTGCCGCTGAGCGGTGCGCAGCTCGGTGGAAAAACTCAAAAAGGGTTCTGACCTGGAGCTCTGACGGGCATTCAAAAACTTCAGGAGCGTCTGGGTGACGTAGGGATACTTGGGCTGATCCTTGAAAAACGCGACACGATCGTTGTAGTCCTGTTTCTGCCACCAGTCTTTCAGCCAGCCCAAAACCGGACCATAGGGTTGTAGGGCGTCCTCCGGTCGGAGAGTGGCCCAACCGCCGTCCGCAGCCAATCGGAGCGATTCCAGATCGAGGGAGGCTGCCGACGGATTGCCGTAAAAAACCAGGACCTTGCCGGTCCCCTCGGCAACCCTCTCGCGGCTTGTTTTCCACTCTTCGTCGAAGACTTCCTGCAAACTGACCACAAACCCAGTCTACACCGAGATGGCGGGTTTTGGGAGACGTCCCTTGACCCATGGGACACCGATTCACTATTGTAGGCGAATGAAGCGTTTGAGCGTAGCGCCCATGGTAGATTGCACCGACCGGCACTTTCGATGGGCGATTCGGCAACTGGCGCCCAAAACCTGGCTCTACACCGAAATGATTTCCGCTCCCTCGCTGATCCACGGCACCCCCGCTCGTTTTCTCGATTACCACCCGTCGGAGCATCCCCTGGTCCTCCAGCTCGCGGGCAACAGCACTCAGGAGCTGGAACAAACGGCGGCCATGGGATTCGAGTGGGGGTACGACGAGGTCAACCTCAACTGCGGCTGCCCCAGCGACAAGGTTCAAAACGCCAGCTACGGGGCCTGCCTCATGGCCCAGCCCGAATTGGTCCACCGACTCGTCAAGGCCATGGTGCGTGCTTCGGCCGGGAAACCCATCTCTGTCAAACACCGCATCGGCATCAAGGGGAGGGAAGATTACGCGCACCTGCGCGAGTTCGCCCTGGCCGTGATGGACGGCGGGGCCTCCCGCCTCATCATCCACGCGCGCATCGCCATCCTGGAGGGACTGAACCCCAAAGAAAACCGTACCATTCCGCCCTTGAGGTACGAGGACGTGCAGCGGCTCAAGTCCGAGTTCCCGGATTGGCCCATCGAAATCAACGGCGGAATCCGGGACCTGAGAACCCTGTCGGCCTTTTACGAACGCTTCGACGGGGTGATGGTGGGCCGTCAGGCCTACGACAATCCCTACTTCATGGCCGAGGCGGAGCGGCAGCTCCTGTGCAGCCCGCAACCTCCCAGCCGCTCGGAGTTTTTGCAGCTTTTGGTGGATTACTTCGAGCCTTTCGAAGATGCCGGCGAACACTGGCACCGCCTTCTGCGCCACTTTTCCGGCTTGTTCCACGGACTGCGTGGCTCGGGAGACTGGCGCCGGATGATCAGTCCCCCCTGGCCCCGGCTTCGGATTC
The DNA here is from genome assembly GCA_937960645.1 of uncultured Spirochaetia bacterium. Lineage (GTDB taxonomy): Bacteria > Spirochaetota > Spirochaetia > JABEVK01 > JABEVK01 > DYOB01. The sequence continues at coordinate 56,026 of CALGPJ010000026.1, read as the reverse complement.
GAGACCTGGTGGCCAAGGCTCTGAACACCCTACCCCCGGAAAGCCTTGAGTCGAACACACTACCGGGTTTTGTCCAACTTGACCCCGTGTCGGGGAAGATTTAAGGTTAAACGGTGGATCCGCAAATCGTTTTGATTTCTTTGCTGGCCAACCCCTGGGCACTGAGCCTCGCCGTTCTGGGGGTAACCTACGCGGCCCTGGTCCTGCTGCAGGGGTGGATGCTTCCCCCGCACATCCTCCGATTCGGGCTGTTGTCCGGGCTGGGAAACGCCCTTTTCGGCATCGTCCTGATGGGCTGGAACACCCCCCTCGTCTGGGCCCTCGGCCTCATGTTACTTGCCGCTATTCTGTTACGATTCCAGGGATGTTACACCGCCCAACCCCATCCCGGACCCGTGTTCGTGGCCTTCAATCTGTTCATGATCCTGTACGCCCTAATACTCACTTTTTTTCCGGGGCTGTTCGACAGTGTGTCTTTTCTTTTGGACTATTCCGAGCTTGCCCTTCTGGCTTGGGGGATGTTGAACCTCGTGGGCACCCTGACAGTCACCCTCGGGCTGCGGGGCTGGCGCCCCCTTTTGGCACGTCGGGCCGGCCTACTCGTCGTCCTTGCCTGGTTCCCGGCTTTGGCGATCGTCCTCCTGGCCCGAATCGAGGGGGTGGTCGGGGTCCCGATATTCCCAGGGGAAATCTTGAGCGCGGCGGGGCCGGTGCTCACGCTCCCGATCTTCCTGCCCACCCTTCTCTCGGTGGGTTTGTGGGCCTTTCTGGTCTCCGAGACGGCGCGCCGCAAGTCCATTCAAACCAAGGAAGACCTGTGGTCCCGTCAGGTCCTGAACTTTCTGGTGGAAGCCCAGGCCCATCAGATGCAGCTGGGCAGCACCCACCGGATGACTTTTTTCTACCAGACCGTCGAATACATCACCGAATCCCTCCAGGCCGCGGGCGCCGGACTCTTTTTGGTCGATCCCTACCTGGATGTACTCAGGCCGGTGGTGATTCACTCGGCCTTTCCTCCCCTGCCCGGCCTGGACTATGCTCCACCCGACCACGACTACACCGCGCGACTCGACCGCTTCCTTCAAACCGAAATCGATCTCAATTACAGCCTGCTCGCCCCTTCGATCCAACACCTCAAGGTGAATTATTTCCCCTCCGTCGCCCAGGCCGGGGACTTTGATTTGGCCACAAACCTGACGGATTGGGAAGATCTTTCCTTGTTGGTTGCGCCCCTGCACTACACCGGCAAACTGGTGGGAATCCTGGCGATCACCTACCTGCGAGCGGAAAACAAGGTCCAGCCCCGGACCATGCGCCGATTCAAAGATACTTCCTCCTGGCTTAGCCGAATCATCTACACCCTGCTGCGCTTCGAGAGCGAACAGGATCGACTCGGTTTGGAACTCGAATCCCAGCGCGCCGGAGACATTCAGTCCCTCATTCTTCCCAAACGGATCCCCCGGCTGCAATCCGTGAGCCTTGCCGGCCTCTGCAAGGCCGCCAGGGGCGTCCACAGCGATTACTACGACGTCATCCCCCTGCGAAAAGGGGAATTTCTCCTGGCCATCGCCGACGTCGCCGGGAAGGGACTGGAGGTCCCGCTCACCCTGGCCGCGGTCCGAAACCTGATTCATCTCCTGGGCCAGCAAAAAAACATGGGCCCTTCCCGACTTTTGGGCTTGATAAATTGGGCTCTTGCCTCCAAAATGGGCTTAGACAGGGTGACCACGATGAGCATCGCCCACTTCGACCTCAGGACCAAGCGACTCACCTACTCTAGCGCTGCTCACCAGCCGCTTTTGGTCTATCGCAGCTCCCGGAGGTCCTTCGAAACCCTGCAAACCGAGGGAATCCCTCTGGGACTCGAAAAAACTTCAAAATATCACGAATCATTCACAAGACTTGAAAAAAATGATATAATCGTGTTGTATACTGATGGTGTCATCGAGGCGGTGAACCCCGAGGGGGAACTCTTTGGATTGGAGAGGCTGAAGGGGGTTTTACTGGCGAACAGTCAGTTACAGGCCGATAAACTGAAGCGAGGTCTGGAGCTGATTCTCGACGGTTACAGCGGAAACACTCCCCGCCAGGATGACCAAACCATTCTGTTGATGAGGGTGGAACGATAATGACAGGCACGAAAAGGGGTATTGGATGGAGCTAAAAATCCGAAAACAAGGTGAAGTCTACATCATCGATGTCAGTGGGGAGATGGACCTTTACAACTCGTTCAAGCTCAAGGAGCTCGTCATGAAGATGCTCGAGAAAAAGGTCGATCAATTCGTCATCAACATGGAAAACGTCGACTACATCGACAGCTCCGGCATCGGAGCCCTGATTTTTATCTGTTCGACCATCAAAAAAATGAACCTCAAACTCCTTATCACCAACGTCCATGGCTCCGTCAAGAAAGTCATCGAACTCACCAAACTGATGGGCTATTTCCCCATGGCCGCCACGGTCGAGGAGGCTCTTCAAAAGATCGGGGGTTGATCCAACATGCCGGAAACGAAGCAAATTCTGGTCGATGAGAATCACCCACTCTTCGACAAAGCAGGCATGTTTTACAAGGAATTCCCCAGCGACTTCCGTCAAATCCGTTATTTCACCCTGCTCGTCGTTCAAAAAGCCCCACCGGAAATCAAAGAAATCAACCTTCTGGAACAACAGATCAGTGAAATCATCAAGAACGCCGTCAAACACGGAAACCACAACGACCCAAGCAAAAAGGTGAAGGTTTGGTACAGCTTTTCCACCACGCACGCCCACCTCATCGTCCAGGACGAGGGAGAAGGCTTCAAAGATATCGAAAAGTGGAACGAATTCAACAAACTCCGAATGGAATATTTTCACTCCAAAAACCTGGATATGCTCGGCAAATTCGTGAGTTATCGAACCGAACGCAGCGACGACCACGATGGCGGTAACGCCATGTTCGCCGCCCTCGAATACTGGTCAGAGGGCGTCGTGTTCAACCAGGCCCGAAACGCCATCGCGGTCAAAAAGGTGTTTCCGCAAAAGCGCCTTGGCGTCACCCTCGTCAATCCCTGATATTCTTTCTCAGATACCCCGGTAAAAATCGCCCGCCATCCGAAGAAAAAGGAAGATCGACAACACCAGGGGTGGCAGGAACAGCAGGGGATTCCCATAGAGCAATCCAATCCAGCAAGCCACCCCGAACCCCAACAAAAGTTCGGCGTACCAGCGTCCTTTTTCCGGCATGTAGAGGGTGAGGGACACGCGGGCCACCAGGCTCAGGACCGTAAAAAATATCAGGGCAGATTGAAACAGTTCTTCCACACCTAGTTGGTACAATCCGTTCCATTGCCGAACCTCGCTGCTAATGGGGAGAATCCAGGCTACCGAAAGGGCGAGTGCCACGAGGATGGGGACCACCCGGCTCGACCTCCGGAAACTCCAGCCGCTGAGGTACAGGGTCGATACGAACAAACTCAACACCGCCACGACACGAAATGCATAGATTCCCCGAACGAGGCCGATCTTGATGGTCGCCCCCAACTGAAGATGGGATGCCGCAAAAAACCAGGTGCGCAACACCTCCCCCATCAAACCGAAGAAAAACAGGGCTAAAAAAAACAATTCCAGGGTTTGATTACGGGACTCGAGCCTGCTTGCCCGCAGCAGCATCACAAAAACAAAACAACCATAAAGAAACCAACTGACGTATTCGAGGGGGTCGTCCCACCCAGCCAGGAGAATGGGATAAACCGAGGCGCCCAACAGAACCAGGCCGAAAATGGTGATCGTCTTGAGAAAAACGGATCTGAGGACCGAGGCCATACCCTTACATTGTCGACATGATCGGGAAGTTTAGTGATCCAGGAATCGTGTCGATAAACATTCAAGAGGAGGGATGGGAAATGAAGAGCCCCTTGATCGGTTCCTTGTTGATCTCGATGATGCACTTTCTACACGCAGGGGACCTGGCGAGTTTTCAGAACCTTGGATTCTCCCCCGACGGACGCTATTTTCAGTTCGGGCAATTCGGTATGGGGCAGTCGAACCAGGTTCCCTACGCCCGCCTCGATACCGTCGATGTCCCATCCAACACCTTCGTGCGCGGTGGGCGGTTTCAGCTGACGGCGCCCAGCGCGAGCCTTGGAGACGATGGCCGCAAGGCCCTGATCGCCCTTTTGGACCAGGCCCAGCCCCTCCGCCGCCGACTGAGAATCGATCCGCTCTTGACCGGTCGGCCTATCTATTTTCGGGTCAACGGCGAGGCCGGTGAGGCAAAGGACCTGGGATTCATCGACTATCAAACCAGCCTGCATTACCAGCTGAAGTTGCAACAAACTGTCCAGGGTCAGGGGCAGCAAACCAAAAGCCGCTTCCACATCGACGTCACCATTCGAACCGAAAACGGCCAGGTGGTTCGGCAGTTTCGGATGGGAACGCCGCAACTCGATCGGCAGGGTATCCGAGATTACCGAATCAACCAGGTCATCCTCGGTCCGACCGAACGGCACATCGTGGTGGTGGTGGAACGTGACGAATGGGCCGGCCGTTCGAACAATACCGACGACTGGAACATCCGCTACATGGTGGAAACCGCCCAGCTTCCCTGAGCGTCGTTCTTCGTTGCTTGACAGACCGCAAACCGCAACCTATTCTCCCCATTATGGCTGAAGGAATCACATCCCGCGATCAGAGTTATGCCGACTGGTACGTGGACATCGTCACCAAAGCCGGCCTGGCCGATTACAGTCCGGTCAAAGGCTGCATGGTGATCAAGCCTCGGGGTTACGCCCTGTGGGAAAACATCCAGCGGGAACTGGACCGAATGTTCAAAGAAACCGGGCACCAGAACGCCTATTTTCCGATGCTCATCCCCGAAAGCTTTTTACGAAAAGAGGCCGAGCACGTGGAGGGTTTTTCCCCCGAGCTTGCGGTAGTCACCCACGCCGGCGGCGAAAAACTGGACGAGCCGCTGGTGATGCGCCCCACATCCGAGACCATCATCTGGTCGATGTACAAGAAGTGGGTCCAAAGTTATCGGGACCTGCCGATTTTGATCAATCAATGGGCCAACGTCATCCGTTGGGAAAAGCGTACCCGCCTTTTCCTGCGGACCACCGAATTCCTCTGGCAGGAAGGCCACACCGCCCACGCCACCCGACAGGAGGCCGAGGAAGAGACCCTGCGGATGCTCGAAGTCTACCGTCGTTTTGCCGAGGAGTACATGGCCCTCCCTGTGGTGGTCGGAAAAAAGACCGCCATGGAGAAATTTGCCGGTGCGGTGGACACCTACAGTATCGAGGCCATGATGCAGGACCGGCGCGCACTTCAGGCGGGAACCAGTCACTTTCTCGGACAGAACTTTGCCCGTGCCTTCGACGTGACCTTCCAGGGAGCGGACGGGGAGCTGGAGTACGTCTGGGCCACCAGCTGGGGGGTCTCGACCCGCCTTGTGGGGGCCCTGGTGATGACCCACAGTGACGACAAAGGTCTGGTCCTCCCTCCCCGGCTGGCTCCTACCCAGGTCGTGGTCATTCCCATCTACCGCAAGGACAGCGCCGACAAGGTCCGCACCTATGCACAGGAAGTTGCCGAGCTATTGAGGCCGCACCTGCGTATCGAAACGGACTTTGACGATCAGGCATCCCCGGGATGGAAGTTCGCCGAATGGGAACTTCGGGGCGTCCCCCTCCGGCTCGAGGTCGGACCTCGAGACATGGAGCAGGGCAAGGTCTGCCTCGTCCGCCGCGACACCGGTGAAAAAATCTTCGTGGAGCGCGGCCTCGTGGTGACGGAGTCCCAACGTCTTCTCGCGGAGATTCAGGAATCGCTTTACCAGCGGGCCAAAGATTTTCGGGAGCGACACACCTTCAAGCCGCAAACGTACGACGATTTCAAAGCCCTCTTCGAGGGCGAAGGCGCCAGGGGATGGGCCCTGATTCCCTTTTGCGGTGACCCGGCGGTGGAAAAAAGGGTCAAGGAAGAAACCAAGGCCACGGTCCGCTGCCTGCCGCTCGACCTGAAGGATCCCCCGGCGGGTCAATCCTGCGTGATCAGCGGCAAGGAGGCTACAACATGGGCCATTTTTGGAAAAGCTTACTGATTTTTAGTCTGGTTCTTTCGTGCGCGGCCGATCCCCAGGCGGAACTCAACCGTCGGATTCCCTCCTCCTATGTGTTTCAGGGAGATAAGCTCCTTCCGCTTGGGGGTTGGGCCCAGTTGGGTGCCCTTTCCCCCTCCCGGCTCACAGAGCCGGTCATCGTTCCCTGGGGGGATACCTTCTTTCTGGAGACCCAATCCGGCCTGGGATCCCTCTCCGTACGGCAGGAGGTTCTTCATTTCGAACCGTTTCAACCGACAATCCGCATGCTGAAAAAAACCTGGCGGTGGGACCATCTCTACATTTTTGCCCAGACCGACAAGCCCGGTCTTTTTCGCTGGACCCCCTTCGGTGCTCCCGAGCCCGTGCTGATCCCGACGCACCTGGCCGAACCGGAAAAAGCGCGATTGGCCCGGGTCGAATGGGTGGAAGGGGAATGGCTCTTTCAATGGGCCGCCCCTCTGAACCGGTGGACCCTGTTTAATGCCCGGGTGGGTCTGGAGCGTCAGCTCACTGCAACCGAGGCAGCCCGCCTTCTCGAACAGGCTGCCGCACGAGCCGCCTCGGAGCTGCCCGAGGATTACCGCCCCTTTCTCCCCGGCGGCTACACCGTCCTTGTCCACGATGAAAAACTGGCGCTCTGGCCGACCTCCTACCGACAGGGCAATGGTCCGACGCACTACGCCCTACGCTATCGAAACGCGGTTTGGGTGACGGATCCTTCGGGCTGGGTACGTGGCAGCGAAGGGGAAGCCCGAATTCCCCTGGGCAGCGGGGTGAAAATCTCCGGCCTCGCTTCCCTGCCGAGCGGGCTCGTGGCCGTCTGGCAAAAGCCCGTTGCCGAGGGACGGGGCCATTGGGGACTCATCCACCTTCCCTGGCAATTCCTCAAAAACAGGGGTATAGTGGAAAGGTGAGGTTTTTCGCCTTCATCCTGTCCCTCCTGGTTCTAAACATCCCGACCTCGATGGGATTGGAGCTATTCGGCGTCGAATTCACGGGGGTGGAAGTTCATGGGGGTTTGGGGTACGCATTCAATTCGGTGGAAAACTCCGCTCCCGATCCGATACTGGCGATTGCGGGTCTTTCCCTGCCCCTTATCTTCCCCAACAGCCTGAGTTTCCGACCGGAATTCAATTTTTATACCAACCATTACGCGTTTCAGGACGGACGGGCCGTCCCCATCGAATCCATGTTCGACTCGGTGCTGCTCCTCGCCGTGGGATTTTTCCCCTGGCTGGGGCAGGAGTGGGAACTGACCGAGGTACTCAGCGCCGGATACGAGGCGACGCTGGGGTTCGTGTTTCGTTTCCCGATCTTTTTTTATGGGACGGGGGCCGCCTATGCCCTGGATGTCACCTCGTGGTATTTGGGGGGACGCTTCCTCTACCCTTCCGCCGCGGGATTCTTCACCTGGAAATTCTCGGAGTTGTTCCGCTTCACGACACGCCTGGCTCTGCTTTTGCCCCTGTTCAATCTCTGGACCGAGGCCGCCCTATACGACCAGATGCAATTCAATCTTCTCATTGGAATTCGGTGGGATTTCTAGTCCCAGGTTCTTCGGATTTCCAGGCCGCGCTCCAGAAGTTCTTCCTTGATGCCCCTCAGGGAATAGTGCCCGAAATGGACCATGCTCGCGATCAGGGCGGCATCGGCCAAGCCCTCGGTCAGCACGGTGTACAGGTGATCGGGGGTGCCGCCTCCGCCCGACGCCACCACCGGAACAGAGACGCATTGACTGATTTGCCGCGTGAGCGCCAGCTCGTAACCGGCCTGGGTGCCATCCGCATCGATGCTGTTGACCACCACCTCCCCAGCCCCCAGGCGCACCGCCTCGGCCGCCCAGGCCACGGCGTCCCAGTCCGTTGGCAGACGCCCCCCGTTGATGTAAACCCGGTAGCCGCTGGGCATGGCGGGGTCCCTCTGGGCGTCCATCCCCAGCACCACGCACTGACTTCCAAAAGCCCGCGCCCCCTGGGTGATCAACTGCGGATTGCGGACGGCCTGGGAGTTCAAACTGACCTTCTCCGCCCCCGCCAAAATCACCCGGCGCATCTCTTCCAAACTGCCGATGCCACCTCCGACACAGAAGGGAATGAAGATCCTGCGGGCGGTCTCTTCCACGATGGGCAGGATGAGCTGACGATTTTCCGCCGAGGCGGTGATATCATAAAACACGATCTCGTCCGCGCCCTCGTGGTAGTAGGCCTCGGCCATGGCCACCGGATCGCCGATGTCCTTGTTTTCCAGGAATCGAACTCCCTTGGTGGTCCGACCGTCTTTGACATCCAGACAGACAACGATGCGTTTTTGGTACACTAGGGCCTCCAATCCAGAAATTGCTTCAGGAGGCGCAATCCAGCCTTACCGCTTTTTTCCGGGTGGAATTGAACCGCCACGATGTTGTCCCGCCCCAGGGCGCTGGTAAAGGTGATCCCGTACTGGGTGCTTCCCAGCCGCTGCGACGGGACGGTGACCTCCGTGTAGTATCCATGGACAAAGTAGTAACTCCAGCGAGGATCCAAACCATCGAAGACGGGATGCGGCAGGAAGTCCACCGTATTCCAACCGATCTGCGGGATTTTGAGACCCAGGTCGGAGGGGAAGGCACGAACGACCCCTCGAACCAGACCCAGGCATTCGGTGGGCCCCTCCTCGGATCTTTCCAGGAGGATCTGGCTGCCCAGACAGATGCCGAGCAGGGGCCGTCCGGTTTCGGCAAAGCGACGTAAAAAATCGCTCCAGCCTAACCTGTGGAGATTCTCCATGGCCGCGAGGGCATGCCCCACCCCGGGAAAAACCAGCCGTTCTGCCTCCTCCAGATCCCGTGGTTGGTCGGATACGAGGGGAGAGGCACCCAAATATTGAAAGGCGCGTACCACACTGGTGAGGTTTCCGGCCCCGTAATCCACGATGCCGATCATGGCTCTGACCCGCCTCGATCGAGCAGGTTATCGACCAGTGCCAGGGGGACTTTTAGGGGGCCGATCAGGACTTGCGCCTCCTCGGTTTTGATTTCCAGGCTGTCACGATCGATGAGGATACCCAATTTAAGCAGCTCTTCCACCCAGAGGTTGCGCGTCAGCCGGAGCAGGCCGGCGAGGGCGCGAACTTGCCGCTCATCCTTCAGGCGGAGTTCCAGGCTGCCGACCCACCCGTCCTCCTGAAAGTTCAGAGGCATAACAAGGTGCTCTACCGGGATACGCGAGCCGGCCTCCCCCAAAAAGTAGGACAGGGGTTGATCGACCAGCAGGAAGAGATCGAACTGTTGCGATCTGAATGTGAGTTCGAGCGGGACCTGGCGCCTGTTCGACTGGATCTCTCGGGGCTCCCAGGGCAGATTGCGTGCCAGAATCACCCCATCCTCGGGCAGGGTCACGGCAAGGGCCTGGCGGGTGTGGATCCATTGCTCCGGATTTCCGGCCTGGTGCCGCCAGCTGGGATTCCAGCCCAACGACAGTCCCGTCAGCCCCCGGGGGAAGTCCCCCAACAGCAGGACCGAGTAGCGCCGTTCTTGTTCGATTCGACCCAGGTACACGGCCCCGTAGAAATCGGTGGTTCGTTTCAGAACCTCGTGGAGTTCGGGCTGATCGTTCCAGCGACTCAACAGGGACTGTCGGATGGGAGCCATTTTGCCGTAGAGCATGATGGGGGCGTCAGGCAAAAGACCCCACCACTCCCCCTGTTCCCGAGATCGGGGGAAACTGGCACAGCCCACGAGGATGGCGGCCAGAATCCAGAAGCTAAACCTTCTCGATTTCAAAGGAGGCCTCTCCATCGTCCATCTCGAAGGGAATCACCTGAGGTTCGGAAACCTCTGCCCAGGAGTCGCAAAGGGTTTCCTGGAGGAGGAAGTCCTCCCCGGAGCTCAGAACATCCACCAGCTGCGGCGTGGTCCTGACGCGGAGACGGATCCGGTCGGTGATGGCAAGGTTCTTTTCCTTGCGGCGATTCTGAACGAGGCGAATGAAGTCCCGCAGGATCCCTTCGCGAATCAGCTCGGGGGTCAGGCCGATATCCAGGCCGACCGTCAGCGAGCCCTCGTTCAGCACCACCCGGTTGGCCTTTTCCAGTCTCTGGACAGAGAGGTGGTCGGCGGCCAGGTCGATTTCCTGGTCGGAGAGTTTAAGCTTGATGACGCTGCCATCCAGGATCCGCGCGATTTCGGAACTGGAGAGCTTCTCGATGGCCGCTGCGGCCTCTTTCATCCTGTTGCCGAGGACCTTGCCCAGGACCTTGAAATTTGCCTTGGCCCGGTATTCCACCAGGGCCTCCTCGTTTTCGTAGAAGCTCACCTCTTTCACGTTCAATTCGTCCCGGATGATGTCCTGCATCTCGAGAAGGATCGATTTTTCCTGGGCATCGCGGGTCACCAGGAAGAGCTCGGGAAGGGGCTGGCGATTCTTGATCTGATGGGCCGACCTCAGACTTCGGCCCAGGACAACGGCCTTACGAACGATGGCCATCTTGTGTTCCAGCCTGGCGTCCCGCCATTTTTGTCGGACAACCGGATAGTCGCAGAGATGGACGCTGATCGGCTCCTCCGGACGGCGCAGGTTCCGGTAAATGGCCTCGGTGACGAAGGGGATGAAGGGAGCGGCCAGGGTCACGAATCGCTTCAGGATCCAGTTCAACACGGTGTAGGCGTCTTTTTTTTCCTGATCCACCTCGTCCTTCCAAAACCTGCGGCGGCTTCGGCGGATGTACCAGTTGTTCATCAAATCCAAAAAACTCATCAACCGTTCAACGGCCCGATGGATGTCGTTTTTGTCCATCAGCTCGCGGTAGGTCTCGGTGAGGGATTCGATCTCGCTGAGGATCCAGGCGTCCAGGGGGTTCACGACCTGATCGGGCACCGGATCCGGTTCGATGCCATCGATGTTGGCGTAGGTAACGAAGAAGGTGTAGGCGTTCCACAGCGGGATGATGTAGTCGCGCAGGATGTTGCGCACGCCCTCGTCGGAGTACCGCAGGTCCTCGGCCTTGACCACCGAGCTCATCATCAGAAAGAGCCTCAGGGCGTCGGCTCCAAACTTGTTCATCACCTCCAGGGGGTCGGTGTAGTTCCGCAGGCTCTTGCTCATCTTGCGCCCGTCCTCGGCCAGCACGATGCCGCTGACGATCACACTCTTGAAGGCCGGCTTTTTGAAGAGGGCGGCCGCCAGGATGGTGAGTGTGTAGAACCAGCCCCGGGTCTGATCGAGACCTTCGTTGATGAAATCCGCCGGAAAGTTTTTTTCGAACTTCTCTTTGTTTTCCATGGGGTAGTGCTGCTGGGCGTAGGGCATGGCCCCGCTCTCGAACCAGCAGTCCAGCACCTCCGGCACCCGACGCATGGTGCCGCCCCAGGGACTGGGCCAGGTGATCTCGTCCACGAAGTGTTTGTGCAGGTCGGAGGGCCGAACCCCGCTGAGCTTTTCAAGCTCCTCCAGGCTCCCGACACAGACTGCCTTGCCGGTCTTGTCGCACTTCCAGACAGGAATGGGGTTGCCCCAGTAGCGGTTGCGGCTGATGGCCCAGTCCCGGGCCCCCTCCAGCCATTTCCCGAAGCGCCCGTTTTTGATGTGCTCGGGGTACCACTCGATTTCCTGGTTGGCCCGAATCATGTCATCCTTGATCCTGGCGATATCGACAAACCAGCTGGAAACGGCCCGGTAGATCAGGGGCTGGCCCGTACGGTAGCAATGGGGGTAGGCATGGAGGATGGTATCGCGGCGGAAGAGCTTACCCTCGTCTTTTAGCCTCTGGATGATTGCCTTGTCGGCGTCCTTGACGAAGACGCCCTGGTAGTCGCTCACCTCGGCTGTGAAACGGCATTCGGCATCTAGGGGGACCACCACCGGCACGCCCAGGGGCTGGAGGGTGTTGTAGTCATCCTCGCCGAAGCCTGGGGCCAGGTGCACGATCCCCGTACCGTCCTCGGTGGAGACGAAATCCGCCGTGTGTATTCGGAACGCCCCGCGGTCGGCGAGATCCCGAAAATAGGGGAAAAGGGGCTCGTAGGTTTTTCCGGAAAGTTCACTGCCCGTCAAACGGCGGAGGATTTGGTAGGCCGCAGGGTCGGGGAAGTAACGCCCCAGGGCCGATTCTGCCAGAATCAGGGACTCCTCCTGATGGCGAATCTCCACGTACACGATCTCGGGACCGACGGCCAACCCGAGGTTGCTCGGCAGGGTCCAGGGAGTTGTGGTCCAAGCCAGGAGGGAGGTGTGGGGACTGTCCTTCAAGCGGAATCGCACCGTGATGGCAGGGTCGTGCACATCCTTGTAACCGCCCAGGTTGACCTCGAAATTGGACAAGGGGGTCGAGAGCTTAGGGCTGTAAGGCAGGATGTAGTACCCCTCATAAATCAGGCCCTTGTCCCAAAGCGTTTTGAACACCCACCAGATGCTCTCCATGAAACCGGGGTCCATGGTCTTGTAGGCGTTGTCGAAATCCACCCAGCGCCCCATGCGCCGGACCGTATGGCGCCACTCCGAAACGTATCGCTGAACAATGCCCCGGCAGGACTCGTTGAAACGGGCCACGCCGTAGGTCTCGATCTCGGTCTTGCCGGAAATGCCCAGGGTCTTTTCCATTTCGTACTCGACAGGAAGGCCGTGGCAATCCCAACCGAACCGCCGTTCCACCCGAAAACCTCTCATGGTTCGATACCGGGGAATCACATCCTTGATGGTCCCGGGCACGATGTGGCCGAAATGAGGAAGTCCGGTCGCAAAGGGAGGGCCGTCGTAAAAAACGAAGTCGGCCGCTTCTGACCGTTGTTCGATACTCCGCTCAAAAACACGCTCTTTTTCCCAAAACTCCAAAATCGTCTGTTCCAGCTTGGCAAAATCAGGCTTGGGATCGACTTCCTGGTACAATGTTTCCCCCTTGGGTCTTGCTGACGGGAACATTTAAGAATGATAGGCGGCCTTGGTCAAGCGAACCACCTTATTTTTTCAAAAAACCCGGTGTATAATGCCTTGTGAAAACATCACTGTGGAACAGCCTGGCTTTCAGGATCGCTCTGATCGGGTTTATGCTGTCCCTGCTGATGGCGGTCGTTTTTTATCTTATTTTCCAAAGTTATGTCTACGACCAGAACAAGAAAAGCCTGCTGGAAACCGAGGAGCTTTCCTTCAACACCCATCTCACCAACGTTCGCGACTGGTATGCCGAACGCAAGCGTGAGGTCATCCTCCTGAGCCAAAATCCGCTCTACCGTAAGCTTCCCGATTTGGATACCATTCATATCGCCCTCGTGACCCAGCTTCCCGCCCGTCAGGGACCCTACCTGCATTATTTCGTGACGGACGCCCAGGGAAATTACACAACCACCCTCGTTCGCCGAGCGGGCAACCTCGCGTACGCACCTTTCTTCAAGGATTTGAAAAACGGCGAGAGCATCATCGACGGGTATTCCATCTCCCCGAGCACGGGCGTCCCGGTCACCGTGCTTGCCACTCCCATCTTCGACGAGAAGTTTCGGATAATCGGCGGCTTTGGCCTGACCATCGATCTTCTGGCCTTCCACTCCTTCTTTCGGCAAAGGCTCCTGACGGCTTCCAACACCGCGCTGTTTCTGACCGACGAAAACGGTCAATTGATTTGGAGCAATACATCCCCCTTGACCGAGGGCGAAAACATTCGCCAATCCTCGAGCATCATCCCAGCTTTTCTGGCCGAAAGGGCCACGGCCATTTTCCTCAGTCCGAAATACCAGGATGTCCTGCCCGCTTATGTCATCTTCGCAGGAGTGGTGGAAGGTACCCCCGGCTTTCGTTTGGTCAAGGTTACCCGGCTGGACAAAATCCGCCTTGAAATCGAGGGGCTCAATCGCCACCTCATCCTGCTCAGCCTCCTGTTCCTTTTGGTGATGAATGTCGTGTTGTTTTTGATCAACAAATCCTGGACGCGGTACTACCAGAAACTCCGAGATGTCTTCGGCCAGGTGGCTACGGGCAACTTCAGCGTCCTGGCGCCCGAGGGCGGGCCAAGCGAAATGTTTCACCTGGCGCATGGCTTCAACGAAATGATGCATTACATCCGCCAGCTGATTTTCTACGATACCGTCACCGAACTTCCCAACCGGGCCTTCTTCGAGGATTTCGTCAAGAAAACCCTCAAGGATCCCCAGTTCGAAAATTCCGTGCGCTGCCTGGTGGTGCTGTCCATCGACAAGTTCAAAAACTTCAACGACAGCCACGGAAGCGGCCAGGGTGACCGACTCCTCAAAATGACGGCGAAGCGCCTGGTCCGAGCTCTTTCGAAAAACGCCATCGTGAGCCGAGGTAACGGGGCCGAGTACAACCTGTTCCTGTACAACTATTCCAACCGAAATCAAATTCTGGAAACCCTGGGCCGCCTTCAGAAAGATAACGCGTCCCCCTACCTTCTCGACGACGAAAAGATTTACTTGACCTTCAGCATCGGCGTCGCGTTTTATATCCAGGACGCCCACACCTACGAGGAGCTGATGATCAACGCGAGCATCGCCAAGAACTCCGCAAAAAAGTCCGGGGGGAACCAGATCAAGACCTTCAACGACAGCATGAAACTCGGTCTGAGCCGCCAGATGCAGATCGAAGCCCACCTGCACATTGCCATCGAATACAACCAGTTCCACCAGGTCTACCATCCGCAGATCGATGCACGAACCAACCGGGTCATCGGTATGGAGGCCCTGATCCGCTGGACGAGTCCCGAACTCGGACCCGTTCCGCCGAGCATCTTCATCCCGATCGCCGAAGAGTCCGGCCTCATCAAGGCGATCGATCGCTGGAGCCTTCTCCAGGCCTGCCGCCAAAACAAGGAGTGGCTGGATCAGGGATTGGATGCGGTCCCGATCAGCGTCAACATCTCGAGCATCAAACTCGAGCAAGCCGATTTTGTGGATGAACTGCAACAAATTTTGAACTTGACCCAATTACCGCCCAACCTCCTGGAGCTGGAAATCACCGAGAGGCTGGCGTTTGGGGGGTACGAGGATATCATTGCCAGGCTGGAAGCCATCCGTCACATGGGGGTGACCATCAGCATCGACGACTTTGGCACGGGCTACTCCTCGTTGAATTACCTGCAGAATCTGCCGATTCAGAGACTCAAAATCGATCAAAGTTTCGTGCGTGACTTGCCTGGCAACCAACAGTCCCTGGGCATTGTCAATACCATCATCTCCATGGGCCGGAATTTTGGATTGGAATTGGTGGCGGAGGGAGTGGAGACAGTCCACCAGTTGAATTACATCGTTGAACAGGGATGTCACGCGATCCAGGGTTACTATTTCAGCAGGCCGCTCGATCCGCCCGACATGAGAGAGATCCTCGCCCGGGGCGACATCCCCCCTAAAGCAGGACCGATCAAAAGTTGACAGCTCGAAAGGCTGGGTCTAATCTAAGTTATTATGCTCATCAAAACGGAAGCACTTCGAAACCTGGCCATCATCGGCCATACCGGGACTGGCAAAACCACCCTCAACGAACAAATCCTCTTCGCTGGGGGAGTGATTCCCAAGGCGGAAAAAGTGGAAACCGGCCGCACGGTCAGCGACTACACCGACGAGGAAATCAAACGGGGAATCAGCATCCACACCAGCTTTTCCCACATCTTTTGGCGGGATACCAAGATCAACATTCTGGACACCCCCGGCAGCTCGGACTTTGTCGGGGAGACCATCCTCGCCTTTCGCAGCACCGAGTGTGGCCTCATGGTGGTTGGGGCGCGCAGCGGCGTTCAGATCGAGACCATCAAACTCTGGAGAGAGCTCAACCGGCGCAACCTTCCGCGGATGGTTTTCATCAACAAGCTCGACAAGGCTGACACCAATTTCCAGGAGACCGTACAAGAGCTGCACGAGAAATTCGGAATGGTCTTCATACCGGTGACCATCCCCATCGGACACGATGCTCATTTTAAGGGCGTCGTCAATCTGCTCGACATGAAGGCGTACCTTTACGAGGATGGGGCCAAGGAACGTGTGGCTGACATCCCCCCGGAAATGAGGGAGGAGGCGCAAACCGCCCGAAAGGTTTTGGTGGAAGAGGCTGCCGAGGGCGACGAGGAGCTTTTGGACCTCTATGTGGAAAAAGGAGACTTGAACGAAGAAGAGATCAAACGTGGATTGCGCGAGGGTTTGGAAAAGAATCAGTTCGTTCCCGTTTTCTGCGGCAGTGCCCTTTTGGGTTCGGGCATCGTTCCCCTCCTGGATTTCACCGCCTTCGACTCGCCCAGCCCCTTCAACGTCGAGGAACCCTGCGTCAGCGGAGAAAAGTCTCGGACCATCAACCCCGAGGGACCCTTCTCCGGCCTCGTGTTCAAGACCGTCTACGATCAGTTTGCGGGGAAGCTGAGCTTCATCAAGGTCGTGACCGGCAAACTCACTCCCGAAAGCGAGGCGTTCAACCCTCGCACCGGGAAAAAAGAGAAACTGGGCAGGATCTTCATCGTCGAGGGCAAGAACCTGAAGGAGGTCGACGAACTGAGCGCCGGTGATATTGGTGTCGTGGCCAAGGTCGACTCCCTGCAAACCAACGACACGCTCTGTCATCATGACGACATCATCCACTACCGGCCGCTGCAGCTCCCCCACCCCGTCCACAGCCTGGCGATCTCGGCCAAGAACCAGAAGGACGAGGACAAGATGACGCAAATCCTGTTGAGAGCCTCCGAGGAGGATCTGACGTTCGAGTTGCGTTTCAATCCCCAAACCAAGGAATCGGTGATCAGCGCCATGGGAGAACTGCAGCTGGGAATCATCCTGGATCGCATCCGAAATCAAAAAATCGAATTTACCACCAAACTCCCCCGAATCCCGTACAAGGAAACCATCACCAAGTCTGCCACCGCCGAATACACCCACAAGAAACAGACGGGCGGTCACGGACAGTATGGAAAGGTCCTCATCGAGGTCTCCCCTCTGCCACGAGGCGAGACGTTCAAGTTCGAGGAGGTCCTCAAGGGTCAGAACCTTTCCCGCAGCTATTTGCCCGCCATCGAGAAAGGAATCCTCGAAACCATGGAAGAGGGAATTCTGGCCGGCTTTCCCATCGTGGATCTCAAGGTCACCGTCATCGACGGCAAGGAGCATCCCGTGGACAGTTCGGAACTTTCTTTCAAGTTGGCGGCACGGGGCGCCTTGAGGGCAGCCTTCGAGCAGGCAAAACCGATCATCCTCGAACCGATCTACAAAATTTCGGTCTACATCGAAGAAAAATACCTCGGCGATGTGCTGTCGGACCTGTCGGCCAAAAGGGCACGAGTCCTCGGGCAGAACCCCATCGGTAAGGACATGCTCGAAATACAGGCCCTGGTTCCGCTTTCCGAGGTGCAGCAATACGCGTTGCAGCTCAAAAGCATCACCAGCTCCACTGGGGCCTTCGAAATGGAGTTTGACCATTACGATCCGTTGGGTGCCCGGGAGAGTCAGACCCTGATCCAGGAGTATCAGGCAAGCCGTGCCAAGGGGGAGCATGAATAGCCGGGTGATGTCTTGAGTCCCTCTTTTGTCCTGAGCCGTTTCCACTCGACCTACGGAAACCGTTTCTGGTTCCTCGTCGAGGAGCGCGATCTACCCGCCGGGGTGACAAGTATTCAGGTGACCGGGAGCTTCAACAATTGGAAGCCCTCGGAATTCTGGCGCCTGCGCTTTGAAAAGCCTGGCCACTGGATTCTGGACCTTCCACCGGGACGGGTGGAGGCTCCGGGCAACAGCGGCTACCCCGAATATCAGTTCCTCCTGAACAACTCGATCATTCTGGGGGCCGACTTCTTTCCCGATGAGCCCCGAATCGGCAACAACTTTTTGATCGTCCCCTCCAGCGATGCGGCAACATGGCCGCTGCGCATTCGCGAACTCACCTCGGCCCAGGCCCCAGAAGAAACGAACAGGAATTGGATGGGCAATTTCTGGGAGGTGACAGGCGGAAACCTCGCGCCCGGAAAGCTCTTTCGCTCCTCTCACCCCTTTCTTCCGGCCCTGGCCGATGAACGCGATCGCGAACGATTGAAGGCGGTGGTCGAACTCTGGAACCAGCACCGGATTCGATCCGTGATCAATCTCAGCGACGGCGAAGGGGTGATCTTCGATCCCGCCTGCCCCAAGCCCTACGCGATGGCGGCTCGGGACGGCCGTGTCCTGTTCCTGCCCCTGGAGTATGGCCTGGTGTATTACCATACCCGAGGAAACCTTTTCCTGAGCACCATCGGAAAAATTCTGGTATTCATTTCCCAGACCTCCGGTCCCTGGGCCATCCATTGCCGCCTGGGAATCGATCGCACGGGTGTGGTGACCGCCATCCTCCAGGCCCTTGCCGGTGCGAGTTGGCAGAATATCGCCCGGGATTATACACGGATGGCCGTGTTTGCCCCTCAGGAGTACCGGCATCTCAACCTTCTCCGGTATTCCCTGCAACGGCTCCTGGGAAAGGTCCCCGAAAAATCCAAAGATTTGGCCCAGGATGTCCGAGAAAGCCTGGCCCGCAGCGTTCCTGACCAAACGATCATGGACAAGGCCATCGCCAACTTGACCAACGCCGCTCCCTAGGGTCATATAATCCCATGGACCCTGCTACTGTCTGGCAAAAAATCGAAAGCGAAATCATCCTCCTGGAGCACCTGATCGAGCTCCTGGGGTGGGATCAGGAAACCTACATGCCCGCCGCGGCCGTCACCGAGCGCGCCGAACAGGGGGCCTATCTCCAGGGAAGGCTGCACCGTCTTTGGACCAGTGACGAGACCCGAAACCTGATCGAATCCCAAACGGACAACGGCGACCCCATCCACGACGCCCGACTGCGGCTTTTTCGGAGGGAACTCAAACGACGGGTCTGCCTCCCTCAGGAACTGGTCGAGCGAAAGGCACGTTTGGTGGTCCAGGCCCAGGCAGCGTGGGCTCAAGCCCGCAAAGAATCCCGGTTCGCTCTCTTCCTGCCCCATTTGCGCGAACTGGTCGACATCGCACGCACCACGTCCCAGCTCTTGGGCTGGGAGGATCATCCCTACACAGCCCTTTTGGACGAGTACGAACCCGGCGCAACCACCTCGGAGCTCGACCGCCTGTTTCCCCTGCTGGCTGCAGGCATCAACCAATTTTTGGAGCGCCATCCCGGGGCCCTCAGCCTCGACAACCAAATCCTGAAACGTCGATGGCGCAAGGCGGACCTGGCGGAATTGAACCACTTTGTCCTGAGGTCCATGGGATTTGACCTCCAACGCGGCCGCCTGGACGAAACGACCCACCCGTTCTGCACCACCCTGGGTGCCGACGACATTCGGCTCACCACCCGCTACGACCTGAACTTCCTCCCCACCTCGCTCTACGGCACCATCCACGAGATGGGTCACGGCCTGTACGAACAAGGCTTCGGCAAGGAGATTCAAGGGACCATCCTCGCCCGGGGCACCAGCCTGGGCATCCACGAGAGCCAGAGCCGCTTTTGGGAAAACATGATCGCCCGCAGCCCGGAGTGGGTGTCCTGGTTCACCCCGCACCTGTCGCGGCTCAGCCACCATGTCGTCTCCCTCACGGAGGGCAAGGATTTGGCCCTGGCCGTCAACAAGGTGGAACGCTCGCTGATTCGGGTGGAGGCCGACGAGGTCACCTACTCCCTGCACATCATCCTTCGCTACGGGCTGGAGAAGGACCTTTTGAGCGCAACCCTTGCCCCCGAAAACGTTCCGGAAGCCTGGAACCACGCCTCGCAGGAACTTTTGGGAATCACACCCGGCAACGATGCCGAGGGCTGCCTTCAGGATATTCACTGGAGCATGGGCGGACTCGGCTACTTCCCAACCTATGCCCTGGGCAATCTCTATGCTGCCCAGTTCCGTCAGGCCATGAAACGCGACCTGCCTCTGCAGGACCTCGTCGCCCGAGGCGAGTTCCAGCCGGTGCTGGACTGGCTTCGGAATTCCGTTCACCGCTGGGGAAGTGTCCTGTCCGCCCGGGAGCTGGTGAGACAGGCAACCGGTCAGGAACTCGGTGTGCAGCCCTTCCTGGACTACCTCGACGAAAAGTATCAAGCCCTCGGTGTCTGAAGCCCTCGCCAGGTCCTGTGGAAATACAACAGTTTGTCGAAAAGCGATAATACCAAAATCAGGGCGGTGGCCCAGTCCAGAATCCTTAGAGCTTGGTCCAGCCAAATCACTTCCACCCTCAGGAGAAAGTGAACCAGGTGCGCAAAGAGGCAGCTCATCAGGGCAAAGACCGCGGCCTTTCCCAGGAGCGTCGTCTCCAGAATAAGCCCCCTCTTGCGCCACATGAGGATGCCCATCGCGACCATTTGAAAAACGAGCCGGATCAGGCCCAGGGTGAGCAGCCAGAGCGGCAAGAGATTCAAACCAGTCAGAACCACCAAAAGGGATACCAAAAGAAGATAATCGCTGGTGCTGTCCAGGGCCTTGCCGAAGCGACTGATCTGATTCAGTTTTCGGCTGAGAAAGCCGTCGCTCAAATCGGTCAGGAAAGCCAGGCCAGACCACACCGCGATCAACGGAATGACTGAGGGATAATCCTTCGACAGAAACAGGAGGTAGCTTAGGGCGGGCATACTCCCCAAACGAAAAAGGGTGAGATGGTTCGCCAGCCCCAGCTTGTCCATGGGCGTACCATCCTGCCAGACCAAAACATTGGGTATGGCTTGGATCCACAGCCAACAGGCAAGGGGAACCAGGGGAGATACCAGAAAAAAGCTGAGGGCCCCATAGGGTGTGGGGTCGAGATTCCCGAGGGTCCAACCGAACACCACCCCAAAAACAGTCTGATGGACGATAAAAGTAAGACCCAGAACTCGTTTCACCCTCATGAGCGTCAGTTTAGGTTCAAAGTGAAACGTTGACAAGCCTCAAGGGTTTTTCTAAGGTGGTGCTATGAATGTCCCTAATTCGCTCACTTTGGTGCGAATCAGTATGGCCCCTGTTTTCCTCAGCCTTTTCATGTTCCAATTTCAATCCCCACACACCTGGATTGCGGTGACCTTGATCGTGTTGTTCATCGTGGGTGAGGTATCGGATCTTCTGGATGGCATTTTGGCGCGCAAACTCCACCAGATTTCGGAATTAGGAAAACTTCTGGATCCCTTTGCCGATGTCGTCAGCCGTCTCACTTATTTTCTTGTCCTCCTCCTTGCCGACGTGCTGCCTTTTTGGTTTTTTGCCGTGGTGCTGTATCGTGAGTTGGGAATCACCTTCTGGAGGTTATACCTCGTTCAGCATCACATCGTTTTGGGAGCGAATATCGGCGGCAAAACCAAGGCCTGGCTCTATTTCGGTGTCAGCCTCATTGGATTGGCTAGCTGGATTGGCAGGATCTGGGGATGGGGCTGGGAATGGCAGGGATTGGCCAGCTGGTTTTGGAATGGACTATTGATCGTGACGTCGGCCGTGTCCCTGGGAACCTTCCTCCACTATGTAAGGGATGGACGCCGCCGCTTAAAAACCTAAGAGGCGGCGCCAGGCATCAGAGCTCGTCCCGTGTCGTACTCGCCGGGGCACGAACCCCCACGACGAGACTGGAGAACTCGGCAACCTTCCAGATTCCCTCGCTGTTTTTCTTCAGCCGAATGGGTCGGGGCGTGTCGGCTCCCGTACAGGCGAGGAAAATCCGAACCTCTTCATCGGGTTTGACGATGGAATATTGATTCTGCGTGATATCGAAGTGGTACGGTCCCGATGACGGCAGAGCATAGCCATTGGCCTGGGAAGTTCCCACCACGTAGGAGTTGGGAACCCAGGGCTTACTGTCGAGCTGATCCACCAGGAATTTGGTATTGTTGCTCAAGTCGTAGCCCCGGTAATTGCCGGGCCGGGTCGATTGGCTCATGAGAGAACCATCGTTGACCAGCATGGCGATCAGCATGGGCTTGCCCAGGTCCTTATTCTGTGCGTAAACCTGAAGGGCGACAGCGAAGAGTGCCGCTGCTCCGGACGGGTTACGCGCCAGCTCGCCACGAAGAGCCAGAAGCTCGTCCACGTTTGCGGGCAGCTTGTTCATGCTTACCCGCGGGGGAATCTGCTGGGCGTTGGCGACGACAGCCAAAGCCAGCATGATCAAAAGAATGTGTTTCATAGTACCTCCATATCCAGTCTAACGGCATCGATGAATTTTTCAATGTTATTTTTATTTATTTTTCATCGGATCGTGGGACTACCGCGGGTTTACCGCACAGGCCGCAGATACGGTTCCAGGGCGGCCCACTTAGGAATTGGCACCTGGGCCGTATCCTGATCGAGGGTCTCCACCAACCCCCAGCTGCCATAACGGGCGCTCAGAGGGGCAACCAGACTGAAATGCATCAGGACCACAGGCGGCTCACCGGGAGACTTGAGGGTGGCCAGCCAGGCCATCCAGTCCTGATAGAGCCGGGTCAAAAGCGGCGAACGCTGGATATCCAACAGAGCCTGGGCGTAGGCCGGTTCCTCGCCGAAAGGATGGGCGGTCAGATGCTGTCCCCCTTCATAGAAAACCCAGCTGAGCCCCAAGGGCCGCACCAGCTGGTCTCGAATCGCCACGATCCACTTTTTTTCGTGGTTATCCCAATCGGCCCGAACCAAACGGTCGATGTCGGCCGCCCTGGCCCTTGCCCCCAGCCGATCCAACTGTGCATCGGCCTCTTCGGAAAGACCGAAGTACCAGGCCGCGCCCACGGCGTCCACCGTGCCCGGTTTGAGATTTCGCACGATCCGCTGACTCACATCCAGCCACCCCGTCTGGACAGCCGCGACCCGAACCAATCTCCGCGATGGACCGCCGAATCCCCGGGTGAACGCCTCGAGGGCAGTCTGAACAAAGGGAACAATGCGCTCAGGCCAGGTAACGCGCTGATCCCCGTTCTTGTTTAGCCATTGCGTCTGCCCGAACATCCAGTTCCAGATTTCGTTGGAATACTCGACGTAAAGCTTCCTGCCGGGGTCCAGGTTTTTCGCAAAAAAGCGTCCCATTTCCTCGGCGTACTCTGCGGAAGCAAGGTGCGGGATGCAAACCCAGCCATCGAGGTCGTGCTCGTTCATCAGCCGGACCATCATCTCGTAGGGAACTCCCCTGGGAGTCGCCCAGGTGTAGTCCTCCAACCTGGCCCGCCGGTCCCATCCCACCGGGGTTTTTCCTTCCCACTCCCACGGTTGGTCCTGGCTCCAGTTGTTGGTACGGCCCCAGTCCATAAAGCGAACGGTCCGAAAGGCCTTGACGAGCTGCAGCCAGCGTGGGTTGAAGGGCTGGTCTCGGTGGGTGGCCTCGGTTCCGGGCATCAGAACCCGGATGGCCCGAACCGGGTTGGCGCGGGCCGAGCGCAAAAGCCGCATCTCAACCTGTCCGCCCTGGGGGCGCAAAAGCGTGAATTCCATTCGGTTGGGCCCGAGTCGTCGCACGTTGGAAGGGGAGCCCCAAAACTCGAGCTCGCCTTCCCCTTCCCAGAGCACGGTGTAAGTTCCGGCGGGCCAGCCGTCGGTAATCGCCCAAATGGTGGCAACTATTTGGGGATAGCGGGCCCCTTCGACGCGCTGCGGGATCTCGACAGGATAGCCATCGGAACGAAGTCGAATTCTGGCGATCTGCTCCGTGTTCCAGGGCCCGGAGGGGTTGCCTGCATCCTTGGTGAACCATTCTCGGGCGTTACGCATGAGATCCACGAAGGGGAGTTCCGTTCCCCAGTCGGCTAAACCGCTCATGTTGGTGCCCAGGCTGAACGTGTTGGCCGGCACTGTTTGCCCGTGTAGAATTCCAATCAAAAAGAAAAGCCCCGTGAGTATGAGGGCAAACACAAACAAGATTTTCCACCGAACCATGAGAGCCTTTCTCCTCCTGAAAACTCAATCTAGAACTATTTCAATTTTTTTTCAAATCGTGCGATTTGTTCCTCGGTTGGCAGGTTCATCTTTTTTGATATAATGAGCCATTGAGGAGGGACCGATGACCTTTGCAGAACAGATGAGGACCCGAGCTAAACAAAACCCTAAAAACCTGGTCTTGCCGGAAGGGACCGAACCCAGGACCTTGCAGGCCGCCCGAATCATCCAGGATGAGGGAATCGCCCGCCACGTCACTCTGGTGGGGCCGTTGCCGGAAATCCAACAAAAAGCTCAACAGCTGAATATCGATCTGAAAGGATTAAACCTTGTCGATCCCGCGCAAAGCCCCGACTTCGAGTCCTACGCCGAAGAGTTGCAGCGCTTGCGACAGGCCAAGGGGATGAGTCTGGAACAGGCACGGCAGCAGATTCAGGACCCGCTTTGGTGGGGTGCCATGATGGTCCACAAAGGAACGGCCGACGCCATGGTCGCCGGGGCCGAAAACTCCACCGCCAACGTCCTTCGGGCTTCCATCGCC
The DNA here is from genome assembly GCA_937960645.1 of uncultured Spirochaetia bacterium. GTDB lineage: Bacteria > Spirochaetota > Spirochaetia > JABEVK01 > JABEVK01 > DYOB01. Next base: position 31,649 of record CALGPJ010000026.1, on the reverse strand, counting down.
ATCATCGGGACCTCGCCGGGAATCAAATATGCTTCCAGCTGTTTCGTGATGAGCCATCCGGACCCCAAATGGGGCAAGGATGGGCTCATGATCTTCGCCGACTGTGCGGTCATCCCCGCTCCCAATGCCCAGCAGCTTGCCGAGATCGCCCTGGCTGCCGCTCAGAGCTGCCGCAGCTACCTTCAGACCGATCCGGTGGTGGCCCTGCTGAGTTTCTCCACCAAGGGCAGCGCCGCCCACCCCAACGTGGAGCTGGTCACCGAGGCCCTCAAAATCATCCAGGAAAAGGATCCCGGATTGATCGTGGACGGGGAGCTTCAGGCCGATGCCGCCCTGGTGAGCTCGGTGGGACAGAAGAAGGCTCCCGGCAGCCCCGTTGCCGGCCGTGCCAATACCCTGATCTTCCCCGACCTGGATGCCGGCAACATCGGGTACAAGCTGGTTCAGCGGCTGGGCGGCGTCGAGGCCTACGGCCCCTTCCTCCAGGGCTTTGCCAGGCCGGTGAGCGACCTGAGCCGGGGCTGCTCCATCGACGACATCGTGACCACCGCCGCCGTCATTCTCTGCCAGGCGGCGAATTGACATGAGGGCCCTCATCGTCGGATACGGCCGCATGGGGAAGGAGGTCGAAAAACTCCTTCATGCCCGATCCCACTCGGTGGCGATGCGAATCGATCCCCGGGAAGCGGCGGATGCCCCCTCGCTCGATGCAGCCCATGTCGGTCTTTCCGACGTGGCCATCGATTTTAGCCATCCTGCCGGTGTGTGGAACAACATTCAATTCTACCTCCGTCAGGGACTTCCTGCCGTCATTGGGACCACGGGCTGGGAGGCAAACCGGGAGGAAGCGAGGCAGCTTTGCGAAAAATCGGGCGGAAGCCTGCTCTGGGGCAACAACTTCAGCATCGGAGCCCACCTGTTTTTTTTCCTGGCGGGTGAGGCGGCCCGGTTGATCGAGCACCTGCCGGATTACGACATCGCCGTCTGGGAAGCGCATCACAACAAAAAAGCCGACAGCCCCTCGGGCACGGCGCTCACCACAGCCCAGCGCATCCTGGACAACCTCTCGCGTAAGAAACATCTGCTGACCACAGCCAGCGAGGGGGTGATCTCCCCGGATGCCCTCCACGTGGCCAGCGTTCGGGTCGGATCCGAACCCGGCCTGCACGAGGTCATCCTCGACAGCCCCCAGGACCAAATCAGCCTGCGCCACCACGCCCGGGGCCGGCAAGGCTTTGCCCAGGGGGCCGTCCTGGCGGCCGAGTGGTTGCTGGGGAAAAAAGGTTTCTTCCGAGTGGAGGATTTCATCCAGGATCGTTATTTCAGCCCCAAGGAGTGAAACATGTTTCGAGGTGTTTTTACCGCATTGATAACCCCGATGAACCAGGACGGGAGCGTCGACTACGGGGCGCTCGAGGCACTGGTGGAAGACCAGATTCGAAGAGGTATCAGCGGCCTGGTCCCGATGGGCACCACGGGTGAGAGCCCCACCCTCGACTACGACGAGCATAGCAAGGTCGTCGAAGCGACGATTCGCGTGGCGAACGGCCGCGTACCGGTGATCGCGGGCACAGGGTCCAATTCCACCGATGAGGCGGTGATGCTGACCCGTCGTGCCGCCGAAGCCGGGGCCGCCGCTTCCCTGCAGGTTGTCCCCTACTATAACCGGCCCAACCAGGAGGGGCTGTACCGGCACTTCATGCGGGTGATGGAAGAATCACGCCTCCCCATCGTGGTTTACAACATCGCCGGCCGCACCGGGCGCAACCTGGAAACCGATACCCTGATGCGGCTCGCGGCGCATCCCCTCTGCGTCGGTGTCAAGGAGGCCAGTGGCGACCTGGGCCAGATGATGGACGTGCTGAACCGCCGACCCGAGGGCTTCTCGGTACTGAGCGGGGACGACAACCTGACCTTCCCCCTCGTGGCTCTGGGCGGGGACGGCGTCATCAGCGTGGTGAGCCACCTCATCCCCGAAGCCATGGTGAGAATGGTTCGTTCGGTCCAGGAGGGCAGCATCGAGGAGGCCCGCCAGCTGCACTTCCGCTACCTCAAACTCATGAAAAGCATCTTCATCGACGTCAACCCCCTACCCGTCAAAACCTGTTTGGCCTTGCAGGGCAGGGTTCGGGAAGTGTTTCGGCTGCCCCTCTGCCCCCTCGATCCCGCCAGGAAACAGCAGCTGGCAGAGGTGCTGCGCGATTACGGACTCCTGAACTAGCCCTGCGCCCGAAAACGCTCTTCCCGTTTTGGGTCTGTCCAGATTTCGAGGTACCGGGAGACCGAAACGTCCTCGGCCCGCAGGCCGGGATCGATTCCCCAGGACTGAACATGCAAGATGACGCCCTCGGGGGACCAGCCCAACCGCCCGGCCCGACCGAGGTTATTGCGCAGGGTTTGGCGCCGGCTGTGAAAGCAGAGCCGCAGAAAGTCCCCAAAAGCTTTCAGGTCAGTGCAAGACAGCGGCTTGGGCCTCACCCTCAGGGCCACGCTCATCACCTCGGGCCGGGGATAAAAATTGCCCGGGGCAACAGAAAATAGGACTTCGATCTGATAGGCGCTCTGGCAAAGGACGCTGAAACTCGAGTAGTCCCTGCTCCCTGTGGGAGCGCTCATGCGATCGGCCAGCTCTTTTTGGACCAAAAAGACGCCGCACGGAAAACGCGCCCCTTCCTCGGCCCAGGTTCCGAGCAGGGTCGCGGCGATGTTGTACGGCAGGTTCCCCAGAATCGGCATCCACCCCCGCTCGGCCTCTTGTTTCCATGTTTGCAACACATCTCCCGCCACAACCCTAAGCGGCCGGTCCGCAAATCGTTCGGAGAGTATCCGGCAATAGGCAGGATCGATCTCGAAGGCTGTGATCCGCAGCCCCTTGTCCAAAAGGAGCTGGGTCATCGCCCCCAGACCCGGTCCCACTTCCCAAACAGTGTCGGCACCCCCGACCTCGAGGGACTCAACCAGCCGCTGCCTCAGTCCGGGGTTGATCAGAAAGTTCTGACCCCAACGCTTTCGTGCGCCCAGGTTGTTCGAATCGAGGAGGGCCCTGATGGCCAGCGGGGAATCGTACAAGGTAGCCATACCTCCCGTATTTGTACAGTAAAAAAACGACAGGTACCAGCCCCACCCCCCAGGCCAGCCAGCCCAACCAGCCGGAGAAGGCCCCCGGCAAGGCAAGCCCGCCCATGACCAGAAAGAGCCCCTCGGTGAGCTGCTCCAGACACCAGCCGGCCCCATGGACCAGCAAGGCCGGTGCGGGTAAAAAGCTCAAGGCCAGGTAGAGCAAGGTCCCCCACAAGAGTCCCATCAACGGGATCATGCCAATCAGGTTCGACAGGACTGCCTGGGGATAGAAGGCCCCAAACATCAGGAGGCTGACTGCCCCGGTGCCCGATGCGGCCGCCCATCCCCCGGAAAGCCAGCCGGCCACCCGCTCCCCGAACCACGGGACGAAGAAATCGCGGTAGTCGCCGCTGAGGGTCAGGATGCCCGCCATGGCGCTCACACTCAATAAGAAGGAGGGATGGGTGGCCCACTCCGGGAACACCCACAGCAAAGCGAGTGCCCCCGCGGCCGTGACTTCCAGGGGATCGACCTCCCATCGAAGCCACGAGGCCGCGTGCAGGCAGACCCAGAAAACCAGGGCCCGGACCAAACTGGGAAGGGGACCGACAACGACCACGAACGTCACCAAAACCGCCGCCACCAGGAACTCGGACAGACCGCGAAGGGGACCATGCCGAAAAATCAGGTTCAGCAGGAGGGCGAGCACTCCCAGGTGCAACCCGGACAGGGCCAACAGAGGCGAGGCTCCCGCCTCCCGAAACACTTGCTTTTCCTCCTGGGTCAGCTCGTCACCCCGGCCCAAGACCAGGGCCGTGGCCAGGGGTCCTGACTTCCCCCGAAGCCGGGACAAGGCGGCTCGAACCGCGAGGTGGATCTCGCGACGCCGCATCTGCCATTCGGGAGCGGGACTCACGACCTCGAGGGCTCGGGAAGGGACCTCGAAATACCCACGATCTTTTTGGAAGGTCCCGCGGGCAAAAACTTTGGCTCCTGGCGGCGGAACGCTTTCCCAGGTACCGCCACGGATCAGAAGACGCAAGCGTCCCCGAGACTGATGCCGCCATTCAGAGGTTCCCACCCACTCCAGATCCAGCTCCACCGTGGGCCAGCCGCTGGAAGAGAGGCGAACATCGCCGGTGACGGCCCCTTGTACCTGGCGGAACTCCGACACGTTGACAACCGATACGTTCGATGCCGGTTGCAGCCAAAGCGCCGCCAGGAGTCCGAACAGAGGTGCCAGGGGTTGGGGCATCACGACGCCGGAACGAGCCAGCAGGCACTCGGTCCCCACGGCCCACACCAGGGCCAGGGCAAACACGATGCCGAGGTGCTCAGGCAGGGCCCGAGCGAGCCAGAACGCCAATGTGAAGGCCGAGACTGGCCGGGACAACAGCGAATGCAGGAGGACCATACCCTATAACCGATTTTTCCCCCTACCTTGTACGATTTTGAAGGGATGCAAACGAAAACCTGGGCGCAGGAAATTTTTTGCTCCATCGCGCGGCCAGGTAAAGGAAGACCTTGGCCGCGACCAGGTCCGGATAGAGTCGCAAAAGCACGTCGAAGACCCAGGGATGGAGCTGCTCAAACCCCATTTTTCTCAGGACCAAATCGACCTCCAGCGGGGCCTTCCTGCCCAGCCCCGGCAAGATGTCGAATTTTTTCCATTCCGACCGCAGTGCCCCGACGAAGCCCTGATAATCCGCGAAATCGTTGTTTTCGAGCTTCCTCAAAATGGCGGCGTACGCACTCATGACGGCGGCCGTCAGCTCCTGGGGCGAGTAGACGCGAAGGCGCTCGATCCCCAGGGCCTCGGCGGCGATTTCCATGAGGTAACGAGTCGGATTTTTGTAGTACCGAAATTGATGGGGCAGGCTCTTTTTCCAGTCCCTCAGGTTTTGGGGAAGGCTGGCGTAGAACGTCTCCGACTCCAGGATCACATTCCATTCCCGATACCAGGAGGAATGCGGCTCGAGGTAGAATTTTTCGCCCTCGTATTTGCTGAAAGCCTTGAGGGTATCGAGGTAGCCCATGATTTTGGCTTTTTGCAGGAACTCCCGGCGAAACTCCAGCACGTGCCCCAGACGCTCGGAATTTCGGATAAAGACCGACTCGGTGCCCCAGGGTTCGATGGGATGTCGCACCCCGATGCCGCCCACGTCCACCACGACAAGCCGCCGATAGCCGCGTGCCCGAGCGATTTCATAGGGCACGTTGTTCGCCAGCCCCCCATCCAGGTAGGCTTGTTTCCTGATCGTGGTCAGATTGAAGCCTGGGAAGGTGCTCGAGGCCATGAGGTAGTCGACCAGACTCTCCGGGCCGATTTCCCGGGCAAACACCACCTCGGCACTCATCCGATTGATGTTGAAGGTCACGATGCCGTAGTCAATCCCCGAGTTCCGGATTTTCAGGGGTTGAAACTGGGACTCGATCAGGTTTCGCAACGGCGAATTGTCCAGCATGCCCTTGCGCCGATAGACGCGCCAGAGCAAGTCCAGGGTTTTCCAGTCCTCGGTTCCCGCAGGCGGCGGATCGAATTGTTGGGGAAGGCGCAGCACCTTGTCCAGGCTCAGCTGGTCCCAGGTTTTTTCAGCCTGTTCAAAGTCGTTCTGGGCGATCCAAAGGCCGTTGAGCGCTCCGATGCTGGTTCCGATGACAGCCTCGATGGGAATACCGATTTCCCGCAGCGCCTTCCAGACGCCGATTTCGTAAATTCCCTTGGTTCCGCCGCCCCCCAACACCAGGCAGTACTTTTTCCGGTGAAACTGAAAAAGCATCAGGGGACCTCGAGATAAACGACATCTCCTCCGATGGGAAGCCTTTGGTTTTCGGTTCGTGAGGTTACACGGGCCTGAGCCCGGCCGCCGCTCACCGAGGTGATGCGCCCCTCGGCCAGGACCTGGTCGGTATTGCCCGCCCGCCTTATTTGCACTCTCAGGCCCACCACCACCGCCTCCGGACTGGTCAGGATATCGATGTTGAGTCTTTCCCCCACGGCACTCACGACCGATCCGATGGCCCTCCACTGGGCGAGCGGCACTGGAGCCTCCTCGGCACCCCGAACCGTGAGCTCCTGTATCGATTTCACAACAGTGGCAAAATCGGCATCCCGGAGGCTCATGTTCCTGAGCTCGGCGCTGAGAATCTCGCCACGGCCGCTGTTCCCCCTCAGATATGTCGTGAGGGTGAGAACATCGTTCAACGCCTTTTTACGTGCCTGGGTGACCTCTTCGGGCTTGACTAAAAATCTGCTCGGACCGCTAGCCAGCGAATTCAAAAGTTGATTGAAGTTCGATAAAAGATTGTTTTTGTCGGCATCCCGGATAGATTGCGAAAGTTTCTGGACCGCCTGATCGAATTCGGCCTGGTTTCGAGCCTGGGAAAGGCTCCGTAGAGCCTCCTGAGCGGCGGTGTTGTAAGCCTGCCGGAAGCTCTCGATCCTGCTTCGGTAGGCTTGAAGCTCGGCCAAATCATCCCCGATTGCCTGTACCGAGGAGAGCTGGGATTCGCGCCCCCGCAGTTCTTCCCCCAGCCGGGCGACTTCGGCAAGGAGCCTGGTCTTTTCCTCATTCAAATCTTTCAACGCTTTTTCCCGTTCGGAGAGTTTCCGGGAGTCTTCGTCCCTGCTCTTGCGCAGGTCCTCCAGTTCTCGATTCAGTTGCGTCAAATCCCTGCGCGCCGACTCGATCTGCTCCAACAGGTTACGATTATCACCGGAGGCCGCTCTCAACTCCTCGAGTTGTTTCCTGAGATCGGCCACCAAGCCCTCGAGTTCCCGGGTGCGCTCTTCTGCGGCCTGGGAGCGCTCGGTCAGGCTTTGGTTCAAACGGCGTAAATTTTGCAGTTCTTCCTCGAGGCCGCGCAGGCTTTCGGTGTTGGGGCGCCGGGACAAAATCAGCCCTTGATTCAAAACCTTTTGGACGGCCTCACGAAGTTCCACCTCGTAAAGAGCGGCGTCGGCTGGAGCGATCGCATCGCTGAGTTTCTCCCAGGTGGCAGTATCCTCGGGGTTGACCCCGCCGAGAATTTGACGCACCCGGTTGAGCCTGTCCTGCTCCCGCTGTGTGCGCTCGATACGTCGCCGTTCCTCATCGAGCTGCCTCAGTCCCCGGTTAGCCTCGGCTACCTCTTCGATGAGTCCTACCGCCCTTTCCCAGAGTTCCGCCCGGCGCGCCGGTTCGTCCCTGGCCTGAGCTACCAAACCCGAGAGCTGCTCGATCCGAGGATCCTTCCCGGAAACTTCAACGACCTCTCGAACCGATATTCGATTGAGACTTTCGCGAATGGCGTTGCTGGCCGTCTGCAAGGGGCGCAGGCGGCGGGCCAGATTTTCGGAAGCATTGTTCAGATTTACCGCCAAAAGGTTATCCACCACTCCCAGCCGTTCCAGCGCGGTGTTGGTATCTACCTCCAGACCACGGCGGACTTCCGTCAATCCCGCCTCGATTTGACGCAAAATGTTGACTTCGGCCTCTCTCTCCCGGCTCATTTGCTCCAAAAAGGCCGCCTGCTCGCTCAATTGGGTCTGCAGGGCGTCGGTCCTTGACTGGGATTGGGCCTCGATTTGGCGGCGTGTTTCCTGTTCCGCCTGCCTGGCTCGTTCCAGAGCACCCGAAAGATTGGCAAGCTGTTCTTCCCGGGCACGAATCTCCCGTTCAGCCTCTTCCCTTGCCCGCCTCAGGGTCTGTTCCAACTCCTGGTTTTGCCGGTTTTCAAATTCACGGAGCCGACGATCGATCTCGGCGGGACTCAGCCCCTGCTGTTGCAATCGGGCCCTCTCGGCGTTCAGTCTATCCTCCAGCTCCTGCCGCAGCCGAGCCTCCCGATCCCTGAGCTGTTGATCGAACTGGCCGGCCAGGTTTTCTTTTTCCCGGGCCAGGCGCTCGAACTCGGATTGAATCTGATTGATTTGTTCCTGCTGTTCGCGCAGCCGTTTTTGGGATTCCTCCAGGAGCTTGGCTACCAGCCGGCCTTCGACAGAAAAGGCTTGTTGGGTCTGAACCTGGATTTCCTGCTGGCGCTGTCCAAAATACCACTGGGCGCCCACCAGCCCTCCGGCGAACAAACCGATGCTGAAAAGGTTGATCAGGAGGGGAAACCAGACCCCTCGGGGAACGGCTTTCAGGGCCTTCGCTGCCGCCCCGTTCACCAGCTTCTGGGTATCGGCGGTGAGTCGTTCGATCTCTCGTAATACTTCCTGGCGCTCCTCTTCGTTGGAAAAGGCGATTTCCAGGTTTTGTTCCTGCTTGTCATCGATCATGTTTTTCTCTTATATAATATCGGCAGTGTGATCCTTTAACCGATAATTGGATTACATTGAACCTATGATGAGATTGAAAACATGAGTATTCGACTCAAGATCATCTTCACCGTCCTCCCACTCCTGATCTCTACACTTTTAACCTCGGGGTATCTCTCGAGTTACAGTGCCGAGGTGGCACTTACCCGGGTTGCGGTGGATTTTTTGAGCTTCAAGGCCCAGGAAATGTCCAAGAACCTGGACACCCAGCACAGCATCCTCGAGCAGAACCAGCTCCAGGAAAACCCCGAATTCATCAAAACCGCCCAACAGGCCGTCAATATCTTCGCGGCGACCCTGGTGAAGTCCCCCACCGAGCTGATTTTCGCCCTGGATAAGGATGGTCAAGTGGTTTTTTCCACGCGGGAGGTTTCCCTCAACGATGACGAAAAAAACCAACTTCAAACGATGTTCCAGGAGAACCAAAGCGGCTGGCATGTGGTCAGTATGGGGGGCACCCCCATGGTCGGCCAATTTTTCGTCTTCGAGCCCTGGTCCTGGTACCTCGGTGTGACCGAGTCTCAAAAGACCTTTTTCGCCGGAGTCGATGAAATTCGCTTCCAGACTTACCTGGTCATGGGTGCGAGTGCCCTCATCGGCATTTTCATTCTCTTTTGGTTCGCCAATTTTCTGACCAGTCCCATCCAGCGTATGGTTCGGGCCATGCAAAGGATCATCGAGTCCAACGACCTCTCGCAGCGGGTTCAAATCCAATACCGCGACGAGATCGGTTTCATGGCCGGAACCTTCAATCATATGATCGAAGACCTGGAAAGGGCCACCATTCAAATCAAAAACTTTGCCTTGCAATCGGTCATTGCCCGAAAGAACGAACAAAAGGTTCGAAACATCTTTCAAAAGTACGTTCCCAAGCACGTCATCGACGAGGTCTTCAGCCACCCCGAGAAAAGCCTCGTCGGCCAAAACCGCGAACTCGCCATCCTGTTTTCGGACATTCGCAGTTTCACTACCATCTCGGAGTCGATGCGGCCCGACGAACTGGTGACCAACCTCAACCGCTATTTCAGCATCATGGTCGATATCATCACCTCGCACAACGGCTTTGTCGACAAGTACATCGGGGACGCGATCATGGCCTTCTTCGGTGCCCCCGTCGCCAGCGAAAACGACGCCCTGATGAGCGTCAATGCGGCCCTGGGCATGACCGAGGCCCTGGTAGAGTTCAACAGGGAACAAAAGGCCCAGGGAAAGGTCACCTTCAACATCGGTATCGGCATCAACTACGGTGAGGTCACCATCGGAAACATCGGTTCGGACAAAAAGATGGACTACACCGTCATCGGCGATACGGTCAACCTCGCGAGCAGGCTCGAGGGACTGACCAAGAAATATCACGAGCAATTCGTGATTTCCGAGTTCGTGTATCAAAAGGTGGGAAGGTACGTCCTTTGCCGTCTCCTGGACAAGGTGGCGGTCAAGGGAAAGTCCCAGGGCGTGGGGATTTACACCGTCCGCCGCACCCTATCGGAGGCCGAAAAAGCCGGCTGGGCTCACTACCACAGCGGGCTGGAGGCCTATTACGAGCGAAACTTCAAAAACGCGCTGAGCTTTTTCCACAAAACCCTGGAGTACCTGCCGGACGACTACATGGCCACTGAGATGATCCAACGCAGCGAACACTATCTCCGGGAGCCGCCCCCCATCGACTGGAACGGCACCGAAGTCATGCACGAAAAGTGATCTAGCTGCTGGTCTCCATTTCCAGAATGAGTTCCACCTCACCGACACTGAGCTTGGTGACCCGAGCGATTTCCCCCTTGTTCCAGCCCTGATGGGCCAGTTTCAGGACAACCTGCCGCACATCGTTGGCGGGGGCCCCTCCCGATTTGGATCTGTCGCTCTTATTGAGGGCGGCCAGGATCTTGAGCTGTTCTTCGGATTGCTTGCTGATCTCCAACAGACGGGTCTCGGTGGCTGCCAACCATTCGCGGGCCTTGTCCAATTTGGCAGCTCGGGTTTCCAAATCTCCGAGAATGCCCTCGAGCTTTCCGGCCAACTGGATGGCCGCCTCGGTTTCTCCCTTGCTTTGAATGAGAGTCCGCATCCGCCGCTGGATTTCCTCGACCTGGGCGGGTAGTCCGGCGACCGTTCCCTGCATTTCCTTGATCTGGCGCTCCATCTGAGTGATGAGGTTGAAGTTTCGATCCACACTCTCGGTGGTGCTATCCACGATTTGTCGGCGGCGCTCGAGCCTCTCCATCTGCGCGTCCATTTCCTTGGTATACTCCTCGAGTTTTCGAATCTCGAACTGGATTTGCTGCAGGGTGTCGTGGCTGTTGGTCACCTGCTGCAGCCTCAGCTCCATGCTTTGACTGAGGTTGACCACCTTCTGGAAGTCGTTGTCCATGGCCTCCAGCTTCTTCTTCTCTGAAAGAAAGCGGTTGAGGCGCTCGCTGTTCTCGTCGTGAATCTTGCGGATCCGGGCCATCTGATTTTCGAGCTCGAACAGGTCCTTGCGCTGCAGACCAACCTTCTCGATCTGGGTCTTGAGGTCCTCGATCGCCTCGCTCAATTCAGCGCGCAGGGAATCGGCCCGCTCGAACACCTTTGTCTGGGCAACAAAATTTTTGAGTCTCTTGTCGATTTCTTCCAGGTTGACCTGAAGCAAATTGTAATGGTCCTCGATTTTCCCGAAGAGCTTCTTCTGCATGGCCTCTGCCTTTTCCTTGTTGTCGTTGACCGCAGCCTTGAAGTCCTTGACCACAGCATCCTGCTCCGCCTGAAACTCCCTCATTTTTCGTTGGAAATCCAGGACGAAAAGGTCGTACTCTTTTTTGCTTTCCTCCAGGGCTGCGGCAGTACGGTTGTGCAGGTTCTGGGTCAGGCCGTCGAGTTCCTCCTTGAGTTCCTTCAACTCGCGCTTGAGATTGGCGCGTTCCTCCTGGGTGGCAAACACCAGGTCGTCACGTTGACGAGTGAACTCTTCCTTGAGTCCGTTGATCTTCTCCTGAATGAACTGCTTGAAGTTCTGGTATTGATCCAATTGTTCGGACTCAATCTCCTTGAACTGGGCGCCCAAACGATTTTGCCACAACCCCAGGTCGCTTTTGGTTGTCTCGACCCTGGCAATGACCTCGTTGCGGTGCGACTCGGCCATTTCCCGTATCGTCTTTGCTTTGGCCTCGAGTTCGCGCTCTACCTGACTGAGTCCTTCCTTGAGTGCAATTTCCCTACGGGCCGTCTCGTTGTCGATCCGCTTCTGCCAGTCCTGGGCCGTCTTGGCCAGATCCTCCCCGAAACGCTTCAGGCGCTCCTCGGTGCTGTTCTGAACCAGACCCCAGGATGCTTCCATTTTTTCCCGCCAGGTGACCAGACCCGTCTCCACCTTGTTGATTTGATCGTTTGCGGCTCCTTGCAGGGCGGTCAATTCTTCTTTGAGTTTGTCCTGCCATCGACGTGCCGAAGCCTCGAGAGAGCGCGCAACCTCCTGGTCTACCTCGAGGATCTTGTTGGCGATTTTTTGCTGCAGTTCCTCGAAGGAAGTGGTCATGGACACATCCCTTCGCTGCAAATCACTGAAAAACTCGTCCTCGAAGACCTTGAGTTTTTCGCTCACGTTATCGTAGGCCCGGGCTTTCAGGGCATCCAGCTCCTCCTCCACATGTTTCATGGATTGAGACAACTCCTGGACCTGCTGGTTGTGCGTATTGCGATAACGGTCCAATTCCTGTTGCAGCATCTGGGACTGGTTGCCGATTTCGGCCAAGATTTGTTCTTTTTGCTGGTTCATTTGCCGCCGGAGGTTGGCGTCCAGGGTATCCAGATCCTTACCGACATTGTCCAGCTGGCCGATTTTGTACTTGAAACTCTCCTCGAATTCCCGAAACAGATTTTCGACACGCGCGAATTGATCCAGAATCAGGGTGTGCGCCTCCCTGGCCTTGTTTTGCGATTCGGCAACGGCCTTTCCCAGCACATCGTCCGCGAGTTTGCTCACGGCAGCCGCGTGTTGCTTGAGGGTCGTGCTGAAACCTTTTTCCTGGGCCTGCCATTCCTTCTCGAGAGCCTTGACATCGTTGACGGCCTTTTCGTGGGCCTTGGTGTAGACTTCCTGCAGATTCTTCTGAGCTTCCTGAACATAGGTCTGTTTCTTGGCTTCGAGGGCCTGTAGGAACTTTTGGAACTCCGCTACCCGATGTTGGGCTGCCTCGCTCGCCTCCTTGACCTTGTTCGTCTCTTCCGTGGCAAGGCCGCGCAGCTTTTCCAGGACATGCGTCAGCTCCTCCAGATTTTTTTGGGAGAATTGCTGGACGAGGTTCGGTATCTCGCCCTCGATGGACCGCATTTGTTCCACCGCGGCCTTGATCCTTCGGCCGACCTTGTCCACGAATTCGCTTTCCTCTCGAAGACGGTTGAGGTTTTCGTCGACCTTGCCGGACATCTGCTCCAGGTCCGTCACCTTGGCCTGCAGCAGATCGAACCGCTGGGTCAAATCTTCCAGGCTCTCCGCCCGCGATTTCAGTTCTTCCTCGGCTGTCTTGACCCGTTGGATGAGCTGCTTTCCGGTCGTCTCGTGAACCTGAAACTCGATGGAAAAATCCTTGAGGATTTGCGTCCGTTCCGCAAGAAAGGTGTCGAGTTCTTTCTGAGCGGTCTGCACGTAACGTCGAACTTTTTCGAGCGATCGGTTATCTCGATCGATAAATCGATACAAAACAAAAATCCCGATCGACAGGCCGATGGCCAGCAAGTTACCAAAAGAGAAAAAATCCATACCCCCCCCAGGTACTTTTCTCTTAGTCTAATCCATCAGGAAGTTAAAGAAAAGACCCCTTGAGCCATTCCAAAAGTTCGGAATAGTGGGCGAAACTGAAGTCCGCCCGACTCTGAGGTTTGGGTTTACGGGTCAGATGGGCGGCCCAGAGCCCGCTGTCCTTAGCTCCGACGACATCGTAACGGTAATCGTTGCCGACGTAGAGAATGGCGCTGGGGGGCAGTTCCAGACGCCGGCAGAGCTCCTGGAAGCAAAGAGGGTCGGGCTTGAGGGCGCCCACCTCCTCGCTGGAAAAAGTGAGGTTCCACAGATCTCCCAGGCCCAAGTCCCTGAGTCTTTGGCGTATGGGGAAATCGCTCATCACCGCGGTCTTCAGCCCCCACCGGCGGCACTGCTCCAGTAAGGGCCTGACCCCCTCGAAAACGGTGAACCGGGAAAAATTCCGAAACCACTCGGTGTAGATTTTTTCCTCGATGAGTTTCAAGGCGGTTTGAGGCGTGATGTTCAGCCGCTGCGCCACCAGACTGGCCTGCTCACCATGGAAGTCCTGTACGGGCCCACGGCTGCGCAGGTCCCGCCTCGCCCCCTCCAACGCGAGCAGGAGCCGCGGGTGGGTCAGGGCCAAACCGAGACTGGGCCAGAGCACCTGGGAGTTCGGGTAGAGGGTCCCGTCGAGGTCGAAGGCAATGGCCCCAAGTCGCAAAGGGGCCACTAAAACAATCGAGCCAGATTCTCGGCGGTCAGTCCCAGGTGTTTGGCCACCGCCGCCCCCGGACCTGACTCTCCGAACCGTTCAATTCCCAAAAAACCTCCGGGGCTGATGTAACGGTGCCAGCACAGACCCAGGCCGGCCTCGCAGGCCACCACGCGGGCTGTCGTCGGTATGAGTTTTTTCCGGTGACTCTCGTTGACCTGCAGCAATTCCAGGCTGGACACCGATACGACCCGCACCTTTTTGGTGGTCAACTTGACCGCCTCCAGGGCCAGATTCACCTCGCTCCCCGTGGCGAGGACCACCGTTTCAGGCTCCCCGTCGGGTTCGTGGGCGATGTAGGCCCCCTCGGCATAGTCCATCTCCCAGCCCTCAGGCTTGGGAAAGGTGACGAGGTTTTGCCGCGAGAGGACGATGGCGCTCGGACCGTCTTCCCGCCGTAGCAGGAGTTTCCAGGCCTCGAGGGTCTCCTGGGCATCCGCAGGCCGAAGCACCAGTAACCCTGGTATGGAGCGCAACAGGGTGAGGTGCTCGACGCTCTGGTGGGTGGGCCCGTCCTCACCGAGAAACACGGAATCGTGGGTGTAGAGGAAGATGCTGGGTATTCCCATCAGACTCGCCAGGCGGATAGGCGTGCGTTGGTAGTCGCTGAAGGTCAAAAAGGTTCCTCCAAACGCGCGATGGCCGCCGTGCAGGACGATGCCGTTGACGATGGCTCCCATGGCGTGTTCGCGCACACCGAAGTTCAGGATCCGCCCCCTGGGATCAGCCTTGCCAAAGGTTCCCCCCGGGATGTCGGTCATGGTGGAGTGGCTCAGGTCGGCGCTGCCGCCGATCAGTCCCGGAACCACCTCGGCCAGGGCCTTGAGAACCCGTTGGCTGGCGTTTCGGGTAGCGATGGATTCGCCCACGGGTTGTTCGATCGCCGATAGCTTGGCAAGGCTGACCTCGACGGGACCGAACATTTCCTGCCAGAGGTCCCGCTTCTCGGGAAATTGGTCCGACCAGCGGCGCACGAGCTCGACCCAGTCCTCGTAGGACCTGGCCCACTCCGCCTGCTTTTCCCGGATGAGGGGCTCCACTTCCGGCGCAATCCAAAAATCCTGGTCGGGAATACCCAGTTTCTCCCGGGTGAGCTTGATTTCGTCCGGCCCCAAAGGTGCCCCGTGAGCCTTGAAGCTTCCCGCCTTGTTGGGCGACCCGTAGCCAATGACGCTCTTGAGAATCACCAGGACGGGACGATCCGACTGCTGGGCTTCCCGAACCAGACGGAGCATGCCCTCGTAATCGTAGGCATCTCCCTGAAGGACCTTCCAGCCATGGCCCTGGAACCTCAGGGCCATGTCTTCGCTCATGCTTTTGGAGGCCGGCCCATCCAAGGTGACGTCGTTGCTGTCGTAGAACACGATGAGCTTGTTCAGCCCCCAGTGCGCGGCAATGGCGGCGGCCTCGGCGCTGATTCCTTCCTGAAGATCGCCATCCCCACAGAGGACGTAGGTGTAATGATCGACGATCGGGTAATCGGGTTCGTTGAACAGGGCGGCAAGCCGTTTTTCCGCCATGGCGAAGCCCACCGCATTGGCAAAGCCCTGACCCAGCGGCCCCGTGGTGGTCTCCACACCCTCGGTGAGGCCGTACTCCGGGTGCCCCGGAGTCTTGGAACCGATTTGGCGGAATTGCTTGATGTCGTCCAGACTGAGGTTGTAGCCGGTCAGGTGGAGGAAGCTGTAGAGAAACATCGAACCGTGCCCGGCACTCAAAATGAACCGATCCCTGTTGGGCCATTGGGGCTTGTGCGGGTAGTGCTTCAAAACTTCGGTGTAGAACAGGGCGCCGAAGTCTGCCATCCCCAGGGGCAATCCCGGGTGGCCGGAGTTCGCCTTCTGCACGGCATCCATGCTCAGGGCGCGGGCTGAGTTTGCGAGGAGTTTGAGTCGTTGTATATCCATGCTCCTAGAATAATTCAAAAAGGGCAATCCGAAAAGAGAAACGGCCTTTAAAAATTGGTTTTTTATGGATATAATTTAGATATGAAGCGGGCCTGGCTGGCGGTGATGGTGTCGATTCTCGGCTGTACCTTCGAAGTGGACTACTTCTCGGACTACGCCGGCGTCAACCTCATCCCCAGCCTCGATTTGAGCACCACCAGCGGCCAGTGGGAACTCCTGACCAACTCCACCCCCGGCGACTACGACGACGATTACATGCTCTTCGAGTCGGTCGCCACGCCCGGTCCTTCCGGGGCAAACGCCTATCGGTTGGAAATCAAGAACATGTTTCCCAACGGGGACTTCGAAAATGCGCTCGGGGTCCTGTGGACTGCCTCGGGCGGTCTGGCCTCCATTGTCAACACCGATGTCAGCACCGGATCCTTCCCCGCTTACCAGCGGACCATCACCCCGTCAGACCGCAGCCTGAAGATTTCCACCGAAAATCCCAATCAATACGTGGGCTTCGATCTGACGGCGGCCAACTTCGGACCGGGTTTGGTTGCCGGTGGCTCCTATGCCCTCCGTTTCGATTATCGCTATTATACCCGCTTGTACGTCCAGTACTACCGATTTACCGGCAGCGCCTATACCGACCATCAATCGGTCATCAGGGGTGTGGGCCCGGAAAACGGCTTTCAACTGGACACGAGCTTTCCCACCCTGGAATCCTTCCCCGGAAATAACCTGATCTTGCCGATCACCATCCAGGCCGCGGGGACCCACCGCCTCAATTTTGGTTTCAATACCGCTGCCTCCAGCCCCGGGGCCCCCGACGTCAACAAACAGATCGTTATGATCGACAACGTCCGCCTCTTCCGTACTGACATCCCCTCCTGGCTGGAGGCCCGGGTCCCCAACCTCAACGCCACCGCCAAGCCCCTGCTCCCGGGCATCTACGAACTGACCCTCTACGTCCAACGGGAGGCGGCCGCCGACGTCAGCCCCAACAACCCCCCGACGCACACCCGCTTCCGCGCCCCGGGTCTCACCGTGGAAATCCAGACCCAGGAGGCCCAGGGGATTCAAAGCCGAACCAAGTTTTTTCCGGACACGGGATGGACCAGCTGGACCCCGATCACCTTCCGCATCGAAAACATTCAGTTTGACCCAGCCACCTTCAACGCCGCCCTCCCCGCCATTCGAATACGGCTTTCGCCCAACAACATGGTCGGTTCGTTCAACCAGCGCGATGCCGGCAGTTTGCTGGTATCCTCCCCGGGACTCTACTTCAAGGAACGTTAGAACGCTATGAAAAAAAAGTATCCTCCCAGTGACATCTGGGTCCGGTACGAATACCAGATTCCTTTGCAAATCTATCCCAACAACCGAATTCCCAACGAGGATTTCGATAAACTGGTCCATCTTGGGGCGTTCCCGACCTTTGATTTTATGGACGCGCGCTCCCATCTTTACGATCATGAGAACAGGATATTTCATCGCGTCTGGCACATCCGCTTTCCCGTCAACAAATTCAATCTACAAACGATCAGCCGTCCGGCCCGCCGCATTTGGAAAAAAAACGCGGGTTTCGAGGTCACGTATCACCACCCTTTCGTCCTGACTCCGGAGATCGAGGATCTCTACACCCGTTATGCGGAAAACACCGATTTCGACACGTATAAGAAAATTGAGTACGTGATACCCATCTCCGACCAGGAAAAAACCATTACCATGTACGACGCCTGGGCCATCCACGTCCGCGATGGCGAACGTTTGGTTTCCTGCGGAGTGTTCTATGTCGGCGACACCTCCGCCGCCTCGGTCCTGCATTTTTTTGATTTCGCCTATGCTTCCTACAGCCCGGGAAAGTATCTCATGCTGTTGACCTTGAATTGGTTAAAAATCCAGGGTTTTACGTGGTACTTCCCGGGATACGTCGTTTCCCGCAACAAAAAGTTTAGTTATAAACTCTTCTTCAGCAAAGACTACGAGGCTTTCAAGCCCAT
Organism: uncultured Spirochaetia bacterium; assembly: GCA_937960645.1. Classification (GTDB taxonomy): domain Bacteria; phylum Spirochaetota; class Spirochaetia; order JABEVK01; family JABEVK01; genus DYOB01. The sequence goes on along the minus strand of CALGPJ010000026.1, from coordinate 13,903 downwards.
GGTTCAACCCGTGTTACAACCCGACTTTGGCATCATCGATTACAAGATCGAACCCTGGGTCCCCTTCGAGGATTGGATGCTCAATGTCCCACCGTTAAAAAGGGGACGATGAGCCGCATTGCATTCGGCCACCAGGATCAGGCATTCTCCCGATTGGGCGCGATCAACCGCAAAAACTCTTCCCGGGTTTTGGGATCGGTACGAAACAGGCCGAGCACGGTGCTCGTGGTCGTCACCGAGTGTTGCTTCTGAACCCCCCGCATCATCATGCAAAGGTGGCGCGCCTCGATCACCACGCCGACGCCTGCCGCCCCGCTGGCCCTCTCCACCGCCCGCGCGATCTGGCGGGTCAGCCTCTCCTGGATTTGCAGTCGGCGCGCGTACATTTCCACCAGACGGGCGATCTTGCTCAGCCCCAGCACGTGCTCTCCGGGAATGTAGCCGACGTGACAGGTGCCGATGATGGGCAGGAGATGGTGCTCGCAGAGGCTGTAGAACTCGATGTTCTTCACGATCACCATGTCCCTGCCATGAGACTGAAAGCGCGCCTGGTTCAGGACGGCCTCGGGATCGGTGCGGTACCCCGAAGACAGAAAGGACCAGAGCTGGGCCACCCGGTGGGGGGTTTTTTTGAGTCCCTCGCGGTTGGGGTCTTCCCCGATTTCGATCAGGAGTTCCCGGATCAGTTCCTCGATGCGTTGGAGATTCATCGGGAGCGCTCCAGGATGACGCCCGCTACGGTGCCGTCGGTGAAGGCACCGGGCTTGTGCAGGTGGATCTCGGCCTTTTCAACCGGGTAACGATCCAGGATCCGCTGCGTCACAGCCCGGGCCAGTGTCTCGATCAGGTTCCACGATCGTGTTTGAACGTAGGTCTGAAGGTCCTCGGCCAGGAGGGCATAATCGACCGTCCTGGTGATATCGTCGGTCCGGCAGGCCTCCTCCAGATCCAGGAAGAGCCTCAGATCGACGCGCACCCGCTGCGGCCGAAGCTGCTCGTGCTCGCGTACCCCGAGGCGAACCTCCAGGGGCAGGTTTTCCAAAACCAGGCAATCGCGCCTCATCCCACCTCCTCCCATTTCAGGGCAGCGGCGAAGTCTCCCACCTGAGTGAAGCCCTGGTGCTCGGCATAGGTGCGGATCCCCTTCAGGATCGAGACGGGCAGATCGGGGTCCCGAAAAAGGGCGCTGCCCACCTGGATCGCCGAGGCCCCGGCCAATAGGTACTGGACCGCGTCCTCCCAGCCGGCAATCCCGCCCAGGCCAATCACCGGCACCGGCACTGCCCGAGACAGGGTGTAGACGGCGGCCACCCCGACGGGTAACACCGCCGGCCCCGAAAAGCCTGCGATACCGCGGCGGACCTTGGGCCGTTTTTTGTGGATGTCGATCACCATGCCCTTGAGGGTGTTGATGGCACTGAGGGCGTCCGCCCCCGCCGCGACGGCGGCTCGGCCCAGCTCGGCGATGTCGGCGGTGTTGGGGGAAAGTTTCACCACCAGGGGGCGATCGGTCAGGGGCCGCAGAAGGCGGATGAGGTCGTGGAGAACCTCGGGCCGGGAACCGAAGCTCTGGCCGCCGTGCCGAACGTTGGGGCAGCTGACGTTGACCTCGTAGCCCCAAACGTCCGCCTCGGACTCCAGGCCGCGGATCACCTCGGCGTAATCCTCCTCGACGCTGCCGGCAACGTTCACCACCACCGGCACACCGAGACTGCGTAAGAACGGCAGTTTTTGAGAACGAAATGCGCTCAGGCCCACGTTGGCCAGGCCGATGCTGTTGAGCATGCCCCAACGCGTCTCTGCCAGCCGGGGTGCGGGGTTTCCGGCCCGAGGCTTTGGGGTGATGGCCTTGGTGTAGATGGCCCCCAACTGTTGGAGAGGAACCAGGAGCTCGTACTCTTTGGCGTAACCGAATACTCCGCTGGCCACGCCGACGGGGTTGGGAAAAACGCTGTTGCGGATCCGCACACTCAGGTCCACAGGCCCTCCCAATCCACGATCGCCGCATCGAAGACGGGCCCCTCGGTACAGGCCCGAAGGTATCCCCGGCCGTCGTTGACCGGCACCGCACAACCCATGCAGGCCCCCACCGCACAGCCCATCATCTCTTCCATCAACACCGAGCAAGCGATGCCCCGAGCCAGGCAGAGGGAAGCGAGGCGGTGCAGCATCCCCGGCGGGCCGCAGGTCCAGACCTCGCGGGGCTCCTCCCGGTCAAAAAAATCCTCGGCCAGGTCCAGCACCTTTCCCAGGTGGACCCCCTCGGGGAGGGGCGCCTTCTCGCAGGCAAGCCGAACCCGGGCCCCCTGGGGAAACTCCAGGGCGGGAATCATGGCAGGTTCGCGAAAGCCCAACAGCAATACCACGGGCTCGTGTCTTTCCAGCAGGTATTGGGCCGCAAACTGAAGGGGGCCGACACCGATGCCCCCGCCCACCAGGACGATGGGCCGCGGATCGTGCGTGTTGTGGTGGTACGGAAAAGGAAAGCCGCGGGGTCCGATGATGTCCAGCATCTCCCCGGGACGCAGACGGCACAAGGCCTCGGAGGCCGGCCCGCGCGGGAGGACCATGACGGCGGCCTCGTTTCTGGACCCGTCGAAGCCCGAGAGGCTGAAGGGACGTCGGAGGAATACCGGCGGACTGGAGTTCACCCCCAAGCTCAAAAACTGACCGGGCAGGGGACGCCTCAGGTCCCCGGGCCAGGGGAAGCGTAATTCGGTGTAGGACTCGCTCACCACCCGACTGGTCAACAAGGGCACGAAAAAGCGGCGCAAGAGCGGGCGGCTCCTAGAGGCCGAGACGCTCGGGGTCCACCTCGGCGTTGTAATCGACACCGGGAACGTCGAAGCCGTGCATCTGCAGGAACTCTTTGCGGAAGCCCTCCAGATCGGCGTATTCGTTCACGGTCTCAGGGCCAATCTTGTCCCAGACCTTTTTGATTTCGGCCTGAATCGAGGGGTCCATTTCCCAATCGTCCATGCGGACAAGCCCGTGTTCGTCGGTGGGGATGGGGCCGCCGCTGTAAAGCCGGGTTCGGAACAGCCGGTCCATCTGCTCGATGCAGGTCTCGTGGTTTCCCCTTTGCTTCATGATCTTATAAAGGACGGACACGTAGAGGCTGACTACCGGAATTACGGCGCTGGCCCGGGTCACCAGGGCCTTGTTGACGCTGACCAGGGCGCGGCCCTTCACATCGGCCAGTTTCTCGGTGAGGCCGTGGGCGGTGGCCTCCAGGTGCTCCTTGGCCTTGCCGATGGTCCCGTTTCGGTAAATGGCTTGAGTGACTTCGGGGCCGATGTAGCTGTAGGCCACGGTCAAAAACCCTTCGGCCAGGAGTCCGTGCTCCCGAAGGGCCTGGACCCAAAGCTCCCAGTCTTCGCCGCCCATCACCTTCACGGTCGCCTCTTCTTCCTCGGGGCTGGATGCTGGAATAGTGTTCTCCGAAAAAACGCCGGTAAAGGGATCGACGCTCTTGGCAGTGAAGTCGGCACCGCGGGGCTTGAGGGCAGATCGGTAAAGGACGCCGGTGTTCGGGTCGGTTCGCACAGGGGAGGCCAGGCTGTACACCATGAGGTCGATCTGACCGAGGTTCTCCTTGATCCACTGGGCGGCCTGGGCCTTGGTATCGTTACTGAAGGCGTCGGCATTGATGCTGTGGGAAACCAGGCCGGCCTGGTGCGCAAAGTGATCGAAGGCCAGGGTGTTGTACCAACCGGCGGTACCCGGACCCTTGGCCGAACCCTCTTTTTCGTAACTGATCCCCAGGGTGGCCGCACCGCTGCCGAAAGCACAGACGATGCGGCTGGCCAAACCATAACCGGTGCTCGCACCGACCACCAAAACCCGTTTGGGCCCGCTGAAACTTCCCTTGCTTTTGACGTACTCGATTTGACGCTCCACCTCGCGGGCACAGCCCAGGGGGTGAGAGGTGATACAGATATTACTTCTGATTTTGGGTTGAATGATCATGCAGACGATTATGTCGGGCTTTCCGGGCGGCGTCAAGAACCTTGAAAAGCAGATCCCGCCACTGCGCAAGCTCCCTGGAATCCAGGGGAGTGGGCCGGAAGAAGCCGGCATCCATCAGATCGGCCAGCCGCTGTAGGTGTGCCCCACATCCCGGCAGAACCGCCTGCAGCAGGTAGAGATAGTGCCGCGTGGTCATGCCCTGCCGGTAGGCAACCTGCAGGTCCTGGCCCACATCCAGAAGGAGCAAAAATCCCTTGACGAGCTGATTGTCAGGCCGCTTCCGGCGGGTTCGATGGGCCTGGCGGAACTCCTTCAACCAGATTTCCCGGTTGGTCGGGTAAAAGATCAGCGGCTCGGGGGGCGACTTCTTTCGAATGGCGGCCCAAAGCTTTTTCCAAAAATACACGAACTCCAACCACCGTCGCCTCAGGGCAAGAACAAACTCCCTGGGCCGCCACCGCACCTGGGCCAAAAGCCGCAGTCCCGGCACGACAATCACCAGGCCCAACGCCAGGGGCAGTCCCCATCGAATGATAAATTCCATGATTCGGCCCAGCAGCGGAAAAAACCAGGTGCGCAGGCTGATCACCCACCCGGGCAGCTCCGGCTTCACCTGGGGCAGGTCGTAGATGTTTTGCCGTGGCTGGGGAACCGGATCGGCTACAACCCTGGGCGGGGGCAGCTGTTGCTGATAGTTCCAATCGTAGCGCGGCACCCACGCCGTGATCGAGAGGGCGAGCCCCAGAGCCAGGCCGCTGAGGAGCAACACGATCACGGCCCGGTGCAAGCCCTGCTGCAGCCGGATTCGGTGTCCAAGGCTAAACCATTCCATCTCCGTGCGGTAGGCTCGAAAAAGGGACTCCAGGTTGATCTGAATCAGGAGCCAGGCCCCCACCCTCAGAAGCGCATCCTCCTGCCACAACCCCAGGGCCAGGGCCAACTGGACAGCGGTAAGCACCCGCGTCAGGCCGATGAGCCTGGCCCGGTTGGCGGGGGTGAAGTTGGCATCCTCCTGGTAATCTCGGGCCCGAACCCGAAGCTCCTCTCCCTGAAAGGCCCGCAGGTGGGCCCACAACCGCGCTCGACCCCGTAGCTGGGCCATGTACCACCAGGAAAAGAAGGCCAGGGCCAGGCTGATAATCCAGCCCATGAGGAGGGGACCGCTCAGGGCCAGGCTGCCCGTGAGAAACCACCCGTTGAAGGCGTATAGCAAGGCCGCCGTCAAAAGCCAGAAATAGGCCCGCCGCCAGCCCGGCAAGAGACGCCGCCGCATCCAGCCGGAAATCAGGGCGCTTGCCAAACCCAGCACGATCAAATAGGGGGCATACCAGGTCCAGGGAAGGTCCAGCCAACGGTTCAGAGCCCACACCGTCGAAAACAGGTAGAGCTGCGGGATCAGGAAGGCCTGAAGGAAGTGGCTTCCCTGAGGAGCCCGCCCCGACTGAAAGATCCTCATTCCAGGCCCTCCATGAAATGGACCGTCCACTCCGGCTCAGGATGATAGGGGACCCTCTCGGTGGCCAACACCAACCGGACCACAGCCACCCGTTTACGCGGCAGAGTTTCCAGGAAATGCTCGATGCTTTCGGCGGGGGGCGGCCCCACCCAGGCCACCACGTCCCCCTGCCGGCTTTGCCGTGCCAACAGATCGAGGGCCAGTTCCGGGCTCACCGTTCGAGTACAATCTGGCAACACCGCCAGCTCGTCAAAAAGCTCCATGAACACCGGGACGTTGGGGGAAGGCGGCATGGCAAGGGCCCGGCCCTCCCCGATGTCCGTACTGACCAGGCCCCCCGCCTGCCCCTGAACCCAGTTGCGGTACAAGAGGGCCGCGGCGATGTTGATCCCGGCCTCCCAGTACACGCTGCGCCCCTTGAACGGATAGGATTGTGGACGTGTTTCCAAATAGACCCAGAGCCGCCTCCTCTGGGTCGATTCGGTGAGCCGAACGATGATTTTATGAAAGCGCGCGCTTTGGAAGGGGTCCACCTGCCTCAGGTCGTCCCCCTGTTCATAATCGCGGTAGCCACGCACCCGCTCGTTGTCCTGAAAGATGGGGTTGAACGACCTCAGGCCCCCGTTCACCCCGGGCCGGGGAAGCAACGGCATCTGTGGGCGCACGGTGGGGTAGACGATGATATTTCGCTGGGGGGTGAGTTGTTTCTGAAACGGAAACAGGCCCAGCGGATCGGAGGATTGCAACACCAGGGGGCCGTGGAGGTGCCGGCCCCGATTGCGCGGACGAAAACGGTACTCCACGGCCGCCGTTCGAAAAGCCCCCAGGCTCAGATTCCAGCTCAGACGCCCCACCACCTCCATGCCGCCCACCGAATCGCTCATCAGGATGGCCGGGGCCGGCAGAAGGAAACCGTTGCGCAGAAACCAACGCACCCGTACCCACTCGCCCGGCCAAAACCTGTTGGGCGCCTCCACCGGCACCAGCCGCAAGGCCAGCTGGAGGGCGAGGGAATAAACCAGGGAGAACAGATACACGAGGAACAGATAGAACGAGATCTGCCGCAGCCGGAGGTCGGGCAGGAGGATGACCCCGAGAAGCCAGATCACCAGGAACGCGTAGCTCAGACTTCCTCTCCCCGAAGCGCCGGTGTGGCCACCTGCCCGATCAAACCTTCCAACACCGATCTGGCCGTCACCCCCCGAGCCTGGGCGGATGGCTTGAGGAGGACTCGGCCCTGACAGACCGGAACCAGGAGTCCCGTGACGTCCTCGGGCACCACGTAGCCTCGGCCGTTCAACAGGGCCCGGGCAAGGCTGGCCCGGTAAAGCATCCGGGTCCCCCGCGGGCTGATTCCCAGGGCCAGGTTGCCGTCCTGGCGTGAGGCCTCGGCCAGGTCTCGAATCCAATCGAGGATGCGCCTATCGCAGTGGACCTTGTCGATTTGGGCGCGCAGGGCTTTCAGGTGCTGAACGCTCATGACGGGCTTGAGTCCCTCGATGAGCTGATCGGGTTCTCGGAGAGTCATGATCCTGACTTCCTGTTCCCGATCGGGATAGCCCAGGGTGAATTGAATCAGGAAACGGTCACGCTGGGCCTCGGGAAGGGGAAAGGTGCCCTCGAATTCGATGGGGTTCTGGGTGGCCAGGACCAGGAAGGGATCGGGCAAGGCGGTGACCTGGCCCAGCCTCATGTAAGAGCCCTCGGCCATGGCCTGCAGGAGGGCACTCTGGGTCCGCGGCGGTGCCCGGTTGATCTCGTCCACCAGCAGGATGTTGGTGACGATGGGTCCGTCGCGGTACTCGATCTGGCCCGTGGCGGGCTGGTACTGGGCCCATCCTAAAATATCTCCCGGGGCGAGGTCGGGCGTTCCCTGAACGCGCTGGGTTGTTAGCCCTGTCAGCCGGGCGAAGGCCTTGACAAGGGTGGTCTTTCCGGTTCCGGGCACATCCTCGACCAGGCCATGCGCTCCGAGAATCAAAAGGATGAGGAGATAGTCCACTACCGAGTCATCACCCTGGTAGACCGTCAATAACTGCTGCTGCAGCGCCCGTTTGAGTTCTACGACCGTCATGGCTCCATTCTAAACCCAGAGCTCACTTTTGACAAAACAGCCTGTCTTGGCTAAGGTTGGATTCAGGAGTCGAATCATGCTGAAAAAAGTTCTCGCCTTACTTGCCATCGGTGCAACCCTGTACGCCCTGGGCCAACAGGAGCAGTCCCCCACCGGCGTCGTGAGCATTGCCGTACCGCGCACCGTTTCCAGCGCCCCCATTCTGGCCCTCGAGGGCAGCGTCGTTGCCGGCCATCGGCTCGATGTGCAGATCTACGATGACCATCCCCTGGCCCTGGCCGAATTCCTCGCGGGCCGGACCCAGGTCCTCTTCACGGGCTATCAGCTCGGTCTGGGCCGCTGGCAGGCCGACCGGGGTGTGCGCCACCTCGCCACCGTGGTCTGGGGGGTCTCGAGCCTTCTGGTAACCAATCCCAACCTTCAGGGCCTCGGTTCCCTGGCCGGCAAGAAGGTTTTGGTACCCTTTGCGGGAAGTCCCCTGGAGGTGCAGCTCAAGGTGTTGCTGAAGGCCGCCAACATTCTGGACCGTGTGGTCATCGATTACAGCCCCATCACCCAGATGCCCGCCCTCCTTTTACAGGGCAAGGCGGACGCCATCGCGGTCCCCGAACCCATCGTATCGCGCCTCACCAGCCAGGGCCAGGCGCGGGTGCTGTTCAACTTTGCCAACGAGTGGGACCGACTGACCGGTGACCCTCGATCCCCTCAGGTCAGCCTATTTGTGAAACCGAAGGACCTGGAACAAAATGCCGATCTCTACCGACAACTGAGAAACCTGATCAAACAGAAGGCCGAGGGCATTTTCAAGGATGCCGACCTCGAAATCATTTCCCGGAAACTCGAACTCAGTCCTGAACTCGTCCTCAAGGCTCTGGGCAACACCCTTTTTAGCGTTCCCGACAACCCAACGCAGCTGGGGCTGCTCACGACCTACCACAACCGCATCGGCGACACCTACCGTCCCGAGGCAGAGTTTCTGGTGCCTTGAAGATCCTTCTTCGATTCCTGGGAGGGTTTCTCGGAACCCTCCTTATTTTTTTGATCTGGCAGTGGGGACACGGGCTTTGGGGAAGCTCGGTCGTCCCAAATCCGTCGCAAACATTGCAACTTTCCCTGCAAACGCTTGCACAATCCGCGTTCTGGTCGGACACACTCACCACCGTATTACGCTCGCTGAGCGGTTTTGCCTTGGCCCTCGGTCTGGGCCTGGCCCTGGGTCTGTTATCCCGAGGGTTTGGGCAGAGAACCCTTCAGCCCGTCATTGCCGTGGTCCAGGCCACCCCCGCCCTGCTCTGGACCGTACCCCTGGTGCTCATCCTGGGTTCGGGGGATGGAACTCCGATCGCGGTCAGTTTTCTGGTGGCCCTTCCCCTGATATATTTTTCCACCCGAGACAGTCTCAAACTCCTGACCCCCCAACTCACCGATACGTTGCGCCTGTATGCTCCCGGGCCCGGGCCCTGGTTTCGCGAGGTAGTTCGCCCCATCCTGAACGCAACCCTGGGATCGGCGCTTTCCGTCGGCATGGCGCTGAGTCTGAAGAGCACGCTAATCGGCGAGTGGTTTGGCTCCCGAAGCGGACTCGGGCGCAGTATCCAAACCGCCTGGGCCGTCTACGACATCGAGCGCTTTTATTCCCTGACCCTGCTCCTCGTCGTGCTGATTGTGATCCTCAGCGCCCTGGGGCGTTTCGCCGCCCAATGGTTTTTCCCGAGAAGGATTCCCACCTCCCCGCTGCCGGTTTCAGGAACGTGTGCGGATGAGCTTGCGGTACATCCACACGCCCGCGGCGGCTTTGTATTCCAGAACGTGACGTTCCATTACGGGTCAAAGACTGTGCTGAAAAACCTGAGCCTCGAGCTGTCCCCGGGTTGCTCGCTGTTGATCAGCGGCCCCTCCGGCTGTGGAAAAACCACCCTGGCAAAGCTGGCCGCCGGGCTGTTGATCCCCCAGGCTGGGCAAATCCACCGCATGGGTAAATGTGCCCTGGTGTTCCAGGAGGACAGCCTCCTCCCCCATCGGGACGCCCTGGGAAATACGGCCCTGCCCCTGTGGGCGGCAAAACGGAGCAACTGGAGGGAGCTGGCGGGCCGATGCCTGGACTGGGTGGGCCTTTGCGAGTACGGCCTCTTTCCGGAGGAGATGAGCGGGGGCATGCGCAAGCGCCTGGCCCTGGCGCGTGCCCTGGCTGCCGAGCCGGACACCCTCATCCTGGACGAGGCTCTGGTAAACCTCCACGCCGAGGCCCGCCAGGAACTCTGGGAGCTGGTGTTTCGGCTTCAGGCGCATCAACGGTTTGCCCTGGTGGTGATCTCCCACTATCCGCAAGAAATCCAGGACCGATTCGACACGCAGCTTCGATTAGGGGGCAAGTAAAACTCTACCGAGGAAGCCCCTGGCGGGATCGTATTCGACACCGACGAGACGGGCCCGGAAGTTGTTTCCTCGGACGGAGGAAAGGACTTGCCGGATGAAGTCTTGAGGCAGCAATGTGTCTTTTGGGTCCATCCGGCCCAGTTCCTGCACCCCGATAACCGCCTCGACCAGCCGGTGCGGTGGGTCGATTTGCCGGGGAGCCAAAAAGGAAAGGTAATACATTTCGACCGTTCGATTTTCCAGTGGGACCGGGGAAGCGGTCGTGGAGATGCGGACATTGCGTATCGATTCCGAACCCTGGCTAAAGATTTTACCGTCACGTCTTTCGAAACCTTGCCAGAGAAAATAATGAGCATACTGAGTGAGAACCGAGTTTCGCATGTAGAGGTCCTGGGCGCGGGGATTGCCCATCAGGGGCAGGGGCAAGGCTACCGACAGCCCTTGGGCCACCACATCCGTCGGAGCGGGTGTTACGGGAACCGTCGCCCGATCCCCTCGGTTAGCGTCCGTACCGGGAGTTTGACAACTCACCACAAGATACACCGGAAATAACAGGAAGAAATAATTCTTTGCACGCATATCGAACCCCCTGAGTTATTGTAACTCCTTTGCGACGATAAAGCAGGACTTACAATTCTCAGGGGGTATCGGGTTCGGGCCTTCAGTGGACCGCCGCCATCTGCTTCACCTCCCGGGCAAGGGCAGCAGCGGCCTCAAAGGCCTTGCGGTGGGTGGCCTCGGTCGGAGATCCTTCCCATTCAATGGGATCGACCATGGTCCACTTGAGCTTCCATTTTTCCACCAGCTCTTCGAACTCTTTCTGAGCGCCGCCACTCCAACCGTAACTCCCGAAGCGCAGCACCTTTTTGTTGTAAACGTGCTTACGGCCGAACATGTCGATGGTGTAGGCCATGGGTGGGAACATTTTGTACTCGTAGGTGGGCATGCCCAAAATCAGGGCGCTGGATCGGTAAGCTGCCGGCAGGATGTAGCTGGAATGATCCTGCGGGACCCGGAAGATGTTGATGTCCACGTTTTCGGAGCGCACCCCGTCGATAATGGTCTGCACCAGCTTCTCGGTATTGCCGTACATGCTGGACCAGACCAGGGTGATTTCCTTTTCACAGGGGCCTTCCATGTAGGTGGCGAACTTCTTGTAGCGCTCCACGATCTCCATCGGGTTCTTTCGATAGATGATGCCATGAGCCGGAGCGATGATGTCGATAGGAAGGTTCAGGGAGGCAACCTTGTCGATAGCCCTGAGGACAAAGGTGGAAAACGCACCCACGATGTCGACGTAGTAGCGAAGGCTTTCATCGTAATAGAACTTTTTCTGACCCTCGTTCAGCTGATCGTCGAAAATCGCGTCCTCGATGCTGCCAAAGCCGCCGAACGCGTCACAGGTGAACAGGATCCGGCTTTGACTCTCGTAAGTCACCATGGTTTCCGGCCAGTGCACATTGGGAATCTCCTGAAAGTGAAGCACCTTGCCGTCGCCCAGGTCCAGGCTGTCGCCCGACTTGACGGTCATGATGCGATCGATGTTGTAGAAACTCTTGACCAGTTTGGCGGCCTTTTCGGTGCATACCACCGTGATTTCCGGATTTTTTTCCATCAGGAGGGGCAGGAAACCCGTATGGTCGGGTTCCATGTGGTTCAGCACCGCGTAATGAACGTCTTTGACCGAAAAACTTTTTTCTTTCATTTGATCCAGAACCTTGACCGGCGTTCCCTCCCAGGCGCAGACAAGGTCGATCAGGGCGCCTTTTTCACCCTGGACAAAGTAGCTGTTCATCGAGATCCCATGAGGAATGGGCCAGATCCCCTCGAAAAGATCGATGTCCTCCTCCTCGACATTGGCGACAAAGCGGTACACATCCTGCTTCAAGGTGACCGCGGTGTGCTGCGACATGAAATTACCTCCAAGTTAGTTAAAAAATACTAAAACTCAGGTTTTTTATCAAGTTTGGAACATTTCAATCATGTCATCCCGAGCGTAGCGAGGGATCTTTCCCGAGCGCAGCGAGAAGATTCCTCCTTGCTTCGCAAGTCGGAATGACATCGGGAGGGCTTCGCAAGTCGGAATGACAAGGGAAGGATTTGCGGGTGCCAGAGGACGGGTTGGTTCCAGCCAGCGGTTGCGTTCCCATTCAATTTTTTCTATACTGCCCCAATGCTTGACAGCACTCAAAGCGGTCCCCTGATCGTCCAGAGCGACGGCAGTATCCTTTTGGAAACCCGTCATCCCTTGTTTCACGAGACCCGCCAGCAACTGAGCCGTTTCGCCGAGCTGGAAAAGAGCCCCGAGTACATCCACACCTACCGTCTTTCCCCCATCAGCCTCTGGAATGCCGCGGCGGCCGGCATGGACTGGCGTGATATCGTTCGTGTTCTGAAATCTTACAGCCGATATGAACTGCCGCCGAACATTCTCCAGGATATCCAACTGATTTTATCCAAGTGGGGGCAGCTCGTCTTATCTGCCTCTTCGGAAGAGGGCTATCTGTGCCTGGAGGCCCTGACCCCGGAGGCTCAGGCAGCCCTGAACTCCTGCCGTGCGGTCCAGAAGTATCTGGAGGGCTCGGGAGCCAGGTATCTGGTTCATTGGGCCGACCGCGGCACCGTCAAGGCCCAACTGATCCGTCATGGCTGGCCGGTGACCGATCAAGCGCCGCTCACCGATGGTGCTCCCCTGCAAGTCAACGCCCGGTTTACACCCCGCCCCTACCAGACAGAGGCCACCGAGGCCGTGTTCGGTCTCGGTCGTTCCGAAACCGGCTTCGGCGTGGTGGTCCTCCCCTGCGGCAGCGGCAAGACCATGGTCGGCCTCGATGCCCTGTGCCGCTTAAAGACCCACACCCTCATCCTGACCCCCAACGTTGCCGCCGTCCATCAGTGGATCGATGAAATCCTCTCCAAAACCGACCTCAGCCCGGACATGATCGGGGAGTACACCGGGGACCTCAAGCGGGTTCGTCCCGTGACGGTGGCCACCTATCAGGTGCTGACCTGGAGGCCGGACAAGGACGCCGATTTTCCGCATTTTGCCCTGTTTCGCGAGTACCCCTGGGGACTCCTGATCTATGACGAGGTCCACCTCCTCCCCGCCCCGGTGTTCCGCGTGGTGGCGGAGCTCCAGTCCGTGCGCCGTCTGGGCCTGACGGCCACCCTGGTCCGCGAAGACGGCAACGAAGACTACGTGTTCAGTTTGGTCGGACCCAAACGCTACGACAAGCCCTGGAAGGACCTGGAGCAGCTGGGGTGGATCGCCCAGGCCATCTGCCGCGAAATTCGGGTACCGGCCACCCCGGAATACCGCCGTCTGATGACGGTGGGCGATTCGATACGGCAATTCCGCCTGGCGAGCGAAAACCCTATCAAGATTCAAGTGGTAAAGGAACTCATCGTCAACCACCCGGAGGATTTCATTCTGGTGATCGGTCAGTACGTGTCCCAACTGGAAACCATCGCCAGGGTTCTGGGAGCACCGCTCATCACCGGCAAAACGCCCAATCCGCAACGCGAAATCATTTACAAGGATTTTCGGGAGGGCAGGATTCGAATTCTGGTGGTCAGCAAGGTCGCGAATTTTGCGATCGACCTCCCCGATGCCAGCATGGCGATTCAAGTCAGCGGTACCTTCGGAAGCCGACAGGAAGAGGCGCAAAGGCTTGGACGGATTCTCCGCCCCAAGCAGCGCAACGCGTACTTTTACACATTGGTCACCAGTTACAGCTCCGAGGAAACTTACGCCCAACAGCGCCAGCGCTTTTTAACCGAACAGGGCTACTCGTATTTTATCGAGGTTTGGGACATCGACGAGGTCAGACTTTTAGAGTGATTTTCCCAATTTCCTGCCGGGTTTACCTGCGATCGATTAACTTCTGGACATACTGCAAGGACGAACGCAGCTCCTCGTGATCGGACTCTTCCAGGGCTTTTTTGAGAATCTCATAGGCCCGATTGGTCTTCCCCGTTTTGCACAGCACCAGGGCATAGTTGCTTACCAGGCGGGGATTGTTGGGGAA
>CALGPJ010000025.1 GCA_937960645.1 uncultured Spirochaetia bacterium | reverse complement strand
TGTCCCGAGCGTAGCGAGAAGATCTCTCACCTGCTTCGCAGGTTCGAGAGGATTCCTCACCTGCGGTTGTCGGTTGCTAAGATTCCTCACCTGCTTTGCAGGTTCGGAATGACAGGGGGAATGGTACGCAGGTTCGAGAGGATTCCTCACCTGCGGTTGTTGGGTGGTAGGATTCCTCACCTGCTTCGCAGGTTCGGAATGACAGGGGGAATGGTGCGCAGGTTCGGAATGACAGCTTAGCCTTTGATTTCTTCTACCAGGGCATCGAAGAGGGTGAGCATGTCCGCGGTGGTTCGGCGAAGGCGGGCCGCCAGTGTCTTACTGATTTCCCGGATAATGGACAGGGCCCAGCGGGGGTTTTGTTCGGCAAATCGATCGAAGTGATCCTTGTACAATACAAAACAGTCGCCATCCGAGGCGGCGGCTACTGTCGCACTGCGGCGGTCGTCGTCGATCAGTGCCATTTCTCCGAAGAACACCGGCGTGTTTCCGTCCAGTTTGGAAACGGTGTAGGTATCGCCTGCCCGTGTCTTTTTCAGGATTTCGTAACTGCCGGACAAGGGGATGTATAAACTGTTACCGACATCATCCTCAAGAAAAATCACCTGGTCCTTTTTGACTTCCACGATTTGACCTGCCTTGACGATGGCTTCAAGTGCTTCCGGATGAGTTTTCAACTCTTGAAAGAGGCTAATTTCTCTGAGTTTGGCGAGTAATTTCTCCGTCATATCCTTTCCAAAACAATGGCGCGTGAGTGTTTGTTGAGGAGATAATTGTCATCGGGCAGGAGAACGGGATAATTGGGTTCCATTTGTTTGACCTTCCTCAGGTTTTGCACGAGCTTCGAGACGTCGCTGGTTTTTTGTGCCTCGCGCAGGGCGTCGAGCTTCATTTTTTTGCTGCTCCCCGAGTTCTCCAGGATCCCGATGACCAGCTTGGATTGATTTTCCCAGTAATGGTTTTTCAGTTCCAAAAATGGCCTTCCCACCCAGGCCAGGGGGATGGGAGGCGTCGCGAGCCTGACCCCTCCTTCCTTGCGATCGATGATCGCATACATGATGTGCGACATGCCCTGGATCACGCTGGTGTTCGTCAGGAGTTTGCGGGAAAGATCACGGATCAAAAAAATTTCATCACAGGATACGGCTTTGAGGTTGTTTTGATATTTTTGATCGATGAGCTCGGCACAGACATAGGTATCCTTGGAAATGTTCTTGATGCTCATGACGGTCATGACGGTTTTTGAATCCACCTCCGTGGAGCTGTTCGATTCGAGAACATCCGCCAGTACGATGACCTTGGCAGCCTTGCCGACATTGGCCCGGCGCAGGGCGGTATCGGAAAAATAATCGCCCCGAACGAATTTTAGGTTTTTCAGGCGCGAATCCTCCCGGAGGGCTTCGACCTTATCGGGATCGACATTCGAAATCAAAACGATATTTTCCGACTGGAACTCCGATGATAGTTCGACGATGTCGAGCAAAATGGACTTGATGTGGTCCTTCCATCCGCAGACCACGATATGATCCGTGAGTTTAGAGTAATCCACCAATCCCCTCCTGGCTCGATTGTTTCCTTCGACGATCCTCGAGGCGGCCACACCGGCGATATAACCCGCCATGATAATACCCAGGAACATCATCAGAACGGCAGCGAGGCGGCCGGCAAAACTTTGCGGGACGACGTCGCCGTAACCTGTGGTTGTGAATGTCACCACACCCCACCAAACGCTGTTCCAAAAGTCCAATGCCTGGCCATGACTGGTCTCTGACCAGAAAAAGGCCGATGCCAGAGCTAAAAATATCAGGATGCTGAAAAGCAGGGTAAGAAAAAAACGGTTTTCGAGTATTCGCTGGAGCCAACGCCTGATTTTTTTTAACAATACCGAATGCCCCCTTTCCATTATCGAAAAGGGGGTGTTGATGGTTTAATTCTTGTTTTGGAGCGGACCAGAGGCTTTGTCCGATTTACGATTTGCCAGCACGAAGAAGAGAATGGTGCCGCCAAGAATCATGAGAAAACTATAAATCTGTCCCGTGGTGAAGTTCCATGGTGAAACGACCAAATGGCTGGTAATGATGTTGCCGGTGGCATCGATCACGGCACCGGGGTCGAGCATGATGGGGAAGTCCATGCCTTTGTCCGGAGTGCGGAAGTATTCCACAACAAACCGGGCGACACCGTAGAGGATGATGTACGACGCCAGATAAAACCCCTTGAACCACTCTCTGCGCGAAAAAACCAACCAAAAAATCAGAAATACCAGAATGCCCTCGGAAAAGGCCTCGTAAAGTTGACTGGGGTGCCGGGGAAGATTGACCATACCGTTGACCACGGCGTCATCCCCGATTCCGGTTTGCGCCATGACCTCGCGTACCCAGGATTCGCGCACGGGAAGCTTTGCAGCATTGGGAAAGAGCACGCCCCAGGGAGCTGTGGTCACTCTTCCGTAGAGTTCTCCGTTGATAAAGTTCCCGATCCTCCCGAAGGTGTAGCCCAGAGGAACCCCATAAGCCACCATATCCGCCCAATCCAGAAGATCGATTTTTTTCCACCGGGCGTAGATGATGGCAGCGACCAGGGCCCCGATCAATCCGCCATGATAGCTCAGACCGGAAAAACCAAACTGCCCATCACGAAATGGCCAGAAAATCATCCAGGGTTGACGCCAGTAGTATCCCTCGGGGTCATAGCCCAGGGTTCCCAGAATGCGCGCTCCTATCAAAAGGCCAACGATCACGAAGGTGAAAAAGTTTCCAGTCTGTTCCTTGGTGATGGGCAGACCCCGCTTTTTGACCTGGTAGCGAAAAAGAATGTAGGTGATCCCGAAGGCAACCAGATACATCATGGCATACCAGCGAATGGGTAGTCCCGGTATGATTTCCGGTTTCAGCCAGGACGGATAATCGATATATAACATCAAAGCGGGGCCTCCTCGATTTTTCCCGAAATAACATTGAAAGTTATGCGTATTGCGCTCTTTTTTTCAAGGACCTCGTAGACACGGCCGTGGCTTTCGATCAGAACCCCTGGGTAGACCGAGCCGCGGATAACGACCTCGGAGGGGAAGTGGACCTCGAATTTGTCTCTCAAAAAGATGAGCTTTCGGCCTCTTTTTTCCAAAAGCTTCATCAACACAACTTTTTTCTTGCGCACCGCATCCAACTGAGGCCGATAAGCAGGTGAGCTGTACTTCAGCATGAGCTTGTCCATCATGACGATGGCCTGCCGGATTTTCTCGATTTCTTTTTCTTCGACGTTGATTTGGTCCTCAACCAGGTAATCCTGACCGAAGGAGATGAGCGTCTCCTTCTTGGCCGAGTTACCAAGGTTGATCACATCCAACCCAAACTTGGACTTGATGCGGCCTCCTACGATGGTACCTTCCACTTTTTTCTGCACGATCCTCGAGTTGCATTTGAAGATGCATCCGAGGGCCGATTGCTGAATGATGGTATCCCCGACACTCAGGAGGTTTGTTTTTTCCGCCATTGTTACGGAAATATGCTTTTTGGAGCTGATGACGGCCTTGCCGTCGCCTCTGACGTTGCCGGCCACGATGACGTTCAAACCGGAAAGCAGACTGGCGCCGACGTCTCCGCTGACCTTGATGTCGCCACCGGCATAAATGGCCACCCCGGATTCCACATTGCCCTCGATGAGAATCTCTCCCGCAAATCGATAGACTCCCTTTGACTTGGAGGCCCCTTGATGCAGGACCAATTTGTCTTTGAGTTCGAGCTTGCTCTTGGTAAGAATGATTTCCCCGCTTTTCTCGGCTACAAGGGCCAGCTTGGTTGAGTCGGCCAAAGATTTGGTGACGATGTTGGGGCCGAGTTTCAGATCCTCGATTTCATCCTGGACACAGGGAATGACATTTCCCATGATGTCCACACCGTCGTCGCAATTTTGGTCGGCAGGTTGGTAGTGGGCAAATTCCTGACCTGCCTGGACAGAGCCGACCACCTGGCCGGTCTGCGGATGCTTTTTGGTTTCGATGGTGAACTTCAGCCGTGTTTCGAGGCTCGATCCCGGCGGTCTACCGCGGGCTACGAGGAAGGCTTCTGCCTTGCCTGTTTTTCTGGCCTGATCCAGGGCCTTCGCGATGGCATCGTGATCGATCCCTTCCAGGACCTGATCGTTCTTGAGTGCTTCCTGGACCATCGTTGTGGTCAGAGGTTCACCAGCCCCCTCTGCCTGGTATAAATTGACGCGCGCGCTCATGTGATCGGGTGCGTGAAACACCTCCACACGGGCATCTTTGTATTTCACCAGACGTACGAAATATGCCTTATCAATCTCGGCTATTTGAATGAGCCCATCCTCGAAGGCCACGACCTGATCTCCCGCGCGCCGCGTGTTTCCCCAAAACATCATTCGGGGATCGTTGCCCGGATACGGAGGAACAATTTCTCCGAAGATGTCCAGCCCGGGAGCTCCACTCAGACCCTCGCCCGGAACGAGATTGGCCACAACCGTGTTGGCGCTGACGACAGCCGCCTTTTGAACAGATTCAAGGGGATAATCTTTTAGGCCTTGAACCTGTTCGAGATTTTTTGAATTGGACGTGAGCCGCTGCAACACCCTTTTCCAGGCCGCCTCATCCAAAAAATCGATACAGTAGTCCAAAACGCGGTCGGCATCCCTGCCCGGTGACCTTCCCCGGGCGATGATCAGGTTTTCCAGTGAGACCTCGTTGGATTTCAAAAACTCCTTGACTTGTTTGAGCACATCGTTGACGTTCAACCCCTTGATTTTTTTCTCTTGTAGGGCCTTAGTGAGCTCATCCAAATTGAGAGGTTTGCCCTTTCCGGATTGTTTGTACACGCTCAGGCTGGCCGTGAGACGATCGGCGGAAATGTTGATTCGGAAACTGGCATCGCTGTCTTCGGTCAGCGGCTGGTTCAATAACGGCTTGCCCGAGGCCAGAGATTCCCGAAGGAACCCTTCGATTTTTCCTTTGTTCAGCGCTTTTTCCAGATTAAATCCGTCTTTTTCCAGCTTTTTAAAAACGTCGTCGGCGCTCACCAAGGGGGCATCGACGCTTCCCGGGAAAAAGTCCAGAAAGGCCCCCGTCTTGTCTTCGGTGTAATGGATTTCAAAACGATGGGCCTGGTAAGGTACCAGATCGATCCAGTTTTGTCCCCGCCGAACGAAACCGGACTCTTTGGTTTTGTAACCCTCCCGAGTTTTTTCGATGCCCTCGCTCAGAAACATTTCCGCCTGGGGCATCGGGGGCGGCGGGATCGAGTGACCTTGTAAATCTCGGCCGGGTTTTCCAGGCTTGGGGGGAAAGATGCTGCCGATGATTTGATTGGCTTCGAAATAACCGACGGCCAGGGCCCTGGGATTGACGACAACGTGTTCCTTGATTTGCCGAGTGGTGGTTTCGTTTCGATTTTCCGTGGTTTTCGAACCGGCCATGCCGGAGGATTTTGCGGGGGCTGATGGGGTAACGGGAACTTTTTCCGTTTTGATTCGGAATACGGCCGGATTGGGATTTTTTTTCAGGATGCGCTCAGCGATGGGCTTCAACTCCTCGGGAACGATGAAGTCCGACCATTCGACCTCTTCCGGAGTCGGCGGCGTGGGAAGAATGCCGCGCGCAAACACGAAGGATCGCGTGCTATCGCGGGATTGTTGAAAGTTGAAGATTTGAAGCTCGAGGTCCTTTTTATTGAAACCTTCCTTGACCCCCTGACTGGCCAAAAAACGCCAGAGCTTTTCGCTGTTCCAATGCTCCGAAGAGTTTTTATGGAGGGTTATCGTGGCTTCCTGGAGGGTCGGATTGATTTCGACGCTAACATCACCTAAAAACTTGATCCCGGTTTCCATAATTTCTCCTAGAGCTTCACACCGGCTTGCAGGGCCTTGACCACCTTGGATTTCAAAAGGAGATTTTCTTTTCGGAGTTGATTGATCTCGAGCTGCTGTGTTTTGACTGTGTCGATGAGGTCGGCCATGTTCAAGGCCCCGGTATCCAGGAGCTCCTGCAGGTATTGAAACTTGGCCTCGAAGTCTTCCTCTGCCTCCTGGTTGGCTACCTGAAAGTTTTCTTCGAACAATTCCCAATCCATCGGGGTATCGTCGATTTCCTCCACGGAAAGGATTTTTTCTGCAATCCTGTAGATGGCCTGACTGAGGATGCTTTGGGGTTTGTAAAGGATGATCGGCAGACGGGAATTGAGGGCGGTGTCCTGCAGTTCATCCCGGTAAATGACCCCCAGGTGATCCAGGTCCAGTCCCAGGTACTCCCGACAAGACCGGCGAACTCGAGCCGCTCTCTCGGCATCTTCGGGTTTTTCGAGCATGTTGAAAACCAGCCTCGGTTGGAATCTTTTGATGGCGTCGAAAAAGTGCTGGGCGCTTTCGGGATCGTTGCTCTCGACTGCCTCCATGAACTTTGGCAAATAGAGCTTCTGGACTTGAGCCGTGTTGGCCAGGAGCTTGTTGAGCTGTTCCCTGGCCCAAGAACCTTTTTTGAAGCTCGTATCCAAAAATCGAAAAACAACATTTTTCAGGAAAAAGTAGGCGTTGAGGGTGGCCGTCAGGGTCGGTGTTGTGACGACGATGCCTCGGTTGGACATTAGAAAACAATCGATGGTGTTTAAGGTCGTCCCGGCACCCAGATCCATGATCAGATAATCCGCTTTCAGGTTTCGCAGTCCTTTAAGCAATTTATTTTTATGCTGTGTCTTGATGTTGGCCATACCCGGTATTTCCGAATCCCCGGGGAGGAATTGCAGATTCGGAATCTCTGTTTGGATGAGGAGCTCCTCCAGAGCGACGTTCTGAAACAGGAAGGCCCCGATACCCCGGGAAATCGAGCGTATGCCCAGGACGAGGTGAAGGTTTGAACCGCCTAAGTCCAGGTCGGCCACGATCACGCGTTTTCCGGCCTGGGCCAGGGCTATGGACAGGTTGGCGGCAAGAAGGGATTTGCCCACACCGCCTTTGCCACTTGCAATCGGCAAGAAATGCATGTCAGAGGACTCCTGATTCGGGCAATTTCCTGGATTTTGGAAAGTTGACCAGCAGGCTCAAGAACTGGAAAAGCGTGTAGCCGGCGATCAAAAGGCTGTCGAAGAAATCATCTTTGATATTCTCGAGAGAGGGGCCTTCTCGAGTAAAAAACCACAGAGTCATCAAAAAAACCGCGAGTAATCTTCCGGGAAATAGCGTGAAGTCCATTTGTTTCCATTCGGGTTGAAGGTAAATGAGCATGGCGGTCAAATGAAGACCAAATCCTAAAAAAAACGGAGTCAACAGGCCGGTATCTATGTCGTATCTGCGTCCCCAGGCCAGGATCAAAAGGCCCAGGACCAGACTGGAGACGATTTCGAGAAAAAAGAAGGGGCGGCCGGATTTCATGAAATCATTCTAGAAGGCCATTTTGAACGGGTCAAGATACTCATATTCTCTGCGTTGACAAACCCCCGTTTTTTACTACATTTATTTTACTATGAAATCCTTGTGGAAAATTGGGCTGATCGCGTTTTTGGGGATCGCCATCGCGAGCCTCTTCATCTTTTCGCCGTACCTGGTGGCCCAGCAGGCTCCGGCCTTGCCCGGCCAAACCCAATCCGTCTCCAATTACGCCCAGTTGTTCCAACAGGCCATGAACTTTATCCTCACTCGCTATGTCGACGAGCCCGACGCCCAAAAACTCTTCGAGGGAGCCATGAAGGGCATGCTCGAAGCCTTACAAGACCCCTTTTCGGCTTATTTGACCGAGAGCGACTTTCGCAGTCTCACCGATACTACGCAGGGAGAGTTTGGCGGCGTAGGGTTGTTTATCAACAAGATGGCCCTCAGCCAGACAAAATCAGACGGCCCGGAAACCCAATACTACGTCGAGGTGGTCAGCCCCATCGATGACACCCCGGCCCATCGCGCGGGAATTCTGGCCGGCGATTACATCACCGCCATCGATGGTGAATCCGTCAAAACCATGGAAATGGATGAGGTGCTCCGTCGCCTCCGAGGGCGTCCAGGAACCAACGTCCGGGTCACCATCCTCAGGCAGCGCAGTATCACCTTCGATGTTTCCCTGACGCGCGCCATCATCGAAGTCCCCTCGGTCCGCCACCAGATGTTGGACAATATCGGGTACTTGCGAATTTTGCAATTCACGTCGCATGCCCCGGAGAGGGTGGAAAAGGCTTTACGGGAAATTCAAAGCAAAAACCCCAGGGCACTGATCATCGATCTTCGCTCGAACCCTGGCGGCCTTTTGGGGGCCGTGGTTCAAATAGCGGACTTTTTCTTTACGGATGGGAACATCGTCAGCACCCGATCCCGCAACCCCCGGGAAAACCAGAGCTTCGACGCCTCTCTAGGATATGAATTTCCCTCGAACCTACCCTTGATCGTGCTTATCGATAAAGGCAGCGCCAGCGCCTCTGAAATCCTTGCAGGAGCCTTGAAGGACCGGCAGCGTGCCTACATCGTCGGAGAGACGTCTTACGGCAAGGGGTCGGTACAGCAAGTCATCCCCTTTTCCCGAACCGGTTTCCGCCTGACGACCGCCCGATATTACACGCCTGCGGGGGTCAGCATCGACAAGGTCGGTGTATCGCCGATGCGGGAAATCAAGACCCCCGAGTTAAGCGAGGATGAACAGCAAAGTTTCCGGCGGCTCATGGAATCCCGGCGGATCGAATACCTGGTAGCCCAGAATAAAAACCCGTCGAGACAGCAAATCGAAAGCTGGGTGCTTCGGTTGCAGAATGAAGGATTCAAACTCGAGAACCGCTGGATACGCCGCCTGATCCAGAACGAGGTCAACCGCGTGAACAACATCAATCCTCCGAGTATCGATCTGGATTTCGACACGGTGCTTTCGCAAACTCTGGAACTGATCAAAAAGGGCGAAATTCCTCCGCGGTGAAGCTTTTTGTTCTACCGGAATCGCCCTCGCCCAATTCCCGAATAGTTCTCGATAAGGAAGCCTATCATTACCTGGTGCGGGTTCGGCGCCTGGCAGTGGGACATGTGTTTCGGGCTGTCGATCCTTCCGGAAAGGAAGGAAGAGTTTTGATCGAACGAATCGAGCACGATCGGTTGATCGGTTCCTGGGAGGAGCTTGCAGCGCTCTCGTATCCTGAGCCTGAAATGCATCTCTTTCCTGCCGCACTCAAAGGGGGCAAGCTGGACGATGTACTGCGCGCTGCGGTTGAATGCGGTATCTCGCGTTGGTGTCCCTGGATCGCACAGAATAGCATCGTTCGGGAAATGAAGCCCGATATTCGACTTCGTTGGAAGACCATATCGGAACAGGCCATGATGCAATCGGGAAGGTCCGCTTTTCCCGAAATATGTCAGCCTATCGACCTCCACAGCATGATAACCGAGCTGGGTCGATGTGGCACCGCCATCGTCTTTCATCATCAAAATCATCATTCGGAAAGCCTCCATCGAATTCTCGATTCGCCCCATCAACCCATCGGTCTCGTTTTTGGTCCCGAGGGAGGTTTGGACGAAAGTGAAATCACGGCGTTTGAGAAAGTGGGAGCTAGATTTTCCTGGCTCGGTCATGCTATTTTAAGAAGTGAAACGGCCATCCTTTATGGGTTGGCCTCTGTGCATACCATCCTCAGGGAGAAACAGACTTGGAAAACCCCATAACCCCCAGAATTACGCGGCTCGATTTTCTTGGAGTTCCCTTTGATGTCCTGCCCGAGGAAAACTTCGATAGTTTTTTCGATAAGCTTCTCGAGAAAAAACACTCCTGGAAAGTGGCATCTTTGCGTTACAGGGACTTCAAGCGTGCTGTTTTCAGCAAGGATTTTCAAAACAGACTCTGGACGTGTGCGCTCGTTTTTCCCATCGACAAAAGCCTGGAATGGGGGATGAAGTTTTCCGGGCTCACGGCCCCCCAACGCTACCATCCCTTCGATTTCGTCATTCGTTTGTTGGGCTATTTGGAAAAAAAAGGTAAAAGCGTCTACATCCTCGGGGGAACGGCTTTGGAAGTGCAACGCGTATTCGACAGGATCCGATCGGGCTTTCCCAAACTCACCGTGGTTGGTCGCTATGCCGGAAAATATCCCAGGGAGAGCGAGTCGTCCATCATCACGGCGATCGCAAAATCTTCCCCGACCTTTATATTAGTGGGGTCGCGCGTTCGTGGAAAATTTCGTTTTCTTTTTGAAAACATCAAAGATTTGAACATTCCTATCGCTTATTATTCCGCGGAAGCCTTCAACATCATGTCGGGAAAAAAACGTATTCCAGATCGTGAAACGTTCAAAAAAAGGTTCAAGAGTGGAACGCATCACCTGCCCGGTTCCTTGTTGAATCCCCTGAAATGGTTGAAGATCCCCGGCTACATTTTTTATTTTTTCATGGTCCTTTGGCAAAAGTATTTTAGGCAGAAGGGAAGAAAAGTTTGACAAGTTCCCTATGTTTCATCTAAGATAATAAAGGAGGTTCTACAATGAAGAACTATCTTTCACTTTTCGTTTTGGCAATCGTCGTTGCTTGCCAGCCACAACAGCAACAAAAAGCGGAAATCAAGCCGCTCGATGTGACCTACCCCGACGGTATCTTCAGGGGCGAGTACGATACTTTCGACAATTATGCGTGGAAGCCCTTCATCGAGATCCAGATTCGTGGAGGAAAGATCGTATCCGCCACCTGGGATGAAATCAACCAGTCCGGAGAGTACAAATCACAAAATCAATGGTACTCGGAAACCATGAAAAAACAGTCTGGCGTGACCCCGGTGGAGGCTTCCAACGAACTCATCGATCGTCTGGTAGCGAGAAACGCTGCCGATATCGATACCGTGACGGGGGCTACCCACACCAGCGAGCGGTTCCGGGTGTTGGCCGATGCCGTTCTCAAAAGTGTTCTGGCGGGTAGAACGGAGAAGACCGTTTTGCCCCTCGATGAAGTATACACGGTCGAAACGGACCGGGACGGTGAAAACTATGTCACCAAACTCCAGCTCACCTTCAAGGGCGGAAAGATTGTCGAAGCGCGCCTGGACAAGATCGATGCAAACAACAATTCGTTCCGCGCCGGTACCGCCGAGGCCAACAAGGCATGGGACAAGGTCGCGAAAGACTTGGAGAAGCAATTGGTCGAGAAACAGCAAGTCGAAATGCTGACACCGCCTGCCGGTGGGGAAACTTTGACCGAAGTGATGCGCGGTCTGGTTCGCCGAATCCTCCAGAAACGCGATTATCGGTAGGCACTAGAGGCCCGTCGGGAGGTCCAGAAAACTGGTCGTGAGATTCCATTCCTGGCGGGCATACTCGGAGAGCGCGTAAACCCCCCAGGTTTCGGTGAAGTAGTGTCCCGCCGAAATCAGGTGGATCCCCGCCTCACGAGCCGTGTGATAGACCGCATGCTGTGCGTCTCCCGTGATGTAGGCATCCAGGCCCTCCTGGATGGCCTGCTCGATTTCCCAGGGGGCCCCTCCCGAGATGATTCCGATGCGCTGAACGTTTTCTGGGCCAAAACTCAGAACGCTCAAAAATTGATCCCGTTGATGGTCGAAAATTCGGTCCAGCCAGGTTTGAAACTCCTCGGGCTGGGGCAACTCGCCACGAACACCGATGGTTGCCCCCTTGTAACTGCCAAAGGGTTGGACGTTTTCCAGGCCAAGGCGTCGAGCGAGTTGGGCATTGTTGCCTAACCGGGGGTGAGCATCCAGGGGCAGATGGTACGCGAGCAGTCCCAGGCGGTGATGTATCAGGGTGCTCAGACGCCGGTAATGATGCCCGATGAGCTGAAGCGGTTTCCCCCAAAAGAGTCCGTGATGGACCACGAGGGCCTGGGCGCCGATTTTGACAGCGCGGTCAAAAGATTCCTGGCAAGCGTCCACGGCAAAGGCGACGTGTTGGATTTCCTCATTCTCGTCCCCGACCTGAAGACCATTCTGCGAATTGTCGATTTTTTTCCAGGAATCGATTTCCAGTAACTGATCCAGTTTTCGTGCCAATTCCCCGAGCTTCATCAAAGGTTCCTCCAGGCAATTTCAAAAGCCTTCTCCGGTAGGACTTGCAAATGCCCCTCCTGGATCCTTCCCAGTGGCTGATGATAATAGCCCAGCCAGGATTGGGTCGGAATGGGGGAGTTGTACTCCTTCCCTCCTGGGAAGCCCACCTTACAGCAGATTTCCAGGTCCAGCCCCTGAAACATCCAGGTCGCTCCGTCCAGAGATAGATCGATGAGGATGCGTTCCATGAGATAAAGTTTGGGCTTCAGCTCCAAATACAGATCCTCGAGGCGATGATAATCCTCGAGGAAGGTTCTGTCCCCGGTCCAATGCAGGCTGACAGGGGAGATGTTTGCCGGGAAGAGCCCATACGACAAATCCGTCAGTCCCATGACGCTGTAGAGCGGGCGATAGGCCAGGCCGCTTTGCAGGAACCTCGCCAGAAAGAGGCGCAACAAAAGGCCATCGGCTCCCTCCAGCTCGATGAGAGATCGTCCCCGAAAAAGGGGGTTGCCGGTGTCGTGCGTGTCCAGGGCGGCGCAGACAGAGAAGGGATAGGGGCGTTTGGAGTTGAGATCGCTGAGCTCGCGATCGATGTTCAAATCGTGTTCGAACATGGTGGGGCCGGGATTTTCCATCATGGAGCTTCCGAGGATGGCGTCGAAACCGATGGTTTCGTAGGCCCGAATTTCGTCGCCGATCCTTTCCGCCAGGGAAGCGATGTCGGGGCGCTGAGAGCGAAATTTCAGGTTGCAGTCCCGGAGAATGGCGGGGGTTGGCCGGTCGGAGAGGGGAATCGTCGGATTTTGAGGATCGCAGGAGTCCCAGATGTGGTCCACGGAATCGAATCTGACAAAATCGAATCCGGCCTGATCGCGCCAAAAAAGAAAAATGTCCTGGTACAGTTTGATTCCCTCGAGGTTGGGGCTACCCCGTCGGGCGATGTTTTCCCAATTCCATATACTGGAAGGGGGCAGCCCCTGCCAAAAACAGAAAGGCGTGAGGATGTGATAGGCCTGGGCGCTGACGTCCATTCCGTTGCGGTCATGATAAATGAACTCCGCGTAGTTTTTTTCCTGGTTGTACCCCTTGTAGTGGGGGACCCCAAAGCCGCACCAGGCATGGGTTGGCACCGTCCAGTAGCCGTTGCGAATCAGAAACTGCACGGCACGCTGGAAGCACGTATGCTTGGTATGAAGCCGGCTGTAGCTGTCACCGGTCTCTTCCTCGAAGGTGGTGATGCCTTCGTGGGACATGAGTTCGCGCACGAAGAGACGGACTTCGGAAACGATCCGGCGTTGGTTATCCGGCTTGTACACGGTGTCTGGGGTGTAATAATAATCCAACCATCGGGGATCGGGCGTATAGATCTTGACCCAACGAAAGGCTTCGGGGTGTTCCAGGGCCAGGTAAGAAAACTGGGCGGTGTGAGGTTCCAGGTCATAACCGACGGACTTCCCGAGGAGGTGGGCGGCTTGAACAAAAAGCCGAACCTGATCCAGAGGTTGAATTTTGGCCTCAACCAATACGGGATGCCAGAGTTCCGGTGCGGTGGAATAGGCCGCAACGATGGAATAGATGGTGTTGTGATCGTAGCGGGTGAATGGTGCCAGGTGGATGGAGTGTGCACGCTCGCCCAGCAGGAGCTTGGCCGCTTGCAGGAAGTTTCCGGTCTGCCCGTTTATCCCCGTCGCTCGAACATTATAAAATGTAATGTCGTTTCGGCTAAACCAGCCGGAGTCGGACTCGCCGAGGTGTGGGCTCTGTACGGTCCGGTGTTCGGAAATCGAGACAAAAAAAGCGACGATCACCGAATCCGGAATGAGGAGGAGCTCTTTCGAGGTGCGAAGGAGATATCCCTTATCCAGCCACTCCTTCAATAGCTCTTCGGCCTGTGATAAATCCGATGGCGAGGGAGTAAAGAGATCTCGTAGACCTGGCCAAATGTTTTTCATCAAGTCGAAGTATACTGAAATTCATTTTTATTGACAGATCGTTAATTTGCGTTAGGCTTTAGGTAATGCTCGAAAAAAGCCTTTTTGAAGTGGCAATGCTCCTGTGTTTCGGTGTCGCCTGGCCGGTGTCGATCTTCAAGAGTTGGACCAGCAGGCGCAACAAGGGTAAAAGCCTGGGATTTCTGATCGTCGTGTTTCTGGGCTACGTTTTCGGTATCTTGAACAAGGTTTTCAACGGAGTCGACTATGTTTTATATTTTTACATCCTCAATCTGGTGATGGTTTTCCTCGACATCCTGATCTTTTTCCGAAACATGTATTACGAAAAGCGAATGGCCTCGAGTATCGACGGCGGGGTGGTGCACCCGCGCCGCTCGCCTTATTCGAAATAGTTCATGATCCTGAAGCCGCCATCTTTCAGGTAGCGATCACGCTGCATCAGTTTCAGATCGCCTTGCATCATGTCCTTGACGAGGGCTTTCAGGTCATATTCGGGAACCCAACCGAGTTTCTCTTTGGCCTTGGTGGGATCTCCGATCAAGAGATCGACCTCGGTCGGACGAAAATACCGCGGATCCACGGCGACGACCTCTTTCCCTATCGGGACCTGATACGAAGGGGAGCTGCAGGACTTGATGTAGCCTTTTTCATTCACTCCCTCTCCCTGAAACTCCAACTCGATTCCCGCTTCGGCGAAGGCCATGCGAACAAAGTCCCGGACTGTTGTGGTAACGCCGGTGGCGATGACCCAATCGTCGGGCTGCTCGGCCTGGAGGATCATCCACATCATGCGCACATAGTCCTTGGCGTGGCCCCAGTCGCGTTTGGCATTGAGGTTGCCCAGATAAAGTTTGTCCTGAAGGCCCAGGGCGATCTTGCTCGCCGCCCGGGTGATCTTGCGAGTCACGAAGGTCTCCCCTCGAATGGGGCTTTCATGGTTGAAGAGGATTCCATTGCAGGCAAACATGTTGTACGCCTCGCGGTAATTGATGGTAATCCAATAGGCATAGAGTTTGGCCACGGCGTAGGGACTGCGGGGATAAAAGGGGGTTTTTTCCGTCTGCGGGATTTCTTGAACCTTGCCGTAGAGTTCGGAAGTCGAAGCCTGGTAGATGCGGGTTTTGGAGGTAAGACCGAGTAGCCGAACGGCCTCCAGGATTCGGAGGGTGCCGATGCCATCCGCATTGGCGGTATATTCCGGCGTTTCGAAGCTCACGGCGACGTGGCTCATGGCCGCAAGGTTGTAGATCTCGTCGGGTTGGATTTCCTGAATGATTCTGATCAGGTTGGTGGAGTCCGTGAGGTCCCCGTAATGGAGCTTGAACCGGACTTCCTTTTCGTGCGGATCCTGATAGAGATGATCGATACGGTCGGTGTTGAAGAGACTGGCCCGGCGTTTGATGCCGTGGACCATGTAGCCTTTTTTGAGAAGAAATTCCGCCAGGTAGGCCCCGTCCTGGCCCGTAATTCCCGTGATCAATGCAACTTTGGACATGGTGTCACCCTTTTGAATGGAGGTTTCCCACCCCGATGGGGTAGTATTCGAATCCCAGCTGAATCATTTTGGCGGCGCTATACTGATTCCTGCCGTCGAAGATGATTTTTTGACGCATCGAAGCCTGCATTTCGCCAAAATCGGGTGAACGAAACTCCTTCCATTCCGTCACTAAAAAGAGGGCGTCGCAGCCTTCGACGGCTTCGTACTTGCTTTTGGCGTAAAAGATGTTGTTGTAGGATTTCAACCAGTGCGCCTGGGCATCGGGCATGGCCTTGGGGTCATAGACGCGAAGGGCGGCCCCACCTCGGGTCAGTTCCTCGATGAGGGTCAGGCTGCTTGCCTCACGCATATCGTCGGTTTCCGGCTTGAACGACAGGCCCCAAATCGCAAATACCTTGTCCTTAAAAGAACCGAAACGGCGAAGGGCTTTCTGCGCGAGGATTTGTTTTTGCTGACGGTTAACCTCTTCGACCGCTCGTAGGATTTTGGGCTCATAGTCGGCCTCTCTGGCGAGGTGTTCCAGTGCCTTAACGTCCTTGGGAAAGCAGGACCCCCCGTAACCGCAACCCGGGTAGATAAAACTATACCCAATGCGCGAATCCGAGCCGATTCCCAACCGGACCTTGTTGATATCCGCACCGACTCTTTCGCAGATGTTGGCCATTTCGTTGATGAAGCTGATCTTGGTGGCAAGCATGGCATTTGCGGCGTACTTGGTCATTTCGGCGGATCTCACATCCATTTCGATGAAGCGGTCATGGCTGAAGGTAAAGGGTTTGTAGAGTTCCCGCATTACCGCCAGCGGCTCGGGCTCGTCCGCGCCGACAACAACCCGATCGGGCTTCATGAAGTCATCGATCGCCGCCCCCTCTTTCAAAAATTCGGGATTGCTGACCACCCAGAAAGGAATGTCGACGCCGCGTTGATTCAATTCGTGTCTGATGGTTTGGCGGACCTTCTCGCCAGTGCCCACGGGGACGGTGCTCTTGTCGACCACAACGAGGGAATGTGGCATGAAGCGTCCGATATCCCGAGCCACGGCCAGGACATATTTGAGATCGGCGCTACCGTCCTCATCCATGGGTGTTCCCACCGCAATGAAAACGACTTCGGCATGCTGCAGCGCTTCCTGGAGATTTGTCGTGAAGGAGAGCGTCCCCGTGGCTGTGTTGTCCTTGACCATGGCTTCCAGCCCCGGTTCGTATATGGGAATGAGCCCCTGCCTGAGTTTGTTGATCTTGGATTCGTCGACATCGACACAGATGACCTTGTTACCCATTTGCGCAAAACAGGTGCCTGTGACCAGACCAACATAACCCGTTCCTACCATCACCAATTTCATGATCGATCACCTCTCGGATGTACGGTTTAACCTAAATGTTTTGAGACAGATTTTCAAGGCGCTTCCCCTACAGGAAAATCGAGAAAAAAATCCAAACATCGGGCCAGACTGGATAGCGAGATGCGCTCGTTGGCGCTGTGAATCCGCTCGGAATAATCTTGAATTCCCATATCGGTATGGAAAAGGGTAAAACCTAGTACCGGGACCCCTCGCGAGCGCCAGAATCTTCCGTCGGTGACCCCACCGATTCGGCAAGCCAGAAGTTTTGCCTGGGGATAGTGACTTTCTAGAATCTGCGCGATGCGTCCCAAGGCGGGGATCTCCAGGTTGGTGTGGGTGGGCGGAAAGAAGTCCAGGACCTCGATGTTGCAGTCCTCGGCAAGCCGGGGCCCCAGGATTCGCTGAACCAGTTTGATGACGTTCGCGGGGGTCCCTCCGGGGCAATCCTGTTCCAGGAAGCGAATATCCACGGTGAGCTGGGCGCGGTCGGGGATGAGGTTGGCCTTGGTTCCACCGGCAAGGATGTTGGGACTGAGGGTGGTGTGTCCAGCGGTGTGCAGAAAGGCCGCCAGACCCCGATCGATGTCATCCAGGCCCAGTTTTCCGTCTTCCAGAAACGCGCGTTTCATTTGCAGGTAAACAGGATCCTGGGATTCCAGGGAATCCCATCGGCTTAGGAGCTGGACGGCCTCTGCAGCCTTGAGGATCGCATTGTCTGATTTGTAGGGCAGGGATCCATGACCCGATGTCCCCTTCCATGACAGACGCAGCCAGCAAACTCCTTTTTCGGCCACGGTGATCAATGAACACAGACCCAAACCGTTCTCGAGATAGAAGCCCCCCAGTTCGGTGATCATGAGGTCACAGGCCACGTCCGCCCAGAAGTTTTCGGTGAGATAGCGGGCGCCCCAGGTGCCTGCCGACTCCTCGTCCGCCAGGGCCAGATATTTGAGATTCCAGGCCAGCTCGCTCCTTTTTTTGTGGTGCGCCGCGATTGCCACAGCCTGCGCGGCAGTCCAGCAGAGCATGTCTACGGTACCCCGACCCCATACTTGTTCTTCTTCGATCATGGCCGCAAAGGGAGGGTGCTTCCAATCCTCGGCACGAGCGGGAACCACGTCGGTGTGGCCCATATAGCAGAGCGTGGGACGGCCGGATTTTTGAGGGAGATCGCACATCAGGCTGACGCGCCCCGGTTGCGGCTCCCAGCGGCGGCATTCCAAACCCAAGCGGCCCAGGTAGGCTTGCAGGGTATTGGCGCTTTTAACCTCCTGGCCCGAATCGACCCGGCCATCGTTGATGCAGGCATTCCGGATGAGCTCCTGAAAGAGCGGGATCAATTCCCGGGTAAAAAGTTCCTCCCGTTCTTCTGCGGAAAAAATCACCTGCCCATCCTTTCCAGCCAGCTCTGAGGAATCATTTTGACGGGATGCGCAAAACCCAGCTGCCCCGACTGGTCAAAAACGATGGAGGTGGCAATACCGATGAGTTGCAGCTGTTCGTTCAACACGGCTCCGCCGGAGCTTCCGTGATTGACGGACGCATCGATTTTGTAAACTTTTCCGTAACGCGTTTTGTCGAAACCTGAGACGATGCCGCGGGATAGGGTGATACTCGTTTTGGTTCCGCGACCTCCCCAGTAGGGATAACCCAGGGCCCAGACTGCGGTCCCCAATCCAGGCTCGATTTGAGTATTCACGGTCAGGAAGGGAAACCGCAAGCCCTCGGGGAGGGGCTGGTTATAGAGCCCGCGGCGGATCTGAAGGATGGCGAGATCCAGCTCCTCGTTGGACCAGAGCACCTCCGCCCAAAATAATTCCTTGGTTGGACGATCCAGTTCCTGAGTCATCGCAACCACGACCTCTCGAAGGGTTTTACGACTGAGATCGGTGATCACGTGATTGTTCGTGACAATCAGGCCGCTGGAGGAAACCAAACAGCCGGAGCCCCCGCCGCTATCGTGAAGGATTTCCACTACGGAATAAGCGGCACGCACCAGGGGATCGGTGGTGGGTGGGTGTAACGGATTGGGGATGACCTTAAACGATGCCGGCACATCGACCCCGGGGCCGACAAAAAGTTGATATTGGTCCGAATACTCCCGCACAGGTTTTTGAGTCACCACGATATACCAGCGTCCCGTAATGGGGCGGCCGATCTCTTGACTGCGCAGCACGACTATCTCTCTTGCGAGATAGCTGTTGGAGATAATATCGGCATCTTCCTGGGAAAGAATGGGCCGATCACGTTTCAGGATGATGTCCGTGTCCATTTCGCAATCGGTGAGGGCAAAGGTGTAAGTCTCGACACCCCGAGGGATGTCGACGTAGTAGAATTGAGAAGAGCCGTTTTCAAACGATAAGGTGCCTCGATAAACGCCCTGATTGATTTGTTGTTGGGCGATAGCGACTGTTCGAAAGGCCAGCTTGAAAGTAGGGGATTTGGCTCTTTCCCTCAAATCCTGTGGGGGACGTGCGACCAGATAGAGATACCAACTCCCCGTTTTCAGTTTTCCGTCTCCCCAAAAACGGTTGATAACGAGCTCCTCGGTTTTTTCCTGATTGGCCTGGGCGAACTCTACCTCGGAATAATCATTCAGGTTATTTTGCGTGGACAGATAAATATCGATGTCCCAGGCAGATTCAAGAACCTTGAATTCCGCCTGAAGGGTCTCGTTTGTCAACGTGACGGAGTAAACGAGGCGGTATTCGTCATCGTTTTTTTTGACCAGGGTATCCTCGATGACGGTGTTAGGAAGCAAAGGTTTTGTCTGGGAGGGCTTTAGACCGAAAAGGTTCAAGGAAAAAGTCAAAAACACGATGATGGAAATTCGCGAGATAAGCTTTATTTCACCGGGCATAAGATCATCATAAACCCATTTGTCAAAAAAAACAGCGGAGAAAGTAGCGGGAATTGCCGCATCATCCCCAATACTCTATGATTAGGGCTGTGAAAGAAAACTACCCTTTGTGGCGAATCGAGAACATCTATTCGGGACTGGATGATCCCCAATACCGGAATGACATCCAAACCCTCAATCGACGCAGTGTGGATCTCCTGAAAGTTTTGGATGAAACATTCCCGTCGAATATTTCTGAAATTGGCCCATTCCTTACAGGAATCATCCGGGAGATGGAAGAGCTCGGGGATATCGCTGAAAACCTTTCGAGTTATACCTACCTCATTTATTCGACGGATACCTCGGACGAATTGGCGCTTAAAAAGATCAATGCCCTGGAAAAGGAGTTCCTGCTTCTGAAACGGGTATCCGTCAAATTGCGCAAGAAGCTTTTAAGCCTGGAACGGGAGTGGCAGGGTTTGCTCGAAGGTTTCGAGGAACTGAAATCGAAAAGGTTCCATCTCGAAGAACTTTTGATGTTCGCTCGTCATGAAATGTCCGAGGATCTGGAGGATTTGGCCGCAGACCTCAGCCGCTCCGGGGCCGAAGCCTGGGGCCGCCTTCAGGAGACCATCACGAGCCATCTCCAAACAGTATGGGAAGATGCCACCGGAGAAAAAAAGACGCTCGTCGAGCTGCGACAGTTGGCCGCCCATCCGGACCGCGAGGTGAGAAAGAAGGCCTATGGCCTCGAGCTGGAGATCCTGAAACAACACGAAAACGCTTTGGCCGCCTCCCTCAATGGCGTCAAGGGCTTTACGGTGACCCTGAACGAACGCCGCGGCTGGGTATCGACCCTGGAAAAATCCGCCCGGCAATCACGACTTTCCCAGGAAAGCCTCGATGCTCTGATTTCGGTACTGCACGAAAGTCTTCCAGTTTTCCAACGCTATCTTCGTGCCAAGGCTCGGGCCCTGAAGCTGCCGGTCTGCGGCTTTTTCGATTTGTTCGCGCCTGTGGGTGAGGATAGCCGCCGTTACAGCTGGAATGAGGCCAGGGACTTCATCCTCCAGCAATTTTCTCGTTTCAGCGGTCGGATGGCAGCTTTGGCACAAAGGGCCTTCGATGAAGGATGGATTCATGCGCAATCCCTGCCGGGCAAGGTAGGCGGGGCATACTGCATCAGCCTGCCCCTGCGCGGCGAAAGTCGAATCCTGAGCAATTTCGATGGAACATTCGGCGAGGTCAAGACCCTGGCCCACGAGTTGGGTCACGCCTACCATTTCGAGGTTTTGAAAACTGCCGGCAATTGGGACCGCCAATATCCCATGACTTTGGCGGAAACCGCATCGACTTTCGCCGAAACCATCGTTTTCGAGGCGGCCTACCAGGAGGCCGACAACGGGCAGGCGCTCCACCTTCTGGAAAATCAACTGCAGGATATCACCCAGGTTTGTGTCGATATTCTTTCGAGGTACCTGTTCGAATCCCACGTTTTGGAAAAACGAGTCGAGGCGGAGCTAAGCCCATCCGAGCTGTGCCAGCTTATGATCGAGGCCCAACAGAAGTCGTACGGTGTCGGTCTGGACCAAAACTATTTGCACCCCTACATGTGGGCCGTTAAGGGGCATTACTACAATCAGGATCTGGCGTTTTACAATTTTCCGTACGCCTTCGGTCAGCTGCTGAGTCTGAGCCTGTACGAACGCTTCCGACGTGACGGGAGCGTGTTTGCGGAGAAGTACGATGAACTACTCGCGGCTACAGGAAAAATGAGTTGTGAAGAAGTGGTTGGGATACTCGGCGAAGACATCCGCACTCCCCAATTTTGGAGGAATGGGATTACAATGGTGGAAAGACTCATCACGGATTTTGAGGCGAGGTTAGCATGAGAAAAAAGGTCGGCATCATCGGTGCGGGCGCCTGGGGAACGGCATTGGCCCAGGCAATCGCGGTCAAGGGGATCGAGGTAGAAATTTGGGCGTTCGAAAAAGATGTCGAAGAGAGCATCAATCAACGGCACACCAACGAGAGGTATCTCAAAGGGTATAACCTGGATCATCGCGTGAGCGCCACCACCGACCTGATTCGCGCAGCCAGCGACAAGGAATACCTGATCCTGGCCATGCCCAGTTTGTATCTCCTCAAAACGGTGAAATCGATCCTGACGGTTCCCAACATCATGGAGGGTCAAACCGTGATCGGCATCGTGACCAAGGGGTTTATGCCATCGGATGACCAGCCCAAGCTCATCGTCGAAACTGTCGAAAACTATCTCCCCGGTTTTTACAAGGGCAACGTCGTCTACATCAGCGGCCCCAGCCACGCGGAAGAGGTCGTCCAGGGAATCATCACCGGTCTGATCAGCGCCTGCCAAAATGCCAAAAACAGCATCCGCTTTCGGGAGTTGTTGACCAGCAAGAGTCTGAGGGTTTTTTCCAGCCTCGATGTGGTGGGCGTGCAGGCGGCGGCCGCCCTGAAGAACGTGGTGGCAATCGCCTTTGGAATCCTGGATGCCATCAAGGAAGGGTCGGATATCTTTGGGGACAACACCGAGAGCCTGCTTCTGGCTGCCGGCCTGAACGAGATCCAGCTCATGGGAACAGCGTTGGGAGCCACCCATCCCGAAACCTTTACCAGTATTGCGGGAGTCGGAGATCTGGACGTCACCTGCCGCAGCCAGTACGGACGCAACCGACGATTTGGCCGGGAAATCATCCTCAAAAACATCCTCAAGCCCTTTCACAACATCGACGACCTCATCGGTCGGATTTCCGAAATCGGCTACCTGCCAGAGGGAATCGTGGCCGCCAAGTATGCCTGGCAGCTCAAAGAGAAGCATAAACTACGATTGGACATCGTTTCGGCTGTATACAAGATTCTCAACAAGGAGGCCAGTCCGCAGGAGGCTATTCGCCATCTGGTGTAGGTTGGAGTGG
Organism: uncultured Spirochaetia bacterium; assembly: GCA_937960645.1. Lineage (GTDB taxonomy): Bacteria > Spirochaetota > Spirochaetia > JABEVK01 > JABEVK01 > DYOB01. The sequence continues at coordinate 1,388 of CALGPJ010000025.1, read as the reverse complement.
GTAAGAAAAGTCTCTGTGCTGACTGAAAATCACCTCGAAGTAATTTGGGTTCAAGAAGGTGGAAAACGCCAAAATGGGACCCCGAAACACCAATTCGTTCTCTAAACCTTGGACGTTGGCCGCAATCAGGGCCTTGATCACGAGCTCACTGCAATAAAAAGCCGAGCTGTCCTCCCAGGAAAAGGAATTGTCGAAGGGGGTTCCCCGCTCGGCGTGAAAAGTCAGATATTCCAGGAATTCCTGCCTTTGGGACTCGGAAAGGTGGGGGCGGACCAGGATGAGGCTGTCCGGCCGGGTTGCCTGTAAAAATTGAGGTAATTCCTGAAAATGAACACCCTTTTTACCTGTAAGGAGTTCGTTGATCGCCTGGATCACGAACCATTCACCGTTTTTCTTGTAAAGAACTGCCGAGTGAGTCAGACCAACATGTTCATCGAGGGATGAGAGAATCGTGTCGGCAACGAGGCCCCACCCGGCTTGTAAAAAGATATCCCCTTCCTTCAATGCGGCAATTTCCGCATTGACCAGGATGGTCGCAGGGCGCTCAGGATTCAGCCTTGTGCGAGTATCGTTACAGCCGAACGATGCGCTTATTAGAAACCCCAGCGTCAATGAAGAGGTGATGAAGCGGAAAAGCACGAAAGATAATGTCATCAAAGGGCGCAAGGCGCGCCCTTTGAATCAGCCATTCTTGTTAAATACGACCTTCCACTTTCCGTCGATTTTAACAAGTTCCACTGTTTCAGTTTCCTCACCGAGTTTCAACTGCACAGTAGCCTTGTCACCCTCGATCTTTGTATCGACGACCTGGGGTGGATTGGCGGCAGCCTTCTTTTTTTGCTCCTCCATCTCCTTTTTTTGCTCTTCGTCGGCCATAGTAAGGAAGGACTTGGCCATCACTAAGACCGTTTTGGATTCTTCGGAGGCCAGTTCAGCGGCGCCATCGAGGTTCATTTGCCCTAGACGGACATAGAATTCTTTCGCCACTGAACCAGGGTCGTCGGCCTGAATTGCGGAGCAGCCTCCAAAAAATAACGCAGCAAGTGCAAAAACAAGTATATTCCTGAACATATTCAAACTCCTTATAGAAAAGGCTAGTCGATTGCTTTTCTCAAGTCAAGTATAGTGCCTCGGCAACTGTTCCTGGTTTGGGCGACCCTTGGCGGGATTTTCCTCGGTTTTTCCCTGTTTCACCCCCTTTTCCTGCATTTCCTGTGTAAAAACCCGCACAAAACGCGCACTTTTCTGCCTTATCTAGCGGAGGTACCGCGTCATGTCTTTTGTTCCCCTGTTCTGTCCTAACCCAGAGTGCGCCCACCACCAGCGCCGTTTCCCCCTGGCCGCTGGTGAGCCCCCCTGGTTCCGCATCAAGGGCCGCTTCACCACCG
>CALGPJ010000024.1 GCA_937960645.1 uncultured Spirochaetia bacterium | reverse complement strand
TGGGAAAAGGTGCGGCCGCAGTGTTTGCACTGGTAGCGCTGCACCTCCCCGTTGCGCTCGGTGGTGAAGCGGCCCTTGATGCGGAACCAGGGGGGCTCACCAGCGGCCAGGGGGAAACGGCGCTGGTGGTGGGCGCACTCCGGGTTGGGACAGAACAGGGGAACAAAAGACATGACGCGGTACCTCCGCTAGATAAGGCGGAAAAGTGCGCGTTTTGTGCGAGTTTTTACACAGGAAATGCAGGAAAAGGGGGTAAAACAGGGAAAAACCGCGGAAAATCCCGCCAAGGGTCGCCCAAACCAGGGACAGTTGCCGAGGCACTACATAATTTTTACACGGCAGACAGGATTCGTACCAGCTCGTCGCCCAGACGCTGGGGGCGTCCATGCTGGTTCAGAAAGGCCCAGCGCACCGTGGCTCTCGCGATGAGGACTCCTTGGCGAAGGATCCTTTGCTCGAACACACCCGATACCCTGCCGACCTCGAGAGGGGTGGTGGCTATCGTAATTTCATCCCCAGCAAGCAGTTCCCTGTGGTAATCGATAGAGATGTTGGTAACGACGACACCATAGCCCTTTTGCCGAAGCTCCCGATACGGGAAGCCGACGTGATCGAGAAATTCCACCCGGGCATGCTCCAGGTAATTGAGGTACACCGCATTGTTGACGTGAGCGTACTCGTCACATTCGTAGGTTCTTACCTTGATAAGGGTCTCATGGGGCATGGGCCAACTCACGCAGGGACTTCAGGCAATTCTCGATGATCGGTTGAATATCGTCGATGTCCAGACCGAGTTCCTTGACCTCCAGTCGTTCTTTTGAAAGTTTCCAATTGGGTTCGATATTGGCCATGTTTTCAAGGATGAAGTTTTTGACGCTGATCGTGGCCAGGCTGACGGTGTAGGGTTTGAGTTCCACCTTTTGAAGGTAACCGATCGAGCGAATGTAGGTCTCGATTTCGGGCTCCAGGTTTCTCCGGAAAATGATGGGCAGGTTTTTCTGTTCCGTGAAATCGATCTCGGCAATACGGTCCAGGATGCTTTTGGGGGTGATCGTTGGCACGGCTTCGCGAGCTTTTTCCGGTTTGATTGTTTTTGGCCGTTGGGCCGGTGCAGCTGGTTTGGACTGTTTCTGCGGGACATCCGGCACAGAAGCGGGCTGGGTGTCGGCGTCTGGAGTATGTTCTTTTCTCGACGGTTTTTTCAATTTTTTGCCATTGCGCTCGGCCGATGGTTTTAGGTCCCGTTGTTTGGTTTGGCGCTTTCTGGTTGGTTGCGGCAAGGCGGCGACTTCGGTTTGTTGTTGTTTTTTGATGACTGCCTGGGGTTTGATCTTTCGCCATATCACCTGCATGATGTACTCCCGGCGAATATCGTAGTCGTAGGGGAGATTCCTGCTGATGACGTTGTAGACGTTCATGAGGATCACTTCGTCGTCCTGTCGGAGCATTTTCCCACGAGCGATGGCCTGGAAGATACTGTGATGCCAGGTTCGGTATTTCTGACTATAAAGCAGGATTTTGTTTTCAAACAGGGGATCTCCCACCATGAGCCAGTACTTTCGGCAATAGGCCAGGGTGAGATTCGTGGTTCCCTGGATTTTCGGTGAAACGAGAATCTGTTGCAAATCCTCTTTCGTGAAGCTTACCTTTTGAAGGTCGATCTGTTTGACCGTAGCCTTTTTGCGGGTTTGCTCGCTCTCAGTGACCAGGCTGATTTTTCGTTGCTGGAAAAGTGTCTCTTCGTAGAAAGACCGCAGGATGTTGTAAATGCTCTGGAATTCGATGGGATGCCAATTGAGAAAATTGCTGTAGTTCAAGAGTTTTTCCAAAAGGGCCAGGGATATTTCCTTGTTGGGCGGCAGGATCTGAGTGGCGCGGCGGATGCTACCCATCAGCGCCAGGGTCTGATTGCCGGTGTGGGCAAAGGCCTCCACCAGGGCACTGATATAGGCACGGATCTTTTTGTTGAGATTGGCGCCCAGGGAAAGTCTGGCTTCCAAAAATAGGATATGGAAAAGGCCCCGGCCCTTGCGCCAGAAACGGAGAAGGTTGGCGCGGGTGTCGACATCAGGATACTTGTTTAAAAGCCGAGTATAGATCGTCCGTGCGCCTGCCCGATCCTCCCGTTGCCGCGCCTGCAAATACAGCTCGAAGTCCCTGTCTCCCGATGGGTGGATTTCCGGGTATTCGCGTTGCACGATATAAAGGTTTTGTCGCATCGACTCCGCTTCCGTCGGAGTGGGGGGAACCCTTTTTGAAAGAATCAGTTGGTAAATCCTCTCTTCGATTTCTTCGATGATTTTCAAATAATCGACGACACCGAGGTCGGCCACCTGCCTTCGGAGGACCAGATAAATTCCAAGGATTTCACGGTGATGGTAACGTTCCAGGTGCTCGAGGATTTTATTTTGGATGAGTTTGGGAGCTGCGTCGTTTCTGAGAGAAGTCAATAGCCATTCGCTGAATTGATCTTTCACCCCAAATCACCTGGTCGTGTAGATGATGAACGAAATGATGACGACGAGCGCCAAGACAAAAATCAGGGCAAGACTGAAATCGGCCCTTTTACCGGAGGAACGAGGTTTGTGAGAACGTTGAGATTCGACCTGGGTTTTTTTGCTTCCACCAAGGGAGGTGGGACGAGCCTGATAACCGCATCGGGGGCAACCGTTTTGAAACTGGCTCGGAGCTCCGGTGAATCCGCAGACAGGACAACGTACCCCGGAAAAGTGCTTTTTGCAATTGGGACATATTTCTGCATTGAAAGGGACTTCGTGGCCGCAGTTATCACAAAAGAATCTGGCCTGGTGCCTGTAGGTACCTTCCTGCTGTCTGGGCTGCATGCCGTATTGTAACCTAGAGTAACCAGCTAGTCAAAACCCGCACGTCATTCATTTCTTTTCAGCGCCAGCAGGGTCAGATCGTCATACTGGTCGTCCTCGGCCAGCCCGCTCACCCACAAATATTCGGGCAGATCATCATCGGCAGGATCGAAGCGAAAGACCTCATCGAAGATCTTGAAGTGTTCCTTTAGGAACTGATAGATGTTTCGGTCGAATTTGACTTTTTCGTGCTCGCCAAAGCTGGGATTGACGATGAGCCTCCAGATTTTTTCGACGCTGACAATCGCAAGGACCGCATTTCGTGCATTGGGCACGCAGTTCGAAAAATTGAACTCGAGCAGTCTGCCCTGCCAAAAGCTGTGGGGAATATCCAAAATGAATACTCCCTGGTTGAACACCGCCTCGATGATGGCGTGCAGTCGCTCGGGGCCGAGTTCCTCATCCGCAATCTCTCCCTCACCCTGTGGGGCAGGAATGCTGATCGGTTGAAAGTCGGCGTTGCGGTACAGCCTCTTGGCCTCCTCCACACCGTCCGTGTAGAAGAACACCGTATCTCCCTCCTTCAGGCTCATACTGATTTCCTTGAAACCGCCCTGCATTTCCACCAGGTCGGTAGGAAACACACCCGCCGCCGGTGCCCGTGGAAGTTCCTTGACCAAAACCCGACGCTCTGTGGCGGAGTAGATGTTGATGACGGTATCTCCGGCGTTACAAAGTCTCAACGTTCCGTACTTGGTGTTGTAAAGGGCGATGGTGAGGGCGGCAAACCGCCCCTTGAAACCGCGTTCCTCGAGCAAGGTGTTGATACGAGATACCAGGGGGGGCAGGGTGAGTCGGCTTGAGCTTTTCCAATCCCGGAAATAATTGAGAAAGATGGTGGCCACTTCGACCATGATGAGGGCGGCGGGCACCCCCTTGCCCGCAACGTCACACTTGATGATGGCGTAGTTTTCGCTGTCGAGCTTGATGTAGTCGAAGTAGTCTCCGGAGACGCCCTTAGCCCCTTCGTAGTATCCAAAAAACTCCACTTTGGCCTCGGTGGTTTCCCCGGTAGTCATTTTTCTTCCATTCGGGTCGGTTTTGAGGGGAATGAACATCTTCTGGATTTCTTTACCGAGGGTCAGGTCCTTGTTTGCGGCGGCGGCCTTCACGAGCCCCTCCGTCATTTCGTTGATGGTATCGGCAAGGACCGCCAGCTCGTCCCCGGTCCTGATATTGACGGAGAAGCCCTTGAGTTTCTCTTTATCTTCGGTGTCGCGGATTTTGGCGACGGCCTTCACCAGGGCATTGATGGGCCGTACCGTGAGAGTGGCCAGGAGGAAGGAGCCCAGCAGGCCCAGGGCCACCGCCGCCAAGGCGATCAGGCCGGTCAGCTGGATCAGCTGAGCCCGTGCATTGCGGATATCCTCCAGGATCGGTTCCACGCTCACCTTCAACCGCACGAAACCATGAACATAGGTGTTTTCGCCGGGGATGGTGTAAAGGATGGGTTTGTAAAACAAATACCGAGGTGTATCTTCGGAAAGCTGTGTCGCATCGAAAGAGGGGACCGAACCGATCGCCTGGCCAAGTCGGCGCAGCACCTCCTGGATTTGATTGTTGGTTCGTTCCAGTTCATCCCCAAGCTGTTGCCTTGCTCGTTCCGCTTCGGCGTCTTGTCGAAACAGCAGGGCCTGGCTCTGCGCGTTCAATTCTGCCAGCCTCTTGTTCAAGCCCCCTAATTCGGCGGCCGCTTCGGCGTTCAGGGACTCCTCCATTTGCAGCATGGGGGCGGTAGCCTCGTCCTGGATTAAACTTTCACCCGGTATGAAATCCCCCGGGATGTAACGACCAAGTTCGGAATCGTCCGAGGCCCACACATACTGCGTCCCCCCGCCTCCTCCCCGCTTGCGGCCACTGATGGTGACGCTCAGGGCATCGCCCATGGCCAGGCGCTGGGAGGGAATGAGGGCCAGATCACGTACGAATTCATCCGGAAGGGTGTTGCGAGCGGAGGTGGACAAACTGTCCAGAAGCACCGTGGTTCGTTGCAAAAGACCGGAGCCCAAATTGCGCTGCGAGTTTTCCGTGATAAAGAAACCGAGCGTGGTCGAGAGCATCAGAATGATGATCACAGCCAAACTCAAAATCGAAATGATGAACTTCACTTGTAGGCTCAAGCCGCGAACCCGTTGTTGAGCGGCGGAGACTGCCTTGTCCATGACGACTCCTTTTTGCAAATAAATTCGGTACCAGCGACCAATCACCCATCGATCCCGAAAGATCTGCGCAGATTGGAGGCCGAAGAAGAGTGCCAAACCCGCCAGGAGGGCAAGTGTGGCCAGAAGGGGCAGAGCGCCGGCGCTGGTGAGCCAGCGGGAGGAAGCTATGGGTAACCAGCGCCACTCGATGGGGCTGTAATCCCCGACCTTGACGTTTCCTTTTTCGTCGACGGCGATGCTCAAACCGGAGCGAAAAATCCCGCGCAGGCTGTGCTCCAAACCGATACGGTAAATCCCTGGCCGAATATCCTGAAGCTGATCGATTTGAATTTCCCTGTCCGAGGCAACCCGATAAGAGCCACTGTCGATCTCGAACCTTTCCCGATCTCCGGTTTCCAGCCAGACCCTGAGGATTCGGCCCCCGCCCAAAAACCCCCTGCCCAGTACACGGATTTGGACGGCCCCGAACTCGTCCTGCGTTCCCAAAACACGGTCGATTCGTGTGTAGACGATAAAACGCCGGAGGGGGAGAAACACGGTCTGAGGCTCGCCGATGTTTCCTGCCTGATCGATGGCGGCTACGCTCAGGGCCCAGAGTCCGTTTTCCAGGTTGTTGAAGTCCACCGAGTTGGCGGTCGTGACGGGTTGGGGCGGCGGGGGGGCCAGGTTCACCGTTTCATAGTCGATATCCACTCGAGGACCGAGGTATTGTAAGCGGTAGGTATAGGCTGCCACATCGGGGTCGTCGGAGTTCCAGGAAATCGTGAAACTATTGGACGGCAGAAAGTTCTCCGCGTCACGAGTGGGTTCCTGGACGGTGACGCGGCCGGGCGGGGTGGTGTCCACGATAATCTTCAGGCTTGCCGGACGGCTCCAGTTGCCGGCCCCGTCGCGGACCCGCACGTGGACGTACCAATCACCCTCGGCGTCGGCTTGAAAACTGAGCTCGGGTTGGGTGACGGGACGTGCGAGGATGGGTGCAACGTTGGAAACGGACTCCCTGCTGATTTCGTAATTGAAGCCGGCGATTCCGGAAGGATCGCTCGGAAAGCTGACCCGCAGACGAAAATCCCTGGGGCGGTACCGTCTCTCCAGGACAAAATTGACGGGGATGAGTTCGGGACTCCGAGCAAACTGATCGGGCTCTACCAGAAAAATCGCGCTGCGGTTGGATTGGATGTTCTGTCCCACCACGCTGAAACCCTTGTTTCCCAGCAACATGCTACCGAAGATCGAAATTCCGGGAGGCAGGCTCAAGGACTGAGTGATCCAGGTGCCACTTTGAAACCGGGAAGCATTGAGACTGCGCTCCCCCCGCCGATTATCGAACCAGAGTGCATAAATTTCCTCCCCGGCGTCGAAAAGTCGCACCGCTTCGGCAATGGCCTCCGGTGGACTCAACACCCAGGGATCCCCGAGCCGTTTTCCGTCGGAATCCAACCGGAGGACGACGGTACGTTTGGCCTGGCCTCGCGGAGTGCGTTCCCAGCTGACCCAGAGCTCCTGACCTCTTCGCAGGGCGAAGGGGCGGTCGTTCTGATACCTGAGGGGATCCTGACCATCCTCGGAAAAATTGGTGATGTTGATCTCGGGTTGCCAGGTGATACCCCCATCCCTGCTGATCATCAGAAAGAGTTGATAACTCAGGAGGTCCAGGGTCGAAACCAGAGATTGGTACACCAGATCGATTCGGTTCCCGCTCAGCGAGAGGGTGGGGTTGAAGTTGAGGTTTCGAATCTGATTTTGTGACACTTCGATGGGAGCCCGCCACTCGGTGGGACTCACCGCCCTGGTGAAAAGAATACGGTAGCGGCGTTCGAGGACCTCGGTCAGAACCAGGGCAGGAAGCCCGTCGGTGTTGAGGCTCAAACGCGGATTGGTCATGTTTCCCTGGCCCTGCAGGGTATGAAAGGACTTGAAGCTCGCGCCCAGATCGCCCGATCGGTAAACCTCGATTCGCTGAGGCTCCACCTGGACCGCCACCCAGAGGACGAGATTCGGTCCCAGGGCAAAACTGAAAATTGGAGCATCTTCACCGGTGAGACGAAACGGACCCAGGATGGCTCGGCGTAGGGAGGCACTTCCCGTCGAGTCCTCCCGCACCCAGGAACTGATCACGTAACTGGACCAGTTCTCGTCGATGGGGGTTCTCTCCTGCCACAGGATAGCACTGACGCCATCACGTTGATCGGTCTGGGGAAAGCTGCCGCCTTGACCGATGAATTGCGGCGTATCCCAAAACAGGACCTGGGCATAGAGATCGGGCAGCGCAAACAGAACGATCGTATATACGAGTCTCTTTTTCAAATTCGCAATCTCGCGTTGATGCTGGTCTGGAGTTTTAGGATTTCTGGATTGGTACGATTCTTGGCCGTAGCCAAAAGGCGATCGACGATGGCCTTGGCTTCGAAGAACCTTCCCTGGTTGAATAGCTGGGCCGCCTGGTCCAGGCTCGACCTCTCCTGAGGCGTGAGGGCCGCTGCGGTACCGGTCCTTGGTCCGGTAATCAGAATACGGTCAAGAAGCCTTTGAGCATCGGCATTGGTGGGATCGAGCCGAAGAGCCTCCTCGATTAGGGTCCGGGCCTCGGAAAATCGGTTGAACTGGTTGGCGGCAACGATCCGGTCGGCCTGGGTGGTGAGCTGCCGCGAGCGTGCCAGATTCGCCGGATTGGGGGGCGGGGGGTCCAGACCCACAGTAATCCTCAGCTGACGTATCAGCGCCTGAAGGCCGGGGTAGTTGGGTTGGATGGCCGATAGATCCTGGAGGTCGGCCAGGGCCTGAGTGGGATTGGTCTGGGAAAGGTTGCGGGCTCGGTCGAAAAGATTGGCGAAGGCTCTGTTGAATTCATCGGGAGAGGCGGTGAGTTGTAAAATCCGCAATTGAAGAACGCCGGCGGTCTGATTCAAAGGAAAGGGGATTCGAACCTGCTCCAATCGAAGGCTGGCCTGTTCCAGGAGGACCCGTGCCTCGTTACGCCTGTTATCCTGCCACAGCTGTCGTGCCCGTTCAAAATCCTGAGCGGCGAAATTCAACAGGGGCTGAATCTCGAAGTAAAGCGGGTCGGTTTTGTTCAGTTCGCGCCCGCTGCTGAAAGTCAGGGCATTGCGTGTCAACCCCAACCACTGTTCGACTTCGACGTTGGGTTCCGATTCGGTGTCGGCCCAACGGTCGCGGGCACGCAGTAAAATTTCCTCCGCCTGAAGGAAGCGGCTCTGAAGATAGGCCTGACTTCCCTGTTGAATGAAATTTCGCACATCGCGAGCGACCTGCTCCCTCTCCCCGTTTAAAATGGCGGCGGCGAGCTCGCTGCGCTGCCGTTCCAGGCTGGCCTTCAACTCGGGCTCGTCCTGGATCAAAAAGCTTGCCTCCCAAAGGCTCTGGGCGTTCGACAAAGCGGCCCGGGCATCCCGAAAACGCTGTTGGGCCAGGGCCGATTGGGCGTTGACAATACCTTCCCGCGCGCGAACCAAAAGGGACTCTGCCTCGGCGACCTGGGCGCGTGCCTGGGTGATATCCTGCCCAATATTGGTCCTCAGATTGTTCAATCGAACAAGAAGTGCGCTGGACTGATCGATCCATCTCAGAATCCTGGGTTCGTTGGGAACCTGATCGGCGATGATCCGGTAATCCGATTGAAAGTTTTGGATTTCCGGCGTCAGTCGCTCCAGCTCCTGCTGGGCTGCTAGATAACGTTCGAGAGCTTGTCGCGGGTATTTTACGGTGTACACCAACCCCAGCTCGTCACGGCGGCTTTCACCGGTAAGCAGTCGCCTTGATTCGGCAAATCCGCTCTCCAGGTTCTCGACGCCTCGGCTCAGGCCGGGAAAGACCAGGCCAGCTCGGCGGTCGTAAAAGTTCACCTCGGAGTTACGGAAAAAAGTTACCTGGTTCTGCCACTGATTCCGCACCGAGGCCAAAAGGGGAAGCTCGAGAGGGATGCCCGATGTTTGCAAGGTGGATTGACGGATGCCGGCCTGCTGGATTTCCTGGAGGGCCTGCTGGATTGCATTTCCGTGATTTCGGGAGAGGACGGCCACGCGGGTCAGCTGGGCCAGGTCCTGGGGAGGATTTTGCACGCTGGGCGCCAGCTCCTCACGCAGCTGGGTCAAGGTGACACCCAGCCGACCGATCCGCTGGTAATAGCGAAAGCGTTCCTGTGCCGAAACGGCACTCAGAAAGAGCTCCTGGGTATTCGACCTTAGCCCTGATTGTTGAAGGAGAAAAGATGTCCAAATCGAATTCAGGCCCTGGCCAACATTGGCCAATTGCAACAAGGTTTCGAAGCTCCCGCGGGCCCGGGTAAAATTTTCCGACTCGATTTGGCCGAGTGCGGTCTGGAACTGACGGTCCGTTTGTTGGGTCAGGCCGCCGGTGATCTGGTTCAGCCGAGATTCGAAATAGCGAAAATAGGCTCCCAGGATCCCTTCCTGCCGCCCCTGTCCATCCCGGCCGGCGATGAGTCCGTTCATGAAGGTGAGGTAGGGATCTCCACGGGTGAGGCCGGCAGCCTGGGTCAGCAGGGCGTCCTGCTGTTTCAAAGCCGACAGGGCCGTCTCGGTCTCCGCAAAAAAACTCTGCCACTGAAGCAGACTCTGGCGGATCGTCAACCAGGCTGCCTCCGGCGTCTGGGGGTTGGTGATGTTCGCCTCGATTTGATTTTGCAGAGTACCGTAACCCGCCTGCGGGTTGTTTGCCGCAAGAATCAGGGCGGATAATTGCGCAATTTGCCTTCGGACGCTGGACTTGGTGATCTCGTCGTAATCCTCACCGTCGAAGATTTCTCGGTGGATCGCGAATCCCGTTTGGTAAAGGCTCAGGGCGCCCAGATGGTCCCCCTGGTTGAGCCTCACCAGGGCCTGATCCATCAGCTCATTGAATTTACGCTGGCTTTGCTTGAATAGAACAGTCCGCTTCGCCTCGAAGATGAGGCGTGCGGTGGCGGGATTGGGGTTGGAGTCCAGGGACTCGAGCTGGCGAATGATGTCAACCGCCCTGTCCTCGTTCTGACCCGTCCTGAGTTCCTGGATGAGTTCGGCATAGAGCTGATTGTACCCCCGTCGTGCAGTCCGAATCAGCAGCCGCATTTCCTCGACCTCTTCCTGGCGTTCCGGGTCTTCCCGCTCGATTTCTACGAGGAGGAGTTCGGCCTCGTTGAGGTTGTTCTCCTGGATGAGCTTTCGGGCTCGGTCGACGCGTTCCTCGATTTGACCACGCGCGAAAATGGGGAATATCGCAATGAAAAACAGTGGCAAGAGGAAAAAAACAGACCTACCCATCTTCTTCTATTATATCGGAACAATCCCTCCAAGTCTTGGAAAAAAGTGTTGTGGGGATTATACTTAAAGTGTGCGGCGTTTCCTCTTGCTGCTCCTACCCCTACTGTCCTCACTGGTGCATTCCCAGGGCCTCGAGGACTGGTTTGCGGTGGTCAGCGAATGGTCGGGCACGGACGCCAATGCGGGGAGAACCAGTTTCGTCAGCCTCCTCATCCCCTTTGGGGGAAGATACCAGGGCATGTCGACCGCTTACACCGCGGTGCTCAAGGACTCGGGCTTCCTCGAGGCCAACCCGGCGGGTTCCTCCGTTCTCAACGATTCTGAACTGAGTTTTTTCCATCATGATTGGATCGCCGATTCCCGACTCGAGGGCGTTGTCTACACCGTGCGCCAGGGGAACCTCGGCCTGGGCACCGGATTGAAACTTCTTTACCTTCCGTTTACCGGGATCAACGAGTGGGGAGACCGTTACGCCAATCCCGGCTATGCCTCCTTCGCCAAGGGAAACTACACGGAATTCATCCTCATGGCCAATCTCAGCTACAATTTTTTCAGTAGTTTTTATTTTCACGGTCTCAGTTTGGGGTCGAATATCAAGATCGCTTATCGGGGCGTACCGGAAGCCATCTTCCCCGGTCAATCCGCCCTGAGTCTGATGCTGGATTTGGGACTCTTGACCCGTTTCAATTTGCTCAAGTTTTTTCCATCCCGTCAGCGCAACTTCAGTGTAGGTCTGAGCTTTCGCAATATCGGCTTTCCCGTTCAGGGAGATCCTCTGCCGAGCCTGGCGGTATTCGGTCTGGCGTACAGTCCCATTCGGCCGCTTACGATTGCTGCAGATTACCAGTTACCTTTCATGCTCGATTTGAGTCCCGCCGAAGAAGGGTCCCTGGCAATGGGGATGGACCTGGTGTTTACCGATTTTCTCAGTATCCAGGGGGGGCTCCAGCTAAAAAAGGGGCGGCCGCGCGCCACCGGGGGCATTACCATGGCCCTGGAAAAACTGACCCTGACCGTAACGTACACCCTCGATCTGCTCACCACCCTGACGGCCTTCGATCGCATCAATTTGGAGGTGAAACTCAATCTGGGAGACCTCGGGAGGCAGGACCGTTCCGAAAGGGCGCGAGAGTTGTATCTCCTGGGTCTGGAGCAAATCGCCCGGGGCAACATGGTGGAGGCCATCAACTTCCTGGAGGAATCTGTCGATCTCAATCCGTCTTTCGAGCCCGCTCGGGAAAGCCTGGAATTGGCCAGACAGGCTAGGGAACTCCAGCGTTTGATGGAAGAAACCCAGCGTCTGCCGAGCGAACCCTGAAGTAAAGATAGAGCAGGTGTAGATCCTTGCCCTCGGCGATCAAATCATCCACGACGGCGGCTTTGCGTGCCTGGCTGCTCGACCTGTGCCTCGCGCAAATCCGAGCCCAGGTCTTCTTCAGCTGGTCACACTCCTGATCCAGGAGAGTCGTGAACGGGTTACTGACTTGCACGGACTTAGTCGCCTGCTCCTCGAGCGAAGCAAACAAGTCTTGAGGGGCCATGCTCTCAGCCTGCTCGAGGATGACTTCCATCCTGCGAACCTCTTCCGAGGGGTAGAACATGGCCTGGTTGATGATCTGGGTAAACTCGGTTAGCTGGAACTTGAACTGCAGGCTCTCCAAGCCGGATCGACTCCAGCTCCAAAACACCAGGACGGCGGAAACCAATGCGATGAGGAACTCGTCGATGAAGGGGATGGGATCACGGATGGCGTAGGTGAGCACAAAAAAGACGGCAACGAAAACCCCGGTCGCTCCGAGGAACCGGGGAATGAACCAGGCTTCAGCGTTTTCTTCCTTGAGTTTGCGCGTCAGGGAATCCAGGAGAGTGTTCCTCAGATACAGCAAATCATCAGGGGACGGATCGGAGCCATACCAGCCTTCGATTTTTTCGATATCCCTGGTGCCATGATCCCCTACCAGGAGGCGGACTTTTTTTCGAGTCTTCAAAAAGATCGGATGCAGGATCATACCTGTTTCAATATAGCCAAAATATCCTCGAGCCCCAAGACTTTCGCGTAGCCGAGGGCATCCAGTCCCAGTTTGTCCGCCTTGCGAGGATCGGCTCCATGCTGAAGGAGCAGCCGAACACATTCGAGAGACTTCGCCCCCACCGCGAGGACGAGGGCCGTTTGACCGTTCTTGCTCATGACCTCGAGATTACAGCCTCGATCTAATAGAAGTTTCACAATTTCGATGTTTCCGATGGCGGCGGCATCCATCAGGGCGGTGTTACCGCGGTCGTCGGAAATCATGTCCGGATCGGCATTTTTGTCCAACAACAATTGAACGAATTCGATCTTGCCACAGCGCGCCGCATGATGGATCAGGCCCACACCCTTACGATCCTTGCTGTTTACGGAAAAGCCGTATTGAAGATAGAGACGAAAATCATCGATCAAATCGTCGTGGATACAGGAAATCGCTCCGGTAAGGCTGATTTCTCGATCTCGCAGGATGAGTTCCGCCTCGGCGGCCCGCTGCAATTGGCGTTGTTCCCAGTGTCGCTCATCCTCGAGGAGGGCTTGCGCCAGCTCTTCAAAGGTCTGACACCGTAAAAAATGAAAATCATGAAACACGGCCTGGACTTGCTCCAGGCTGTGAAGGTAAGACTTTTCATGGGCACCGCACGCATAGCCGGCTGCCCAAAGCCAGAACGGTGAATCCCAGCTTTCGGGTCCGGGCAGGAAAACGGAATAGGTGGCGGACCTCAGTCTTTCGATCCAGATCTTCCAGTTTTGCGTACCAGGGGGTTCAGCTTTCTCGGCCTGGAAGGAAACTCCCTTGGTGTGGAGCAAGGCGGCCAAACTGATAACTTCACCTTCCCGGCCGGGACTGTACAAGACGATGATATTCATCCTTTTTGAGCATCGACAACTTTGCGCGCACTCTTGAAGGCCGCCGGTGTGGTATCCTCTGGATGCCGGCTTTTATGCTGTATGTTGTGCCGCGGCAATTGCACCCTCGAAGCCTGTGCCCGATCGCGGCGGCCCTCCCGTCTTTTTTTACGCCCGCATCCGCCACAGCGGCTCGGCGGGGCCAAACACATCGCTGCCATCCCGGCGTAACAGCACATCCTCGCGGTTCCACACCCTCCGGTGAAACTCCCTCAAGGGCTCCCGCTTCGGAAACACCCGCTCCCTGCCCAGCCGCATCCACTCCTGTTCTACCCAGCTCTTACTCAGCCCCGCCAGCTGGGCGTGCGTGACCCGCTTCAACTTCTTGTCCCGCACCCGAACGGGCTTGTTCAGGTTGTGCCACGCCACGTACACCGCCACCCTTTCCATCATCCGATCCGGCCGCT
>CALGPJ010000023.1 GCA_937960645.1 uncultured Spirochaetia bacterium | reverse complement strand
GAAAGATCGTCAACGAGGCGGATTTGCTACCTGTCCTGGTAAAACACGGTTGGGAAGTGACTCTAATGGAGAACCTGTCCTTTGAACAACAGGTGCGTCTGATGGCGGAAACCCGGATCGTGGGCGGGCTCCACGGAGCGGGACTGACCAACATGTTGTTCATGCCGGAGGGGGGCAAGGTTCTGGAAGTGCGCTTTCCTAACGACAGCCACAACAATTGCTATTTCAGCCTGGCCTCCGCCATGGGGCACGAGTACTGGTACCTTCTGGCGGCCGACATGTCGGGAAATCAAACCTTCGATGCCAACGTCCGCGTGGATCCTGACTCCCTCGAGCAAGTGATCAAAGCGATGGAAGGTTGAGGCCGAGACACCTGACCGATGGCCACTCCCCTGTTTACCGTGTTCACTCCCACGTACAACCGCCGTCACACCCTGCCCCGGGTGTTTCAATCCCTTCAGGCCCAGACATTTCGGGACTTCGAGTGGCTCGTGGTGGACGATGGCAGCACCGACGCCACGGCCGAGCTGATCGAAGAGTACCGAAAATCCGCCGCTTTTCCCCTTCATTACCATTACCAGGAAAATCTCGGAAAGCACGTGGCCTGGAACAAAGCGGTACAACTAGCCCGTGGCGACCTTTTTCTGGTTCTGGATTCGGACGATGCCTGCGTCCCCGAAGCTCTCGAGGTGTTTCGTTCAACCTGGAGCAGGATTGAAAACCGCAACGACGTTGCGGCCGTGGTCGCCCTTTGCCAGGACGCAACAGGGCGTGTCCTGGGAAGCCGTTTCCCGGTACCGGTGACCGATCATGTCACCATGACCCTCAAACACCGGCTGCGAGGGGAAAAGTGGGAGTGCTGGCGGACCGAGGTGTTGAAACTCTTCCCCTTCCCGGAGGATGTCCGAGGAGTGTTGGCGGAAAGTTACCTCCTCAACCGAGTGGCCAAAAGATACCGGTGCCGCTACATCAACAAGGCGTTGAGAGTGTACTACCAGGATACACCGTCCCTTACCCGCCAAAAGGATCCGCGTCGGCACAGTTGGGGGCAGATTCGGGTTCACCAGGACTTTT
This sequence comes from uncultured Spirochaetia bacterium, assembly GCA_937960645.1. GTDB lineage: Bacteria > Spirochaetota > Spirochaetia > JABEVK01 > JABEVK01 > DYOB01. The sequence goes on along the minus strand of CALGPJ010000023.1, from coordinate 16,525 downwards.
TTGACCTGTATTCCGCGCGATATTTCGAAAATCCTGCGTACTATTTTTTGACGGCGATGAAGTACCTTCGCCATTGCCTTCACCTCCGGCTGAACATTGTGAAGGTTTTGATGCGACTTTCCCCCCTGGGGAGCGTTCTCGGGATCTTAACCTTACCCCTGGCTCTGATTATAGTGTCATGGGAGCGCTGGCAAAACAGCTCGTTGAGCGGTCACGGCGCCCACTGGAGTACTTGAGGACTTCCATGTTTGATTTTTTATTGATTCCCTGGCCATGGCTGGGCGTACCGATTTTGCTGCTGGGATTTCTCCCCCTCATCAAGGGAGCGGATTTTTTGGTGGATGGGGCAGCCAGCCTGGCTCGCCGCCTGGGAATTCCCACCCTGGTGATCGGTTTGACCATCGTCGCCTTCGGCACCTCGACACCCGAGCTTTTGGTCAACGTGTTTGCGGCCATCAGTGGCAGCACCGACATCGCTCTCGGAAACATCCTCGGTTCGAACATCGCCAATATCCTGCTCATCCTGGGGGTCGCGTCGTTGTTTTCGGCTATGAAGGTTCAAAAATCGACGTTGACCCTCGAGATCCCTCTGGTCATTCTGACCGCTCTGGTGCTCTGGGTGATGTCCAACGATGCGCTTTTGGATGGAAACGGAAAAACCGTCATCGGACGAATCGACGGGATCCTGCTCCTGGTTTTGTTCGTATTTTTTCTGTTTTATAACTTCGATCTTGCCCAAAAGGGCGGCGGTGAGTTGCTCCTGACGGAGGCGAATGAGGTCGAAGAGCACGTCAAACCCCTGAGCGTTGCCGCCGCCCTCGGTTTGATCGTGTTAGGATTGGCGGGTTTGTTTCTGGGCGGCAAGATGGTCGTGGAAGGGGCGGTAGTATTGGCGCGTCTGGCAGGAATCAGCGAGCGGGTCATTGGCCTGACCATCGTAAGCATCGGCACCAGCCTGCCCGAGCTCGTGACCAGTGTCGTGGCCGCCCTGAAAAAGCAGTCCGATATCGCGGTCGGGAACATAGTGGGGTCCAACATCTTCAACGTGTTGCTGATTTTGGGCGTCACCGCTGTCATCACCCCCATTTCTGTAATCGGTGGGGCCCAAGGGGATTTGGTGTTCAACATTGCCGTGAGTGTGCTCCTCCTGATTTTGGCGATTGCGGGCCGCTCATCCATTCGGCGCTGGAGTGGTGTGATCTTTACTCTGGGGTATGCGGGGTACCTTGCGTACCTGTTTTTCGTCTGAGATTGTCTTCGGCTGGGATGAGGTACACCGAGAATGCGCTGAATGTCCTAACGCTCAAGTCGTTCAGCGGCATCGGCAACGCCTGGATTCGGCATAACTGCATTGGGACAGAATCCGTTGCCGAGCTTGTGGACAAGTTGAGCCATAAGCTCCGCCTCACCATCACGGAGTCCGACTTCAGAAAAAAACGCGACGGCTATGAAATTCTTTTACGGAAACGGCTGGGTTCGCAAGATGGCCTGGTGGCCTGGGGCGATCCGGGCTTTCCAAAACACCGCTGGCAGGTAGCTCCCGGAGAGTTGCCTGCCTTTTTTTATTATCGCGGTGATCTTCATACCCTGGACCTCGAAACGGAGGCTCAGGTCTCGGTCATCGGGATGACGAGCATCGACCTGGCTATCGAAAAACGCGAACGATCCCTGGTAGCCGCACTGGCCCGTCACGGGGCTGTCATCGTCAGTGGGTTGGCCTTGGGGTGTGACGCCGTCGCCCATGACGAAAGCCTGGTTAGGGGGGCCAGGACGCTCGCCTTTCTCCCCAGCCCCCTGCACGGCATCCTGCCGAGACGAAACCGACCCCTGGCCGATCGCATTACCGACAACGGCGGCCTCCTTCTTACCGAGTACGGCCGGGAGGCGCATTCTTTCGAGGAGCTTCGCCGTCGATACTACGAGCGCGACCGCCTCCAGGCGCTGTTTTGTCGGGCAATCATCCTGGTGGCCAGCCACGCCCCCGATAGCCGCGATCGCTGGCCCTACCTCGCTCAGTTGAACAGTGGCTCGCGCCTCGCCATGGCCTTTGCAAAAAAGTACGGGGTTCCCCGCGCGGTGATGTACAACGAACTCACCGACCGCGATAACCCGTCGTTCGATTTGAATCGGCTTTTGAAAGAAGAAGGCAACGTGATGGTTCTTTCCGAGGATAAACTCGACTCGGCAAGCCATCTTCTTTCTGGTCGAAGCTTAACCCCGAAGCCGCGTTGAAACCTGCGGCGATTGTCGAGATAATGGTTTTGTAATGGAAAAATTTCTCCAACAATTGCAACACTTTTTGAGTTTTGAGCTCTTCGGTACTAGTATCGCCGTCTATTTTTCCGCCTTGGGGTGGATGGCCCTGGGCATTTTCTGCGTGTGGCTGGTCAACTGGAGCGTGCTGAATAGGTTCAAACGTTGGGCACAAGGTACGGCGACCACCTGGGACGATTTTCTCATCGAAATTATTCAGCGGCGTGTGGTCCCTTATCTTTATTTTTTGGTGGTCGCTCTGGTGATCAAGTCCCTTCCGTGGGGGGCGGTCGTGGAACAGATGGTGGACAGGGTCCTGGTGGTGATGCTCACCCTCACCCTGATCCTGATGGCCACGGGGCTCATCAAAAAGATCATCGACGACAAGGAAATCAAGGCAATTCATGAAAACCAGAAAACCGCTTTCAAGGGGCTGTATCCGGCTCTAAATACTTTGATCTGGGTCATCGGGATTGTCTTCCTGCTCGATAATTTCGGGCTCGACATTTCCGCCGTCGTCACCGGGTTGGGCATTGGAGGTGTGGCGGTCGCCCTGGCTGCTCAAGCCATCCTCGGCGATCTCTTCAGTTATTTTGCGATCTTGCTGGATCGCCCCTTCGAACTCGGCGACTTCATCATCATCGGGGACATCATGGGGACCGTCGAGCACATCGGTCTCAAGACCACCCGAATCCGAAGCCTGAGCGGGGAACAAGTCATCTTCGCCAACCACGATTTGACATCCAGTCGGGTGCGTAATTACAAACGAATGTTCCAGCGGCGGGTGGTGTTTCGCCTCGGGATCGTTTATGAGACACCTTTGGAAAAAGTGGAGAAGGTACCCGGCTTGATTCGTAATGCCATCGAACAGCAGGCAGATGTCCGATTCGACCGTAGTCACTTTTTTCAATTCGGTGCCCACTCGTTGGATTTCGAAGCCGTGTATTTTGTTCTGGACGGGGATTACAACCATTACATGGATATTCAGCAGTCGGTCAACTTTGCCATCATGAAACTTTTTAGAGAGGAGGGCGTGGTCTTCGCATATCCTACCCAGGTGATCTATACAATCCCCTCACCATCGGAAAAGGTATGAATCAATTTTTCGAATCCCTTCAGGCTACACTTTCCCTGGAACAACCTTTTTGGATGCGAGTTGGACTCTCCATCCTGACCATTTTGTGCGCCGCGATTTTGCGGGCACTGGTTCTCCGGATTGTTTCTCGCAGCATCGAGCGCACCCGACTTCTCTTTTTTATCCGCCGAATCATATCCTACGGCCTTTCTTTCCTGGCTGCGATGATTTTGCTGGGAATCTGGTTCGAGGGGCTGAGCGGACTGCCGACCTATTTGGGCTTGCTCTCCGCTGGGTTGGCGATTGCCTTCAAAGATCCCCTGGCCAATCTCATCGCCTGGGTCTATCTTCTCTCGACGCGTTTATTCGTGGTAGGAGACAGGGTTCAAATCGGAAAAGACATCGGCGACGTAATCGATATTCAGGCCTTTCGCATCGTGCTCCTGGAAATCGGGAATTGGGTCGAGGCCGATCAGACCACGGGGCGGATCATTTATATTCCCAACGCCAGGGTGTTCACGGAAACCGTGGCGAATTACCATCTGGGATTTCCTTACATCTGGAATGAAGTTTCGCTGACGATCACCTTTAACAGCAATTGGAAAAAGGCCAGGTCCCTGTTTCTTGATCTGTTGGAGCGAAAGTCGGCCAATCTCATGGCAGCCGCCGCTCAAAGCCTTCAAGAGGCTTCCAAGCAATTTTACATCGATCAAAAGAACTACCGGCCCGATGTGTTCATCCGGTTCCGTGAATATGGGATCGTGATCACCTTGCGCTACCTTTGTGATCCACGGCAGCGCCGTTCTACCGAAAACGAGCTGGATCAGGAAATCCTGAACATTCTTGCCCAGGAGGATGACATCAACATCGCCTATCCCTCCCAGACCATTTACGCTCAAGGGATTTACCGTGGACCTGCCGGCTCCTGATCCGGGCATACTCAAAAAAATCGCACGCGCCTTTCTCAGTGGGATGCTCGACAAGGGTGACAGGATCCTAGTTGGGTTGAGCGGCGGCAAGGACTCACTGACCTTGACGGCACACCTCGCTCATCTTCAACGGCATTTTCAGATACCCTTCGAATTCGAGGCCCTCCATGTCCGGGCTGACTTTGCCGGTTGCGGTACACCGCCGGGATTTTTGAGCTGGGTAGAAAATTGGGGAATCAAAACACATGTCCTGCCCGTGGCGATTCAGGGGCGCTTGAAACCGGGGGAGAAACTGAACTGCTGGTGGTGTTCCACGCAGAGGCGTACCGAACTGCTTCAGTTTGCGCGCTCTCACGGTTTCAGCAAAGTGGCCCTGGGCCACCATTTGGACGACATCGTCGAGACCCTGCTCATGAACATGGCCTTCAAGTCCCGGATCAGCGGCATGCTGCCGGTCATGCGGTATGACCATTATGATGCGGTGATCATCCGGCCCCTGGCCTACGTTGGCGTGGAGCAGATTCTCCGCTATGCCCAGGATCGCGGTTTCCTTCACCAGGCAGAGACTTGTCCGTTCGGCAAAAACAGTTTGAGGTTGAAGGCCCGGGAGGCGCTTCGGATCTTAAGCCAGTCCGCACCCCATGTCAGGGAAAACCTGCTTCGGTCTATGAACTCCATCGACCGGCGCTATCTGAATTTCGACAACAGTTGATTTTTGGATATATTCGGCTAGACTGGGGTAATGATGACCGTCAAGCCGGAAAAAAAGGGTATTTCCGGGAGTTTGGAAGATTATCTGGAAGCGATCTGGTTTATCTCGCAGCGGCAGGAGGGTGTGCACAACAAGGACATTGCACGGGAGCTCGGTGTCAAGATGCCCAGCGTGACCGTTGCGCTGCAGCACCTCAAGGAACTTGGCTACATCGAATACGAACGCAAAACGGGTCCCAGGCTCACAGAAGAGGGCGAATGTCTGGCCAGACAGGTGGCGGACAGGCATGCCCTGCTGAAGGAGTTTTTTGCTTCCATTCTGTTGATGCCGGCTCCCGAGGCCGAGGCCCTGGCCTGCTCCATCGAGCATACAATCGGTCAGGATGCGGCCTGGCGATTGGCCAACCTGACCACCTACCTCAAAGAGAATTGTTTCACCTGCGAAAAGTTTCAATTCGAGGTTTATCATAAAACCGTCGTGAAACGCGATCCGGCCCTGATGCGTGTCTGTACCGAGGAGAGCCACGGGTAACTACCACGATCTCGCCAACGGCCCGCTCACACCCGCCTGGCTGCGAACATTCGTCCGGTTAAAAAGGACCCTGGTGTTGGTGGGGCCGCCGCGTACCGGGAAAACGACCCTGGTGAAGAACATACCCCCGGATTTTTACGCTACCACAGAGCAGGAAATCGAGGCACATCTCGATACTCTCCAGGGAATTTGTGTCCTCGATCGGAATACCCGCATCTACCTGAGCCGCGGTTTGGACTGCAAACTCGGGGCCGAGGCAAAAAATGTGATGCTGGTCCTGGTGGGGACAAAGCCGGGGATTGACGTATACTTCACCTGCCGAACGGTCGGACTGGTACCCGGGCAGGATTTCGATCTAACGCAGGAAAACATCTTGCGATTTTGGAGGCGCGGCGGCCTTCCCGAATCCTTTTTCGCGGAGACTGAGGATGCGAGCGAACGTTTTCTAAGGAAGTATCGGGATTTTTACAACGTCGAGGAGATGAGCCGACTCTGGAACCGACAACCTCTTCCGGGGGACAGTCAACGGGAATATGAAATTCCCTGGGACAGCGGGCTCTACCATCAAGGCGGTCTGATTTCTGACGCCCAGGAACTTTTTCCTTACTCGAATCTTGAGAGGCAACCGAGCTGGGAAACCTGTGTTTTGCGAGTGATCGAGGGTGGGTTGCGGCTTTTGGACCCCAGAGTGAAGATTTTTCGGAAGGTGTTGCGGGGGTATCACCTGTTCGTGATTTCAAGCGGTTCTTTTCAAATAGCCGTTGTGCCCACGCTCAAGAGCGATCTCAAGTATTTTCCGTTGAAGAGTCTCCAATCGTTTCTTCAGAGAGAAAACATCTCCCGGGGCTGTGTCGTTCGTCCCGAGGGCGCGCTGATACGAGAAGAAAACAATATCTTGATCGGCAGCTTGCACGAGACCATCGAGGATTTGCGGAAAAGCCTGAATCTTAAAGAGTGATATAACCTTTTTTCTTGTAAGAGTTAGACTTTTTGCGCGCCTTGATCGCGAGTTTATGCTTCTTTTTGTTGAGCTTATATTCCCGAATGATGTCGGTTCTTTTCGTCGGACTCATGGGGCTTTTATAATGAAACCTGCCGGGAGTGTCAAGAACTCGTTTGACGAATCCAACTCTCAAAATTCGATCAAAGGGAACCGATAAATGTTACGGGGGTTTCAAGCATGAAATTGAAGTATAACGCTCCTGTGACGTTTAGTTTTGCGCTCATTGCGACCTTTGTTCTCATATTGGACAAGTTTCTCTTTCCAGGAATGGTGGCCCAGTGGTTTACCGCACCGGGCAGGGGCTGGGATCCAGCCAATCCGGCCCACTATTTTTCCCTGGTGTTTCACGTTCTCGGGCACGAAAGCTGGTCCCACCTCTGGAGTAACTTCCTGATCCTCCTTCTTCTCGGCCCCATCCTGGAAGAAAAGTACGATTCGCAGAGTTTCCTTACCATGATAGCCGTTACGGCGTTGACGGTGGGGGTGTTTCAGGTCCTGCTGGCCCAACCGCCACTCACCGGATCGAGTGCGATCGGGTTTATGATGATCATGCTGGTGAGCTTTGCCCGTATCAAACCCGGCGAAATACCGATCAGTCTCATCCTGATTTTTTTGGTCTATCTTCTGAATGAACTGACCCGAGCTACCAGCGATGGGGGATCGGTCAGCGCGGCGGCTCACATCATCGGCGGACTCTGTGGCATCATATTTGGATTCATGCGAAACGGGCAGAACGCTGTACCGGCCGCTCGGCCTGTTTGAGGAGTCTACCCCTCGCCCCGCGCTAACAAAAAGGCTCCCCGCAGCCCCGAATCGATAAGGCCCGGGGATTGAAGCCGTCGTTTCCAGTCCTCCAGGCGGCTTCCCGGGCCCAAATAACTTGCGGAATATTGCCCCAGGTAATGGCGTATTTTATCGAGCAATCCCCTGACGCTCATCACGCCGCCACCCAGGATCAGCACCTCGGGTTGAAAGACGTAAAAAAGATTCAAACACCCACGAGCCAGGTAGCGCGCCTCCAGGTCCCAGGCAGGATGATCCCCGGGAAGTTCTTCCGCCGGTTGTCCCCAACGCTGGGAGATCGCCGGACCGCTAGCCAGTCCTTCCCAGCAGTCACCATGGAAGGGACACACACCCGCAAAGCGGTCATCGGGTTCCCGTTTGACAAACTGATGCCCCGCCTCCGGGTGGGAGAGGCCTCGGTGGATCGTCCCGTTGGAAACCCAGCCGACTCCGATACCCGTACCGACGGTGAGGTATCCCAGACAAGGGAACTTCTTCCCGGTGTGCGCGTACTCCGCCAAAGCGGCGGCATTGACATCGGTATCCACGGACACGGGCCAATCGCCGAGGTTTGACCAATACGCCTTCCAATCAAAGCCGGCCCAATCGGGCTTGGGCGTGTGTTGGATGATCCCGTTCTCGAGGGGGCCAAAACTGGCGACACCAACACCCTGGATCGAAATTCCTGTAGTGGCCATCCCGAGAACGAATTGGGTAAGATTGTTGAGGGCCTCTGCTCGCTTGGCGGCAGGGAAGCGTTGCTGCTGGAGAATGTTTCCTTTCGAATCGAACGAGGCAACGAGGATCTTGGTGCCGCCGGCCTCGACCGCGAGAAAGCACTCTTTCAAGATCAGGTCTTGAACTCGGAAGGATTGCCGAGGGCCGTCCGAATCTGCTCGGCGATGGCGGCCATTTCGTAAGGAGGGAGTTGCTTGCGATTCTGAGGGCTAAAACGCAGTCCAAAACCATCACCGGATTTTCGGGGAACCACATGAAGGTGTACGTGAAACACCTCCTGGCCGGCCTTTTCCCCATCGGCCAGATAAAAGTTGACACCCTCGCAGGGGATGTCGGTCTTTCTGAGGGCCCGGCTGAGTTTGAGCCCAACCTGAAACATGTGGCCCGCGGTTTCATCGTCCAGGTCGGCGGCGCTGGCGACACCGGCTCTGGGAATGACCAGCAGGTGTCCGGGGTTGATCGGGCTGATGTCCAGAAAGGCCACGACGCGATCATCGGCGTATACCTGGTACGAGGGGAGTTCACCTCGCAGGATTTTTGCAAATACGTTGTTGGGGTTGTAGGGGGTCATGACGATGCCAACCTCCAGGGAAGTCGTTCTCCGGCCATGAGAGGCACGGTGTTATGATACAATTTAGACACCGTAAAAGGCTCTTTTTCAAGTTTAATCGTACCACTGTTGAGCGGAAGACCGTAAAAATTCGACCCAAATTGACTGACGAAGGCTTCCATGATGTTCAAGGCCCCTCGTTCCTCAAAAAACTGTGCCAGAAGCGGCAGGGAAACAGGCATGGTGTAGATGCCTGCCTTGCACTGTGGCCCCTCTTTGTGTTCCCTTGGGTGGGGCGCGCTGTCAGAGCCGAAAAAAAACTTGGGATTTCCCGAAAGGACCACCTCCTGAATTGCCTTTCGGTCAGAGGGGGATTTCAGGATCGGTTTACAGAAAAGATGTGGGTGGAGCAAGCCACCGGCGAGGTCATCGCTCGTGAACAAGAGGTGGTGAAGGGTGATGGTGGCTGCCACACGCGGACTGGATTCCAGGACGGCCTGAACGCCCTTTTGGCTGCTGACATGTTCCAACACGATTTTTAGGTCAGGAAATGCGGTTTGCAGCGACTTCAAGTGTTTCAGAAACCTGGCCTCCCGCTCCATCAAGGGGGCGGCGGGATCCTCGCCGTGAATACAAAGCACCAGGCCGTGCTGCTGCATGGCCTGCAATACCGGGTAAATCGCCTTGAGGTCACGGATTCCCGTCTCCGCATTGGTGGTGGAACCGTCCGGGTAAAGTTTGCCGGCAATAGCGCCGGCTTGCTTCAACTGCCTGATGTCTTCCTCGGTGTGGCTGGGAAGGATTTGAAAGGTCATCAAGGGTTTGAGTCCGGGAGCTGCCGTCTCGATGGCTCGTTGATAGTTTTTCAAACCGTTGGCATCGATGACCGGGGGGACGGTGTTGGGCATGACCAACACCCGTGCCCAGCCTGCCCTGGCCGCGTCCCTGGCGTACTCCGAACAGGCCGCCCCCTGACGGAGATGAACGTGGAAATCATCGGGACGGCGAATGAGGAGGGAGGGCATGGTTCAAGGGGCCGAAGAGGGCTCCACGGGCGCTTCGGGACCAGCAGGGCCCAGGGAATCTGTTTCGCTTTGGGTCCAAATGGCTTTGCCTTCCTTGTTGATCAGGCTGATCCGCTGATTTTGCCGTACCATGGCTACGCCATTGTTAAAGGCCAGTCCATTGTCGAATTGAGGTTCGATGATGAACTTTCCGGATACGTCGATGTAACCCAGCTTGTCCTCCAGGGCTGCGGGTGCCAGTCCGTTCGAGAAGCTTTGAGCGTAGGTGAATTGCGGGGTGATCACCGTCTCTCCTTTGGAGTTGATGTACCCGGCCTTTCCGTTTTCAACGATCAGGGCCAAATCCTCCGAGAAGCTTTCCGAATAATCGAAATCACGGCCAAATTGCTTCTGCCCTTGCTTGTCGATGAACAAATAGCGCTCGTTTTTGACAACCACGGCCAAACCCTGGCTGAAGGGGCGGGCGAATTCATATTCGAGGGGGAGTACCACCTCACCCCGGGTGTTCACGAACCCGCCCAAATTGTCTTTGACGACCAATCCCATTCCTTCGGCGAAGGGGAGGGTCAGTTGGTATTCAGGATTGACGACAATCTTGCCCTCGCGATCGACGTAACCATAAAGCCCGTTTTTGGAAAAAACAGCCAAGCCATCGTTAAATTCCGACAGATATTCAAAATCGAAGGGCACGATCACCTTGCCTTGTTGATCGATGGCCCCAAAGCGGCCGTCTTTGACCACGACGGCCAATCCGTTCTTGAAATTGAATCCGTTTTCATAAATCGGTTCGATGACGATCTGGCCCTGGGGATTCATGTAGCCGACTTTGCCGTTTTTTACGACCACAGCTAGCCTCTCGGAAAAATCTCCTGCGCCTTCGAACTGCGGGTCCAGGACCACCTTGCCCGAGGCATCGACAAAACCAATTTTTCCGTTTTCCAAAATTCGGAACAGTGGGCCGGTATCGGCAGTCTGACAGCCGATGACAATTGCGAGTATCCAGAGCAAATTGGCAGGTTTAACGAGAATTTTCATGCGCGGTCTCCTATCTACCTCATGAATCGAAATCAATTAAACAATTCTAACGAAACTCGCGGCTCATGAATAGGGAGAACGGGTTAAAATGGTGTTTGTTATGATCGAAAAAAAGTTTCGCTTTCGGTGTGTGGTAAAAATCAAAAAACTTCGTTCAAGATGAGTTCATGCCCAAGCCGAGTCTCCGTCAAATCCTGGGAGACAACATCAAAAAACGGCTGAAACAACTCGAAATGACGCAGGAAAAGGCCTCTGAGTTGGCCGGAATATCCAACGGCCATCTTTCCGATTTGCTCAATGGACGCACCTGGCCTTCCGACAGGGTATTGGAACGCTTGGCGGATGCTCTGGAATCAGAACCTTACGAACTTTTTGTTCCCCCGGAAACCAAGGCCGGCGAAAAGATCGAAAGAATGCTGGAAGTTCAAACGATCCTCCGTGAAAAAATCAACGATTTGATCTTATGGGGTTTCAAAACGTACAACGGCAAAGACGAAGCCCCGCCCGAAATGTAGCTTGAAATCTGCATGGAAAAGGTCTTGACAACAACTTATAGATCATTAAAATTAGATGTGTCTAACTTGGAGGTGACATGTTTCAAAAGCTTGCAACGGGCGATCGTTTCAGGATTATCGGGTATGAACCGGGGTACAGCCCATACCGCCAGAAGCTTCTGGCCATGGGGATGACCCGTGGGGTGGTGTGTCAGGTGGTGAAGGTCGCTCCCTTCGGAGATCCTCTCCAAATATCGCTGAGAGGCTACACGATCACGCTGCGCCGGGAAGAAGCCAACGCGCTTGAAATCGAGGTGCTTTCATGACGCCAACCGTTGTCCTGGTGGGAAATCCCAACACCGGAAAAAGTTCCCTTTTCAATGGATTGACTGGAAGTAAACAACGGGTCGGAAACTGGCCCGGGGTGACCGTAGAGGTCGTTCAGGGCAAACTTATGGGGCACGAATCCATTCAAGTGATCGATCTCCCCGGCGTTTATGCGCTTGCCGCTACGTCGCCCGATGAAAAAGCCGCGATCGATTACACTCTATCGGGCAGTCCCGACCTCTTGATCAACGTTGTGGATGCGAGCAACCTTGAAAGAAACCTCTACCTGACCACTCAGCTTTTGGAAGCAGGACTGAAATGTCTGGTGGTCCTCAACATGATGGACTTGGTCGAGCGGCATGGGAAAAAGATCGATATCGTGGAATTGGAGGAAAGTCTCGGAGTTCCGGTAGTGTCGGTGATTGCCCACGACACCCGCTGCCTGGAACTTCTCCGCCAGAAGATCGTCGATCTTGTCGCCATTCAGGAAGTGGCCCCGCCCCTCAGGGTAGCCTCGCTTTATTCCAATCCCACAAGCGGTCAGGTCAATCCCGCCAAAAGGACACCCTTCAAAATCCCTTATTCCGAAGAACTGAATCGGGTTCTGGAATCCTGGGAAAAACGTTTGGAGGGTCCTTCCAGGAACGAAAGACTTTCTCGTCGTTGGCTGGCGTTGAGTCTTCTGGAGGGGGATCCGTCGTTCGAGGCCGTTCTTCAGGGCAATGAGGATCTTGTCAGGCTTCGTAATGAGGATGCTCGTCGATTGAAGGAAAAATTCGGAGTGGACGTCGACGTGATTGCCGCAGAAGATCGCTTTCGGTTCATCGAAAATCTCGTCAAACGGGTCACCGTAGTCCATAGGGTTCATGTATCCGTTTCGGAAAAGGTGGACAGGCTGGTGCTTCATCGGTTTTGGGGATACCCCATCTTTTTTGGTATCCTCTACGCCGCTTTCTCGATCACTATGGTATTGGGAGGAGCGTTTATCGACTTTTTCGACCAGTTGTTTGGGTTGTTGTTTGTTGAAATACCGGGGCTCTTACTCTCGACGGTTTCCGCCCCCGCCTGGGTTCACTCGATCCTGATTCATGGTTTAGGTGTGGGTATCCAGACCGTGGCGACCTTCATCCCCATCGTCTTTTTCATGTTTCTCACGTTGGCGATTCTGGAAGACAGCGGCTACCTGAGCCGAGCAGCTTTTTTGATGGATCGTCTCATGCGCTCTTTGGGCTTACCGGGTAAGGCCTTCGTCCCGCTCATTCTGGGCTTTGGTTGCACCGTACCGGCCATCATGGCAACCCGCACCCTGGAAAACCAACGAGACCGTCTTTTGACTGTTTTCATGGCTCCGTTGATGAGTTGCGGGGCCCGCTTGCCCGTCTACGCCCTGTTTGTCGCCGCCTTTTTTCCCAACGCGGGGGGAGCGGTGGTATTTAGCCTCTACCTTGTTGGTATGGTCTTCAGTGTCGCCACGGGGCTTCTCCTCAGAAAATCGGTTTTCAAAGGAAAGGTAAGCCCCTTCGTTATGGAGATTTCGCCCTATCACCTGCCCAGGCTAAAACATCTGTTGATCCTCACATGGAGGAATCTCAAGGGGTTTCTTTTCAAGGCAGGGTATGTGATCATCATCATGGTTTCCATTTTGGGTGTTCTCAACACCATCCATACCGATGGTAGTTGGGGGGCGGAGAGTGACGCGCCCACCCTCCTGTATTCCGCCGGCCAGGCTGTCCAGCCTATTTTTGCGCCCATGGGTGTTGAGGCCGACAACTGGCCCGCGGCGGTTTCGTTGTTTACCGGGCTCTTTGCCAAGGAGGCGGTGGTGGGGACCTTAACCAGCCTTTATCAGCAGGCGGATTTTGGGGCCGGGGAAGGAGAACTGGCCGATTCCTCTTCAACGCCAGAGGAGGAAGAATCTCCTCCCTTCGATTTCGGCGCCGCATTGGTTTCTATCTTTCAAAACCTAGGTGAGAATCTTCGGGGTGTTTGGGAAGGTTTGACGGATCCTTTGGGTTTACGGGTGATCGAGGAGTCAAACCAGGAAGACAGGACAGTCCTGGGCAGTATCATGGCGGGTTTTGGGCACAATCCCTGGCGCGCTTATGCCTACCTGCTGTTTGTTCTCCTGTATATCCCTTGTGTGGCGGCCTTGAGTGCCATGTTTAAGGAAACAGGGCCGGTATGGACCTTCATCAGCGGGGTATATCTTGCCACTCTTTCCTGGTGCGTGGCCACGCTCTTTTATCAGCTCGCCCATGGATACCATCTTTTTTGGATCATCGTTCCCCTGGTTATCCTTGCGGCCATGGTTGCCATCTTTTTTCTGGCAGGCCGAAATTGGGAGAAAATCGATAGCGTTCCTTTCTACGCCGTCCCCAAAAGGATGACGCGCAAGGTTCCATGACCGTTGAAATCGCGGTATCCCTGGACCACCGACATTGTATGGGCTCCTCGGTTTCGGAGCTCGCCGGAGACTGCCCAGGGGAAAAACAGTGGTTTCGACATTGGCTGGAAACACGGTTGGAAAGCAAGGCCCTGGTTCTCCTGGGCAAGAGAACCCACCAGGCAATGCATGTCTACGGTCTTAAATTAAGAGAGCGTTATCCGCAATCACGATGGGTCGTACTCTCCCGGCAAGGCCCCGGGATTGCACAATCCCTCGAGGCAGGCTTCCACGAAGGTTTTGAACAGGCGTTGATACTGGGGGGCCTGTCTGTTTTTGAAGAGGCGCTCTCCCTCGGAGTCGTCGATCGGGTTTGGATCGCACGGATAGCGACACCGAGGTCGGGTGATTTGATTTTTCCCATGGAATACCTTCAACGTTTTCGGTTGCAGAACATCGAGGAAAAAGACGCATTTACCGTGGAAATCTATGTTAAATTTGAATAATGAACCCCCAACTCCCTTCCATCTTACTCTGGGTGGTAACCAACGGATCCTCCGAGGAATACGAGTATATTCGGGATCTCGTCGGGCAGATTCAGAACATAGCCCTGCCCCTCCATGTTTTAATCCTGTCGCCTTCGGGTTGGGGTTCCCTTTTACCGCCAGACCGCGAAGAAATTTCGAGCGAAATGCGTTCCCACCTGGAAGTCCTCTGCGATTTTGGCCATTCCTCCGATCCCATCCCCCATCATTGGTTAAAAATTGAAAGCTATCACTCTCTCGAAGGAATTACCGGAAAAATCAGGGAAAGGTTGCCCTTGAGGCTGCGGCAGGAATTGGAGAATCAAGCGCTATCGCCGTGGTTTATTTACTCTCTGAAAGCCCCTGTTTTCGATAAGCGGATTTCGAATTGGCAAAGAAATCCCGGACGATTCGATTGTCTGAAGGAAGTCATGACCAGTTTTTCCAACATTGGTCTGACCGAACGAGCCAAAGAAACAGAGGAATTAAACCAGCTTCGACAGGAACTGCTGGAAAAAGATCTCTTGATCAAAAGATTGCATCAGGCAGAAGAACGATTTCGAAGATTTTTTGAAGAGGACATCACCGGAGATGTGTTACTCGACAGAAATTGGCAAATTGTGGATTGCAACACCAGTTTCGTGAAAATATTTCGTTTTCCATCTAAGGCCTTTGCTCTGGGGGTTTCCCTCCGCCAGGTTTTCATCGAGGAAATTATTTTTCAGCAGGTGGAAAAGACAATCCATATGGCCAAGGGCATTCAAAATTACGAAATGGATCTTTGGCGTCAGGATGGCCAGAAGGTTAACGTCATTGCCAGTTTTTTCCTGGACGAGCGTCAGGATGAGACCTACATCCTTGGGTTTTTATTCGATAATACTTTAAGAAAAAGCCTCGAACATCAGTTACGGGAAAGTCAGCGGATGGAGGGGTTGGGGCGCCTTGCGGGCGGGGTCGCCCACGACTTCAACAACATTCTGACGGTTATCAACGGATATGCCGAACTCTTACTCTCGGAGAGCCCAGTGGGAACCTCACAGTCCCGCGATCTTGCGATGATTTTGGAGGCTGGGCAAAAAGCTGCTGCCCTTACCTCGCAGCTTCTGGCCTTCAGTCGTCGGCAAATGCGCGCCCCCTCAAATTACAATATCAACCAACTCATCCTGGGTATGGAAGGCATCCTTCGTCGACTGCTGAAAGAATCGATCAACTTAATCTACGATTTCGAGGAATCGCTGCCCAACACGTTGATTGACAAGGCGCAATTCGAGCAGGCTCTGATGAATCTGTGTTTGAACGCCCAGGACGCCATTCTGGAAAAAGGTGAGATCACGATCGCTACAAGGAAACTTGTGCTACAGTCCTCCGTGTATGATGGTAAAGATCTCATGCTGCCCGGTGTTTACGTGGAGCTCTCGGTCAGCGATAACGGTAAGGGCATTCCTGAGGACGTCCTACCTCACATCTTCGAGCCTTTTTATACGACCAAAGAGCCAGGACATGGAACAGGATTGGGTTTAGCGACGGTTTACGGCATTGTTCAGCAAAATCATGCCCACATCAATGTGGAATCGATGGTAGGGCAGGGGAGCACGTTTCGGATTTTCTTTCCCGCCAACGATGCCCCTGGAGAGGAAAAGTCCGATAAAAGCGAAAGAGAGATTCTCAAGGGGAAAAATATCCTTTTGGTCGAAGACGATCTGATGATTCGAGAATACATTACCAAGATTTTGGTCCGGCATGGGCACGTTGTCCAGAACTTCTCCAGGGCGGAAGATCTCCTCAACTTTTATGGCGTCAACAAGACTCGATGGGATTTGTTGATCAGTGATGTTGTCATGCCCGGTATGAGCGGCCCGGAAATGGTCCACCGTCTCAAAGAAATGGGGACGGACATCCCTGTACTCTTCGTTTCCGGTTATCCCGACAACGAGTTGGAAAAATTCGGAATTAACATCAAGGGGCGGCATTTTATCCATAAACCTTTTAAAACAGGGGAATTTCTGGATCAGATTTCGAACATTCTCCGATAAAAACTGCTTGACAAACGGCGATGATGCTGTATAATCCTCGCCGTGTTTAGGTACGTCTCCTCTGTTATTGTTTTATTGACCCTATTTCTGACCCTGGCACTGGCGAGCCTTTCCGTGCCCAGTCAGGAGC
>CALGPJ010000022.1 GCA_937960645.1 uncultured Spirochaetia bacterium | reverse complement strand
GGAAATCATGCGCCGGATTAACCGGGCATAGCTTTCCTGGGCAGGATCGCTTTTGGCCTCCTCGATGGGGTTGCGGAGTTTCAGGGCCTGGGCCTGATCTGGATGGGCCAGGATGCCGCCCTCCCTATCCACCACGAACACGAAGCCCGTCTGCCCAAAGTCAAGGGCCTTGATGTCCTTGCTGAACCAGTCCAGGTTGATGCCGGCCATGAGAACGGCACTGACTTCTTCCCGATTCAAGATGGGCGCGGCAAAGGCCAAAGTAGCTAGCTGGTTAATTCGGTTACGAAAAGCCTTTGAAATAGTAAATTGACCATTTCGCGCGCCCAGGAAGTAATCCCGGTCACTGACATCGATGGTGGAATAGTCGGAAAATTGGGCGTTCCCGTTCAGGTCGATGAGGGCAACCCGATCAAAGCCATAATTTTTTTTCAAGGTGTTGAGGAATTCACGTTGTTTGTCCCAGGTACTCGCCTGGAGATCGATCAGGGCTGCGGCTGTTTCGAGGGTATTGCGAATGGCTTTCAGGTTTTTGTTGATCGACTGTGCCGCAGCCCCGGCAATGTTGGGGAGGAGGGCATCCGCCAAATCTTGGCTGTTTTTGACAAGCACGTACTCCGAAACGACACCAATGGTCCCAATAGACACGATAATGAGAAAGATGGTCGTCACGAGGATCCGTTTTTTGATACTTCTTTGAGTTTTTGATGTAGGATTCACGGTGCCTCCCCCCCGATTATAGAACCTCGTTCGGATCAACACAACGGGCGGCACCTTAAATTTTATCCCCTGCCGCTACGAGGCGCCGACAGGGGATGGTCGAGTTATTGTCGAACAAACACCGTGACCGCAGTACCCTCGCAGATCAAGTTCGATTCGTTTACCGTCCCGCTGGGTCCGAAGATCTTGCGCCAGGTTCCTGAAGGGGGAGTGAGAGTCCAATTGCTACCCGAATTGAAAACCACAATCACCTCCCAGCCATTGGCCGTGTTGTTGTCCTCGTCGATGTAAGAAACAAAGACGTTCCCGGGTAGATTTGCGTCGTGGACCAGATGAACACCCGAGGCTCCCGATGCGTTCGCACCGGCATTCAATCGAGTCTCCATCCGGTTTTTGATCTGGTCCCATGTCTGCAGACGCAGGCCCACACGTGAGCGGCGCAGGGCCACCAGGTCCTTAATGAAGTTGAAAGTTGCGGATTCGCTGGCTTTTCGAGTCCAGCGGATCGCGTTGAAGCTGTCGGGGGCATTGTATGTGTTGTGTGTCCCCCCGTGCTGGCCATAATTCCAGGAGCCAGCGCTATTCATGTCTTCGTTGTTGGTCTTGGTGCGTAAAAACTCATCGCCGGCATGGAGGAAGGGAATGCCCTGGCTGGTGACCACCATGCCCATGCCGAAGCGGGCAACCCGTTTAGCGTAGTCGAGGTTGGCTGGCGGTGTCAGGCTCAGGACCTGGTGGCTCGAGTTCTGCGTGACGTTGCTACTCAGACTTAGAAACACCTTATCCCAGAGCCCGAAGTTGTCGTGGGCGCTGATGTAGTTCACCACCTGTTCGGGGTTGACGGCGTACATCGAGTCCCAGAGGTTGGGCAGGTTATTGGTGTTATTGACTGCCTTGAGCGAGCCACGCATTCCTACCGCCATGGAGCCCCACCATTGGCCAATCCCGTTGTTGAACATGTACCCCCTGGAAGTGCCGTCGTTGTTGCCCTTGATCGACTCTCGATAAGCGGGGTTAAAGACGCCGACGTGGGCGTTTGCCAAACTCGGAACGGTTCCGAGACGGACGCGTTGGGGCTCGATGGGGTCTGCAGCATAACCGTTCCACGGCTCCCCGTAGAGGAGAAGATTGCGATCGGGATACTGCTGGTTCAGGTATTCGCCCCATTCCCGAACGGCGTCGTAATGGAAGACCCCGATCAGGTCGAAACGGAAACCGTCTATACCGTATTCCCGCACCCAGAACTCCAGGCTATCTCGAATGAATCGGCGAACCATGGCATGGCTGGTATCGATGGAATTGCCGCATCCCGAAAGATCGGTCGGGGCCGGGTGGTAGTATTTGCCGGTGATGTTTTCGAACATTTCTTTGGAGAAGGTGTGGTTGTAAACCACATCCATCACGACTCGAATACCTGCGGCGTGGAAGGCCTTGATCATTTCTCGGACTTCCTGGACCCGGCGGTCGTAGTCGTTGGGATCCATCGCGTACTGTTCTTCGGGGACATTGTAATTCACCGGATCGTAGCCCCAATTGTACATCGGGGTGGAGAAATCATAGAAGGGCAGGATTTGGACGTGGGTGACGCCCAGTTCGACCAGGTGGTCCAGCCCGGTCTTGATGCTCGGATTGCCCGGCAGGCGTGTTCCCGTTTGGACCATACCAAGGAACTTCCCCTTTTTGGCGGCGTCCATTCCGGAGCTTTCGTGGATGGTGAAGTCGCGCACGTGAACCTCGTAAACCACGCTGTCCACGCGGTGCGCCAGCGGCGGCCGGCTGACGCTGTTGTTCTGAGGAAGGGTGGAGGCCCTGTTCAAATCCATCACGATGTTCCAGTTTGTTCCCGGCTTGACCATGGCGCCGTAAGGATCGCGGACGCCAACACCGTTGATCCGAAATTGGTACTCTTTGTGGCGATGATCACCGGGAATCGAAATTTCGTAGACATCGGTGTAGCCGGAGAAGTTGGACCGTTTGGCCAGGGTGTAGAGCTGTCCCCCCGATCCGTTGGTTCCGCCCAGGTAGAGTTTGACGTCGGTGCGGTCCGGGCTCCAGATTCGGAAAGTGGTGCCGGTTGGCGAGTACAGGGCGCCCAGGGTGTCCGGGGGATTGACCACGTTGGACTTGGTGAACACGGCCGGAGGCGTGGTGGTGGTGCCAACGCCGTTGGTGGCGCTCACGATGAGGGTGAGGGTCTGTCCCTCGCTCAAACCGCTTGCATCCAGGGTGATGGTGTTACCCGTCAGGTTTTGCTGACTGCCGTTGATGGAATAGGTTTTCGAGGTGACCGGCGAATTGTTTTCAGAGATGGTCACGTTGACCGTCAGGGTCGATTGGATAAAGCCCCCGTTGGGGGAAAGCGTGATGCTGGGTTTGGCGGGTTGGTCCGGATTGAAGTCGTACCATACCGGCAGGCCGCTTTCCATTCGGCACCAACCGGTTCCTGTCCGAGACAGGTCAGCGTTCCCACTGAGCTTGGTGTCCCCAATTTTGAAAATCACCCCCACGGTCTGATTCGTTGCCACACCCTTGGCGCCCAGGTCGGCCACCCACCAGCCCGAACCCGAAGAGCTCATAGGCTGTGTGTTGGCCCAGGTGCCGAAGGGCTGAACCACAGGATTGCCATACCACACGTAGGCCTGAGGGGTTCCGGCGCCGGTATAATGAAAATAGAGTTTGTACTCCTGGGGAGTGGCTTCGAGGGTATAGGTTTCCTGGATTTGGGACGACAGGGCCTTACCGCTCGATTGGGCGCGGGCCTTGACGGTCGTGACCCCGACGGGAAGGCTGATCGGGCCGGAGTAGGTTGGGCTGGATTCGCTGACCTCGCTGCCGTCGAGGCTGTAATAAATCACGGCCCCGGGTTCCGCGCTGAGGGAGATCTGGGTTCCCTGTGGGTAGGTACCGCCCAGGGGGCTCGGTGTCGGCGGCTGGGTAGGGGGCAGCCCGATGGTGACGACGTAGGTGTGGCTGACTACGGGAGAATCGGTTTTGCCGGGAGCCTGCGCCAGGGCCCTGACCGTCGTCGTGCCTGCCGCGATAGCGATGGGGGAGGAATACACCGGCGAATTGCCATCGGGGGTGCTTCCATCCGTGGTATAGCGGATGCTGGAGCCCGCCGGAGCACTCAGGGTCAGCGAAAATGCCTGGGAGTAGTTGCCGCCGGCATGGCTGAAGTTGGGTGATTCAGCCGGGACGGGGTTTTGGGAGAGGGTGTAAAGTGCACTCGTGACCGGACTGGGGGATTTGCCGGATTCCCAGGCACGGGCTTTTACCGTGGTGTTCGCGGTCAGGGTGAAGGGGGCCGTGTACACGGGGGCGTTGGCATCGGGATCCGATCCGTCGGTGGTGTAGCGGATGGTGGCGCCAGCGGCGGCACTCAGGGAGACGGATACGGAATCCTGATAGGCTCCGGCGGAGGGGCTGATCGCGGGCGGTGTCGACTGGTTGTTGTCCACGAGGAGACTGAGCACCCGGACCTCGCTGGGTTCGAGTCCGGCCTTGAACGCACGAACGCGCAGGGTGGTATTTTCCGTTAGGGTGATCGGAGAGTTGGCGTCGTAGAGAAAGTTGGTACTGCTGGGAGTGTTTGTGGGAACGCTTCCATTCGTGGTATAAAAAATCTGTGCGCCCGGTGTGCTGGTATAGAGGGTAATCGACTCGCCCGGGGCCACCACGGAATTGTTTTCTTTGTTGGAATAAGGGGTGAGCACCTTGAATGGATGCAGTGCGAGGTTGATGCCCAAATCACCGTTGACGCTCAGCGTTTCCTCGGCAAAGTAGAAAACCGGATTCTGACCAAAGAGTCTACCGTAGGCCTGGATCTGCCACTCGCCGCTGGAAAGATCGTTCAGGACAAATTTCGAACCCAGATAGTTGGCCTCGACGATGGTACCACCGGATCGGGCCTGTACCGACACGTCGAGGGTCAATCCGCCGGTGTCGACGGTAACATCCACCCGGTACCTGGCCGAATCATTGCCTCCGTTGGGGCTATCGGTGGTGGGGTTGGTGCATGAGAAAACCAGGCTGAAAAGCGCGAGCCCGATCAAAAACGACTTTTTCATAACTTGTCACTCCTCCATAGAAACGTTTCCACATATCCATCCTGCCACATTCTCTTCGGTTTGTAAAGGGGGAAATTTCAATCCAGTGGCAATTTTTCCGTAAATAAAAAGGTGAAAACCTTAGACCTGAGGCATCGAATCTACAATCTCCTGGAAAACCCGACTCGGAAAAGCCTGGCCTCTCGCATCGTGGACCTGTTGTTGATCTCGATCATTCTCCTCAGTGTGGTGGAGACCGTCATCGCTAGTTTCAAAGACTTTTACCCTTTGTGGCGAACCTGGTTTTTTTGGTTCGATCCTTTCGCTTTGGCGGTATTTACCGTGGAATATCTGCTTCGTTTTTGGGTCAGCCCCCTGCGGTATCCAAAGAACCCACTGCTGCGTTATGTGTTTTCTCCTATCGCCCTCCTGGATCTTATGGCCATTCTGCCAGCTTATCTGCCCTTTTGGGCAATCGATCTCCGGTTCCTCAGGATTGTCCGTATCCTTCGGCTTTTCAAGATCATTCAGCTGAACAGGTACACCCGCGCCTTGAGCATCATCGGTAAGGTGGTGTCCCGGGAGAAGGAGCTGCTGGTTTCTGTCCTGGTTCTGGTGCTCATCACCTTGTTTTGCTCAGGCGCCTTGATGTATTTCGTCGAGCACGAAACACAGCCCGAGGTGTTCAGCAATATGTTGAGCTCTTTTTGGTGGGCCCTGGTCTCTATCACCACCGTCGGCTATGGCGATATTTTTCCGGTGACCCCTTTGGGAAAGGTGCTGGGTGGCCTGATCATCCTTTTGGGTGTGATGATCTTCGCGCTGCCCACGGCCATTGTCAGCTCCGGCCTCATCCAGGAAGCTGCTCGGTCTAAATCAAAAAATCGGTGCCCACATTGCGGGGCTGAAATCGAAAAGTCGCCCGAACAGGATTAACGATCCCCGGATGAAGCGGCCATACAGAAGGACCGACTTGACTTCGAGGAATAAATTAGATAGGACTAAATTATGGAATGGTTCCAAATACAGCATCCTGTCGTACAAGCCTTGCTTGCCGGATTGTTCACCTGGGGGGTGACTGCCCTGGGTGCCGCCCTGGTGTTTTTTGTCAAAGAGTTAAATCGAAAGCTGCTCGATGCCATGCTGGGGTTTGCGGCCGGGGTAATGATAGCCGCAAGTTTTTGGAGTCTTTTAGCACCAGCCATCGACATGGCCGAGGCTACGGAGGGCTTGCCTGCGTGGTTGGTGGTTGCCATCGGTTTTTTGGCCGGTGGTCTGTTTTTGTTTGTCCTGGATCGGATCTTGCCCCACCTGCATCCGGACCTCCCCCTGAGCCAAACCGAGGGACTTCAAACATCCTGGAAGCGCTCGGTACTCCTGGTGCTGGCCATCACCCTCCACAACATTCCGGAAGGACTGGCGGTGGGGGTGGCCTTCGGCGCCCTGGCTGCCGGTTTTCCAGGGGCGTCCTATGCCGGGGCCCTGGCCCTGGCCATCGGTATCGGTTTGCAGAACTTCCCCGAGGGGGCAGCCGTGTCGTTGCCGCTGCGGCGGGAGGGAATATCGAAATGGAAGGCGTTCGCTTTTGGTCAGGCTTCCGCTTTGGTCGAACCCGTGGCCGCGGTCCTGGGGGCCTGGGCAGTGGTAAGTGTGGCTGTCTTGCTGCCGTACGCACTTGCCTTTGCCGCCGGGGCCATGATTTTCGTGGTGATCGAGGAGCTCATTCCGGAAAGCCAAACCGGGGGCTTTTCGGATATCGCGACCCTGGGGACGCTCGCGGGTTTTACGGTGATGATCATTTTGGACGTCGCCCTCGGCTAGAAACCTGATGCGACGAAGTTTTTTCCCGGTTCCGATGTGCAAGCCACGGGGTCGTGGAAGGCGGGATCCATGACGATTTTATCTTAATGATTTATCTTAATGAGTTTCGCGGGTCTTCCAAATCGCTGGTCGCGTAGCCCTTGATCTCGGGAAAGTCCTTGAGGGTGCGGTCCAGGACCCAACGGTTTTCGGCCAGGAAGACCGGACGCTCGTCCTTGTCGAAGACGATGCGCGAGGAAAACCGCTGCAGGAAGGTGTCCAGTTTTTTGGCATCGGGGCAGGTAATCCAGCATGCCGTCGTGAAGTCCACGGGTTCGTACTTGCAGCTGGCGCCATATTCGTGCTCCAGACGGTACTGAACCACCTCGAGTTGAAGTTGCCCCACCACCCCGAGGATGCGCTGGTTGGTCTGTGGCCGGATAAAGAGCTGCACCACCCCTTCTTCGGCCAGCTGTTCCAGACCTTTCTGAAACTGCTTGCTTTTGAGCGGGTCGGTGTTGAGGATGATCCGGAAAATCTGCGGCGCGAATCGAGGGATTCCCTTGAAGCGGAACTTTGCACCCTGGGTCAGGGTGTCGCCGATCTTCAGCGTGCCCGTGTCGTGGAATCCGATGATGTCCCCGGGGTAGGCGACGTCGATGATGTCGCGGTTCTGGGCCATAAAGGCGGTGGGGTTGGAACTCCGAAAGCTCTTGCCCGTGCCCGTGTGATAGTACATTTCGTTGCGCTCGAATTTACCGGAACAGATTCGGAAATAGGCGACTCGGTCCCGATGCCGCGGATCCAGGTTGGCGTGGATCTTGAACACGAAACCACTCATTTCCTTGAAGTCCGGATCGATGAGGCCGCCTTCGACCGTGGGCTTGGGCAGGGGGGCGGGGGCCATTTCGGCGAGGGCGTCGATAAGCTCCTGCACCCCGAAATTGTTTAGGGCCGACCCGAAAAACACGGGGGTGACGCGGCCGCTCAGATAGTCCTCCACGCGAAACTCGGGATGGACCCCGCGAACGAGTTCCATCTCCTCCCGCAGCTTTCGGGCCAGGTGCTCCCCGACGGCCTGGTCGAGTTTGGGGTCGCCGATGTCCTCGATGACCAGTTCGGGAAAGTCCTGAGTCTGATGGGGTTTGAACAGCACGATGCGTCCCGTGCGGAGGCTGTACACTCCCTTGAACTCGCTGCCCTGGCCGATGGGCCAGCTGAGGGGGCTGACCTTGAGGTCCAATTCGCGCTCGGTTTCGTCCAGGAGCTCCACCGGATCCTTGCCCTCGCGGTCCAGCTTGTTCATGAAGGTCATGATGGGGGTAGCGCGCATACGGGCGATTTCGCACAGCTGTCGCGTGCGCTCCTCGACACCTTTGACCGAATCGATCACCATGAGGGCGCTGTCCACCGCCGTCAGTGTCCGGTAGGTGTCCTCCGAGAAGTCGGCGTGGCCCGGGGTGTCGAGGAGGTTGAAACGCCTTCCGCGGTAATTAAAGCCCATCACCGAGGTCGAAATACTGATGCCGCGTTCCTTTTCCATGGCCATGAAGTCGCTGACCGTCGAGCGCAGGTTCTTGCCGCTTTTTACCGCGCCGGCGGTGTGGATGGCACCGCCAAAAAGCAGGATCTTTTCGGTGATCGTGGTTTTGCCAGCGTCGGGGTGACTGATGATGGCGAAGGTCAGGCGAGTTGGTTCGGTCGTCTCGGGCATGAGGTCAGAATACTCTGGACAAATGGCTCTGTCCAGACTAAACTAATTTAGGTTATTGGACCTTTTTATGGAGCATAAATGATCTATTCGCTGGCCGACCACAAACCCGAAATCCACCCGAGTGCCTGGGTGGCTCCCAGTGCGGTGGTCAGTGGCAAGGTCGTGCTGGGGGTCGGGGTAAGTGTCTGGTACGGGGCAGTTCTTCGAGGGGATCTGGAGATGATCGTGGTGGGTGAGAATTCGAACATTCAGGATTTGAGTGTGTGCCACACGGATCATGGCCAGCCCTGCCAGATTGGAAATCAGGTGACGATAGGGCATCGGGCGATTTTGCACAGCGCCACGGTGGGGGATGGGAGTCTTATCGGGATGGGAGCCATCCTTCTAGGGGGGTGCGTGATCGAGGACGAGTGCCTGGTTGCAGCCGGCAGCCTGATCCCCCAGGGAAAAAGGTTTCCCGCCAGATCGCTGATCATGGGGGCACCCGCCAAGGTGGTTCGAACCCTAAGTGCGGAGGAGATCGAGAAAATTCGCCAAAACGCTCGGGATTATTTGCAACTTGCCGCGTTGGCACGGACAGCCAGGGAGATTCCATGAGTGGCCCCACCGTTCTGATTGTGGACGATGAACCCATCATCGTGCAGAACATGGTCTATATTTTCGACGATTGTGGTTTTGAGTCGGTCGGAGCCAGCAATGCGGCCCGAGCTCTGCAGTATCTGGAAAAGGAACGCTTCGACTTTATCATTACTGATATTCGCCTGCCCGACATGAACGGGGCAGAATTGATTGTTCGGGCCCATGCGCTGCGGCCCGACGCGAGAATCCTGCTGCATACGGGGGCGAACCATTTCGAGCTGACCCCTGAATTGCGGGAATGCGGCTTAACCCCGAACGATGTCCTGCTCAAACCCCTACCCAGCGTTCGGGAGCTTGCCGAAGACCTGATGGCGAAATATAAAGAATCGCATCCCAGTTGACACCGAGACCGGACTTTTCGATCGGTTGATTTTTTTGTAAATTTCATCATGAGCGAATTGCCGTCATCCCTGTTGGAATTGGTCGAGCGCTCTTCCGTTCCCGTTTTGGTAGATTTTTACGCGCATTGGTGTGGTCCGTGCAAGGTCCTGGCGCCTGCCCTCAACGAAATCGCAAAAATGTTGAAGGGGCAAATCATGGTGGTCAAGGTGGACGTCGATCAAAAAAGTCGACTGGCCGCTTATTTCAACGTCCAGGCGGTGCCCACGCTTTTACTCCTTTATAAAGGAGAGGCGCTCTGGCGGCATTCCGGAGTTCTTCCCGCAAAACAGCTGGCGGACATCATCCGCAGTGAAATCAAAAAATTATCTTCCGTTTGATTCCATAAATTGCAATACACTCGTTTTTTGAATACAATAGCCTAGGAGGTCCGATCATGGCAAATCGCATCGACGTCAGCAAGGGAACCGCTTCCAGTCTTGGCGCAAACGGTGTCATCTCTTTCAACGTTGGCTCTCTCGAGGACTCCCTGAAGGCCGGCCTCAATCAGGCCAAGAGCGCTGGTTGGCAGACTGCTGCACTGGATGCCCCTACCGACCCTGAGGTGTTACGCACGGCATTTTCCGTCGTCGCCGATTTTCTATTTGGCAGCGAGGTGCCCAAGACCGTCATCTTTGGATGTCCCGACGACAAAACTCTGGAAGCGGGAAAGGCCCTGGTCGAAGAAACTTTCAGCTAGGGGACCTACTCTCCTGGGAATATTTGTGTCATAATATCCCCAAGGAGTGCTTATGAAATCGATATTTCTGTTTACCAGCGTCCTTCTTTTGTTCTTTGGCTGTGCCGGAACGTCTTCACCCGGCCCTGTGTCCCAGGAACCCGAGGAGGTCATCGAAGAACCGCTCGACCGCCCCGAGAACGTTCCGGCCTTCGACATGAACCACCGTGCTCCGGGAAACTGGTACAACGATTCGGTTTTCTATCTGATCTTCGTTCGCTCTTTCCAGGACTCGGATGGAGACGGCAAGGGCGATCTCAAAGGGCTGATCAACCGGCTGGATTATCTGAATGATGGAAACCCGGCCACCACCACCGACCTCGGTGTGAACGCGCTCTGGCTCATGCCCATCCACCCCAGCCCCAACAATCATGGCTACGATGTCCTGGATTATTTCGGGGTAAACCCGGAATACGGTACCCTGGATGATCTCAAGACTCTGATCGCGGAGGGCAAGAAGCGTGGCATCCGGATCATCCTGGACCTGGTCATTAACCACGCGTCCAATCGCCATCCGTATTTTCTGGAGTCGTCTTCGGGACCGACAAGCCCCAAACGGGATTGGTTCATCTGGTCGGATCGCATCCTGCACACTCGGGGCCCCTGGGGTCAGTCCCGGGTATGGCACCCCCTCGGCGAGGCCAACAACAATTTTTATTACGGGGTCTTCAATTTCCTGATGCCGGACTGGAATCACCGAAATCCCAACGTCACCAAAATGTTTCAGGACATCATGCGGTTCTGGATCCGCGATGTGGGTGTGGCAGGCTTCCGCCTGGACGCCGTTCGCTACCTGATCGAGGATGGCAACCGATTGGCCGACAGTACGGCAAATGTGGATTACCTAAAAACTTTTCAAACCTTCTTGAAAGGACTCAATCGGGAAGCCTATATGGTGGGCGAGGTTTGGAGCGGCACCGAGATCACCTCGGCTTACGTGCCCAATTCGGTGGACCAGGTATTCAGCTTCGACACTCAGTCCGCCATCGTCGGCTCCCTGAAGATGGAAAACAAGGAAGAGCTGGAATTCGCGCTTTACAACGTGATGCAATACCTGCCCCTCGGGACGGCGGCCTTTTTCTTGTCCAATCACGATATGGACCGAATCATGAGTCAGGTTGGTGCCGACTTCCAAAAGGCGAAACAGGCCGCCGCCTTGCTGCTAACCATGCCGGGAACGCCGTACATTTACTATGGGGAGGAGATCGGCCAGCAGGGAGTCAAGGCCGCGACCGATGAGAACTGGAGACGACCGATGCAGTGGGGCGATGGTCCCGCTCCGGGTCTGGGCTTTACCACCGGGCGTCCCTGGGGTAGGGGCTTCAATCAGCCCGGCGTCGAAAACACGGTGGCCTCCCAGACCAACGACCCGGAAAGCCTGTTGAGCTGGTATCGCAATCTGATTCGGTTGCGAGCCTCGGCGTCTGCCCTGCGCACGGGGCGCTTCGTACCGGTGGATACGAACAGTCCCATGGTGTACAGCTACCTTCGCTGGGATCCCTCCGGTGCCTACCTGGTAGTCCTGAACCTGGGAGCCGTTCCCTCCCGGCTCTATGGTTTGACCTTGTGGAGCGGACCGTTCAAAACTGGCGTTCAGCCGCAGCTGGTCTTCGGTACCAAGTTGCCGGGAACTGTCCAAGCCCCGCAGATCAATGCAACCGGCGGGTTCGACTTCTGGCGTCCCATCGAGGTGTTGCCGCCTCGTTCGGTCGCTATCATCAAAATGTAAAAAAAGCCGGGGAAACCCGGCTTTTTGACGAATACGAAATGGACCTATGGAAGCTCCAGGATCCGGTAACCCCGTGCATCCAAATCGAGGGTGATTTGGCCATTCTCCAGGACAAAGGATTCACCGCTGAGAAGATCTTTAGCGTTGAATCGGGAAGCGGGATTCAGCCCCAGCCGGACCCAGGCACCCTCCGGGAAGGCCACGGTTGCCCGTGAAGGTTCCTTGTCGAAGTTGGTGACCACCAAAATCCTCTGTTTGGGTGTAAATCGGAGAAAGCTGTAGGTCCAGCGCGGGTAGGTGCTGCGGGGCCTGTTATACCAGTCCAGGTCGTAAAAGGCGCCGCCCCGAATGGCCTCCAGTTCCTGAGCGAGCTTGAGAAGCCGCTGATACGTTGCCCGCAAACGTCGCTGTTCCTCGCTGAGAAGGGCCCCGTCGAAGCGGCCCCGGTTAACCCATTTCACGAATTCCGGCATGTGCCAATAATCGAAAATCGAAGTCCGCCCGTCATCGCCGCCAAACCCTTCGGTTCCCAGACCGGGCTCCCCGACCTCCTGGCCGGCGTAGAGCATCACCGGGCCCGGGCTGATAAAGGCGGTGACCACCATTCCGGGAAGCCCATCGGTGGGAGTCCCGGCAAAAAAGCGGGAGGCCAAACGGACCTCGTCGTGGTTTTCCAGGAACTTGAGCATGATGTGGGGACTGACCGGCAAATCCTGCCACCAATCGCTGATCCGTGAGGGTAGAGACACCTGGCGAATGACGGCCTTGACCTTGTCGTAAAGACCGACCTTATCGTACAGGAGGTCGAAGCCCGCCTGGTGATAGCGCTCGTAGGCGGAGGGATTGTAGATTTCGGCCAGGAAAAGGACCGAGGGATTGCGTGCCCGGATTTGCGGCACGACCCAGGACCAGAATTCGGCCGGCACCATTTCGGCCATGTCCACCCGAAATCCGTCCACCCCCTTTCCCACCCAAAACAGGAGAATGTCCCGCATCTTGATCCAGGTCGAGGGGGGTGGATCGAAGTGGGTCGTGCGCGCTCCGCCGCTGAACATGTCGACGCCGTAGTTGAGCTTCACCGTTTCGAACCAGTCGTTGACAGAGGGGCGGGGCCGGTTGACGTCGTTACCCGTCACCTTGGCGGGTGTTTCCTCGAACTTGCCGTCCTCCAGCGGGGCGACGATGTCGGGCCCCAGAGGATTGTACCGCGTGGGTACCTCGAAGCTGGAACCGGGAATATAATAGAAGTTGTTGTTCGGCGCGAAGGCCACGGTTTTGTCGTCGTCCTGACCGAGGTCGCGCACGCCGGCCGGTTTGGCGATGCTACGGTATCCGCGGGCCACGTGGTTGGGGACAAAGTCGATCATGACCTTGAGTCCCAATTCCTTGGTGCGTCGAACCAGGGCTTCGAACTCGGCCATTCGCTGGCGGGGGTTATCGGCCAGGGCCGGATTGACATCGTAATAGTCGGTGATGGCGTAGGGACTGCCAGCCCGGCCCTTCACCACGTCGGAATCGTCCTGGGGGATTCCAAAAGCGGTAAAATCGTCCATGGTGGCGTGGCGGATAACTCCGGTGTACCAGACGTGGGTGACGCCCAGGTCTTTGAGTTGCTGCAGGGCCTGCGCCGTGATGCCGTTGAAGGTGCCGACGCCGTTTTGCTGACGGGTCCCATTGGGGACATTGTCTCCGCCGGGGTTGGCGAATGTTCGAACAAAAAGCTGGTAGATCAGGAACTTGTGGGATGCGGGCGGGTAGGCGTTTGTCTCGGCGGAATTCCAGGGGGCATGGGGATCGACGACCTCGGGTTCTCGCGGCTTGGTAGCGCACGAGTTGGCCAAGAGAAGGAGCCCCAGCAGGAAACCGGAAAGCTTTTTCATGTGACCTCCTGTATTAGGATTGTAACACAAAATCGCTGGATTTACCCCTGGTTTTCGTCGAGCAGGACGGCGCGTATCCGCCGAACGCCTGCAGAACTGGCCTCCTCCTTTTGGATTTTGAATTTGCCGAGTTCTCGGGTGTTGTTCACGTGCGGACCGCCGCAGACCTCCAGGGAAAAGTCGCCGATGCGGTAAACCTTGACCACGTCCTCGTACTTGTCGCCAAAAAGGGCCATGGCCCCGAGTTTTTTGGCTTCTTCCAGGGGCAACACGGATTGGCTGACTTCCAGGCCGCGCCGGATCTGTTCGTTGACGATGTCTTCGACGCGCTGGATTTCGTCGTCGCTCATTTTCTGGGGGTGGCTGAAGTCGAAACGCAGGCGCTCCGGGGTGATGTTGCTGCCACGCTGGCGGGCGTGTTCGCCCAACACGATTTGCAGCGCCTTGTGCAGCAGGTGGGTGGCGGTGTGCAGGCGGGTGGTCATCTCGCTGTGATCGGCCAGGCCGCCTTTGAAGGTTTTATCGGCCCCGGCCTTGGAAACTTCCTGATGTTTAGCAAAGGCCTCGTCGAAGCCGGCGCGGTCCACCGTCATGCCGTGCTCCATCGCCAGCTCCTCGGTGATTTCGATGGGGAAGCCGTAGGTATCGTAGAGTTTGAACGCCAGCCGTCCGCTCAATTCTTTCCTAGGATTTTTCAGGAGTCCGGGCAACATCTTCTCGAACTCCTTCTCCCCATGTTCGAGGGTTTTGAGGAAGCGCTCCTCTTCGTGGGTGAGTTCTTCCTGGATCTTTTGGCGGCGTTGAACCACCTCAGGATAAACGTCGGTGTAGATTTCCAGCACGGCAGCGGCCGGGATTTTGAGGAAGGGTCCGTGCAATCCCAGCTTGCGGCCATGGCGGACGGCGCGGCGGATCAGACGGCGCAGGACGTAGCCCTGGCCGACATTGCTTGGGGATACGCCGAGGTCATCCCCGATGATGAAACACGCCGTTTTGACATGGTCGGCGATGATTCGCATGCTGGAGTCCCTGGCGGGATCCTGGCCGTAGGGAACACCCACTAGATCCGAGAGAGTTTTCAGGATGGGCTGAAAGAGCTCGGTATCGTAGACGCTGTCTTTGCCTTGCAAAACTGTGATGGTCCGTTCGACGCCCATTCCTGTGTCCACGTTTTTCTTTGCCAGGGGAACGTAGGAACCGTCGGCCTGCTTGTTGTATTGCATGAACACATCGTTCCAAATCTCCAACCAACGGCCACATTTGCAGGTTGGCCCTTCGCAGTCATCGCCCCTGGGGCAGGGGCGGCCGGTATCGTAGAACATCTCGGTGTCAGGGCCGCAGGGACCGGTCGAGCCGGCGGGCCCCCACCAGTTGTGCTCCCGGTCCAGGTAGCTGATTCGGTTATCGGGGATACCCAGGCGTTTCCAGATTGCCGCGCTCTCTTCGTCGCGCGGGATGCCCTCCTCGCCGGCGAACACCGTGACCCAGAGCTTTTCCCTGGGGATTCCCAGCCATTCGGGACTGGTCAGAAACTCGTAGGACCAGGTGATGGCCTCTTCTTTGAAGTAGTCTCCCAGGCTCCAATTGCCCAGCATTTCAAAAAAGGTGAGATGGCTGTGATCTCCGACGCTGTCGATGTCGCCGGTACGGACGCACTTTTGAACGTCGGCAAGCCGGGTCCCCAGGGGGTGCTTTTCGCCGAGGAGGTAGGGAACCAAAGGCTGCATCCCCGCGGTGTTGAAAAGAACAGTGGGATCGTTTTCGGGAATGAGGCTCTTGCCGCTGATTTCTGCGTGACCTTTTTGTTTGAAAAACTCAAGAAACTTTTGCCGGAGTTCGCTCGCTTTCATGATTTTGCATTCTAGAAATTTTAGGTAATATCTTCAAGGTCCGAAAGCTCGTCAGGATCGTACTCCGGGAAGTAGTAAACCAGGGTGCGGTTATGTCGGGTCATCTTAAGAGCTGCCAATTTACGGCTGACCATGTTATCGAGTTCTTTTTGAATTTCGTCGTATTTGAAAGAATAGTTTTCGAGGATCATGTTCGGGGTAACCCTTCCGCGATTTTTTTTCGCTTCCATGAGAATGGCTTGGATCAGGGTGACTCTGGGTTTCTGGCTGGCATTTCGCAGGAGCTCGAGCATCCTGTTTTTTTGCTCGACCTGATACCAAAGAGTGAAAAGATCGTATGTGGAGCCAAGACCGAACAGGCCAAGAGTGAATAGCCACAGAAAGCCCGTTCCGAATTTTCCCAAATAGAATCTGTGGAGGCCCAAAACACCCCAGCCACCCAAAAACCACAACAGATAGGCGATAAAAACGCTATACGTATTCATCGGGATTGTCCTCTTTGTACCTCAAATCCCCGTCGGCCAGAGCCTTGCGAACTTTGGAAAGAAACTCTCGAAGGGCTGCAGCCGCCTCGATCCTGGCTGCGGGTCCTCTCATATCAATCTCATCTCGAATCCACTGCCGGCGACGCTCGCTGACATTGGACAAAATCTTGTTGACGGATTCCTCCGGTAATGCCTGGATGACCAGGGCCAGATCCTCATCTTCAATAGTGCGCAAAAACACTTCAAAGTCCACATCCAGGATTCGAAGAATCCTCTCGTGGGTAAACAGTCGATTCCGAAGGCTCTGCGCCAATTCGGGGTCGGTATCTTCCAGTTCGGAAAGCAGGCTTTCGGCATCCTGGGGGCTCAGGTTTTTCAGAATTTCACCCAATTGCGCCCTTCCATCCACGGGGACGCCCTCCAGGTTCGAGAGCGATTTGATTTTTTCCTGAAGGGCCGATTCGACGCGCTGCACTACCTCCTGGCTCACCCGGCTTTCCCGAGCCATTCTTTTAATGAGGACGAGACGATCTTCCTGGGGAAGGGTGGCCAGATACTCGGCAGCCGATTTTTTATCGATATGGGGTAACACCAGGGAGAGTACGAGGAGAGATTCCCCACCGAGCAGGAGTTTCAACTGATGTGATTCCAGGTTTTTTAGAAATTCGAAGGATTTTCGGCGTGTTTCGGGCAAGGCTTTTTTCAACAGATGTTGTGCTTTTTCCTCACCAAACGCCTTTTCGAGCATTTCCCGGGCTATTTTTTTCCCACCGGAGATGTTGCTCTTTTTCTGCGCGGAAAAGCCGAACTCCTTCAGCAAGGCTTCGGCTTCCAGGGGGTGAACGGCGGGTATGTCCTTCATGGTTCGCAGGATTTCGTCGGCTGCGTCCCGGGGCAGATGGTGGATAACCTTGGCCGCTTCCTGCTCCCCTATCGTAAGGAGAAATTTGGCGATTTTTTTGACACTTGGCCGATCCGGAGCCGTTTTATCGGCAGCAGTGTGGGCTTCGAAAACCTGCGGTTCTATCTTATCGTCACTCTTATCTGAGGGTCCCTTTGCCTGCTTCCTGTAAGCGGCCTCTGCTCTGTCGCTGGCATTCACTATTTTATTTTAACGGTGGTTTTCTTATTGGTCAAACGATTCCTCGCTTCGCTCGGAATGACAGAGGGCATGCCATTCCGAACCTGCGCAGCATTTCCATGTCATTCCGAACCTGCGCAGCATTTCCATGTCATTCCGAACCTGCGCAGCATTCCCATGTCATTCCGAACCTGCAACGCAGGTGAGGAATCCTATAAACTAACAATCGCAGGTGAGGAATCCTATTATTAGGGGCTATTGGTAACATGATTCCTCGCTTCGCTCGGAATGACAGAGGGGAGTCACCGTCTCTGGAAAAAGTTTGAAAATAATAATAAATTAGTGTGGTGGCAAAAATCAGTTTTCTTGAAGAATTGGAAAGTAGTTCGACCATTTTGCAAAATTACGAGGCGCTCAAGGAGATGGGCATCCTGGAGCATATCGACAAGCTCACGGGCGAGATTCGCGATCTCGAGTCCATCCTGGAACATGCCGGAAATCTCGCTTCCAAACAATCCACGGATCAGATCATCGAGTACATGACGCAAAAGCTGCTGGAAAAAATTGCTCCCAAGTATTTGGTCTTTATTTACGTGGAAGATTTCGCTAGCCAGGCACCCAAGGTTCAAGTTTATCAAAACATGAAACGGGTCGAATCGAGTTTTAGTCTGCCCAGTTTCGAGCCTTATCGGCACTTTTTTACCTTGACCCCGCAATCCGTGGACTTCGATGTCTTCGTTTACATGATCGATCGCCCGCATTTGACCGATCCGTTTTTGGTTTTTTCTCCTCAGCGGATCATTCCCATTCTCAGTTACGGACGGCCCCTGGGATTCGTCATTGTCGGAAAAAAAGTTATCGACCAGTCGTATACCGAGAAAGAATTCCGTTTCATCGAGAGGCTGATCAATTTCGGATCCATTGCATTTCAAAACGCCCTGCATTATCAGCAGGCCATCATGGATGTCAAAACACGGCTTTTTAATCATAGCTATTTCATTCAACGTCTCGATGAGGAATTGTCCCGTACGAAGCGTTATCAATCCAAGTTCAGTGTTTTGATGCTCGACGTGGACCATTTCAAAAGATTTAACGATACACACGGTCACCTGGCAGGCGATCTTGTCCTGGAGAAGGTGGCTCAAACGATCAAAAGCTGTATCCGCTTCGAAGACATCGCGGCCAGATTCGGTGGAGAGGAATTCGTGGTCATCCTGGCGCAATGTACACAAAACTATGCCTGGCTCATCGCCAAACGTATCCTTTACCGTATCCGTGAAACTGTGGTCGAATACGAAAATAAACAATTGAAAGTGACGGTCAGTATCGGGTTGGCAACCTGTAACAGCACCCAAAATGTCCCCGATTCCGCAACCCTGATTCAACGGGCCGACAAGGCTCTCTACGCTTCCAAAGAAAGGGGGCGGAATCGGTGCACCCTTTACCACGACAGCCTCGATACCGAAAAAATACCCGCTGACTTAAGCGAGGAGAATATTTATCGGGAGGTGCAGTGAGAGCACGGTCTTCCCGGAAATCGAATTCATCTTGAGGTTTCCCCCCAGAACTTCGGACATCAATTTTGCACTGTAGACGCCGAGGCCTGTACCAAAACTTTTGGTGGTGTTGTACGGTTGAAAAAACCTGCTTTTGGCCGCTTCCGGAATTTCCCCTTCGTTGATCACTTCGATAAGAAAAGAGTTCAGCGTTTTACGAGCGATACTTTCAACCCTGGCGCCGGGAGGGGAGGCCTCGATGGCGTTCTTGATCAGATTTTCCAGGATGTTGCGCAGGATGAAGGGGTCGCTGGTGAGGCGGTAGGCAACCGATGTTTTTACGGTGCTGTCTTTTTGAGTAAAAACAAGATCGACATCATTGGTTTGAGCGAGTTGCCGAAACTGAAGTTCCAATTTTCTGAAGACACTTTCGAGATCGAATTCAATTTTTCGAGTGATGAAATTCCCGCTCATGATTTCGGAGAAATCTTTGAGATAGGTCAGCTTGACTTCAAGGATGTCCAGGATTTCCTTGAACTCTTTCTCATAATCAATTTTGACTTCGCTTTTTTTGAAAGGGGACCAATCGGTGGTATGGACTCGTGACTTGAGCAATTCCAGGCTCTGGGCGATTTCCTTGAAAAGGATGCTTTCCGCGATGTTTTTACGACGCTCGAGCATTTTCCTCTGTGTAATATCCTGTACCATGGTGACTTTGAAACTGTGGCCTGCACGGTTCTGGAACAACCGGGCCGTGGCCCTGATTTGAATGATTCTCCCGCCCTTTCCCTGGACGGTCCATTCGGCGTCGAGTTCCTGTTTACCGGCAATGAATTCATCGTGCAATTTTTGCAAGTGTTCCCGATCCTGCTCCCTGACGACCATCAAAAACGATTTGCCGATCATTTCCTCGGACGAGTACCCGTACAAATCCGCATAAGCCTTGTTGACGGTGACGAAAACACCGTTGCGGTCGGTCACACAAAGTCCCACGGGTGTGGCCTGGAGAATGATTTTGATGAGATCCTCGTTGAGGATCAAAATATTGCTCACCAAGCTGAATCCTCCAAAAATCCGGTAGGCACGTGAACCGTCAGGACAAAAGAATCGTGGAGGGTTAAGGGATCAAGCTGGATCCCCAGCTGGGTAATGGCCTTACTGACGAGCCAAAGGCTCATTTGAAGCAAGTCATCCCATAGAACTCTATCGAGGTGTGAAAACTCGACGTTCGGAAGGGGGAACGACATCTTGAAAACCAAATCGCCTGTGGATGTAAAAGAGAATCTCGCTTCGATCTTTCCTCCTGTGGGACACTGCTCGAATCCAAAGCGCAGAATCTGACCGATGACGACTCGGAGCAAGGTTGTATGGCTGTTAAAATCACTTTCCGAGAGATGATCATCAAATACAGTTTGAAAGTGTTTCCCGGCTCTGAGATCTTCCGGAACCCAATCTTCCAGCGCCTCGTCAAGCATACCAGGTATGTCTATTGGTTCCCGGATAAGTCGGAACTGCTCCGATTCGATTCGTCCCAGGGCTAACTGGGTTTCCAAAAGGCGCAGCAGGCGCATTCCCCGCAGTTGAAGTTCGTCGGAAAACATGGTGACTTCTGAATTGTCCCGGAATTCCCGCTTCAACAGCTGGGCAAGACCTAAAAACCCGCTGAGCGGGTTTTTGAGATCGTGGAGCACGACCCGTTCCGTGGCGTCTTTCTTGAGCCGTAAATGCTCGTCTTCGGTAATGTCATTGAGGGTGCCCACTACCACGTTGAAGTTGTCTTCCAGGGTGTAAGTGGTTGCCTGGATATCGGCGGTAATCTGACGTCCTTTGGCCGTAGTCAAGTAAACGGTTTGGTGCACGAGAATGCCCGGTGTTCCAAAATATTTTTGATGGTTCTTTAATATGGAATATCGACGTTCCGGGGGGAAAAACTCGGCGAGTGATACGCCCAGAAGCGGGGTGGGCCATTCCAGAATTTTTTGAAGTCTCTCGTTTCCGTAGAGAAATACCCCGTCGCAGTCCATGAGATATAGGCCAACAGGCAGGGACTCGTCCACCGCCAGCATCAACTCTTGAAAATCGAGGTGGGCTGAATTATCCTGATCGAGGTTCACTGTGCGATTATAACATACCCAGGCGATGACGTCACCTTTTTAGGAGGAACCGATGGCGAGAACCATCGTACCGGAAGCTGAAGAAGTCTTGGATCGAACATTCCCCGTATTGGACAAGGGTTTTGTCCGGCTCGTCGATTACCTGGGCGGAGATTCCCGAATCGTCCAGGCAGCCAGGGTCAGTTACGGCGAGGGTACCAAGACGATCCGGGAAGATAAGGGACTCATCGATTATCTTCTGCGCAACGAGCACACCAGTCCCTTTGAAATGGTCTCGTTGACCTTTCATTGCAAGATGCCCCTTTTTGTTGCCCGGCAGTGGATTCGCCATCGAACTGCCAAGGTCAACGAGATCAGCGGTCGGTATTCAATTCTGAAAGAAGAGTTTTACGAGCCCCAGCCCGAACAAGTCTGTCTTCAGAACAAAAGAAACAAACAGGGCAGGGGAGAGCCGGCGGGTGCGGACCTGGCACAAGCGTTTTTGAACGAGCTGCGCGAGGTCCAACAAAAAAGTTACGAATCGTATCAAAAACTGATCGATTCCGGGCTGGCGCGGGAACTCTGCCGCATGGTGCTGCCCCTCAACTTATACACCGAGTGGTACTGGACCATGGACCTGCATAACCTTTTGCGGTTCATCAAACTGCGGCTCCATCCCCATGCCCAATGGGAGATTCGGGAGTACGCCCGTGTCATCCTCGATCTGACGCGCCGGGTAGCTCCGATGAGCTGTGAGTCCTTCGAGGAGCACTGGCAGGGTGGCGTTCGCCTCAGCCGTTCGGAATGGAAGGCCATCCAACCGCATTTGCGGGCGATGTTCGATCAAATCGAACTTTCCGATGAAAAGGCAAGAGAGCGTCTTCGGGAAAAATTGTCCGAAAGTTTATGAAAAAACTTATTTTTCAGTTGCTGCTCGTCATCGTCATCGGCCTGACCGTCAACACAATCCTGGGACTTTTTTGGGGAAACGGGGACATCGTCCGCGAGATCGGCCGCCCCTCGGTCCTTATCGCCGGAATTGGCTTTGCGGCCTATTTTGCGGGCATGTACCTGATCGAAACGTTGCGGCTGGTTCTCATTCTTCGTACTTTCAAGATCAGACTGCCCTTTGGCGTGATGTTTCGCAATAGCGTGATGGGGTATTTTTATTCCTCCATCACTCCGATGGCGGCCGGCGGCCAGCCCTTTCAAATCCTTCACCTCAAGTCCCACAATGTTCAGCCCAGCCTGGCCAGCAACATCTACATCAACCGTTATGTTGAGCACCTGGTATTCAGTGTTCTTGTGATTGTCGGAAGCTTCGGTTTTACCTTCGGCCTGCTGGAGAGGATGCAGGCAGGATCGGGGCTAGGGGTTCTGGTCGGGGGCTTGAGCCTGAGTTTGGGACTGGCTGTGTTGGTGAGCGTTGGGTTGATTCGGCCCACCATTTTTTCGGGAGTTTTTCATTTTTTCCGGCGCTTTCCGCGTCTGGAGGCCTGGGGAAACAAGGCGGTGGAGTATTTGAACAACGTTCAGAAAAGCATCACGACCTCATGGAATCACCACATCGCTCTCATGCTGGCCGATACGGCACTCGGTATTGTCAACACCACCCTGCAGGCTCTGAGTCTCTGGCTGACGCTTTGCCTCCTGGGACAACGCCTTGACTTTCCGACCGTGTTCCTGGCCTACGTGATACTCAATCTTCTGGTTTTTTACATTCCCACCCCGGGTGCTTCCGGGGGGATCGAAGGGGTCTATAGTCTGGCCTTCGGCACCCTTTCGCGCGATTATTCCGGTGTGTGGAGCGCCGTTTTGCTGTGGCGGATTGGTGCCTACTATTTGCATTTGCCCCTTGGCCTGCTGATGCTCCTCTCTTCCCGGGACACGCGTGGATTTTTGTTGGGCAGGACCTGAACACGATGGAACTCGGTGACCTCGTGGTGTCTTTCCAGGCGGCCGTCCTCGGAGATGCGCGCGGTCCGCGGCTGACGCAGCTGACCTGGTCCGTTTATACCGGTGAATTTTGGATCGTGACGGGTGGTCCTGCCTCCGGTAAATCCAGTCTTGTTGCCTTTTTCGCAGGAAGGCTCAGCGTCCTCGACGGCTCAGCCAAATGCAATATCGGTAGGTTGCTCTGTGCGTCCTGGGAAGAGCAGGTCCAATTACGTATCGGCGAACGACG
The DNA here is from genome assembly GCA_937960645.1 of uncultured Spirochaetia bacterium. Classification (GTDB taxonomy): domain Bacteria; phylum Spirochaetota; class Spirochaetia; order JABEVK01; family JABEVK01; genus DYOB01. The sequence continues at coordinate 14,143 of CALGPJ010000022.1, read as the reverse complement.
GCGGTTTACCGGTGACGATTTAGATCCCGAGGATCCCGGAACGACAGCCTGGGAATGGTACGTCAACCAGGGCGGCAAGGTGGGATTTTGGGAAAGCTTCCAGCTCGCCTCTCTCGAGGATACCGGTTTGCGCTTTTTATCCACAGGGGAGACACGAAAGATCTGGCTGGCCTTAGCCTTTTCTCTAGCCGAGGACGTTTTGGTCCTGGACTGCCCTCTCGATGGTTTGGATCGGGAATCCCGAGTCCTTTTCCAGGAAATTCTGGCAGATTGGAAAACGACAAAACGGACGGTAGTCTTGACCCTGCGCCCCATGCAAACCATCGATTTACCGGTGACGGGGGTGTTTTGGCTGGCCGGCAGGCGAAGCGATTCGTTAGAGGTTCAGAAGGACGGGCAGATCAAACGATCGGGAGCTCCCCTCATCGAGTGGAGGAACGGCAACCTCCGACAAGGTCACCGTGTTCTGGTTCAAGGCCTCGAGTGGACGGTGCGCCCCGGTGAGGCCTGGCAACTCAGGGGGCCCAACGGTTGCGGGAAATCGACCTTGATCTCGGTACTCCTTGGCGAAGATGCTCAGGCCTTCACCAACGACCTGCGACTATTCGGGAAGCGAAGGGGGCAGGATCTTGATCTGGAGGAGATTCGCCGAAGGACCCGGGTAGTTTCGATGCGGCAGCTGGAATCCTTTGACGAAAGGTTTTGGGGCCTGACCGCCGAGGTCATCCTATCGGGTTGGACCAATACCATGGGGCTGGACACACACCGCCCGCCGGCGAGGGAAGAGGCGTCCCGGCTGGCTCAGGAATTCGGTTTGGCAGATCTCTGGGATAGGCCCTTCCATCTTTTAAGTCCGGCACAGCGTGTGGCGGGTCTTGCTGCCCGCGCCTGCCTCGTCCAGCCCGACCTTCTGATCCTGGACGAGCCCGACCAGCACCTGTCCCTGGGTGCATGGGAGGTTCTTTTGCGTTATGCCGAAAGATATTTGAACCTCGGGACCGCGGTGTTGCTCGTCACCCATGATCCCCGCCATGTTCCCGCCTGGGTACGGTTTTTCCTTGAATGGGTGGGAAATCATGTTATAGTGAACACAACAGGAAGGACGCAGTGAGAAAAGTTGTAAAATATTTCATCAGAGGAATTTTTGTCATCGGCCTCGTCGTCCTGACCACCCTCGCAGTATATGTGATTAGCTGGGCCGTTCAGCTGCAGAATGCCGAACGGTATGTTCCCGAAAAAACACTCCTAAAATTGCGCATTCCCAGTTTGGGCAAGCTGGCTACCGAATGGCTCAATCTCGAGGCAGCGGACATTGTGTTTGCCTATCAAAATCTCGGTGAGCTTCGTGCCCTTGTACGGGATCTCCGGAGTGCGGAACTCGCTACCAATCCCCTCCTTCGGCACATTGCCGAGGTTCCCTTCGACTTTGCCCTGACTCGGCAAGGCTTTCTCTTGGGTTTCGACCTGGGGTGGCGAAGCCTGCTCATTCAGCCGATCAATTGGTTGGGGGGCTTCGTGCCCATCGAAAACCTGAGTGCCGTTCAATCGGGTGGCGCGCTCTATTTCCGTTACTCGGCAGGTGATTCCCACTTCTTTCTGGCCCTGCGCACCAACATCGTCCTGATCTCGGATTCGGAAAAGCTTCTGATGGATGTGCTCAAGGCGGGGAATCAAACTCCTTCCTCGAGCACAGCTCGATCCCGAGCGTCGACAATGTTTCGGCAAAGCTCGTCCGGCCTCCGGTTGTTGGCGGATACTCCAGCCTTGATTCAGCTCGTTACCCAGCAAAATCCGGATGTTTCGAGAATCCTCAAAAACTTCGACCTTCCCGAGGAATCCCTCCTGACCTTTGACCTGACGAACCAAAACCTGAAGGTCCATCTAGCCACCGCTCTTCAAGGTACGGTCCCACAGGCTCGGGCGGTCATCGAATATCCAATCGAGAACTCCGGTCAATTCAGCCGCGTTCCGGGGACGGCGACCACCTGGTCCCTGGTGAATGTGGCCGGTCTGCAGGAATTGGTCGATTTGCTTTTGGTTCAGGAGCCCTCTCTCGCACAGGATTTCCAGAGGGCCCGGGAGGCAACAAATCTTCTTTTGGGAATTTCGCTGGAGGACCTTCTTTTCAAATGGACCACGGGAGAATTGGGACTTTTTCTCCTCCCTGGGTCGGATGACCCCGTGATTCTCGTAAAAGTCAAAAATCAGACCGATTTTGAAAGGGCCATGAGCGCGCTCGAGGGAAGTCTTTTTCTGAGTCAGTCCTCCCGGTTTTTGGTGGATCAGATCCCGCTCAACCAGCTCCGGTTGCCACCCGTCTTCGAAATTCTGCTGCGGCTCTTCAAGGTGGAGCTCGAGCTCCCTTACTACACTGTGCACGAGGGCTATTTTTATTTGTCTCAGGATTCGGGCAACATTGTCCGGAGTATCAACGCCATTCTGGAAGGGAATACCCTCGAAAAAAACCCCGGGTTAGCAGACCTTGTCCAGGAAACGGACCGCAAATCCAGGCTCCTGCTCTATTACAATATACGACATGGCATCCCGTTCTTCATGCGCGATCAGAGTTTGCTTTCCCGGGTGTTGCGGCTTTACCAAAAGGGCATCGCGAGCATTACCCTCCAGGACCGAAACCTGGATATCACCATCCGGTCCCACCGCGATCGAGACAATGCCACGGTCCTGCTTCCCGGTTTCCCGCGCCCCCTCCAGGGACAACTTTCGTCCCGGCTCCACGTGCTAAGCCCGGATGGCGCACGGCGCTTTTTTGCCTACGTGGCAGACGAAAATCGCATCGTTCTCGACGGGATCCTGGAGGAAAGTGTCCGCACCCTCCCCTTGCCCCAGGCGAAATACTTTTTGCCCTTGACCACCAACCGCACGACCAGCCGCCTTTACGGGTTTCAGAGAAACGCCCAGGTTTCGGCCTGGACCCTGGATGGCGGCGCTATCGACGGTTTCCCTGTCGCCCTCGAGGAGGGGCCGCAGACGGAACCCGTCATGCTGGGTAACGACGTGTTGATCGTGACTGAAAGGTCCCATCGAGCCGTCTTGCTTTCCTCAAGAGGCAATGTAGCGTCGTGGGCGGTGCAATTCGAAGACCCAGTCAGTTATCCCCCTGCCGTACGTGATGGCCGGGTAGCGATCTATCCCAGACGGTTCGATGGCGACATTTACCTCTTCGACAGTCAGGGAAAAGAAATGCCGGGCAGCCCCCTCGCCACCGAGGGGCTGGGAGTGGCCAGCCCGGTGTGGGTGCGTTATCAGGGGCAAAACCATCTCTATTTTTTAACCACCGAAGGCCGCATTTTTGCGTGGGGACCGGGGGCCGAGAGCCGCGGTCAGATTGCCTGGTTCAGTGGGGCCTACCAGGCACCGCCTCTGGTGCTTAAGGGACGGGGTAACGACGAAGTTCTGGCCATTTTATCCAGGGAAGGCATTCTGACCCTGGTATCTGCCGAGGGAGGACTGATCCGCGAGTCGCGCCTTGAGGTCTCCGGGGAAGCCAAACTGGCACAGGGAGACTTGGACGGGGACGGCCTAAATGAAATTGTCGTGTACGGTTTTGGGAATCGAATCTGGGTACTTGACCAGAACCTTCGCCACCTCGCGCCCCAGGGACTTCAGGGTTACTCGGAACCCGCCTACTTCGATTTGAACGGCGACAGACGGCTCGATTTAATTACGGTCGGTTTGGATCAGCAAATCTACGCGTGGGCCTTCCCGCGTCCGTAGGAGGATGAGATGAAAAAAGCTTTGGCACTCCTGACCCTTTTGGCAGCCTGCGTTTCGGCCCCTACCGAGGTGTCGAGCGATCGCATCGACGATCAGCTGCTCGGCCTGGAAGCACGCCTGGATCAGGAACGATGGGAGCCGGACCCCAGCCGGTTGCAGACGCTTCAGGCCCAGGCGAGGTCAATTGCCTCTTCTGCCCTTTTGAACCGTGACCAAAGACTGAGGACGCATTTCCTCCTTGCCGATTTAGCCAAACTCCAGCAAGATCGGCAGCAGCTGGCCGAACAGCACCGTTTCCTGCTGGCCGTGGGCAATCAGCATCCGCAGACCCTCATCGTCTCTTCCTGGCTCGATGCTGCCAACGCGCTTTCCATCTTGCAAGGTGCCCCGCCACCGGCCAACAGCCATCCCCGTCTTCAATGGGAGCTCGGTCTGCTCCTGGCAAAAGCGAACCGCCATGCCGAGGCGGTGGCGGCCTATGACCAGGCTCTGGCAGGTTTGCCGGAAATTTGGAGGCAAAAGGGGCGCCTTACCCGAGACACCAGCTGGAACCTGCGGCATACGAACGTGACCGGCTCGGACTTGAACCGCCTTGCCACGATCGCCTTGCCGACCCTGAACCAGTTTTACCTGGCCGTTCGGGAAGAGACGCCCAACGCCACCGCCCTGCGCTTCGAAACCCAGGAGCCCCTGACCCGGGCCCGTTTGGCCGAGTGGGTTCTCCACTATGTCGCGGAAAAGCGGAACAACCCCGATCTGCGTAACCGACAAAGCCGCCGCATCCGATCGCGGCCCAACCCCGCGAGCCCCATTCCCGACGTCAGCCTCGAGGCCCCCTATTTCGATGCAGTGCTGTTCTGCGTGGAGCGCGACATCCTTCCCCTGCCCGACGGCCGAAACTTTCAACCGGATACTCGGGTGAGTGGATCGGAAGCCGTGAGACTGGTGCAACGGGTCATGAAGGATTTTTGAACAGCATGGAAACTCTGCCGATGGAGCCCCAACAAAAATTGCCTCGAGTGCCGACATGACATTGCGTGCCTTTTTGAATCTTGTCGAACTTCCGACCAAGGCGGCCAGTGTCCTACCCTTTCTTTTGGGAACTTTTTACGGTTCGAGGTTGGCCGGGCGAGGGGATGCCCTGAACTTTTGGGTCATGCTCGTTTCCCTCCTGGCCATCGACATGGCGACAACCCTGCTCAACAACTGGATGGATTATCGACGGGCCCGGGTTCGTGAAGGGTACAATTTTTCCCGTCACAATGCCCTGGCCGCTTACAACCTGAACGAGCGCGAGGTGGCCTGGGTTTTCGGGATTCTCGTAACGGTTGCGGCTCTGACGGGTTTTTACCTGGTAAGTCGCACCGATTATTGGATTTTGGTGTTGGGGGTGGGCTGTTTCGTTGCCGGAATGGCCTACAGCTGGGGCCCCCTGCCGATCTCGCATACGCCTTTCGGAGAGCTCGTTTCGGGTTTCGTGATGGGGCTGGTGATCCCGATTTTGGCTTCCCTGGTTCAGATTACCCCGGGCCACTTTTTCGTGTTGCGGGCCGATTCAGAGTGGCTAGCCCTTCACCTTCGCTGGGTAGACCTCCTGCCCCTGCTTCTGGCATCCTGGCCGCTTGCCGTGAGCATTGCCAACGTGATGCTGGCCAACAACATCTGCGATCTCGAGGAGGATCGGCAAAACGGGCGTCGAACCCTTCCCGTTCTCACTGGGAAGGAGCTTGCTCGGTGGATGTACCTGGGGAATGTCCCTTTGGCCTTCGCCGGGCAGGCGTTAGGGCTAATCGGGGGCTTTTTCAAACCCCAGGCGGCCTGGTTGTTTTTGGCGTTGCCCTTCGTGGCGGCTCTGAGTTGGAAGTTTTTTCAAAGGCCGGACAAGGCCACGACCTTTCGATTTTCGGTTTACAATCTTTTCTTATTGGGGGTGGCCCAAATCGTGATTCTTTTGTTGGGTTGGGTAGTCTAAAAAGGAGTGAACATGTCGGAAAAACACGTGGTGATTGTTGGTGGTGGATACGCTGGCATCGAGACCGCCAAAATCCTGGAAAAACGATCGGCTCGAGGGGACAAGTTGAAAATCACCCTGGTGGACCGCAATCCCTATCATACCTTGATGACCGAACTCCACGAAATCGCTGGCAGCCGCACCGATCCCGAAGCGGTCAAAATCAGTTTCCAGCGCATCTTCGCCGCAAGCCGGGTTTACCTCGTCGTCGACGAGGTGACGGGGGTGGATTTCGAATCCCGAAAGGTAAAAACCAAACGTCAGGAGCTCCCTTATGATTATCTCGTGCTGAGCACCGGCGGCCGGCCGGAGTTTTTCGGCATCGAGGGGGTTCAACAGCACAGCTTTACCCTCTGGTCCCTGGAAGATGCCATCCGGATACGGGATCACGTGGAGCTGATGTTCCGGGAGGCCGCCCGGGAGTCCGATCCGGCCAGCCGGCAAAGGCTGTTGACCTTCGTGGTGGCGGGCGCGGGGTTCACCGGTATCGAGCTGGTCGGGGAGCTGATTGAAAGAGCGGACGTGCTCTGCCGCCAGTACCACATCGACCGGGACGAGGTCCGTCTGATCGTCGTGGAGGCGCAGGACCGTATCCTGCCCATCATCGCGGACAGGCCGAGGCGTGCCGCCGAGCGTTTCCTGAAAAAAAAGGGGGTCACCATCCTGGTCAATTCGCCCATCGTCAAGGCGGAAGAGGGGGCGTACATCCTGAACGACCTTAGCCGGATCGAAGGCAGCACCCTGGTGTGGACCTGCGGGGTACAGGCCTCGGAGTTCACGGCCAAAATCAGTCTGACCAAGGGGAAGGTGTCGAACGACCAATGTTCCATTGCCACCCCGGAGGGCATCCACGGCATGGCGGCGTGTTACTTCGAAGAAGATGAAAAAGAGATCGTGGGACAGCGCGGCCGCATTCTGGTCAACGAGTTCATGCAGTCGGTGGACTATGCCAATGTGTACCTCTGCGGGGACGTAATATGGTACCTGCACCAGGAACGGGTGGTGCCGCAGATCGTGGAAAACGCCCTCCAGAGCGCCGAGACTGTGGCACACAACATCCTGGCCGAGTGCCGCGGCAAAAAGAAAAAAGCCTATACCCCAAAATTTCACGGTTTTATGGTCTCCATCGGAAGCCGATACGCAGTCGCGACGGTGGTTGGGAAAAACCTCACCGGATTTTTCGCCATGCTTCTCAAGCACCTGGTGAACGTGCACTATCTTTGGGGGTTGGCCGGCTTCAATGCGGTCTGGACGTACGTCCAGGACGAGTTTGTGGACGTGAAACATCGGCGCAGTCTCCTGAGGGGACATCTTTCCGCAAAGGTTCCTGCCTTTCTGGTGCTGCCGGCGCGGCTTTGGTTAGGGTTCGTGTGGCTGATCGAGGGCTGGAACAAGATCGGGGAGGGGTGGCTGAGGTTCGACCGGTCTCGCACCGGTTTTCTGTTTTCCCGCGGCGTGAAACAGGCCGGAGAAGCGGCCGTTGCGGCGGCGAGCGTCCAACCCCTGGCTGACGCCGCTGCCCAGGCCACCGAATGGGGTGCACCAGCCGCACCGCAGGCGGCGGACACGGTTGTGGCAGCCTCCGCGGCCTGGCCCGAAGCGGCCGCGAATACGTCCCAGTCCCTCGGGAAAATCCTGGACCTGGACAAGCCGATTCTGGCCTGGGACTCGTGGCCGGTCAGCCTCTTCCGGACCATCTTCATGGACAACATGGCGGCCCACATTCCGTATCCCGTGTTCCAAACTCTGATCGTGTTGGCGGAAATCGCGATCGGGCTGGCGTTGATGGGCGGCCTGATGACCTTTCCGGCAGCCGCGGCCAGTCTGGTGATGTGCGCGGTCTTCATCCTTTCGGGCATGTTCACCTGGGCTCAGCTGAGTCTGGTGTTCCTGGCTGTAGTCATGCTGGGTGGAGCCGGTCAATCGTTCGGCCTGGACCACTGGTTCGTCCCCTGGATCAAGGACCAATGGGCCTCGATGCGCCTGGCCCAGCGGACCCACCTGTATGCCGGTGAGCCACGCTTGCCAGGGAAGAAGCGATAGACCCCCAAGATCAGTCGGATCATCACGATTTGATGAGTGGATCAGGGCTTCAGGTCGATCTCGAGTGGACCCGACAGGTTCTGAGCTTCGTTTTAGAGGACGAGGCTCGGCGAACACCCGAAGCCGCCGCCGCTCTTCGGGACCTGGCAAATAAACCGGGTAAACTCCTGAGACCGCGGCTGGTGCTGGGGGTTTCGCGGTTTGTACTCGGGGAGACGGCGGTTCCTGAAGCCGATTTTCGCGGTGCCTCCCTGGAACTGCAGCGATTGAGCGAACGCCTGGGCAATACCCCGGCAAGGATCCTGCGAAATGGGGCCGCGGATTTGGAGTCCTGGGTTACCCGGCGGTCCTTCGAAGGGGCCCTGGAAAATCGTTTCTACCTGCTGGCTGTTGCCCTGGAAATCCTCCATCTGGCGACATTGACCCACGATGACGTGGTCGATGGTGCCGAGTACCGGCGTGGGCTTCCTTCCGCCCGATCCCGACTGGGCAATTCGGGTGCTGTCCTTCTCGGCGATCTGCTCCTCACCCTGTGCTTTTCCCTGGTCAACGAAGCGGCCTCTCGGGAGACCGCGAGGCTTCTATCGGGCCTGGTGCGGCTGATGGCGAGGGCCGAGTTTCTGCAGTTGGGGCTGAGAAAAAATCTATGGGCAGCGATCCAGAGGCCAAATCGCAGGGACTGCCTGCGCATCCTTGGCGGTAAAACCGCCCTCCTTTTTGGCCTGGCCATGGTCAGTGGGGCCCGTGAGGCTGGGGCGAAACAGGTGGTGTTGGAGGAGCTGGGGCGCTCGGGTTATGCGCTCGGGATGGCCTTTCAGATCGCGGACGACATCGGCGATTTCCTGGTGGATCCTCGACGCAGCGGTAAACCTCGCGGCCAAGATCTGCGCGAAGGCCAGATCACCCTGCCGGTCATCGAGGCAGTACGCCATGCGGACGAGGTCCGACGGTATGAACTGGCTCGTCTGATAGAAGAATACACCTCGGGGTCGGACGGTGTTTTGGATATCATCGTCGAACAACTGGAACATATGGGCGGCTTCCGATCGGCGTGCGAGCTGGCGCTAACCTACTTGAGCCGAGCGCGGCGTCACCTGAATGCTGCACACGAGCGCGGTGGCTATGGCAGGGTGGCCTCGGACCTCAGCGCCCTGATTGACCAGGTCGAAGAATCGTTGCGAATTCAACCCGAGAACTCAACTGCCTAAGCAGACCTGGCAGGAAACCAACCCCGGGTGTCGTTGGCGATCTTGACGAGACTGAGCATGACGGGAACCTCCACCAGCACGCCGACAACTGTGGCCAACACCACGGGAGATTGTGCCCCAAACAGGGAAATGGCGACGGCGACCGAAAGCTCGAAAAAATTCGAGGCGCCGATCATGCCGGCGGGCGCGGCGACGTCGTGCGATAAGCGCAGCAATCTGCTGCCGAGGTAGGCGATGAAAAAGATAAAGAAAGTCTGGATCACGAGGGGGACGGCGATCAGGACAATGTGGAGTGGATTCTCCAGGATGACCCGACCCTGAAACGAGAAAATGATGACCAGGGTGAGAAGCAGACCGAGGATGGTGATGTTGTTGAACCTGGGAAGAAACTGCTTCTGAAAAAACTCCTCACCTTTGTGCCGCACCACAAAGATGCGCGTGAGCACACCCGCACTCAGGGGAATCACCACGAAGAGAACCACGGAAAGGATGAGGGTGTCCCAGGGGATGCTCACCCCGCCAACTCCGAGCAAGAAGGCCACAATGGGTGTGAAGGCCACAAGGATGATGAGGTCGTTGGTGGCAACCTGCACCACCGTATACGCCGGGTTACCGTTGGTAAGGTAGCTCCACACGAAAACCATGGCCGTACACGGAGCCGCTCCCAGCAAAATAGCCCCCGCGAGATAATCTTTGGCCAGGGAATCGGGGATCAGGTTTTGGAAAACCACGAATAGAAAAAACCAGGCGATGGCGTACATGCTGAACGGCTTGATGAGCCAATTCGTGATCCAGGTAACGTATAGCCCTTTGGGATTTTTCCCGACATTCTTGATGCTGGTAAAATCCACCTTCATCATCATGGGGTAGATCATCAGCCAGATCAAAACGGCGATGGGCAGAGACACCCGTGCATACTCGAGGTTGCGCAGAACTTCGGGGATAACGGGGAGGAAGGTGCCGAGTACGATGCCAAGAATCATACACAGTACGACCCAGACCGTCAGATACTTTTCAAAAAAACCTATGCCTGGGGAATGTTTGCTCATGGTCGCCGTAACCTCCGAAATTACTATTGGACTAATGCGGGCATTGCGTCAAGTTGGAATAAACGCTCAAAAAATTTCATGATCGAGTCTGGGTTTGCCGGGGCAAGGGTACCAGCAGCGTATGCGTGTGGGACATGCGGGCCACGTAGTGACACACGCTCCCCATGAAGAGTTCTTCGATGTAGCCCTTCCCCTTGGACCCCATCACTACCAGACTGGGCTGAAGTTCTCGGGCAAGGTTCACAATTTCCTGTCCCGGTTTACCAAAAGAGATTCTGATATCCACGACCACGCCAGGATACCGTGTCAGCAGCCTCTCTTTCAGTACATCGAGCCGAGACTGATCGATCTGGTTGAACTCTTCCAGCTCCTCGGAGGTGATACGGCTGAGCTTGACCTTGTCCTGAATGTGGGCCAGAGTGATTCGGGCACTTCCTGCCTCAGCCAATTTTTCCACATAAAGAAAGGCCTCGTCTGCGTTTTTGGAAAAATCGGTGGCGTAGAGCACGTGCTGATGGAGGGAACGCTCAGAATCGGCAACCCTTGCCCTGGCCTGATTTTCTGATTTTTCGATGGCCAATCGAAACACCAGGATAGGACGTTGGGAAAAATGGATCATTTCTGTGGCCACGTTCCCCAGCAGGATGTCCTGAGAGAGCGTGTGGTCGTGGGAACCGATGACGACGGCGGAATACCCCTGCTGGAAGGCCAGGTTGTTGATTTCTTTGTGGGCCGACCCGTAAACCACCTCGGTTTTTACCTCGTAACCTTGTTGGGACAAGATGTCCCGATAGTCTTGAAGGATCTGGTCGATTTGTCCATCGGAGTAACCGTAGGACAAGGAAGACCCATCGAACGTTGAAATACATAGGGCCAGGAGCACCTGTTGGGTGCCGATGGCTTTGAGATGCCTGGCATAACGCACCACCTCTTCCGAGGCTGGCGTCAAGTCGACGGCCAAAATCACCCTGGATAACATTCGCTGCCTCCTTGTCAAACCTATTTTAAGGTTAACCTTGATTATACACGATTTTGTACTACCATGAAGGCATGTACCTTCTCATCCCCGGCAGGCATCATGCCTTGACCTGGTATCAATATCAATACCTGTACCGGTTCACCCATTCGGGCATGAACGGCAGTTTTGATTTGGACGGAAGGCCCCTTCCTGATTGCCCGGTGGATGGGGCGGTGTTTGCGGTAACGAGTGCGAACCACGGGGGCACCAAGCGCAATCCCTTGCCCTTTGTCCTGAGGGCCATGGCCATCCAGGACTTTGCAGGAGAGCTGGAGCTGCCGGTCTGGGTGATTGGCATCCCGGATGTCGGGCTGCGTCCCGATTTTGCCTCCTTCGTTTTGAAAACCATCCGGCATGAGCTTGGTTTGAGCCTCACACCGGAGAACACCATCGCCGTGGGCAGCACTCCGGTCATGCGCCAATATCAGTCGCTGGGATTTTTTATTTGGGGGGCCGAGGCGGCAACCTGGGCGGATGTCGAGTCCGGCACCTACCGCGAGGTCCAGCCGTGGAGCTTGATCGAAAAAGCGGCCCAACCGGGCTGGGATAAAGATGCCGAGCTTCTGATGAAGCTTCATCCCGCGTGTTACAAACTGTGGAAGCAATACAGGGTGGGCGACAGGATTCGGCTCCTTTTTTCCGATCCTATTGTGGGATCGGATGGAGACCTGACCGAGAGTCGGGATTACGGAGCCTATGTTCGGCAAATGGATGAAATCGCTGTGCTCAAATGGCAGGAAACCGGGCCGCACGTTCGCCCCGGACTCATCGGCGACATAGGCTGTGCGGTGGGCAGCTGGATCAAACTGGCCAACGAGGACCCGCGATTCTCCGAATCAGACTTTTACGGGATCGAGATCGCGCGTCCCCTCTATGAGATCTGTCAGCAACGAAAAATCAACGGTGAATTCACCAATCCCAACGTTTGGTTCGCTCAGCGCAACGCCGTGACGGGTTTAGTTTTTCAAGCGGAAAGGATGAACACCATCCACACCGGCAGTTTGACCCACGAAATCGAGAGCTATGGGGGAAGGAACGACCTTTTAGCGTTCATCGAAAACCGAAAGAAGGAGCTTGACCCACTCGGGGTATGGATCAACCGGGATGTCATTGGACCCCAGCAGGGCGAAGAGTTGATCGTTCTCGAATTGCTGAACAACCAGGGGAGGGACGAACCCTACGACGATCTTCCCCCGGACAACAGCACCGCCGATTCTTTGTTACAGAAGCTCTCGCTTCTGGGACTGTGGCGGCAATTCATTCAGGATTGGCGGCCTGGGGAGCCCCGAGAAGAGTACAGGGTCCTGCAACACACGCCGCGGATTCTCGTGATGGCACGCCGCCGAGTCGTGGCCGAGTTTCTCCTGCACAAGGACTACACGGATAATTGGCGCAGTGAAATGCACGAGACTTTTTGCTTTTGGAGCTTCACCGAATGGCTCCAACACCTCGAGAAAGCAGGGTTTAAGGTTCAGCCCGAAAGCAGGGTGTGGACCAATCCCTGGATTCTGGAAAACCGCTGGATGAACAAGGTGCGCCTCTGGAAATCCGAGGATGGCTCGGTTGCAGAGCCCTGGCCGCCTACCACCATGCTCTTAGTGGCCGGGGTTCGATAAGACCCCCCGGGCCCAGTTCTGGGCAGAGCGGTAAAGGCTTTGGGCTTCCCTTACCTCGTCCAGTCCCCATTCCAGCGACCCTTCCTCGTAGCGCCGGACCGTGGCAAAGTCGGTCAGCCAGATCATTTCGAAACCAAAGGAAAGCTGTACTTTCGCGGGAAAGCTGAGCAGCGTCAACAGGAACAAGACGCCACCATCATTGCATAAAAAAACCCTGTCCGAAATCGGACAGGGTTCAAGAGAGCTAACCGAAAAAATCAGTTGCGCCAGGCGGAGGTCGTGGATCCCGAGGTGCTGTTAGGAACAAAGTACTCGCGGTTGACGCCGCTTTCCCAGATGACCTGGCCGCTGCTGTTCTTCTTGATGAGCTTGTACTCGATGACCGTGTAGCGCGGCATGGCGTGGACTCCGCGGTAGGTGCCCGAGGAGACGTAGGTGCCCAGGAGCTTGGCGTTGGCCGGGTTCCAGGAACCCAGGGCAGGAACATTACCCACCACGTAGACCTGTTGACCGCTGGAAAGACTGACGCCGGTGGCGGTAAAGGTGACACTGGCAGTCTGGTTATTTTGGGGTACCCAGATCGAGGCACTGCCGCCGTTGACTTTGAACTCTCCCCAGCCGGAGCTGTTGATGGTGACGGTGTCGGTGCGATTGCCCAGATAATCGTAGAAAACCCGTCCCGCGAATTGGGTGCCGACTTCCATCCATTTGGAGCCGCCGGGGCCGTCGCTAACGATGGCCGCCAATCCGCTGTTAGGCATGGTGGAACTGCCGGCCCGAGTCCAGCCGACGATGTCCCAGTGATCGAAGTAGTCGCGCTGGGTGCCGTACGCGTAGTACTTGCGAGCCATCGATATGAATCGCAGTCGGGGGACAGCGGCGATGCTGGCGGTCTGCCCTTTGTCGGTGTAAGTGGCACCGAACTCATCCGCCCAGAAAATCATGGGGTAGCCCTGCTGGCGGGTCAGGATGACGGTGTAGGCGATGGGTTTGAACCAGTCCATGACCGGGCTGGCCAGGGCCTGAAGGGGCTGGGTGTCGTGGTTTTCCACGAAGGGGACGGAAAGGATGGGGTTGTTGGCGGTGATGGTATCGGTCAGGATGTAGCGCATATCGAAGCTACCGCCGCTTCTGGAGGCCGATTCGAACTTGTAATGGAGCGGGAAGTCGAACACGCTCATGCGCCCGCCGGTCTTGCTGATAAAGTTGTTCAGCTCCCCAGTGGTCCGGGCCACGTATTCGCCCACGGCAAAGAAGTTTTTATTGACGCCGCTGGGGCCTCTCAACCAGTCCAGCCAGCCGTTGAACCAGGTGAACTTGATGTGTTTCACGGCATCGATGCGAAGACCGTCCAGGGGTCCGGTCTGCATGAACCACTTGGCCCAGTTGCGGTATTCGGTCGTGACCTCGGGATGGTCAAAGTCGACATCCGCGCCCATCAAGTAGTCGTAGTTGGAAAACTC
>CALGPJ010000021.1 GCA_937960645.1 uncultured Spirochaetia bacterium | reverse complement strand
GAAGCGCGGGACCCAGCCGTTGCGCGTGGTGTTGAAGTGGCTTTTGCGGTGGAACCAGGGCTTTTCGCCGGGCAACAGAGGGGTGCGCCGCTGGTGGTGGGCGCAGTCGGGGTTGGGACAGAATAGGGGTAGGAAAGACATAGGAAACACCTCCAACCTGATAAGCAAAAAAATGAGGGTTTTAGACGTGTTTTTGGGGCAAAAATCGAGGATGGGGTCAAAAATGCGGAAAAATGCTAGAGAGGGGCGGGAAAAGTGCCCCAAAAAAGTGCAGTTGTCGCGGCACTACGTTATAGTAGAATGGGAGGGAATTCGTGCCCGCCATAGGGGGAAACATGTCCGACGAGGCGCCCAGTATCATCATACCGTATTCAGGTCCTGATGCCAGCGGCCAATTCCTCGATGTCTTTCTGTACCTCAGACCCGAAACCAACGGCGTCGACGTGGAAAAAAGCTTGTTCCGCGTCATTCACAACGTTCCCGAATACCGAAACGCTGTTCGCATGGTATACCTGGCCAATCTTCCCGGCCACTTTCTGGCAGAAAACCAGGTAATCCTTCGCCATTATAGAATCCGGGAGTACTTTGCACGGAAAGGAAAAACGGGCATGACTCCCGGGATGAAAAACCATTTTCGGGTTTATTTCGGCCTCGACCCGGAAACCTCCCAAATCCTGGGGGCCTATGAGGCGATGGAAAAGTTGAAATTGGACGAAAAGTCCCTGTTCGAGGTGTGGGTCGATCCCTTTGACATTCTCATCACCTGCGGTCAAATCATCAAAAGATATCAAAATTGTTTCATCATCAATTACGACATCCCCTACCTATTGAAGCAGGATTTGGAGGGGACCGACATCGCCGCCATGATTTTTCGTTTTGCCATGGGCCCCGAGGGAATACACAACGCCCTGGAAGCGATGCGGCAGTCCCTGGTTCTCGACAACATCCTCGACCCTCTTCAGCCCCCCGCCAGGGTTTTTCACTACAGCAAGAGTCCCTTCGATCTTTTGTTGGACAGCACGGGGCACCTCGTCGGCCCCCAGAAAACGCTCTTAGGCTGGCAGGCCAGCAGTTTTGGAACCTTCCTTCTCGAGCATGGCCTGTCGGAGACAGAAATCGAAGACATCATCCGCAATCCCATCTTCGAGTTCGAAGTTCCCCGGGCGGGTCGTATCGAGGAGCACATCAACATCGCCACCATCGATTTCAGTTACGAAGAGGCATTGTCTAAATATCGCACTCATGTGGGGCACATCATTTTGGAGGATACATGAAAATTTCGTTCAATTCCCCGTTCATTCTTTGGTACACCATGATAAGCCTGGTTGTTCTGATCCTGGATCAAACCGTTTTCCGTGGCTTGAGCAGATTTCTGTTTACCGTGGGCCCTGCGGGATCGTTTCAATTCACGGATCCCCTGGACTATTTTCGGCTCGTGAGTCACGGGATCGGTCATGCGGACTTCGCTCATTACTTCGGGAACTTTACCATGATCCTCATGATCGGGCCTTACCTGGAAGAAAAGTTCGGTACCAAAGACCTGCTGAGCATCGTCCTGGTGACCCTGCTGGTAACCGGCATCCTGAATGTGATTTTCTTTCCGAATGGACTTTTGGGTGCCAGCGGCGTAGTCTATGCCTTTATCCTCTTAGGAAGTTTCGCGGGAGCTAAACCCAATACCATTCCCCTCACCTTCATCCTGGTTGCTTTGTTGTTTATGGGTGAAGAACTGATACGTCTCTTCGGTCCCGCGGACGGTGTCAGCCACACCGCTCACTTATTAGGCGGTGTGATGGGATCGTTTTTCGGATTTTTGGGTCAAAAAATCAACGCCAAGGCATCAACCACTGTTTGAGTTTCCGGTGGGACCACAGCTGACGTTCCTCCGCAAATATCCGCTGCCAGGGAACGCCTTCCGGGGATGCCTCGGGATTGTTTTTCAGCCACTCTTCGGCCTTGAGCTGCATCCTCAGACTTTCGTGGTACCACAGCCCGAGGCCGAGAAGACCCGGAAACGAAGTCAGGAGCAGGGCACTCGTCACCAGCCAAATCAAACCGCCAAGGCTTGCCCATAGAGCGAAACCGAGGTTGCGGATCAGGTAGACCTGGCTCTCCCGCAGGCTGGAGAACCAGCCCCGGTTGTTCAACCTCTTCCAGGGCTGCCAGAAGGGAAGGGAAATCAAAAGCCAGACAAAGACCCCAACGAGGATTCCGGCGACGACGATGTTGCCGATTCCCAGGGTTGATCGGTAAATCGCCTCGGAAGCGACCAGGGTCCCATCGGGCCAGCGAGCTTGCACCTGGTACCATCGCCCTCGGTCCCATCCCAAATGATCGACGGCCAACCGGAGGATGCCGCGGCTCCAGTCCAGGAGGATGCGGCCGGATGCTCCCGGACTCGAAGCCTGTTCCGGCAAACCATCACGGGTATCGGCACTCAACAAACGGAAGTCTCCCTCCTTGTCGAGCTTGCTTCCTTCTTCATCGGTTTCCCAACTGAGGTTGAGTCCGTCGGTGTGGATACCGGATATTCGCAGTTTGGGCCGATTCCGAGAGCGGCCATCCCAGACAGAGCGCTGCTGCCAGGCATCGTTTTCGATAGATATTTCGAGGCCATCGCTGGCATTTCCCGATTGGTCGACGGCCTGCAGGAGCAATTCAGCCCGGCCTTCGAATTCGGGGATGAGGTAGGTCCCCATCCCGACATCGATTCTGCCCTGAAACTCCTTGTTGAGCTCGGCTAGACGGATGCGGAGTCGAAGAAAACCGAGGTCAGCATCCTCGGGATCGCGCCAATTCAGACGGTAACGCCCCCCGTCCTTGATCACGGAAAGCACGATGGGGTCTTCGGGAGGAAAAATGTCTGGCGTCGCCAGGTAGGAAGGGATGCTGACTTGCCACATGATCGACAGGAACAGGAAGCTCAAAAACCCTAGCAGGGCAGATCCGAGATTTTGCGGAATCGCGGACCAGGGCGTCGCCAGCGACCAGGCTTTCTGAAGCGAGACAGGCCCAACGGTCGCAATCAGGCCGGCCGCATAGAGGATGGTGGTGATGAGGCTCGATACTCCTAAACCGATGAGAATCGGAGCCGGCAAGGGGAGGAAGGCAACGGCCCCGAAGCCAAAGCCCAGAAGGAAGACGAGGGTCAGGTTGGAAATCAGGACGGAAAAGGGATTTTCCCAGAGCAGATAAAACCAATGGCGGACCACGATGGGGATCATGTCAGCTCCCCCCTCTCCAGGACGACCGAAGCCCAGGTCCCTTCATCCTCGTAAACGCGAACCTCGCTGCGTTCAATGGCCGCAAGGTCCTGCCCCATTTCCTTCAGGCTGGTCCAGAGGCGGTGCGACAACCATCGGGCCACCTGCTCGACACTGGTCTGGGTGTCCTGGAACTCGGGAAGGTCGTTCAAGAGCAAGGTGTCGAGGGGACGAAGTACCGCCTCCATGGCCTTCTTCATCAGGGAAATATCGACAACGAAGCCTGTCGGATCGAGCATGAGTGCATAAAGCCGCCACTCGCACTCGTAGGGATGACTGTGTGGCCGGGATTCGGGCCCGAAATCTCCATAAAGAAAGTGGCGAAACGTCATGGGACGACGAACGGCGACGTGGAAGATCATGTTTGTTTTTAACCTAATCAAGGCATCAGGACAACCTGAAAGCACTGCTCGGGATGGTTTTCCAACAGTTCGTAGGCGGCGGCCGCCTCCCTCAGGGCAAAACGATGGGTGATCCAGCGCCCAGGGCGTAATTGTTGTAGAAGATCCAACGCGAGAAGGCGCCGGCGCCGCACATTCCACGTGGGCCCCAGTTCTTTGAGGGGGACGCTGACCTGACTCGCGTGAAAACTCAGTCGTTTGCGGTGGAAGTCGGAGCCCAAATCGATGGCATGGCGGCGCCGTCCGTACCACGACCCCAGAACGATCCGCCCCTCCTCCGCCATGACGGGAAAGATGGAATCGAGCGCGTCCGGTCTTCCACTCAACTCAAAGGCCACTTCCAGGCCCTGTCCTTCGGTTTGCTCGTGGATGATTTCCGAGGCGTTCTCGGGAGTCAGGGACCTCAGGCCAAGTTCCTCGGCTCTGGACCTTCGTGAAGGTAGAGGCTCCACCGCCCATGAAGTCCCAGGATTGAACCGGGTGAGGAGCCAGCCCAAGAGGAGACCGACCACTCCCAGACCCCAGACGGCAAGGCGCTGGCCGGGAAAGGGGCGAGCGGATTGGTAGAGGTGCAGGGCGGTTTCCATGTTAGCCAGAAAAACGGCATCCTCGGCGGGTAAGTTCCCAATCGGCACCAGGGACGACGCATCAACCCAGAGCTCGTCCCCGTGTGGGGCGTAGGCGAACACCCGCGTCCCGTCCTCGAGCCTGCCCACCGCCATGTATCCATAGGCAATGGGATAGTTCAAAAGCTGCCGAAGACCTTCCAACTCGTTGGGGTTCGAATAGTTTTGAGGATATTCCCCCCGCCAAAGAAGGAGCTCGGTTCCTGAGCTGATGCCGATCAGCTCTGCTTGCACCCGGAGACGGCCCCTGGCCAAAAACGTTTCGCTGGGTACGAAATCCAGCGACCGGGGACCAACGAACCGGAGTATCATCGCTTGCTCCAATCAAAAACAGCGTCCCTGCCCTGAATGCTCCAAACTCCTCCTTCCACAGTGAAAAGTTCATCGGGTATTGAAAAGTTTTTCAGATTCAAGGCCGGAATGCCCGAGCCCAAAAACGTGGGGGTCACCGTGATCACCAATCGATCATAAACCCTTTGCTGCCAAAAACTGGATAAGACGGCCGACCCGCCCTCCACCATGACCGAGGCGACCCCAGCCTCACTCAGGAAACGACGGACGGATGTCGGGTTCAAATCGGGAAGGCGGATGACCCTGGCATGCCGATCCCGCAGATTTTTTTCCCTGGCGGCATCCGGAGCGACGCAAAGGATCCAGAGTTCGGCCTGCTCGATGTCCTCGAAGAGTCTCGCTGTCGGCGGGGTACGGAGGCGGCTGTCAAGGATGATTCTCACCGGTTGGCGTTCCACTTTACCCAGACGACAGGTGAGACGGGGATCATCGCTGAGGACGGTGTTGACTCCCACCAGAATGGCGGTGTGTTCGGATCGCAACCGGTGCGTCACCTCCATCGACTCTTTTCCGCTGAGTGACAGACGGGATGGCCGGGAGAGGGCAATGTAGCCGTTGAGGGTTTGCGCCCACGTCAAGGTGACTCGGGTGAGGGGCTGGCTCAAGGGCTACCGAAAAGGCGCCGAAAGAAAGCGACGATCGCGCGCCAAATCCGAACGAAGATATTGGGATTCTTCAATTTCTTGAGTTTGAGTTCGGCCCGGGCATACTCCTCCGGGGTGAAGTCCTTGCGCTGGAGGTTTTCTTCGATTTCCCACATCAGGGCCTCGACCTCGTTTTGTTTTTCCACCACAATGACGCTGATGGTTTTCCAACCCAGCTGTTTTGCCGCCTCGAGACGGCGGTGGCCCGAAATGAGCTCTCTCCGCGTGTTGATGATGATGGGGCTCATCAGGCCATAGTGCCGCAGGCTATTCTTCAGAGATTCCAGGTCCCCCAGGTCCTGTCGAATTCGATTTTTGACTTTAATCTTTTCGATCTTTTCCAGCATAATCAGTTCAACAATCTTTCAGGATTTTCCGGGGGCGATACAGGAACGGGCGGAACCGTCTCGCGTATTTGCGTATTTGTCGGCCTATTGGTCTCTATTTGAAGGTTGAGATTCAAATCGATCACATTCGAAAGATCGACACCGGAGAGGTCGGAGGTCAATCTGTTTTCGAGATTGCTCAACACGGTGGTCGTTCGCGTGTTTTCCTGAGTGTGTAAGGAGGAGACGCTCGTTGGTTCTGTTCCGGGCAGGAACCACTCGAGGATGGTGGGCTCTCCCTCGTAACCCATCGGGAGCATACCCGTTCGCGAATTGACTCTAACCTGGACCAAACCGTTCGGCCTTTCGAACTTGGCCACGGGCAGTTTACGATGGGCTTCTTTCATAAATTTGGCCCAAACAGGGCTGGCAGCACCGACGTTGTTGATTCCCAAACTATTGCCAAGCCGATCGAAACCAAACCAGACGGCAGTCGTCATATAAGGGCTGAAACCGATGGCCCAGCTGTCGGACCAGTTTTGAGGAGTTCCCGTTTTTCCGGCCATGTCCATGCCGTCGAAACCGCCGACAGAATTGGTCGCCCCGTAAAGGGTGCCGTATTCCACAGAGGATTTTAGGATACTTGTCATGATATAGGCCGTTTGGGGAGACATGATCTGAGCGTCCTCGCCGCGCCGCTGCAGTTCGGCCTCCTGGTAGGCCGCGGGGTTGGCCACGATGTTACCATTTCTATCCTGTATGTAACGGATTCCGATGGGGATGACTTCGCGCCCTCCGCTGGCAAAAACGGCAAAAGCCCTCGCCATTTGGAGCGGAGACACGGCGGAGACTCCCAGGGCCAGGGGAAGTTCACGAGGAAAGTTTCTATTGATCTCAGCCGGATCCGAAATCCCGAGCATTCGGGCCGCTCGCCGGATGACCGGATCATACCCCAGCTGATTCAAAGTCAGAAGGGCGGGAATGTTCAGGGACAGTGCGACGGCTTGACGCATCAATACGGACCCGCGCCACAATCCCCCATAATTCATCGGCGTGTAGGGATTTTCTTCGTTACCGAAAGCGACGGGTATGTCTGGGTACCGTGTCGCCGCCGTAAACCGCCGACTGTCGATGGCGGCAGAGTACAGAAAGGGTTTGAATGCACTGCCGGGTTGGACCTTGGCCTGCACGGCTCGGTTGAATTGGTTGGCTCGGTTGAACTGACTCCCGCCGATCATCGTGAGGATGTAACCCGTTTTGTTTTCCAGGGTTACCATGGCGCCTTCCACGATGTTGATCTGGGCGAAGCGTCTTTCGTTTTCGGCATTGATCTGTGCGATCCGTTTCAGATCAGAAATTCCGAAGATGCTTGAAATCAGGTCGATCGTCGGATTAATCTGTTGCTCCATGTAAGAACGGGCCTCGCGTTGTTGACGCCGACCGGATATCCTCAAATTGGGAATGTTGAAACTTACCGAGAGCATGTCCAATATGGGGATGAAGGACGTATCGATGGCATCGATGCGCGTACCCTTGTTGAGCAAGTAGCGCCGATTGGTCTCTTTGATCCCTTCCTTCAAGAGTTCTTCGGCAATGGCCTGCAGATCGAGATCCAGGGTGGTGTAAATCAGGAACTGGTTTCTGTAGATGTCGACGGGGCCGAGCAGGTTCTCATCCAGAAGTCCCCTGATATATTCCGAGAAGTATGGGGCCCGGTCTTCGCGCTCGAAAAACACGGGGCGGTCGTCGCGTAAATAGTCGTAGTTTTCCCAATAGCTCTCAAAGGCCCTCTTGGCGTCCTCTTTGGTGGCCACGCCGTACTCGACCATCTGTTTCAGGATCTCCTCCTGGATCACTTTTGCCCGATTGGGGTTCCGGATAGGACTGTAAAGGCCAGGTTTTACTAACTGAATCGCCAGCAGAACCGATTCTGCCACGGTGAGGCTCGTGGCGGACTTTCGGAAATAAAATTGACTGGCGGCCTCGACACCGTAGGTACCATGACCGAAGGGCATCTTGTTGAGGTACAGCTCGAGAAGTTCGTCTTTCGAATAATGTCGCTCCAGCAAGAATGCGTACCAAAGTTCCACCAGTTTTCGGGTGATGCTGATCTCCCTTCGGTTCGCATAAATGTTGCCGGCTAGTTGCTGAGTGATGGTACTTCCCCCGGAAAAGAGGCGGTTGGTGAGGATTTGAAAGATGGCCCTCAAGGTTCCCCGCAGGCTGAAGCCCTGGTGACTGTAAAACTCGGAATCTTCACGGATGACCAGGGCGTCCCGGAGGTGGTAAGGAATCTGGGTGATTTTGACGAGCTCTCGCCGCTCGTCCGCGAAAAAGGTGGTGATTTCCCGGCCTTTTAGATCGAGGACCTTGGTGTTTTCTCCCTCGCGAATCACCTCGAAGGAGAACTCTTTGGATGTGTTGAGAGCCGAGGAGAAGGCTAAACCGGTAATAAAGCCGCCGGGGATGGAACTTCCTATTCCCACGATGATGGCCAGGTTAAGCCAAAACTTTTGTTTCCGGTTTTGGTCCATATTCGATCAGGTTACGAAGCCGAGCAAAAAATGTCAACCTGGGTAGAAAAATAAAAAAGGCCGGCTGGAGCCGGCCTCCGTCGGGAAGGATAGAAGTAAACTGGGAGGGGAACTCCATCCACCCGACAATTTCTTTATCGTCGAAATGCACAAGAAAATTAACGGCCTACCATCAATTTCCATCGATTTTTAAATCCATTTCCAGGCTAACCACGAACTTGCCTGGGCGGCTGACTTCGAGTACACGGTTTAAGGTCGTACCGCCAAATCGGATCGAGATCCGATAGACCCCGGGGGAAACCTTGTAAGGCTGACCGACTGGGACAATAACCCCGTTCACCTCGATTTTGGATTCGGCGGGGAGGTCCCAAACAAAAACGGACTCCGTTTCCAATGGTTTGAGCGTCACCTCTTGGATAGTACCAGCCACCACCTCGAAGGGGAGATTCTCGTAGGCCAGAGGACTGTCCAAGATTTGAATATCCTGACGTCCGGGCAGGAGGTACAAGGTATCCTGCCAGGGCAATGTTTGGTTCCCCCAACGCACCTTAACTCCAGCCAGCTCCTGGGGATTGAGTTGGGGTAGACGGATTTGGACCCCGCCATGGCTTCCAGGCAAAAGCCGCAGGGCTGCAGAAAATCGAAAGCTCTGAGAGTTCGGGGGTAGGTCTTTTTCGATGGGCGTGATGATCAGGGCAAGATTTCCCGATCTTGGGTTCGGCAAGGGGGTGAGGTCCCAGCTGTGACGTAACCCCTCCAGCCTGACGCCGTTCGTCAAGGGGATTCGGATCGTGAACGTCTGACTCATGGGTAAAATTTGGGATCCGAGGCGGTCCACCAGGTAATCTCGAAAATCGGGACGATAACGCGGTCGGAGATTGGTGCAAATTAGGAGGGCGAACGAGCTTCGAAACGGCAAGAAATCTCTCGGGATAGTCAGGGTGATGACAAGGGCACTATACAGGGGGCTGGGTTCCGGAAGAGGGATGTCGATCAAGTCGTCGAGGCCAAACACCATGGGGTCCGAGCCCGGGTAAAGGCTGCCTGCGGGGCGACCTCTGAGGCTGTCGCTGGCGTAAAGGTTGAGTACGGTTAGAAAAAAGAAAAATATGGAGCGATGGACCATAAACTCCTTTTATTTCCAGTAGGGTACCGGGTTTTGTGTCCGCCCGTTTTTGCGAACCTCGAAATGAAGATGCGGACCTGTGCTTCGCCCTGTCGAACCCACCTCGCCTAAAATGTAACCGGAATTCACCCTTTGATTCAAGCGGACAAAGGTGTTTTTGAGGTGACCGTACCAGGTTTCATAGCTATTCTCGTGCTTGATGATCACGAGGTTCCCATAGTCTCCCCGGGTGCCGACAAAAATCACCTCACCGGCAGCCGCGGCCCTGACCGGAGTGCCCTCGGGGGCGGCGAGGTCCACCCCGTTGTGAAAGGCAGGATGTCCGGTAAAGGGGTCCCTCCTCATCCCGAACTTCGAGGTGAGGCGAGCTCCCTGGACAGGTTCGAGAAGCCCGTCCAGAGGGCTGAGACGGAGAATCCCTAAAAACCAGGCCCGCTCTACGGGATTCAGCGCCTCATCGGGCATGAACAGCAGGGATATCCACTCTCCCCCTTGCTGAATCCTGATTTCCCGCATCGAATCATTGGCTACCCTACCGGAGCGAATCAGGTTCTGAAGCCCGTTTGGCGCTTTTTCGTACAGGAAGAGTCCCGGCTGACTGGGAACCAAAAGCGTCCGGCCTCCTATGGGTGCGGAGGAGCGATCCAGAAGGTTCAGCGTTGCCAGGGTGTCGTATCTGTGGCCTAACCGTGCGCTCAGGCTCAAAAGGTCCATATCCCGGGGCACCTCGACCTGGAAAAACAACAGGGTGGGCAGTGGCTCATTTCGTGCCCGGGCGCGGTGGTAGGCCTCGAGTTCTTGTTGATATTGCTTGAATACGGGGTCGCGAAAGTCGAGTTTCAGCAGAGGATAGGCCGACAGCGCCGCAGGGAGCAAAAAGAAAAGGCTGATCCGCACCACCGCGATTAAAGAATACGTAATCCGATCCCCAGGAAAAACAGCAGGGCCAGAAGGGCGGCGGGGGCATAGTTTTCGGTGAGGAAGAAAAACAGGGAAACGACCCCTAAAATTCCCAGCACCAGACTGGGCACCCGCTGAACGAGATACGGAACGAGGATGTGCCGATAAAAATATCCCACACCGTAACGCCGAAGGGTTTGGTCCAAAGACAAGATACCACGGATCAAAAGGGCGAGTGCCACGAGGCTCAGCGTTCCCCAGGTGTAAGCCTGAGGATAGGTGCTCGCCAAATACCAGGCAGGCAGCACCAGAAGAAGAGAAATCAGGGCCAGGGCACCCACCAAAAGGAAGGACCTGGCGATACGGGGAAAGAATGTCCCGAGGGAGGATCGAATCCGGTAACCCATGGGCTGGGGATGTTCAGCCATCGAGTCTGCTCCTTTCCTGTTTGAAAATCTCCGCTTCTTGGTTTCGGTTTGACTTTACAAGTGCCTCGATGAGCAGGTCAAGGCTTCGCCGCGCCTGGGCGGCGTCATTCAGAGTGAGTAGGATCCGGTAGGAACGGAGGTGGTGGGCGACCGCGAGATTCCAGTCGGTCTGTATGGCAGCGAGCTGGCCAAGGGCACGATGATCGAGGGCGATTCCCATCGTATTTTCCATTTTCCGATCGTATTGCAGGGCCTGGGTCAAGTTTTCCCCGGCCTTTCCCCAATCGCCGAGGCTCAGGTAAACCATCCCTTGCATGTAATGATTGGCCGCCAGCTCGGTGTACGCCATCAGGGACTCGTTGATTTTCTGTGCCTGTTGAAAATAACCCAGGGCGGCGACAAAGAGCTGGTTGCTGCTCGTTTTCAGGCCGGCGGCTCTTTTGACCATTCCCAGTCCATGATATAGAACGGCCCGCTGTGCCCGGTTGTCCGTTGCCTGGTTGAGTTGCAGGGCCTGATCGATGGCCTCCTCTGCCCGGGCTATTTGCCCCTCTTCCAGGGCCAGACTGGCCTGGTGAAAGAGTTGCTGGGCCTGGAGATCCTTCGACTGCAGAAACGTCAGAATACGTTGGGCATTCTCCAAAGCCCGCCGGGAGTCATCGCGCTTCCCCAGGGCCAGAAAGGTCTTGGCGATGGAGTGGTAGCATTTCACCATGCCCTCTTCAAAATCTGCCAGGGTGTTGTTTTCCAGTGCCAAAAGAAAAAATTGAAGGGCCTTTTCGTAGTCCGCCTGGTCGTAGGCCGCATTGCCGTAGCGCATATTATCCGCGGCCATGTTTTTGCGGATGTTGATGGAGGTCACAGGCGCCGGGGCGCTGGAACATGCGAGGGTAAAAGACGACGTGACGAGGAGAAGGGTAAATAATCTAGTACCGATCATCGCGTCCGCTCCTGAAAGTTTCTTGCTGGGCCATCTGTTCCGGTATTCCCCCCCTCAACAAGGGATTGTTGGCAAGTCCGGTGAGCACGTCCTGGGTCTGGCGGATGGTTGTTCGAGTCTCCTCGAGCAGGCTGGTGAGTGTGGGCCGCTGCTGGTTGACAAATTGCGAAAACCTGGTCAACTCAACGACCGATTTGTTGAGCTCCTTGATCATACTCAGGATCATGTTATAAAGCTCGTTCTTGTCATCCAAAAGGGTGGCGATGCTTCCCTTGGGATCCAGAAGTTTGGGAATGAGACCCCTGGGGTCCCGCAATCCCTCGCTGGTCATGGTCAGGTCCGTGGAAATTTGTTCCAGGTTGGCCATGATGGCGTCGGTGCGCGGCACCATTTGGGACAATAGAGAATCGATGTTGGCGGAAATCTGGTTGATATTGCGAACAGTGCGGAAAACCTCTCCCATCACGCCCTGGACCCGGTCGATGTTGGGCTGCCCCAGGTCCCTGTTCACCAGACGGACGGTGGCGTTGAGCGATTCGACCAGACCGCGGACCTCGGCCAAAAGAGGCTGAACCTCGGCCAGTATTCGCGTAACGGTCTCCTCTCCCTGGGGTTTATCGGCAAGTCCCTGGGATAAAATCGCCTTGCCCAGCGGGGTATCGGCCGAGGGGATGAACGAATCCTCGGGCAGGGGCTCATCGATGTTGTTTCCTGGAAAAAAGTTCAGTGAGGCCCCGAGACCGATGGGGCTGGTCAAAAGCTCGATAACCGAATTGGGCCTTACTTTTTCCAGGAAGGTATCATAGATGGAGAGAAACACGTCGACCCGGTTCTTATCGTTGAGCTTGATCTCCGAGACCTTGCCGATTTCGAACCCGCGCAGTCGGATGCTCATTCCCACACTCAGTCCTTCGGCAGATCGGAACTCGCTTCGGTAGACATAGTTCCTGCTGAACAGCCTCTGATTGATTCCCATGAAGCTTAGGGCTCCCAGCAAAAAAATGACTGCAAGTATGATAAATAGTCCGACAATTTGTTGGGCAAAACGGATTCTAAACTTCATCGCTGGCACCACCTCCCAGGAGGTTCAATATATCATCGGTAAATACAAGATCGATATCAGGAATCTTGCTGACAATTTTTTTGACTTCATCCGAGGCATGTTGGAGCAGTTCCTTGGTGGGACCGTAAGCCAACACCTCGGCATGATCCATGACCAAAAGGTGGGTGCTGAATTTGGTGATCCAGCTGCTGTTCGACGTGATGAACAACATCGTCGCTTCCTTTTTGACGAATTTTTCCAGGGTTTTTTGCATGAAATTCATCCCTTCGGGGTCCAGCATGATTTCCGGCTGGTCCAGGAACAGGATGTCCGGATCCAGAATGATGGCCCGAAGAAAACTGACCATTCGAAATTCTCCCAGGGAAAGGACGGCAGGTCGGTTATCTCTTTCGTGCATTAGGCCGGCTTCCTGGAGAAGGTGGAGAATTGCCCTGTGCGCCTGACCCTTTTCCAATTCCGGTGAATGAAAAAGGAGCGGTAATTCCAGGTTTTGATAGACGGTTTTGTTTTCCCAAAGCGCCCCGTCCTGAAACATGAAACCGATTCTTCGGCGCAGGGCCAAATTGTCCTTTTCGTTGATGTCGGAGAGATTTTTACCGAGGATCCGAATTTCGCCCGTGGACGGGACCTGGATACCGGCAAGAATTTTCAGCAGGACGCTTTTGCCGCATCCGGTCGGTCCGATCAGGGCCACCCGGCTTTTTTCTTCGATGGAGAGGTTGACGTTTTCCAAAAGTGTTAGCCCGTCGATTTGAAAACTGATGTTTTCGGCCTGGATCATGAAAACCTCACTAAAGTCAACAGCACGTTGAAAAAAAAGATCAGCGCAAAACCCTGTCCCACCGCTTTGATGGTGACGACGGGGATTTCCGTGGTGGCATTTCGAACACTCAGGCCGTTGTAGGTACTCACCAGGGCGATGATGACCCCGAAAAAGAAGCTCTTGAGAAGAGACGTCAGGAGATCGCCGAGGGCGATTTGGCTCATCAGATTCCTGAAATACTCGCCAAAGGGGATGGGCGCCATGAACTGAGCGAAAACGAAACTCGCTCCGAGGCCAAGCACGTTGAAATATACCGACAAAATAATTGTGGAAATGGTGACACCGAGAAGCCTGGGGACCAGAAGGTAGTTAAAGGGATCGATTCCCACCGACATATAGGCCTCGATTTCGTGTTTGACGACCATGTTGCCAAGTTCGGTCGCGATCGCCACTCCTGAGCGGCTCATGACCACGAGGGCGGTCAACAGGGGGCCACCTTCCCGGGTAATGACACTGATCAGGATGGGATACAGCAGATCGCGTTGGCCCACCTGTTGCAAAAGGCTCGCTCCCTGGACGATGATGACCGCTCCCAGGGTGAGGCTGAAAACGGCGATGATGCTCAGGGCGTTGACACCGGTAAAAAGGATTTGCATGACCAAAACCTGGAGACTGACCTTGTTTCGTCCCCCGATGCGAAACACTTCTCGAAGAACACGGAACGAAAAGCCGGCCGCATACGAGAGATTGCGCATTTTTTGGATGCCCCAGTCACCGATTTTTTCGAGCAAGCCGGTCCCCCCAAACCTTATTATGAAAGATGGTCGAGAAATATTCCATTGAGATTTTCGGTAAAAAGGGGCCGTCTTCCAAGTCCTTTTCCGGGGAATCTTCCCTGCTGAACATGGTGAAAATCGGAACCACCGGTGATTTTCAGATCCCATCGCCGAGCCAGATCGACCCATTCGAGCAGCGATGACTCAGGGAAGGTGGAATGGTAAAGCTCCAAACCCGCGAAATAGTTCCCTGCGGACCGCAGCTGACGCTCGAGGTGATCGGGATGGGCAAAATACACGTGGGGATGGGCGAGCACCATCAACCCCTGGTGCTCGGTGACCCACTCGGCGACCTCCTCCACAGGGGCGGTCTGTAGCTTTGTATAGTAGCGGCGGCCACGTTGAAGCCATTTTCGAAAGGCGCTTTCCGGAGATTTCGCATACCCCTTAGCGGCCAGAGCCTGGGCAAGGTGCCAGCGGCCGGGGGCCGAGGTCGGGGGAAGGTCGTCGAGACTGAGATCGAAGCCCGTCCTGTGGAACAGGGCGAGGGCTCTTTGGATGCGGTCCCGGCGGTGTTGGTGCAAAACCTGGAGAAACGGGTCCAGGCTCGTCGGTGCCTGAAAATCGTAGGCAAGGACATGGATTTCCTTGCCTCCCCAGCGTGTGCTGATTTCCATACCTATTCGCAGCCGGGGCCGCGGACCCCAGTCCGAACACCAGGCGAGAGCCTCGGCTGCCCAAAAGCCATCCAGGGTATCGTGGTCCGTGATGGCGGCCTCGACGACCCCGCATTGACAGAGGTACCTCAGCAATTTTTCAGGGGAGAGGCTGCCGTCCGAGTATGAAGTATGAAGATGAAAATCAAAGAGCCCTTTTGTTGACACGATCAAAACCCCGAATTATTCTGGAAAATGCCGATAATATCACCTAGGAGCTGGAATGCCCAAGTCTATCACATTCAAGGCAAACTCGATCATTTATTTCCAGGGTGATCAATCCGAGCGAATTTTCATTCTCAAGTCTGGCAGGGTCCTCCTGAAAACGCTGGATATCGATACCGGTAAAGAGGTCAATGAAGTCATCAATACGGGGGAGTTTTTCGGAGTCAAAAGCGCCCTGGGCCGCTATATTCGGGATGAAACCTGCATGGCCCTCACCGATACCGAAGTTCTCGCCTTTTCTGTCGCGGAGTTCGAACAGCTCGTACTCTCCAACACCCGAATTATCATGAAGATGCTCAAAGTTTTCTCCAACCAGCTGCGACGAATTCATCACAAGGTGGAAAAACTTCTCAACAAAAGCGATGCCGAGACCGATCCGGAAACGGGCCTTTTCAAAGTTGGAGACTACTATTTCAACAACCGTCAGTTCCATCAGGCGGCCTTTGCCCTGAACCGGTATTTGACCTACTACCCCCAGGGGCAGTACGCCAGTCAGGCCACCCTCCGGCTTCAAGAATCGGAGCGCTACCTAAGCAAGACCGGCGGCTCCGGAACCGCCGCAAAACCAGCCGCCGCTCCTGTCGGTATGCCGGGGATGGGCGCTCCGAAGCCTTCTGGGGGAACGGGCGGGGCGAAACAATTTTACGAGGCGGTCGGGCTCATATCGCAGGAAAAGTACCAGGATGCCCTCAATATTCTGAATGAAATCATAACCGGGAATACCGATCCGGAGAATCTCGCCAAGGCCGAATTTGAAATCGGCCGATGTCTCACGCACCTTAAAAAGCACGACGAAGCCATTCGGCATTTTACCGGATTGATACAAAAGTACCCCAAGCACCCCGACATCAAGGAGGCTCTCTTTCTGATCGGAAAAGCCTACGAGGGGAAGGGGGACAAGCCCTGGGCCAAAAACTTTTATGAAAAAGTCATGTCCATGTGTCAGGAAGATGAACCGACCGCGATTCGTGCAAGAAAGGCTTTGCAGGCCATCTCGGGGGGAATGGGTTGAGCAGCGAACTCGATACTTTTAAGCGATTTGGAGTTGACAAGAAGGCCGGTGAAATCATTTTTTGTGAGTACGAGCCGGGAGACGCCTTTTACCTGATTCAGTCAGGGAAGGTTAAAATCGTCAAGATTGTCGGGGATGTTGAAAAAACCATCGATATTCTCAACCCCGGTGAGTTTTTTGGTGAAATGGCCCTGTTGGAACAGGCTCCGCGGACCGCCACGGCCCTTGCCCTGACAGACGTCCGACTCATGGAGTTCAATCAGCAAAACTTCGATGTACTCATGCAGGGGAACCCCCAGATTGTGCTCAACATCCTGAAAATCTTTTCCAAACGAATTTACGACCAGAAGCGCCGCTTCATGATCCTCAAGCTGGAAGAAATTCCCGCGCGGGTGGCCGACGTGTTTTTAATGCTCGATGAGAACATGGCCAAGCCGGAAGACCCCGACGATTTGTCCCGTACCTTTCAAACGACCCCGGAGGACATCGCGCACTGGGCGGGCATCAGTGTCACGAAATGCGTCGAGGTTTTGACCAGTTTGCAGAACCAGCGGCGAATCGAGATCAGTCAGGGCAAGATCGTCGTCAAGAACATCGCCGAGTTTCAACGATTCGTCAATAGCCGTCGAAGGACCAAGGCGTGAACCTCGATGAGTATCAATCCCAGGCACTGAGTACCGCCGTGTACACCCAGTGGCGGGATCAACTGGTCTGCACGACCCTGGGACTCAACGGGGAGGCTGGGGAAGTCGCCGAGAAAGTCAAAAAGGTTATCCGGGACCGTGCGTGGGAGTTTACCCCGGCAGACCTAGAAAACATCAAAAAAGAACTTGGCGATGTCCTTTGGTATCTGGCGGTATTGGCCAAAACCCTGGGTCTGAGCCTCGAGGATGTTGCTGCCCACAACCTCGAAAAGCTTCGAAATCGCCGGGAACGCGGGGTTATTGGCGGCAGCGGCGACCACAGGTAAACCCATGGCCGATCAGGAATCGCCCCGGGTGCTTGTCCTGTTCGACGATCCCGCGGAAGCGACAAGAGTCAAGAATTTGTTTCAAAGCGAGGGGTGCCTCGTCCGTCTGGAGTCCAACCCAGCAGAGTTGCTGAGTTTTTCCCAACAGGAAACTCCGGATGTTCTGCTCTGTTCCCGGGCCTTTACCGGGGAAATCTTCTCTTCCTTCGATTTGTCGGGAGAGGAATTCAACACCCCCATCCTGGTTTTCCTCCCCTGGGAAGAAAGAGAGGAGGCGGCCCGGTTGATCAACGGAGGGGCGGCCGACGTGATCTACACGCCCTACAGCGACCAGGAGCTTAGCGCCCGAGTCTGGAACCATCTCGGTCTCCGGGAGGCCTTGTCGAGTCTGGAAAGGCGTGAAGCCGAACTCAAGCGCCTGACGTCCCGGCTCCAATCCGAAAAAGAAGACCGCGAAAAACTCTTGGGCATCATGGCCCACGATCTCAAGAATCCCATAATCGGTATCGTGGGTTTTTTGATCGAGATCACCTCCCATTTCGAACAGTATACACCGAAAGACTTGCTCAAGGTCCTGATCGAATTACGGGGATCGGCCTTTCGGGTTCGTGATCTGTTGATGAACCTGCTCGATTGGGCCAGGGCCATGACCCGGGGCGATCAGGTGCGGCTCAAACCGATCAACCTGATCACCATCGTGGACCAGATCGCGGGAATCCTGGACTTTCAATTGAACAAAAAACACCTGAGAATTCAGACTCAGTTCGACGTGTTCCAAATCAAATCCGACGAAGATATCCTTTCTGCCGCAATTCGAAACCTGCTGAGCAACGCCATCAAGTTCACCCCGGTGGGAGGGAGTATCGTGGTGACAAGTTCTTCGCAAGGGAAAGATGTTCGCATCGAGGTCCGTGATACCGGTGTCGGCATGGACAGTGCCACTGCCGCTCAGGTCCTGAGCTATAGCGGCAAGAAGTACACTTATGGCACCGATGGGGAGCGGGGGACCGGTCTGGGGCTCAAGCTGACGCGGGACCTCGTGTCCAAATTAGGGGGGACGCTGACCATCCGCAGCGAGGTCAACAAGGGGACCTCTGTCACCATTACTTTGCCGCAGTCCCTCACCGACTGATTCGGCCGGATTGGTCCTTCAAGAATCTTTCCACCTCGTCACGTTGGACCAGACAGACGTCTCCGGGGATGCTGTGCTTGATCGCTCCTAAAGCGGCGGCGAGTTCTACCGTTTGCTGTGCGGACATCCCTTCCAGGAAACCCGCGATCACTCCGGCCCCGAAGGCGTCTCCGGCGCCGACCCTGTCAACGATGGGTAAAAGCGAATAGGTACGACTGAAGAACAAGTCCCCATTCCTGTACACCAAGGCCCCGGCCCAGGAGTTGTCTTCGGCGCCTCGGGACAGGCGCAGGGAAACACCGAGGGCCTCGATGGAGGGGAAACTTTGGAATAGCCGTTCGGCATTCCGCCGCAGGCTGCCTTCGGGGTTTTGGGGATCGATGATTTCATAGGGGGCGCCCAGGGCGGAGTGGAGATCGGTTTCGTTGCTGAGCAGCAACCGGACGTGCCCCAGGTATCGAGGCAGGACCTTTTCCGGGGGTTGCCCCCATTTCCAGAGCTTGGTCCGGTGGTTGAGGTCCATACTGATGCTCGCTCCAACCTGCGCGGCCCTTTGAACACAGGCATGGGACCAGAGCATGGATCGCTCGCTCAAAGCCGGGGTAATGCCGGAAAGGTGGAGCCAGCGCGTCCCCTCGGGAAGCGACACAGACCATTCGGGGTCCACCAACGCAAAGGCGGAGTTGTCGCGGTCGTAGAGGACCTGGCTGGGGCGACCGAGAGCCCCTTCCTCCAAAAAGTATAAACCCATGCGCCCAGGTTGTAAGGCCACAAGGGAGGTTCCGATCCCTGACTGACGCAAAAACCCGAGGGCAGAACGGCCCAGGTCATTGTCGGGCAGGACAGTCAGGAAAGAGGTCGGATGGCCGAGGGCAGTCAGGAGGGCCGCGGTATTGGCTTCCGATCCGCCGAAGCTGGCTTCGAAGAATGGAACCTGAAGGAGGCGATTTTTTCCCGGGCTTTTAAGGCGCAGGAGGAGTTCACCGAGGCAGACTACCATTGACCCTCCCGCAATGACGGGCACGCTGGCGAATCAGGTCCCATTTACCCTCCCGGATTTCGTCCAGCCTGGCGATTTCGCCGACGCCGACCGCAGGGACGCAGGAAAGGGCCAGGTACTCTTCCGCTTTGCCGACGCTGATGCCTCCCGAGGGAAACCACAGAGACTCGGGAAACACCGGGTGGACGGCCCGGATCCAGGCCGGGCCGCCGAGGAGTTCGGCAGGAAAAAATTTTAGGTTGTAAAATCCGGCGTTCAGGGCCGCGGCGGCCTCGGTGGGGGTAGCGACTCCCGGAATGTAGTCGAGGTTCAAGGCTTTTGCATTGGCGGCCAGCTCGTGGTTGAAAGCGGGACTGACGAAAAAAGCGGCCCCGGCCTGGATTGCCTGTTCGAGCTGCTCGGCGTTGCGGATCGTTCCTGCACCAACGAGCAACTCGGGGAACTGATTGGTGAGGGTCTGGATGACTTCAGCCGCTCGGGTGGTTCGGAACACCACCTCGATCTGGTGCACATGCTCGTCGAGGAGCAGGTCGGCCAGGATGCAGGCAGTGTGGGGCTCCTCGAGGCTGACGATGGGCAGGATGCCGCGGGGAAAGCTCATGACACCTCCTGAGCGAGGGCGTTCATGACATAGGCGTTCGATAATCGCTCGCGTTCCAGCGTCGTGGAAGGACCATGCCCCGGGAGGACCAGGGTGGAAGCGGGCAGTTCCCGAAATAAACGCCTCAGGGATTCCTCCAGGTCAGAAAAATCCCCTCCCGGAAAGTCGGTCCGACCGACGCTGCCGCGGAACAGAAGATCGCCGCCAAAGAGCCAGCCCGGGCCGGACAGGTGCAGGCTCAGGCTTCCCGGTGAGTGGCCGGGGGTGTGATAGAGGTAGCCCTGTGGCCAAAACGGACAGGGCCCCTCCCCCACGGGCTGGGCGGGTACGTCGACACGGATGGGATCCGCCAGCAAGGCCGAAAGGTTTTTTTCCGGAGAAGTGAGCCAGGATACCTCGTCGGTATGAACGTACACCTCACAGGGAAATCGTTCGTGAACACGCGCCAGCCCGGCGATGTGATCGACGTGGGTGTGTGTCAGAAAAATAGCTTGCAGCGAGTTCCGCCCCAGGTCAAGGATGTCGCGAATCAAGAAAGAGGGATCGAAGCCGGGATCGACCACGATGGTTTTTTCATCATCCCAGATCAGGTAGGCGTTGGTTTGGAAATCGCCGAGCTTGTAAGTTCGGTAGTGGCAAGAACCAGCCATATTTTGAGACTACAGCATTCACTGAGAGGTTTCAAGCTTTCCCTCTTGAAAAAACATCGATAAGGCCCCACCTTTAAGATATGAGACGGTTGGCGGTCTTGCTCGTTTTCCCATTACTGAGTTTGCAGGCTCTGGGACAGTCCTACCGTGAGACTGTTCAGGATGAGGCAAGGCCCATCCTCTGGCAGGAACTGTTCAGTGCCGAGGCGGCTGTGGCGCGCAAGTATCGGACCGAATCGTGGAAACACCTGATTTTGGACGGTGAATTCAACCTTGAACTGAACACCGCCTCGGATCTCCGGCTCGAGGCTCGGGGGAGCCGAGCCCTGTTGGCCCAGCTCAATGTCTATTCCCTGGATGGGACACTCTATCTTTGGCTGAACAAGGGGCTTTTGGGTCCCAGGGAAGCGGGAAGGTTGACGGTGTGGCTCACAGCTCCCGACATGGTTTCTCTCCATGCACTCAATGGAATCCGAATTACCGGAAAGGTTCAGTCGGTCTTGCCGCAGCGTTGGAGGTTTCGATCGGAAACCCAGGTGGATTTGGACGTGGATGTGAAGGAACTCGATCTCGAAGCGACATGGAACTCTCGATTATCGTTGAGAGGGACTGCCGGTAAGGTTTTTCTTCGGCCGCGGGACAACGTGCTCATCGATCTCCGGGAACTCGCATCCGAAACCCTCAGCATGGAAACAAGGGGACGGACACAGACCTGGGTGGGCCGACCGGTGTCCATCGAGGGCACTCTAAACCCCACCTCGGTGCTTTACTTACGGGGAGACCTGAGCGCCTGGGAACTGCCAGG
Organism: uncultured Spirochaetia bacterium; assembly: GCA_937960645.1. Lineage (GTDB taxonomy): Bacteria > Spirochaetota > Spirochaetia > JABEVK01 > JABEVK01 > DYOB01. The sequence continues at coordinate 9,212 of CALGPJ010000021.1, read as the reverse complement.
TTTGAGGGCGCTGGGAAGGATCGATACCTATGAGCGATGAAGGTGACGAAGTTTTGTGGCAAATTTTTGAAAAATTGGTTATTTTTTCAGGATGATCCCTTCGGAATGGAAAACCTGGCTTGTCAGAGCCCTGGATGAGGTCGCCGGCGGCCACCCTCAGTTTCATTTGATCAGTACAGACGACGGTCATCTTCCCGAGATCGAAGCCGAGGTCGGCTCCCGCCACCCCGTGATTTTTCGCATCAATCTTCAGCAAGAAACCTTCCTTCCCTACCATCCTTTTTTGGGTTGGATAAAAAACCTACTTCCCCAGGAGATCGATCCTTCGATTTTGCTCGAGGATGCCGGGGTTTATTTTTTTCAGCGCCCTGTTTTTCAGAACTATCTCTGGGGGACGCACCTGGAGCGGGAAGAAATCCTGCCTTACGAAGAAAAATGGGAAGAAGACCAATTTCATCATTCGATTTGGAAGCTCATGGTCCATTTGCTGGATGGACATGTTGGCATCTTCGTCATCGAAAACGCCCAGGAATTAGGGCCGTCGACGATGAAGGCACTGTTGAGCTGGCGAAAGAAAAACCTCCAGGGAAGGATTCTGTTTCTATTGGCGCAAAACCAGGAATCGCTGCCCTCTGAGAGTCGTCATGCGGATTTTTGGGAGGATTTTGTCGAAGCTCTGGGCACGTGGAAGCAGACAACCCCCGCGAAGCGAAAAACGGCCCAGGCCAAAAGACTTCGGCGCTACAGCCTGAGAGATCTGAGCACGGCCCTGTTGGACCTCCAACGATTGCTCGATTTTTTTTGCCTCGATGAAGCCGACGACCTCGCAACACGTCTGTATACATTTTACCAAAGGCATCCCAGGAGCTTTCCCGAAGACCATCTGATCTGGATGCTGGAGCTCTATGGATGGTGCCAGTACCGCTGCGGGCGCACCCTTCAAGCCTTGAACGTCTGGGCCCACCAGCTCTCTCTGATACCGAGCCATTCCTGGGCAGCGAGGAGCAAGGCGACCCGCCATCTGGCGAAGTGTTTTCTTGTGTTGAGAGAAGATCAAAAGGCCAGTGCGATGAGTTTCCGAGCGCTGGAGCTGGCTCGGCAAAGTCAGGACCAGGTTGCCGTATTTTATGCCATGCACGTCGTGCTATGGTCGGAGCAGAATTATCCCACCCTCGATCCCGTTCACTGGAAAAAGGAGTTTAGAAAATTCCTCGAGCTGGGTCAAGAACTGGATAAGGTCAACGCTCTCGCCTTCTGGTTGGTCAACCCCTATCTGATGGATTCCGTGGAACAGGTCAGCGAGGCAACGTACTACCAGCAATGGGGAATCGAGCTTTGCGAAAAGTATCAGAACTATTTTCTTTTGAGTTATGGTTACCTGAACATCGGGTACTTTTGGTCCATCAAGGGGGAATACGAAAAGGTTCTCGAGAGCTATCAAAAGAGCGAAGATCTCAAGTACCGCATCGGGCGGGTAGAGGAATTGCCCCAGGTTTACAACAGCCGTGGCTATTTTCTCATGAACATCGGAAATTATGCCGAGGCCCATGTTAATTTCACCAAGGCCCTGACAGGTCTTTACCACTACCGGTCCACGGTCGAAATCGGGCTCACTCTTTTCAATCTGGCGATCAACGCCTTTCGTGCCGAACATTGGGAGCGCGCCGAGAGAGACTTTCAGCGACTTTACACCTTCATGCGCAACCTGGGCATCCAGGGATTGATATACCATGGAAAACGCGAGGTGATGATCTACCTCGGCCTTTGTCACGTCCATCAGGGGAATATCACCAAGGCCCTCGAGAATTGGCTCAAAATCAATCAGGAACCACCCAACACGGCCAATTGGGAGGAGCATCTGCTGCTCCTCATCCTGAAAGCGAACATTTATTACTTTGAGAATGGCCGTGAGAGTCTGCCCCTGGTTTATCAGGAGGCAGAAAACCATCTGATCAAACACAAGATCGATCTTCGTTTTCTCGTTCCCTGGTTTTATCATTACTTTGGCCAAATGTTTTACAAATCTGGAATGGAGGACATGGCGGTTCAATGTTGGAAAAAAGGCTATATGGAAAGTTTTCAGCTCCCCAACGCCACCATCCGCCAACGACTTCAAAATAAATTGAACGGTATTTACGACGAGCCTCCACCGCTCGAACTGCCGGACCCTACCCGGGAAACCGTCGAGTGGATCGTCGATACGGCCAGAGAATACAAGCACATCCGGGAAGTGCAAAAAAACAAGGCCACCGTGGACATCTTGATGAACTTTCAGGAACTCCTTTCCTCTCTCACGGGGGAGGAAGAGATCATCTACGATTCCATGCGGGTTGTGGAACGGGGTTTCCTGTTTGACGGGGTGGTCTTGTTCGAATCGGTAACCGGAAATCAGAAGGTGGTTTTTCAAAGTCCCTCTATCGACGAGGAGACCATGAACATCATCAAGGGGATCATTCCGGAATTTCGTAACCGCGGATCGTTTTTATTCATTCCCGATGTCAGCCTGGAGCCATGGAATTACAAAGACGTTCACCCTTCTTTCGGTTTGATTTTCATCGGGTCGGATTTTATCGGCGAGTACCAGCTTTACCTCAGCGCACGTTTCGCCCTTCAGTTCAGCTACACCGCACACGAGGAAAAAGTGTTGCAGCTCATGGTGGGACAGCTGACAAATCTGATCGGCCGACGCCGTCGGGAAAAGTCATTGTTTGAGGAAAACCTCTTACTTAAAAAATGGGTCTACAAGGATGCACTCACGGGAATTTTCAACAGGCGCGGTATGATGGAAAAGATCCAGGAAGAAATCAGCAGGCTATCGCGGTACAACAAGGGGACGTGCACTCTTTTGGTGATGGAAATCGTCAACATCGATCGTATCAATTCGGGCATGGGTTATTTTGGAGGCGATACCATTCTCAAGGCGATGGCCTCTCACCTGGACCGCATGGTCCGTGCAGTGGATGTTGTCGGGCGGCTTGGGGGGGCGCTCTTCTGTTTGCTCTTACCGGAAACTAGTGTTTCAGGGGCCAAGCGCCTGATTCTGCGGATCACCGAACGTTTCAACGATTTTCTCAAGGAAAACCTTGCGGGGAACCCAGCGGATTTTCAAGAAAGTGCCTTATCGTTGTGTTTTGGAGGAGCACAGTGGCGACAGGTGGAGGAGGATCTCCTGGAGAGGGCCAGCCACGCGCTCAAGTTTGCCCGGCAGCACCATCTGAGCTACTTTTTCCACGGTTCGGATGATGATTCTTGTTGATGAGTTCCTGGTAAATTTCTTCGATTCGGCGAGCAAGGTTGGTCGAAGTCCAATTCGCACTGTAGCGCAGAGCCTTGTGACTCATGGTTTGCCATTCTTTCTCTGATTCTAAAATTTTTAGAACCTTCTCAGCGAATATGCCGGCATCATTCGGGGTAAGGTAGGCGCCTTCGCCGTCGGTGAGAACCTCCGCGCTTCCTCGGGCGGCGATGGCCACCACCGGGGTTCCCGCCATCAGGGCCTCGATGCTGACCAACCCCTGGGTCTCTGTCAGCGAGGGAAACACGAAAACATCGGATCTGGTGTACTCCTGAATGACACTGTCTCGCGGGAGGTAGCCCATCATGGTCAGGTTATCGCTCAGACCTTTTTTTTGAGCAGATTCCATGAAATCTTTGGAAGAGGGGCCGTCGCCGATGATATTCAGCCGAGCCTGCGGATATTTTTCCCTGACGATTTTAAGGACATCGAGAAGGAAAAAAACATTTTTTTCCAGGGCAACCCTCCCCACGTACAACAAAACTGGGTGAGGCTGGCGCTGTCGTTTCCTGGGCAGTCCGTCGTAGAGTCGAGGGTCGATACCTGTGGGAACGTTGATGATGGGCTGTTTGAGTCCATAACGGGAGAGCGTGTTTACCATATCTCTTCCGGGCGTCAGAATCAGGTGCGCCCTTCGGAATTTGTTGTAGGTGATATTCCGGGAAATGAGGTATCCCACAATCCCTGGGAAAAAAGGAATGTAGTGGCTGATATATTGTTCGAAGAAGGTATGGCTGGTCATCACGAAGGGACAGCCCAAAATCTTGGAACACTGGTACGCTGTCTCGGAGAGTGCGAATTCGGTATGGGAATGAATAATGTCGGGGTGGAAATCGAGGATGTGTTTTTTGGCCTGGCTCTGTCCCCTGCGTGTTGCCAGAAAATCTTCCGGCGAAACCCTGGAACGGCGTGATTCCAGCCTGACGATGCCCTGCTCGTGCTGCACATTCAGGTGGGAAGGGTAGGGGTATTCCGGGACCAAAAGCAATACCTGATGCCCCAACTCCAGAAGCTCTTTCCGTAGCGTTTGTACTGCAACGGTGACACCATTGACACGCGGCCAATAGCAATCTGACGTTAGAACGATTCGCATAAAGTTGGGAGGTCCTTGGTCATCAGTTTATCATAATGGATGACTGGTTAAATGCCCAGTTTCTTTTTCAAACTTTCGAACATTTTTTCCGCTTCACCTTGTTGAAAGGTATCATAATTTTCGACTGTTTTCAAAAGGTGGGGCGGAATCTCTTGAAGAAAGGGGGAGGGAGTGCAGGTTTCGGATCCTTTTTGGGTGCGCCGATTTTGGCAACAGGTCAAAAACAGTTTTTGCTGGGCTCGGGTGATGGCGACATAAAAGAGGCGTCGCTCCTCTTCGAAGCCCTCCTGGTTTTCCTCCACACTGCGCGCGTGTGGCAGGATGCCATCTTCCACACCGGCCACGAAAACAACAGGGAACTCCAATCCCTTCGCCGAATGGATGGTCATCAAGCTGACACTTCCCCGCCCTTTCTCCCCTTCGTCTTCACGGTTGTCGAGTGTCATGCGGTTTAGAAAGGCGGAAAGTGCGGGGTAGTCATTCTGCGAATCAGACTCCCAATCGCTCAAAAACTGCACGAAATGTTGGATATTTTGCCAGCGCCACTCTGCAGCCCGGGTGCTGGAGTTTTCCTCATAAAGATAGTTCTCGTATCTGATGTCGGTCAGAAGGTCTCTCACGATTTCCGCGTTTTTCCTACCGATCCCGGACCCCAGACGTTCTCGGAAAACCGATAGTTGATCGAGCAGAATGGAAAGGTCGGCAGCGGCGCGATTGGTCAGGGGACTATGGCCCGGTCGCGCTAAAAGCTGGGCGGCTTCCCAGGCGGTCAGCCCGCGGTTTCGGGAAGTCCGATAGATTTGCTCCAGAACGGCCTTTCCCAATCCCCGACGCGGTGTATTGAGGATACGCAGAAAATGAATGTCGTCTGCAGGATTCAGCAAGGTTCGGAGGTAGCTCACCACGTCCTTAACTTCTTTCCTCTCCATAAAACTGGTGCCGCCGCTCAGGGAGTAGGGGACCTTATCCTGAAGCAGGGCCATTTCGATGTTTCGGGTCAGGCTGTTCGTTCGAACCAAAATGCCAAAATCCGAATACGGTCGGTTCTCACGGACGAAAAGGGCCTTGATGGTGCGCACGATGAATTCGGCCTCGGCGGTTTCGTTCTCCGGGTAGTGAATCTCGATCGCCCCTCCCTCGGCCTTATTGGCCTTGAGTTGTTTGGATTTTCGATTTTGATTGTTCCTGATCAGGGCATTTGCCGCCGAAAGGATATTCCCCGTGGAGCGGTAGTTGCGTTCCAGTTTGATTTCGACGCGTTCTGGGAAGTCTCTTTCGAATTCCTGGATGTTGCGGTAGTTGGCCCCTCTCCAGCTGTAGATGCTCTGGTCATCGTCGCCGACGACACAGAGGTTGCGGTGCTCCAGAGCCAGGAGTTTGACCAATCGGTACTGGCTAAGGCTGGTGTCCTGGAATTCGTCCACGAGGATGTAGCGGTATCGGTCACGATAGAGCTGTAACACCTCCGGGAAATTGGTCCAAAGTTCGAAAGGTTTGACGATGAGGTCGTCGAAGTCGACGCCGTTGAACAGTTTGAGATGCTCGTTGTATTCGCGGTACAAAGTTTGGATGTTTTCATCGAATCCTTCAAAATCTCTTTGCCCATTTTTGACAGCACTGAACAGGCTGGCGATGGTCTGGATTTCAGCACTATCGAAGTCCATATCCAATTCCCGGGCGGATTCCTTGATGAGGGACTGCGAATCGGTGGAGTCGTAAACGCTCAGGTGCTCCGCGTAGCCCAGGGTCGTGGCCTGTTCCCGCAGGATCTGCAGCCCAAAGCTATGAAAGGTGCTGACGGTCAGGTTCGTGAGCTTGCGTCCGGTGAGCTCCTTGACCCGATGTTCCATTTCCCGTGCCGCTTTGTTGGTGAATGTCAAAGCCAGTATCTGGTTTTGGGGGATATGCTTATCCAACATGTGGGCGATACGATGGGTGATGACTCGGGTCTTACCGCTTCCCGCACCTGCGATGATCAAAAGCGGGCCGTGGAGAGTACGTACAGCCTGAAGCTGCTCTGGGTTGAGTTGATCAGGCTCCACGCAGACCTTTCCAAAAGGAAAGAGTGACCAGGGGTTGTGCAAAAGCGTAGGTGAGCAGTATGGGTATGGGGCCGATGGGAACGAACCCGAACACATCCTGACCGATGAGGCTGTCCGAGATGTAAATCAGGGAGAAGCCCAGAGCGGCGAGCAAGTTGGAAAGCCTGCGGCGATCCAACCATTGACTCCACCCTCCGGCAAGCAAGAAACTGATGATCAGCATGTAAACCGTCAGGGCCGCAGTGGGCAAGGGATCACCGAGATTCAGCGTGAGGAACTGCAAGGCGGATAAACTCAGGGCAACCAGGAAAACGAAGGGAAAACTGGATTTTGGACGAGCCGTCAGGGCGTAAGAAAGGTAGCCCAGGGCAAAACCTGCCATTCCAGGGTAAAAATAAGGAGTGTTGGGTATTCCCAAAAAGTAATCTCCCAGGATGCAGAAAAATAATCCTACTCGAAAAAACCAAAGCTGCCGCAGATGTTTGGTATCCGGTTCCAGAAAGCTGGCGGCCAGGAGTAAGGCGGGAAAAAGGGCTTTGAGGAATTCCAGGCCTGGAAAGGGATTGATGGAAAAAAATGTGTTCAGGATCTGGAGGACAAAGGCGGTGAGGAGCAGAGCCAGAAATACATGACGTTTTTTCATTGAAAAGAACCTCCTTTTTGAACCAGGATGCCATTCAAGTAGTGGGCCTGGGGAAAGGTTAACGGCACAGGGTGGCACGAGCTTTGCCGAAATTCGTCCACCAGGTAAGCCGCCGTCCCCAGGTCCCAGGCGGCGAAGGCCGCCGCCGTCACGAGATCATCGCGAGAAATCGCACCCGAGCAAGAGAATAGCGCTAGAAGCCCTCCCATGTCCAGAAGCCGCAGCCCCTGAAGCGCCAGGTCCTTGTAGGCGCGCAAAGCTCGCTCGCGATGTTCCCTCCTGGGCGCCAATTTCGGGGGATCGAGGATCACCAGGTCGAAGCGGCGGCCTTCGCGTTGGAATTGACGCAAAACCTCGAAGACGTCCCCCGGAAAGAAACTGATCCGGGTGCGATCGAAACCGTTGGCGGCTGCATTGGCAAGGGCCAGATCCAGGGCTTCTTTCGACTGATCGACGAACCACACAGCCTGCGCCTCTGCCGCCAAAGCGTTTAGGCCCATGCCCCCGGTGTGGCAGAACCCGTCCAAAACTATTTTCCCTCTACAAAAGGGCCGAAGGCGGAGTCGCGCCTCACGAAGGTCGCAGTAATGTCCGGTCTTTTGACCGGACGTGCCCGTGTACAGGATGCCGTTCTCCCGAAAGCTGAACGTATTTCCATCTCCCTTGAGGAAGCGAAGCCTCGGACTCAACCCCTCCATGGTCCGGCCATCACCATCGCTTTTTTCGAGGATGCGTTCGATCTCGATCCAGGGGGCGAGGGCTTTTTCCAGCAGTTTGGCGGCCTTTTCCAGGAGGGTATCTCCCCCGGCAGTATCGGATTGCAAAACCAGGGCGGTACCCAAAAGGTCGGCGATCAGTCCGGGGATGCCGTCGGCCTCCGAAAATACCAGCCGCAGAGCACCCGAGCCCTCCTCGATCAGGTTTCGTCGTCGTTGAACAGCTTCGAAGATCGAGTGCTCCAGCCAGGCGTCATCCGGTCGATTGTTCGAGGTGGTCATCCTTACCCGAATTTGTGACGTAGGGCTGAAAAAACCCCAACCCAGGTGATCTCCCCCATGATCGCACACCCGAACGATAGAACCGCCCGTAGGTTGTCCCTCCATGCGGTGAATAGCACCCGAAAAAACCCAGGGATGCCGCCGGCGAATTTGTTTGTCCGAACCCGGTTTCAGGTAAACCGTCATGGTAGGCCGACAAGGCGTACATGCTGCCAGGGCTTTCCATCCTGGCAAGGGATCCAACACCCCTGAAGGTCGTCCCAAACCTTTCTTAATAGCGCGGCAGTTAGCTGTGCGTCCGCCAGAGCACGATGTCGAAGGGGGGGGAGGGGAAGTCCCCATGTTTTGGCCAGGTGCTCCATATCCAGGTGGTCGGTTCGTTCTCCAGCGAGGCTTTGCCGCAGGAAGCAGAGAGATTTCACGTCGATCACGGTCCCGGAAAAGGGAAAGGGGAGATCGAGTTCGTCGAACTGACGGCGCAGGAGGGTGATGTCGAAGGAAGATCCCCAGGTACACAGCCGAGCCTGTTTGATTTTGCCGGACAAATGCGCAGAGGCCCAATCGAGAAAGTGGTGCGCCACGTCGCTCCAGGGATTTTGATGCTCCAGGTCGGCGGAAGTGATACCCGTGAGTTGGATGATGAATGCGTTGAGCGGTGTTTTGACTTTCACCAGGCTGGAAAATTCGGCCACGGTTTCCAGCTGGCGGTTCAGGAGGACGGCGCCCAATTCCAGGATTTCGTCATGATGGCTGTGTCCCCGATCGTCCTGGCGAACGGTGGCTTCGAGGTCGAAGACCAGGAGAGGATTATTGAGATTGAACACGGCTCCATGGTAGCCCAAACTCAGTGCCGCGGCAACTGCACTTTTTTTGAGCACTTTTCCCGCCCCTCCCTAGCACTTTTCCGCTTTTTTGACCCCATCCTCAATTTTCTCCCAAAAAACACGTCCAAAACCCTCATTTTTTTGCTTATCAGGATGGAGGTGTTTCCTATGTCCTTCCTACCCCTATTCTGTCCCAACCCCGACTGCGCCCACCACCAGCGGCGCACCCCTCTGTTGCCCGGCGAAAAGCCCTGGTTCCACCGCAAAAGCCACTTCAACACCACGCGCAACGGCTGGGTCCCGCGTTTCCGCTGCAA
>CALGPJ010000020.1 GCA_937960645.1 uncultured Spirochaetia bacterium | reverse complement strand
GTTGGGACAGAACAGGGGTAGGAAGGACATGGGAAACACCTCCATCCTGATAAGCGAAAAAATGAGGGTTTTGGACGTGTTTTTGGGGCAAAAATCGAGGATGGGGTCAAAAAAGCGGAAAAATGCTAGAGAGGGGCGGGAAAAGTGCTCGAAAAAAGTGCAGTTGCCGCGGCACTACTAAAAATTTTAACCAAGATTGAATATTTGATGGTATAATTCTCGCATGAGAAAGGACAAATATTCGCCCCGACTTACGGCAAAAATCCACGGCTTGGTCAAGGAGAGCATCGAAGAAGATCCTCTCGCACATTATCTGATTCAAATATCCAAGTTTCCCCTCTTGAACGCGGTCGAGGAAGCGGCCTTGGGTCTGGCCTTGAACCAGGCACGATTACGTCTCGAAAACCTCCTCAAGGAACGGGAAATGCTCACTGAGGATCCTGCCCTCGAGCAGAAAATCATGGAGGCCAGAAAGGAACTCAATGCCTGCAAGACGAGGCTGATCAATGCCAACCTTCGTCTCGTCGTTTCCATTGCCAAAAGGTATCAGAACCGAGGATTGTCCCTCCTGGATTTGATTGACGAGGGCAACATTGGATTGATCGAGGCGGTGGATCGTTTCGATGGGGAGAGAGGATATCGCTTCAGTACCTACGGAACATGGTGGATTCGCCAAGCCATCCTCAAAAGCCTCGCTGACAAGGGACGTTCGATCCGCATTCCTATCCACATGCTCAACACCATGAAAAAAATATTTTACTATAGGAAACAACTCGCCCTGGAATTGGGACGGGAACCGTCCAACGAGGAGCTTGCCAATTTTTGCAATATACCAGTAGCCCGGGTGGAAGATTACGACCGTCTGAGCCAGGAAACCGCGAGTCTGGATAATCTGGTAGATGAAGAGGGGATGACGAGTTTGGCGGACATGATCAAGGATGATCACCATTTGGAACCGCAGGATTGGGCCATGCTGTCCACCATGACGGGTCTTGCCCACCAAATCCTGGTACATTTGAGCCGTCGGGAGAGGCGTATTATCGAGTTGCGATACGGATTAAATGGTAAGAAGCCGCATACCCTGGAAGAGACCGGAAAAGTGATGGGGATTACTCGGGAAAGGGTTCGTCAAATTCAGGAAAAAGCTATTTCCAAGCTCCGATCCCTTCATGTAATCAAAGATCTGGCAGGTTTTTACGTAACAGGGTAAAAAAAAGCGGGCCCATGCCTCCATGTTGATCGGGTAAAATGATTTTACCCCACCGCGTTGTTTCACCGGGCAAGTCTTTTAATTCGATTTTTTCCCAACAGGTTCTTTTTTTGAGTAATTTTTCCCAAACTCCGTCGTTTTCCTCAGGGTTCAGAGAACAGGTGCTGTATAGGAGGTAACCGCCGGGCTTCAAACTATCCAGCGCGCTCGCGGCCAGGGCCAAGGCCTGAATGGCCAGGTGTTTTCCTCGGCCGGGCCCCCATTTCTGTAAGTATTGAGGTTGCTCCAAAAGATGCCGTTCCGAACTGCAGGGTACGTCCAGGAGAATGCCATCAAAGGATAATGGCTGAGATCTCCCAAAAAGCGCCGCATCCCAACCTCGGACCATGACACGCCTTCGAAGTTCTTCAGGCAGGTGCCGGTTCAAAACGTTCACCAAACGCGTACGTCGTGTTGCGCTTTTCTCATTAGCGATAAGGGTGGCCCCCGGCGGAAGTCGACTTGCCAAAACCAAGGTTTTACCGCCCGGAGCCGCACAAAAATCTCCTAAAACGGCGTTTTCCTTGACAGGTAGGGTCTGAGCACAGAGAATACTGGCGGGATCCAGGTAGTAAGGCGCTGTCAATCCTTGCTGAAAGGGGACTCCCTGGCGGGGGTTCAACAGGGCAGCCTTGAGACGAGTCCATCGCTCCCCGTAGATGGCCGCGTAATGTCGTTCGAAGCCCTGGGAGCCCTTGAGGGTAGCCACAATATTTTTTACAGGCTCGATGGTTCGGGGTCAAGGGTGGGGGGTGTTTCTTGACAGGCATCCCTGATTAGGCTAAGTTTAGCTAGAAATACCACGAGGAGGTGATAGCATCGCTTTCGTTTATGTAGACGATTCTGAAAGTCTCGACAAAGCCCTCAAGCGCTTCAAGCGTATGGTTGAAAAAGAAGGCATCATTCGCGAGTTCAAAAAGCGCGAGTTTTATGAAAAGCCTTCTGAAATCCGCAATCGAAAGAAAAAATCCATCGAACGCAAGCTTCAAAAGAAGCTCCGTAAGATGCACCAAACTTACCGCGGTTAGTTCCTAAAAAATCAAGCGCCGTCATCGGCGCTTTTCATTTATTTTTAGCGGTGAATAGACTGGCGAAGAGCTCGTCACCAAATGTGATTACTTGCCTCTCTCGTTGGGAGACGTAGCCTTATGCACCGCAACGTTGGGGACTCCAGAGCAAGACCTCCCGGTAGTAATCGTCGTTGGTCCAATTCGATGGGTGAAATTCGTAACCCGTAGCGGCTGTAAACGCCTCCAGATACCGTTCTCGGACCTGGCGCCACACTTCGGCAGGAACTTGCGGCGGCTCTCCCTCTCCCTTCCAGCCCCTTTCCAGGAGCCAGGTGCGGAAGACCTCCTTGTCCAACTGACGAGGTTGAGCTTTCAGGCTGAGGGACTTCTCGTAGCTGTCGCGGTACCAAAAACGGCTGGAATCGGGTGTGTGCAGCTCGTCGATCAGAACGAGTTGACCGTCGATGAGGCCCATTTCGTATTTGGTATCAACCAAAATCAAGCCGCGCGTTTCCAATAACTGTGCGCCCCTGGAGTAAAGCTCGATGGCCTTGTGTTCGACCTCGGCCCATATCTGTTCGGACACCAGGTTTTGGCGAATGATGGCTTCCCTACTGATCGGCTCATCGTGGCCGTGCTCGGATTTTGTCGTCGGTGTGACCCAGGGCCTGGGCAGTTTTTGATGAGGGCTGAGTCCTGGGGGTAGCTCCCAAATCTTTTGTGCTGTGGGGTAGTCCCGAAGGACGCTCCCCGTCAGGTAGCCGCGGACAATGATTTCCACCCTAAGCGGCGCGGCCTTCTTCATGAGTGCCGTTCTGGGGCCAAGGCTTCCCACCAGAGCGTTAGGCAAAATATCCTGGGTGTGGTAGAACCAAAATAGACTAAGATGGTGGAGGATTTCGCCCTTTTCCGGGACGAGGCCTAACACGCGGTCGAAGGCGCTGATGCGATCCGTCGTGGTGATGGCTAAATACGAGCCGTAATCGAGGATATCCCTCACCTTGCCACGGTAAAAACCAGGGCCCTGGGGAAGTCGCAGGGGATCGAAGCCCTCAAATACCGACATGAATCAGATCGTGAGTTCTTTTCGGGTGGAAACGACCCTGCTGATCAATCCGTATTCCGTTGCCTCCTCGGCGTTCATCCAGAAATCACGGTCGGTGTCTTTTTCCACCCGCTCGATAGGCTGGCCGGTTTCCAGGGAGATGAGTTGGTTGATCTTAAGTCGCAGCTTTTCCAGTTCCTTGGCATGGATTTCGATTTCTGTCGCGACACCGCGGATACCGGACAGGGGCTGGTGAATGAGATAATGCGAGTTGGGAAGCCCTAAACGCCTTTCCCTGGGTGCGCCCAAAAGGATGAGGGCGCCCGCGCTCGCCACCAGGCCCATGCCGATGGTGTACACAGGTGCCAGGATGAACCGGATCATATCGAACAGGGCATAACCGGCATCGACATCACCACCAGGGCTGTCGATAAAAAGTTTGATGGGCTGGGAACTTTCCTGTTCCAGGATCAGGAGTTGTGTGATGACTCGCTTGACCAGACCTTTGTTGATTTCCCCGCTCAAAAGGATGGTACGAGTTTTCAAAAAACGATTTTCGTCCTGATTTTGGTCCTGTGAACTCGCTTTTTTCTTTTTTTCCGGGGCATCTTTTGTGGGACTTGTGGGCATGAGAACCTCTGATAAGTAAAAATTATTACAATCCTGTTTACAAGGAAGGGACACTGGTAGTATAATCAAGAATAACTCGGGAAACAAGGAGCAAGGCGGGGTGGAGACACTGAGTATCAACCAGACCGGTTTGGTAAACCTTTTCAGCAAGTTGGATCAGGAACCTATCCGGGAAGCCCAGTTTGCCCTTGCGCGGTCGTATCTTTCCACCCTGCCCGAGGTCGGCTTCGTCCAATTCCACGAGGGCAATCCCAACATACTGGTTCCCCTGGTGATTTTTGATGGAAGAGATGTTCCCGATCCTTTTCGTCATTTACCGGGTCTGGACAGCAGTGCGGTCATCTACCCGTGCAACAAACCTGTGCACGATTTAGGCTTCGTCGTCATCCAACATCCCGATCCATCCGCCTTTCTGAACAACTTCGGTTGGATGATCTTCCTGATATTAAACAAGCTGCGCGACCTTTGCCCGCGCAACGGTTTTAGTCCTGCCAACGATACCTTTCCCCTGCTTCCCGATCAGTTGGGCTTGCCGATGTACATCACCAACGAATCCGACATCCTTTTGAGCTGCAACACCACCCTGGTTCAAATGCTGGGCTACCGCAGTTTTCCGGAGCTGGCCAAGAGCTGGAAAGATGTGATCTCGAGTTCCGCCCGCCTTCAACAAATCTCGCTGCTCAAGGATCGAGGATACACCAACAGTTTTGAGCTCAAAATTCGGCATCGGAATGGCCGGCTCCTCACGGTCAAGGACCACTGTGTTTACAAAAACGGCACCATCCACGGAGTCCTCTTCGACGTCACGGAGTTCCTGAGCTCGGCGGACACTATCAAAGAAGAGCTCGAAATCCAGCATCTGCTCAACAATCAACTGATCAACGGCGCCCTGGCCCTTCAAAAGATTCAAACCACCAGCATCCGGGCCCTGGCTCGATTGGCCGAATATCGCGACCAGGAAACCGGGAATCACCTCTATCGAATCTGCGAGTACTCGGCCCTCCTGGCCGAGGAGGTCTATCGGCGTCAGCCCTTCAATTTTCACATCAGCGAGAGCTACGTGGAGGATATCCGGCTTTCCAGCATGCTTCATGACATCGGCAAGGTGGCCGTTCCGGACAGCATCCTGCGTAAGCGCGGGGGATTGAACGTCGAAGAATGGGAAATCATGCGCCGCCATACCATCTGGGGGTGGCAGATTCTCAGTCAGGCCGATAAAGAGCTGGGTGAGCAAAGTTACCTTTCTATGGCTACGCATATAGCCTTGCACCACCACGAGCGTTGGGATGGCGGCGGTTATCCCCATGGTCTCAAGGGGGATAAAATTCCGCTGAGCGCGCGCATCGAGGCCCTGGCAGATGTTTACGATGCCCTGACGAGCCGTCGCCCTTACAAGCCGGCATGGTCCCACGGGGAAGCCATGGTGGAAATCAAACGGAATCGGGGCACCCAGTTCGATCCGGTTCTGACCGATATTTTTGTCGAGCTGGAAGACAAGATTTTGGAAATCAAGAACAAATACGCGGATAACGATTCTTGAAGGCAGCTCTGGTGGCGATCATCGGGCGTCCGAGCGCCGGAAAATCGACCCTGGTGAACAGCCTTTGCGGTCACAAGGTGAGTATCGTCAGCCCCACTCCTCAAACCACTCGGCGTTGTGTTCGAGGTATCGCGACACGAAGTGACCTGCAGCTGGTCTTTTTGGACACGCCCGGGCTCTATCTCAGCCAGAGTACCTTAAATCTCTATCTTCGTTCCGAGGCAGCCAGGGCTCTCAACGATGCCGATGTGCTGTTTTACGTTCTCGATCGAACCAGGCCCCCCGGCGAAGAGGAGAAGCAGGTACGCGATCTCGTCTTGAAGTCCGGAAAACCGTCCATAGTGATTTTGAACAAAGGCGATTTACCTTCACAAGTCGATTGGGATAACTTTTTGGACGCTCTGGGCAGGGTACCTCGACTTTTAGTGTCTGCGTTGACGGGTCAAGGCTTGGAGGAGCTGTGGGAAACCGTGGCGAAACTCGCTCCCGAGGCTCCCTTTTGGTATCCGCCGGAGTACTATACCGACCAGGACCCCGAATTTCGAATCGCTGAAATCATCAGGGAGCAGGCCATCCTTCGACTTCGGGAGGAGATTCCTCATTCCTTATATGTGCAAATTTCCGACCTGGAAAACCGTCAAAACGGAGAACTCCTCTGGATACGCGCGTTCATCATGGTGGAGCGCGAGAGTCAGGTAGGCATCGTGGTAGGGCGTGCCGGGGCCCAAATCAAAGAAATCCGGATGGCCAGCCAGTCTGAGCTGGAACAGGTTTTCGAGCGCAAGGTGTATTTGGACCTTCGTGTCCGAGTGTCCCAAAATTGGAAAACCGATGCCCGGATTCTCTCCAGGCTATTTCCGGAATCGAGGGATTAAGGGGTCGGGCGATCCAAAAACAGCTCCGGCCGGTATTCGAAATGAATGGTGTCGTAAAAATACCATCGGCCTCCCCACAAAAATCCATGTTTTTCGAAAATTTCGATGATTTCCAGGGGAATACGGTTGCGCGGGATTTGGGTCAATTCGCCCGTTGCCTGGACCGCCCATCGCCAATAGTCGCCGTAACGCGGATTGATATCGATGGCAATACCCAGAGAATGGAGGCTGGTAATCCGGGATCCTCTGATGTTTCGGTTGATGTAGCTGGTGGATCGGGAAAGGTAGCGATGGTAAGAGGCCGGCAGGCGGTCCAATTCGCGGCCAACGGCTTCCAGGGCGTCGGCAGCTCCGTTGCGGGTGTTGAAGCGTAGCCGAAGATTCAGCGTTCGCGGCATGAAGCGGACAACTCGCAAGTTACGCTCCACCTGATGCGGCGTTTCTCCATAAACTTTTTTGAGAATATCGTGAAAGGCTTGACGGCCTTCGTCGTTTTGAAAAACCGCTGCAACCAACTCCCGGGAAAAGTGCCGGGTTGGGTGGCTCCTCATGATCTGCGCGTAGCTGGGAGGGGTGGTGAGATGTCGCAAAAGTAGCTCGCCTGCTTCGCGCCAATCGGTGGGTACACCGTTAAACCAGTAAATGTATCGTTCGTCGATGTCCCTGATGAAGCCCGGGTAGGCTGTTTTCAGGCGTTCAATTTCCCAGGGGATGAGCCCCGAGGGCGATAAAACAGGACTGCCCAGTACACCGACCTCCCGTTGCTGGGGGAGAGTCGTTGAGGTGATGGAGAGAAGCCCCAGACCCACCGCAATGATCGAGATTCTCAGGACCAAGTTATGTTGCAGTCATTTGACCACTGTCGATGCACCCGATGGCACGCTGACCGCAGTGGACTCTTCCCGCGTCGATGCTGGACGATTATTGGCAGGCAGGGTCGGATCGAGATTCTGACTGGCCGGAGGGGCAGCCACGGTCCCTTCTGCCGGGATGGGAATATCATACTTGAAGGTACTGATCAATTCATCTTTATCGTTGTAGAGATTTTCGCCGACTCGGTTTCCCTGCTCGTCGTAGAGCATTCGGAACGTGTACAGCCTCTCGCCGTTACCGTCGAAGAACTGGTTTTCGATTTCCCGGCCGTTTTCGTCGTAAACGTAGATCTTTCGGAGACGGAGGGCGTCCGTCGCGTCGTACCAGCGTTTTTCTGTCAACCGTCCGTTGTCGTCTCGGGACTCTTCCTCACGAAAATTGTTCTGGAGTTCTTCAAGGCTCTGGATACCCAACATGGTCATCACGTCGGTATTGCCCGACGGGAGCGCCGGCGGCGGCGGGGCTGGCTGTTCAGCGGGGCAGCCGAGAAGGCTGATCAGGATAACGATTGCGTAAGGCTGTTTCATCGGGTCAACTCCCTTTTCAACAATGTGATATCATTGTAAACCATTATCAAGTTTTTTCCAGTGGGTAGGCCAGCAAAATGAGTTTCAAGTTGGGGATTTTAGGTACCGGCAGCAGTGCAAATTCCTACGTACTTCAGGAATTTGACCGATCCGTGATGATCGATAACGGTTTTTCCCTCAAAGAAACCCTAAGAAGAATGAATGGCATCCATCAGGACCCCCGTCTCCTGCGCGCGATTTTGATGACCCACGATCACCAGGACCATACCCGCGGCGTCTGCGCCCTGTCGCGCAAGTTTTCTCTGCCGGTTTTCATTCCTCGTGGCATGGGGTTCGAATCGTCCCAGGCGCCCGAAAAGGAAGCCCTGAAGGAAATGAGTTTGTTTCAGGAGACGAGGATCGCTGGGTTTCAGATCTTTGGGTTCAACACCCTGCACGACGTGAGAGTTTCGGCGGGTTACAGCATCAAAGGAAAATCCGCAACCGTCACCATCATCACCGACACCGGGAATTGGGATGATACCATGATCGAGTTAGCCCGGCACTCCGATGTCCTTGTCCTCGAATCGAACTTCAGCGGCGACATGCTCTGGGCCGGTAGTTATCCTATCTTTCTTAAGCAACGGGTCGCGCAGTACCACCTTTCCAACCTGGAGGCCGGCCGCTTTTTGGCCAAGCTATCGAGGTTTCCCAACAGAATTAAGGAAATTGTTTTGGTGCATTTATCCTCGAACAACAACACACCGGAGAGGGTCCTGGCCGAGGTGACTGCCGTGCTCCAACAAAGCCCCTGGGCCTCGATTCCCGCCCTCGTCGTTCAAAACGCCTCTCCGAAGACGCCCAGCGGCCGAACACGGCTTTGGGTTTTGCCCAAAAACGCATCGTGGTGCTATACCCAGGATCAGGGGGTGGGAAAGTGACACTTTTCCCGCATCAAATCGAGGCGCTTGCCCAAAGGTTGCTAGTTGCGGCGGGGGCCTCGAGAGAGAACGCCCACCGAGCTGCGCAGGTGTTTCGTCGGGCCACCACCAAGGGGATCGGCCACCACGACCTCACTTACCTGCCTTCGCGATTGAATCATTTGGTCGGGGGACGAATCGATGGCAGGGCCGAGATCCGCTTGCTACATTCCGCTGGTGCGCTGGAAATTTACGATGGAGCCAACGGCCTGGGTGAATCGAATTGTTATTTCATCACCTTACGGGCCCTCGAACTCGCCGCCCAACAGGGGCTGGGACTCTGCAGTATTCGCCATTCCAACCACTTTCTGGCGGGTCTTCCGTACTCGGAGATTGTCGCCGAGGCTGGATTCCTCGGTCTGGTTTGGAGCAACACCGATGCCAGCATGACCTCTCCCGAAGGCTCGGCCATGGTCATCGGCAACAATCCGATAAGCTACGGATGTCCCGCAGATACCGGCCTGGTGCTCTTCGATGCGTGCATGGCCTACGCCAGCCTGGGGACGCTGGCAGCCCTGGGGGATCGACCTGTCCCCCCGTATTGGGGATTCGATGCGAACGGCCGGCCGGCGAACACCGCAAAAGAGATACTCCAGGGCGGGGCGGGTCGCCCCATAGGAGATCACAAGGGCTTTGGATTGGCCCTCCTCCATGAATTTTTGACCGCGGGACTCAATGGGGGGGAGTGGGGTGCGGAAGCTGTCCCTCTGTCGGGTGGTATCGGTGTTCACAGTCAAACCGTCCTGGTGATCGGCATACCGTCCGGTGCCGAGGATCTAAAATCCCGGGTGCGGCATCTGCGGGAAATCATCGAAGCACGTGATGCCCGCGCAAGGCTGCCAGGTGATCGCTCTTTGCGGTTTCAATCCCAGGTGGCCGAGATCGGCTGGAACATGCCCGAGGAATTGGAAAACAAGCTCCGGGATTGGTGCGGAAAATTGGGGTTGACCTGGGACGAGGTGGCCCCCTTCAGCCCAGATTCAACAGGAAACCCGTGAGTGCCTCCAAATCGGGCGTCAGAAGGGTACTCTGTTTCGGCCGGGAAAGGCAGCTCTGGAGGGATTCGGGAAGCTCGGGTTGGCGGCCAGTTGCTTTTTCCGCCACTTCCAGGAATTTGGCGGGGTGGGCCGTCGCCAGCACCACATAGGTTCCGTCCTCGTCGTTCCAATTTTTCTTGAAGTCCTGGCAGGCTTTGAGGCCCACAGCCGTGTGTGGGCAGATGTCATAACCGTACCCCTCCCAGGTTTCTTTCATCGTTTGCAGGGTATCGGAGTCGTTGACCGAAAAGGCCGAAATCAGGCTGGACATCAGGTCGGGGCTTTTTTGGAAGATTTGCTCCAACCTCTCGAAGTTAGAGGGGTTGCCGACATCCATCGCATTGGAATAGGTGGCAATCGACGGCCTGGGCAGGTACCTTTTGGTCCTGAGGTACTCGGGGACGACGTCGTTGAGGTTGGTCGCCGCAATGAAGCGGTGAACCGGCAGACCCCACTTCCAGGCGTAAACTCCTGCTGTCAGGTTTCCAAAGTTTCCGCTGGGGACAGAAAAAATCAAATCGTCGGTCAGACTTTCCCGCAGCTGGATAAAGGCCCAGATGTAATAAAGACTTTGGGGTAAGAGCCTTCCCAGATTGATGGAGTTGGCACTGGTCAAAGGGAGGTGGGCCAGCCGTTCGCTGAGAAAAGCCTCCTTGACCAGCCGCTGACAATCGTCGAAGCTTCCCCGTATTTCGAGGGCATGAATGTTTTTGCCCAATGTGGTCAGTTGCTTTTCCTGCAGGGGGCTGACGCGCCCCTCGGGATAAAGGATGACCACATCGATGTTGGGTTTTTCGTAAAATGCCTGAGCGACGGCACTGCCCGTGTCACCACTGGTCGCCGTCAGGATAATCGATCGCTTATTTTCATTTTTCAAGAACCAGGACATTGCGGTTGCCAAAAAGCTCGCTCCAAAATCCTTGAAGGCTGCCGAGGGCCCATGGTAAAGCTCCAGGACGTAGAGGTTTTTCTCGAGGCGTTTCAAAGCGGGGGAGAAAAAAAACGCTCCTTCACAAATTGTTTGAATGGCTGTCTCGCTCATTTCATCAGAAAGCAGGGGGCTGAGGACCCTTGCGCTCAACTTTGCAAAGGGCAATTTCGGGTCCAGGCTCAGGTAAAGCTCCCTCAGATCGAAGCTTTGAACAGGGACGTAGAGTCCGCCGTCGGGGGCAAGGCCCTGAAAGAGGGCGTCGCGAAAAAAGACGGCTTGATCGAAAGATCGGGTCGAGGCTGTCTTCATTCAGGATCTCCAAAAAATTCGTGATAAAGGCTCTCGATGGCCAGGACAGTCTCCCTGGCCGCGATGGCGAAGCTGATGTTGCGTTCGCTGCTTCCCTGGGCAATCGCCAAAACGTTCACTCCGGCCCTTCCCAAAGCACCGAAGATTCGCCCGCTCAAACCTTTCATTCCTTTCATGCCATCGCCGATGATGGCAACGATGGAGCAGGGTTGAAGTATGTCGATCGGTCCGATTTGTCCGGACTGCCGTTCCTGTTCCAATTCCCTTTCGATGGCCTGAACGGCTCTTCCAGTCTCTTCTTCCCGGATGGCCAAACAGATGCTGTGTTCCGAACTGGCCTGGCTGATCATGATGACATTTATCTGGGACTGTGAGAGAGCTGCAAAAAGTCTGGCGGCAAATCCCGGAATACCGATCATCCCGCCTCCCTCGATGTTGAGGATGGAGATCTTTTCGATAGACGTCAATCCTGTGATGTTGTGTAAATATCGGGAACCCTGGGACTCGATGAGAGTTGCGGTGGTATCGGGAGTCTCGATGGACCTGATGTGCAGCGGAATGTTGGGCTCGATCAAGGGAAGGAGGGTGTAGGGGTGGAGGAAGTCCGAGCCAAAATAGGCCATTTCCATGCATTCCTCATAGCTCATCTGGCGGATTCTTTTCGGATTTCCGATGTAGGCAGCCGGTGCAACGGGTAGACCGTCCTGGTTCATCCAAACGGTCAGGGACGGGGCACGTAAAACCGAGGCGATCAGGCTGGCGATGTAATCGCCGCTGTTTCTACCGAAGTTAACTTTTTGACCGGATGGCGTTGCCACCAACAGGCCGCCGAGGAGGACGATGCCTTGTTGTTCTGCCGCCCAGTCCCGGATGGCTTTTCCCGTAAGCTCCCAGTCGACGATCGGGAAAGGCCGAGAGGGTTTTGCATAGATGAGGCTGAGCGATCGATCTGTCAAACTCACCGAGGATACACCGTGCTCGATCAACAATTCTTTGAGAATGAGGCCGGCTGCCTGAATGGCGAGGTCCAGGAGAAGTTCTGCGGTTCGATCGGTGCAATACCGGGTCAACGATATACCGAGAAAGAGATCGTTGATCTGCGCCGCCAATTCGTTCAAGGATTGTCGCAGGGAGGCTGTGTTCAAATGGAGGTCTTCCATCACATCGAGGTGGATTTCTATCAGTTCCCGAACCCTGTCTCTGACATCCCGATGGACCGCCTCAGCGATGAGCGTTCGGATCAAGGAATCGATCCCGTGGACGGGAGAAAGAACGACGGCCAGACGCCGCAGCTCGGATTCCTTGGAAAGAATTCGGGCAATTTTCTGAAAACCTTCCGCGTTTTCAAGGAGTTGGGAGCTCAGTCGATGGACAACCATGTATTCTTTTATACAAATTTTTCTTCATCGTTTCTACTGGCGGATTCTGTTGACTAAACTCGAGGCTAAAGCTAGCATGCGGCCATGCAAAAGTATGTTATCGAGGGGGGAGTTGCCCTTCGGGGCACCATCAAGGCGGGGGGCAACAAAAATGCCGCTTTGCCCTGCATCGCTGCCAGTCTGCTGACGGATCAAAAAATCATATTGCAAAACATTCCGGCGATCGAGGATGTCGATGTCCTCCTGAAAATCCTTTCCACGCTCGGGGCGGTAGTGGAGCGCCCGCAACCGGGTACCGTAATCATCACCGCTGCCAATATAAAAAGCGGCCAGGTACCGGCTGACCTGGCAAAACGTATTCGGGCCTCCATCCTCTTCGCGGGTCCGCTTCTGGCCCGGGTCGGTGAAGTGGAGCTGCCGCCCCCGGGGGGTGACGTCATCGGCCGAAGGCGGCTCGATACTCATTTTCTCGCCTTGATTGGCCTGGGAGCCAGGATCGAAGCGAACGACCGATTTCGCATCTTTCTCGAGAAACCGCTTGCGGGTTCGGACCTCTTTTTGGACGAGGCCAGTGTCACCGCTACGGAAAACGCCGTGATGGCCAGCGTTCTGGCTTCGGGCGAGACCATCATTCAAAATGCGGCTTGTGAGCCCCATGTCCAGGATCTTTGCCATATGCTCAATTCCATGGGCGCGCGGATCGAAGGCATCGGGTCCAACATCCTGAGGATTCAGGGTGTCAAAAAATTACACGGGACGGAATACCGCATCGGTCCGGATTTCATGGAAGTCGGGTCCTTCATCGGCCTCGCAGCCGTCACCCGTGGGGATCTCCTCATTCAAAACGCCGGTGTCAAAAATCTGCGCATGATTAAAATGGGTTTTGCGAAATTAGGTGTCGAATGGGAAACCGATGGGGACGATATTCACATTCATCCCAACCAAAGCCTCAGAATTCAAGCGGACTTCGGCGGAGCCATTCCGAAAATCGACGATGCCCCGTGGCCGGGCTTTCCCGCGGATTTGACGAGCATCATGGTGGTTACCGCAACTCAGTGCGTGGGGACGGTGCTGATACACGAAAAGATGTTCGAGAGCCGAATGTTTTTCGTCGATAAGCTCATCAGCATGGGGGCGGGGATCATTCTCTGCGATCCCCACCGGGCCGTGGTTTCCGGGCCAACCCGACTTCGGGGCGCGGAACTCGTGTCCCCGGATGTGAGGGCCGGGATGGCCATGGTGCTCGCAGGTTTGGCCGCCGAAGGAAAGAGCACGATCCACAATATTTACCAGATCGAACGCGGCTACGAAAACCTGGTTCCAAGGCTTCAAAATCTCGGTGCCCGAATCGAAAAGATTCAGGACTGAGTCCGGCCCAGCCTCTGCAGGAACAGGAGACTGACAACCAGAACCGCGATGATCGCCAGACCGGCCAGGATCAGGGAAATCATCCACCCGGAGACGGCGATGAGTGAGGCCAGGGTGATTCTCAGGGCCCAGTGAAAGTTTTCGAACAGGACATAAAGCCCTGGAACGAGAAAGACCATTGCGATGACCTGGTCCGAGAAATGATAGTGCTTTCGTTTTCTGAAACTCAGGGCAAAGGCGCTCAGTGCAAAAAGACTTACAAGAAAAATCGGACTGCTGAGAATTCGCATCAGAATCTCGCTCAGGGACTGATAGCGAAAAGACACGTCGATGCCCGAAGAGCTGGCCCAAAGCTGATGCAGGCCAAGGTTTTCAGGTTGGAAAGCGACCAGGGACTGGCTCAATCGGAGCTCCAGGGGGTGTGCCAGCCTCAGGCGCGTGAAATCAAAACCCGAGGAAAGTTTTTGCCCCTGGTTCAGAGTTTCGAACCGGAAATCGAACTCGATGGTGGGCGTGTTCGTTTCAGGGCTGACCAGGTAACGGGCCATTTCGGCCGCGAATGACTTCCAGGTTCCGTCGGCGTACCGTCGGATGATCCGGGGTCGTTGCAAGAGATATCCATAGGAAGAGGGGGAGACCCAATCGATAAAGATGAACTCCTGAGCCGTCGGGATTTCGAGCGATTGTTGAACGATGACCAAATTTCGGTAGAGAGGGACCTCGAGGCTCAGGCGGGCGTCCTCGATGAAAACCGTGTTTTTCAGCATCGCCGTTCGGGCGAGATTGAGGTAGGTGAGCACCTCCTCATCGTAAAAGTGTTCGCGCTCCAACTGAATAAGGCTATAATAACTGGACTCGATCAGGCCGCTGGTGTAGAGCTCGATCGCCCTTTTTTTTCTCGCAAAGAAGTTTCCGTCGGTGATGGGAAGCTTCAGAAGTTCTTCTCGGGAAGCGAGGCGCAGGCGCTCTGAGGCCCGCGAGGTATCTCCTAGAATTGAGGCGAGTGTGGCAATCTGGTAGCATTCCGGCCATTGCTTACGATTGTAAAGCTCCTGGGCGAGAATCAAGGCGGATTCCGAGGTCAGGTTGGCAAAGTCGTTCCAATTCAGACGTCGGGTAGACTCGATAAAAGGCAACCGCACCAGGTTGCGCTCCACCTCTTCCCGTTGCAGCCGAATGGCTTCTTTACGGTCCTGAACCAGGGGCTGATTGGGGTCAATGACAAAAAGAAAATTATAGAGTCCCTCCAATTGACGGAGGATTTTGAGACGTCGATTCAAACTAACTCGATAGATGCTCAAAATGCTTTCGTCGACCCTGTTTTGTGGTTCGTTTCGGGTATTGGCAAGCTCGGTTTCCAGCCTTTCCAGGTATCGCTCCACACGCTGGTAGAGGATTTTTTGTTCCTGGTGGTTCTTGATCGCTGAGTTGACGGCGGGTTCGACCAGGTGCACGCTCAGGGTTTGCAGCAAGGTGAGAACAAGTACTGGAAAGTAGAAGTTTCCCCAATTCATGGTCGAGGGTATTGAAAGAAAGAAGAGATCGAACAACAGCGCTCCGAGCAGGGCAAGAGGGAGGAAGTGCAAGAATCGACTTAAGGTAATGAGTAAAACGCTCTCGATGCTGTCGAAATCCCACAGGCTGACGATCAAGGAAAAGACCAGGAGGAGTCCGAGAGATACTCCGATTGCCGCGGTCAGCGGAGATGACTTAAACTGCGGCGCCATCGGCCTCATCCCCGCCCGAAGAGATACTCTGCTGATAAATGCTCAAAAATAGAAGACAGAAACCCAGGCCGGCCGGCATCCAACCGGTATACAGCCAGGTAAATCCCGGATCGAGCTCTGTTTGCCAATTCGCAAGAATTTGCGGGGCCTCGAACCATGCGAACCGGATCAGAGCAATTCCCAGACGCAAAAAGATGATGGCGGCAATAGTGGTAATGATACGCGGAAAGTGGAGGAGGGCAAGAGATCGGCACATGGCAATGAGGGAGAAAAATCCCAAAAGAAATACCGCTAGATTGGGCAGGTTATTCGGGCTGTCAAGATTCTTTTCCAGCACATTGGCAATCACTTGTAAATCGTCGATAAAGTCGCTCAGGGAACCCGGGGGAAGGAAGTACTTGTCACTGTGACCAATCCAGCGCAGGTCGGCATCGGGGGTTTGAGGGGAGGTGAGAAACCGTTGGTGAGCGGCATCGAAATCGGCGCGGTCGAAAACAAGGATTTGGTCGGTGGTTCGGGAGTGGAGGATGGCACCGCCGCTATTTTCCCAAAACAAACTGCCCTCCACAGTCTCGGTGAATCGGCCTGTAGTTGGAACGGGAAAGGATAGGATGTCCGTCGTGTACTGCCCGAGAAAAGGAGAACTCAAAAGAACACCCAGGGCAAGAGCGACGAACAAGACCATTTCGGCGAGAAAACTTTGGTACAGGTCCGGATTGAACGCCGTGAGAAAGATCAGTCCGATAAAAAAAGATGCCAGGGTGATGACAGAAACACTCTGCAAGGCAAAGGTGAGGACACCCGGAAAGAAGTTTTTTCCCAGGAGGGCGAAGGACCATAACAGAATCCCGCTCAGGATCGCTCCTATAGCAAGCATGAAGAGGCCCAGCAAGGCGTCCCGCAACGGGTTTCGGGTCATCGATTCAAGCATCCTCAAAAAAAAGGGGGGACATGCCCCCCTGTAGAAATTTCATGAAGGATCAAGATCCGCCCTGGTTCAATTTCTGTTTCAATTCCTCGAGCAGCAGGTCGGCACTCGCTCCGCCGGATTCGAGTTTTTTGAACTCGTCTTCCAGGGAGCCGGCTCCGCCTAAATTGTCGAGATCGGCCTGGGCGTCTGCCATAGCTTCGATCTGATCGACCTTTTTTTCCATCCGTTCAAAAGCGGCAAAGGCGCTGGAATTGCCCAATTTTCCCATGGTTTTGGAAATTTGTTGTTGAGCTTCGGCGCGTTTTTGGCGGGCGATGAGCAGGTTTTTCTTTCGCTCGGCCTCTTCGATTTTGTCCTGGAGTTGACGCAGCATGGACTTAAGCTTTTCAACGTTTTCATGTTGCGCGTCGTATTGCTGCTTGTAAGAATGGGCGTCTTTTTCGAAAGTTTGCTTTTTGAGAAGAGCTTCCTTGGCAAGGTCTTCCCTTCCGGATTTCAGAGCCAGAATCGCACGGTTTTCCCACTCCTTGGCCTGAGCCATGTTTTCGTTCATGGTTCTTTCGAGCTTTTTTTCATCGGCTAGAGCGACTGCCACCGCTTTTTTGGCCTCGACCAGCTGCTCGTTCATTTCAAGCAAGACTTGGTTGAGAATTTTCTCGGGATTTTCCGCCTTGGCAATCAGGTCGTTGATGTTGGCCTTGAAAAGTCGGCCTAGGTTTTCAAAAATGCCCACGAGATCACCTCCTTAATTTTTGTACTTGGAAAGCGTGGGGAAATGCTCCACCAGGGCCAGACTCAGGGCGTCCAGGGTAGATTGCAATTCCTCCGGGTCCATGGTCGCCTGCAACAACGTGTTGAGCAGGAACAACCTGTCGTTGGCGATGGCGTAGGCGCCGAACATCAGGCCATCGGCATTTTTTTTGAGAACCTCCTCGAGCAGTGCCGCTTTTTTGGCGGGATCGCTGGGTAGATCCATGACGTCCAGTCTCACGATGACAATTTCATCGGCAACTGATACTACCAAATTGTACCAGCCTCTCTTTGGTTCGTTGACGAGGTAGGTCCGAGGGCCCACCTCTTCAAATCCCACGCCCCATTCAATGAAGAGGTCGGTAACCTCTAACCTCGCTTTCATCTCTCCTCCTTTTATTTTAGCCTAAAAAGACCTGACCATTGTTATCGATAGCCAGAATCGTTTTACATTCAGAACATCGGAATCGTCCTGGCTTGGCTGCCTTGAGCTTGGTAGAGCAGATAGGACAATTGAAGGTTTTCGGGAAGACCCCGGAACTTTCCAGCGAGTGCCCGCCGCCTCCCTTTTGAAGGAACTTCACGGCGTCTGCGAGGTTGTCCTTGATATTGAAGAATTGACTGAAACCGAGAAGCTGAAAGACCTCGAAAACGCGTGGCTGGATCTCCAGAAGAACGATCTCTCCGTTTTTGGCCTTAAGAGTTTTGAGGAAGGCTGTAAACGATCCAATTCCGGTCGAAGAGACGTAATTCAGTCCACTACAATGGAAAATGATATTGATGAATCCACTGTCGATGACCTTGAGCACGCGGCGCTGAAAATAGGCGGAATTGTAGGTATCGATGTACCCCGTGAGATGCAGAATAATGGCGTTTTCGATTTGATCGACACGCTGAAGCCGGATTTTGAGGCTATCATCTTTTTCGTCGTCAAAGCCCGGTACGATGTCGTTATTGCTCATTGAATACCCTCAAGTATCTTTACCATATTTATCATTGTAAGTCAAACTTACGGAATCCAGGATTTTTCTGTTGACCTGGCTCTACCCTAACTTTAATATATCTTATATGAAAATCAAGGCTTCAACCGTGTTTTTTGTGGGATTTTTTGTATTTTATGGAGTTAGTTTATATTCCCAGGCACCCCTGGACCTGAATTGGGATCTCACCCGATTCACTCCGGACACTCCTGCAGGTCGCTGGGCCCTTCTCAGCGGTCAGATCGAGGGGTACAGAGTCGTGAACCCTACTCCAGAAAATTACTCGGTCGAGGTCATCCTTCTCTCTGCCCGATGGGAAGAAACAGAAACCATCAGTTCCTGGCGGGGTCTCATCACGTTTGTGGGCGCGGACTTCCAGGAGATTTTCCCGGTTCGGGTGGGCCTGTCACGGGGAGACGGGGTCATCGTCCCCGGGCAAAAGGTGTTGATTCTCGCCCGCCATACCGGTTGGTCCAATTCCCGAAAGGCCGCAACGTTCCTGGGAAATCAAATTCGACCGATCACATTCTGAAGTTTTCTCCGAGGTAAACCTTTTTGGCTAGCTCGTTGGAAATCAATTCGTCCTTGGAACCGTGGGCCAGGATTTCTCCGTGATTGATAATGTAAGATCGATGGGTGATGTCCAGGGTGTCTCGCACGTTGTGGTCCGTGATCAGTACCCCAATACCGCGTTTGACGAGCTGGGAGACGATGCTCTTGATCTCGAAGACGGCGATGGGGTCGATGCCGGCAAAGGGTTCGTCGAGCAGTAAAAAGGAGGGCTCCATCGCCAGGGCGCGAGCGATCTCGGTTCGGCGACGCTCCCCCCCGGAAAGGGTAAAGGCTTTTTGATGCCGAACACCGTTAATCCCCAGCTCGGTTAGCAAATGATTGACTCGTTCGGAATATTGCGAGGGGGGGACCTCTTTACGGTATTCCAAAACCGCGAGGATGTTTTCTTCGACGGTCAGTTTTCGAAAAACCGAGGTTTCCTGGGGTAAGTAACTGATCCCGAGGTGGGACCGTTGAAACATGGGCAGGTCGGTGATTCGGCGCTCCCTTAGATAGATATCTCCCTCGTTGGGAACCAGGAAGCCGGCAATCATGTAAAAGATGGTCGTTTTTCCTGCGCCGTTGGGACCCAGCAAGCCCACGATTTCACCGGGATTCATGCCAAACGAAACCTTCTTGACGGCAACCTTCTTGCCAAAAACCTTGCGCAGTCCCTCGACCCTCAGGTGAAAGGCGCCCGGGTCATTTATCGACACGTTCGTCCTCTTTGCTCGCCGGGGTCTCTGGGGTGGTTGAGGCTTCGGTGTTGGCGGATGGCACGGGGGGGATTTGCTCTTGAACGGGCGAATCCTTGGGCACGTAGGTACCACTGACCTGGCCATCGAGGGTGATTTCGTTGGTTTCGATGTTGATGGTGATACGACGGGCGCGAAATTCATCCCCTTTGTAAATGACTACGGGCAAGCCAGTGAGCTCGAGAAGTTGGTTTTTACGATCGTATCGGGCCATGTCGCTGCGAGCGATGAGGTCCTTTTTGAGGATTCTCACGCCGATTTGAATGAGAACCACGTCTTCGCTTTCGCGGTTTTCCAGGAATCCCCCGCGAACGACAATCTCGTTTTTTTGATCCTCCAGGTAGGCCGAGCCATTGACTCGACTGATTTTTTGTTTTCGATCGAAGAAGACATCTTCCGCCCTGAGGCGAATTCCCCGCCCCAGGTCAAGGACCTCGACGCTACCCCGTGCATGGGCAAATCGAAATTCGGGTCCGTACAATTCGATCTCTTCGGCATTGATGGTGGTTTGATCGGAAGTCACTCGAGCGCGTCCCCGCAGGAGAGTGGTCTCCCGATTCGCGGCGGTGTTGGCCGTCATGGTTTGTGCGGAAAAACTGAAGCGCTGCGCATGAAGTTCGGGGAGAATGACGAGAAACAGCAGCGGAAAAACGCTAGGGTGAACGCGGCTCATTTTTTGCCTTTTCATCATAGATTCCTTTGACCTCTGCCTCGAAGCTCAGGATGGACTTTTTGAAGTCTGCAAAAAAGCCGCGACCCTCGAGGGATATACCATCTTCCCGGCGCAGGGTTACCAGCCCCTGCGGACTGGAACGAAGTTGCCGTAGGTTGTCTTTCCATTCGAGGTCGTTGGCGGTGATTTCCGCTCTCTGCCTCCGGGAATAAACGGTGATTTCCCGAAAGGATCCATCGCGGGACTGTTGGTTGACAGTCGCGGAGGCGGCCCTTCCCGAGGTCAAGACCTCCCCCCTTTCATCGTACTCGTTGATTTCAACTTCCCGCAGGATATCGATACCTTTGGCATTGTAACTCTCGATGAGTTCGGCCCTGAGGCGAAAAGACGGGCTGTTGGCGCGCACGGAAACCTGCTCGAACCCCTCCAATAGGGCGTTGGGAATGTCGCGGAAACTTTCTACCAGCGGATCGCCATAATCGATGCTGCAAGCGAGAAAAAGTCCGATGAAAATGAGTGCCAGAGCCTTCATTGTCTTTCCGAGGCTGCTTGGGTAAAGGCACGAAAGAGGGGATGCGGACTCAGGGGCTTGGACTGAAATTCGGGGTGAAATTGGACCCCGACGGACCAGGGGTGGTCTGACCACTCGCAGGCCTCGACCAGACTGTGATCGGGGGTGAGAGCCGAAATCACCAGGCCCCATTCAGAGAGTTTCTGACGGTAGCGGTTCGACACTTCATAACGATGGCGGTGCCTCTCCAGGATAGTGTTCTGATTGTAAGCCCGGTAAATGTTACTGTCCTGGCGGATGATTTCAGAGGGACTTTTCCCCAGACGCATGGTGCCGCCGTAGTTTTTCACATCGATTTGGTCGGCGAGCAAGCTGATCACGGGATTTTCGGTGGATGGGTCGAACTCGGTGCTGTTGGCGTTGGCAAGACCCACCACGTTTCGGGCGTACTCGATCACCATGACCTGCATCCCCAGACAAATTCCCAGATAAGGGATTTTATGGGTTCGGGCGTATCGAGCGGCGACGACCATTCCTTCGATACCGCGTTGCCCGAAACCACCGGGAATGAGGATTCCATCGGCCTGGCCGAGCAACGACTCGGGGTCAGCCTCCTTTTCCAGTTTTTCCGCGTCGATCTTGACGATGTCGAGCTTGAATCCGTTGGCGATCCCACCATGAACCAGGGCCTCGTCGATGGACTTGTAGGTGTCCTGAAGCTCCACGTATTTGCCGACCATGACGATGGTGATCGTCTTCTGAGGGTGATAAAGAGAATCGACCACCCTGTTCCAGGCTTCCATGTCGGCGTCCCGGACCGGCAGGGCAAGTTTGTTCAGGACGATGAGGTCCAGGCCCTGACGATGGTAGATCACCGGTATTTCATAAATGGACAGGGGGACGTCGATGGCGGAGAGCACACTGTTGAAGGGAACGTTGGTGAAGTTGGATATTTTTCGGCGCAGGGACTCATCCAGTTCGATCTTGGTTCGACATAGCAAAATATCCGGTTGAATTCCCAGCTCCAGAAGTTCTTTCACCGAGTGCTGGGTAGGCTTGGTTTTGAGTTCTCCTCCGCCGACCATGGGAACCAGGGTCAAATGGACGCTGAGGCAGTTTTCCCTGCCCAGTTCCAAAATGAGCTGCCGCTGAGCCTCCAGAAAAGGCACCGATTCGATGTCGCCGACGGTCCCACCGATTTCGACGATGGTGATGTCGGTATGATCGTTTTGGGCGATGCGAAGAATCTGGCTCTTGATTTCGTCGGTGATGTGCGGGATGACCTGTACGGTACGTCCTAAATACCGGCCCTCCCTTTCTTTGGAGATGACGGTTTGATAGATTTGGCCGGTGGTGATACTGTTTGCACGGCTCAGGGGCGAGTTAGTGAATCGGGAGTAATTGCCGAGGTCGAGGTCGGTCTCGGCCCCATCATCGGTAACGAACACCTCGCCGTGCTGGTAGGGACTCATCGTCCCCGCATCGACGTTGAGGTAGGGATCGATTTTGATCATGGACACTCGCCAGCCCCTGGCCTCCAGAAGGGCGCCGATGCTGGCGGCCGCGATTCCCTTGCCCAGGCTGGAGCACACCCCCCCGGTGACGAACACGAGCTTGCTCATGAACCCCAACTTAGCTTAGAGACGAAGGCAGGTCAACCTCTAGACGGCCTTTTCCATCGTGTGGGTGGGATGCGGAATGATGTAGAACTGGGAGTCTTTTCTGCTTTCGGCTTGATGATGGGGGGAGGGGCCGGTCAGAGCCTTCCAGAGAGCGGTTGCCAGAGTGAGCGGACAGTTATAGCGCAGGCTGAAACAGATGGCATCGCCTACCGAAAGGTCAAGGCGATGGGTCGAAAGGCCATGCCGGTAAACGAGACACGTGTAAAGGGAGCTCTGGGTGGCGGCGTAAATGTTCAATTCTACGGCGCGTGCCTTGAGCTGCTGCAGGAGTTGGGCAAGGGAGGTTTCCGAGCTGGTATGATTTGGCCAATCACCCCGCAGACCGGGAATCACACGCATCGCATCACCGACGCCCACGGGGAAGGCAAAGCCTTTTCCCTCAGAGTCTTCGAGAACAAGAAAAGGATTTTCTTGCTCCTCGTCCCAAAGGACGCTGGCCAAATGGATGATGGTTTTCTCGGACATTCGGTACTCCTAACAAAAACATACCGCCATTTGCCGAGTTTTTCAGTCAACGCTCAATTTTATTATATTTTCATGAATGAAATCCGAATTTTTGGCCCCTGTTACCGATATCGGTATTTATGTTCATTGGCCGTTTTGCCGCAGAAAGTGTGGTTACTGTCATTTTTACACCGAAAAAATCCCATCAGCGGATGCGATGAACCTTTTGAGTGACATGATCGTTAGCGAGAGTCAGCAATATGCCCAGGCTTATTCCCGTTATGGGGCTCCACCCCGGGTCAAGACTTTCTATTTGGGAGGCGGCACGCCGTCAAACTTTTCGCCGGATGCGCTTCAATCGATGATGGCCCGGATCGCCGCGACATGGGGGTGGGAAAGCATGCCTCCCGAGGAGGTGGCAATCGAAGCCAACCCTGAGGATGTGACGCCACGATTTTTGTCCTCCCTGGAGGGCAGCGGTGTGACCCGTCTCAGTCTCGGGGTCCAAACATTCCAGGATCGTCTTTTGCAGGTTTTGCGGCGGCCAGTGAGTGCGACCGTTGTGGAGACAGCCCTCAAAAATATCCGGGAGTTCCCGTGGAAACACCGCCCTCTGCTGAATGTCGACCTCATTCTGGGAATCCCCGGACAAAACCTGCAGGACTTGCGCGAGGATCTGGAGCGCCTCCTGCACTGGGATCCCGATCATGTTTCCGCCTATGGCCTGAGCATCGAACCGGGAACTGCCCTGCATACGGCCCTGGCTCGCGGCAAACTGACATCGCCGGATCAGGATCTTGCCGAGGACCTTTGGGAATATGCCGATAGCTGGCTCGAGGACCATGGCTGGAAAAATTACGAAATCAGCAATTATGCCAGGCCGGGGGCCGAGTCGCGCCACAACATCCGTTACTGGGAGATGCGTCCCTGGCTGGGTTTGGGGCCCGGTGCCTCGGGTACCCTGCCGGCCTGGCATGGCGGTCAGGTTTGGCCGCACCGCCGTAAAAACCCTCAATTGTCGAGTTACGGGCCGGAACGCGAGGATTTTTTTCAGACCGGAGAAACCGAGTGGATCGACCGGGGCAATTTTTTCCTGGATTACCTCATCACGAGCCTGCGGCTGAGCAAGGGGATCGCTTACCGACACCTCGACGAGGTGTTTCAGGTCGATACGAAAAAGGTTTTGGCTCCCTGGCTGGAAGAGTTGGATCGCCGCGGTTATCTCTGTTTCAGCGAGACCCGGCTGCGACTGAACCGACGGGGACGTTTCGTTTTGGACCGACTCCTCGTTCTCGGACTTGATTTATTCCGGAGGGTTCCCGAAATCGTCGAGGGGCCGCCGCCCCGTTGGCCGACTTCCGACTCATGAGGGAAATGCCTTCCTTTTGGCACCGTCTCCCCAGGCCGTTTTGGATTCTGGGCCCCATGGAAGAGATCACCGATTCGGTTTTTCGCCGCCTGGTCTGGGAGCTGGGGCCCCCGCATGTGTTTTTCACCGAGTTCATTCGTGTGGAGCAGGTATCCGAACGCCAACCTCTGGACTCGGTGCGCCGCCTCCGCCAAACACCGCCAACACCGGGGGTTCCGCTCGTCGCTCAAATCTACGGCACTCGTCCGGAGGCGTTTTACCGGGTAGCACGGCGTCTCAGCCGCGAGGGTTG
Organism: uncultured Spirochaetia bacterium; assembly: GCA_937960645.1. GTDB lineage: Bacteria > Spirochaetota > Spirochaetia > JABEVK01 > JABEVK01 > DYOB01. Next base: position 18,417 of record CALGPJ010000020.1, on the reverse strand, counting down.
GGCCGGGATCGACATCAACATGGGCTGTCCCGCCCGCCATGTGCGAAGCTCCGGGGCCGGCAGCGGACTCATCCGCACCCCCGAGCGGGCGCGAGAGATCGTGGCGGCTGTCCGCGAGGCGGCCGAGGGGGTGCCCCTGTCTATTAAAACACGGTTGGGTTGGGACCGTCCCCAAACCGAGGACTGGTTGGAGTTTTTGTTGAATTTGAAGCCCGATGTGCTGACCGTGCATGCACGAACAGCCTTGCAGCTCTACGGCGGTCAGGCGGATTGGGAAGAGATCCGACGCGTCGTCGAAAGTCGCAATCGCCTGGGACTCACCACCCTGATTGTCGGCAACGGGGATCTGGCCTCTGTGGACGAGGGAAAAAAACGGTGGCGTGATTCGGGATGTGACGGACTGATGGCTGCCCGAGCGGTGGTGTCCCGCCCCTGGTTTTGGTCCACCGATCCCGACCGCGACCGGGAAACCTTTAAGTTGTCGGCGGCTCGGCGACTCCTGGAGTTGTTCTTAGAGGCCTATCCTCAGGGCCGCAACATCCAAATCCTCAAGAAGTATTTCCTTTCCATGCTTGCCGGAACGGTCTGGTTGGACAAAAATCGTGATCGATTAGTCAATTCCCGGACAGATCAAGATTTTATGTTCGTTTTCTCTATTTAATGTTGACAAAGTCACAAAAAGTAGATATTATTAAACTGTAGGAGATGAAAAACTATGTCGTTTCAAACCCTGGACCAATTCCTGCGTGAACACGGAATCAAGGCGTCTTACCAACGGGTAAGGATCTTCGATTTCATGCGCCAAACGCGAACACACCCCTCTGTGGCGCAAATCTACAACGAGCTTCACCCGCAAATCCCCAGCCTCAGTCTGGCTACGGTTTACAACACGCTCAATCTTTTTGTCGAAAAGGGGCTGATCACCGAACTCAAGGTGGAAGGTGACGAGGCTCGCTACGATTATCCCTACGAACCGCACGCCCACTTCGTCTGCCATAAATGCGGAACCATTTACGATGTTCCCATGGGAACTCCCCAGGCGTGTATGGACATGGACGGCTTTATCGTGAAAGAAACGCAGATTGTTTTCAAAGGAATATGTCCGTCTTGCCGGGACAAAAAATGAACCTTGCCATGGAGCGCCGTCCACGGTAAATTGAGCGCATGGCCGACTGGCAACAAGACCTGCTGGAGCGTTTTCTGCGCTATGTGCAAACCGACACCACGGCCGACCCCCAATCGGCTGACAAGCCTTCCTCGGCGGGGCAGTTCGAGCTATTGAAAATCCTTCGCGGCGAACTGGAAGGCATGGATGGTTTTTCCACCGAGCTGCTTCCCTCGGGTTACCTTCTCGCGCGAAAAGCAGGCTCTGCGGGGCCGCGCGGTCCACTGGCCCTGCTGGCCCACGTCGATACCAGCCCCGATGCCCCGGGGAGGGGCGTGAAACCGAAGGTTCACAGAAATTACGCCGGACAAATCATCGAGCTCGAAGGGGGGCTGAAGTTGGACCCCGCCGAGGACGATTACCTGGCAGCATGTGTGGGGGATACCGTGATCAGCAGCGACGGAACCACACTCCTGGGCGCCGACGACAAGGCCGGGGTAGCCATTCTCATGAGTTATGCCCAATGGCTCAGCCAAAATCCCGCTGCCCTCCATCCCGATCTGGAGTTTGTGTTCACGACGGATGAGGAGATTGGCCGCGGTGTCGAAAACTTCCCGTTTGATAAGTTAAAGGCTCGGCGCGGCCTGACCGTGGATGGGGGCCGGCTGGGAGAGCTCGAAGACGAGTGTTATCATGCCTATCATGTCCAGGCCCTGCTTGAGGGCAAAAGCCATCACCCTGGGGATGCCCGCGGTAAGTTGGTCAACGCGGTGAGCATGGCCGCCACCCTGGTGAGCCTCCTACCCCGAAGCGAGAGCCCCGAGGCCACGGACGGGCGTTATGGCTGCCTCTGGGCCAATTCCATTCAGGGAAGCATCGAAGAAGCTCGTTTGAGTATTTACATCAGGGATTTTTCCGAGGATGAATGCCAGCGGCGCCTCGAGCTGGTACGTCAGGCGGCCAAAACGGTGGAGTGTGTTTTTCCTGGAGGCAAAATTTCTCTGGACGCGAAAAAACAGTATTCCAACATGAGGGACTTCCTGAGGCAGGATCCTGAATTTCTGGAGAAACTGACCCTGGCATTGAAACGAGCCGGGGTAGAGCCGCTGCGGACACCCATCCGTGGCGGCACCGATGGAGCGCGCCTTTCCGAACAGGGACTTCTCTGCCCCAACTTATTCGCCGGTGGAACGAATTTTCACAGTCGACGGGAATGGGTGCCCTTGGGCGCGATGGTCAAGGCGGTGCAGGTGCTTCAGGAATTAAGCGTTCTGTGGACTGGGGAGGGAAGCTAAAAACTCCTTGATGAGGTAGTAGCTTTCCGAATTGATGTCGATGAACGCACAACCGCTCGAGGTGGGATATTTCTGGTTTGGCGAGGCTTCGTTCCAAACCATGCGCGCAAAAACGATGACAGGCGGCATGTCGGGGTAGAGTTGCAGCCCGATTCGTACCTTTTTTTCACCCTTGAGAAGTTTTTGGATGTTGTGAGGATCGAGATTGGGGAAGCCGGTGACTCCCACCCCAGCAAGACTCAAATTGACTGCGCGAGTCTGGTTGGGGTGTTGAAGTTCGTCCAGGCGGTCCTCCCGAAAGCTGACAAATTCGTAAAAAACCGGGATATCCACCGCGTGCCGTTCGAAAATTCTCAGGTCGTCCATCGATTCTTTAAGGCTAAACCCAGGAAACGGTGTTGTCAAGAAAACTGGGAGGGTTCGAAAAGAGGCCGGCGAACCGGCCCCCGGATGGATTTCTCCCCCTCCCAGCATGGGGATTACTCTAGTCCCAGCTGAGACCACCAACCTGGTATTCAGTGACCCTCGTTTCAAAAAAGTTTTTTTCCTTGGGCAGGTCGATGGCCGTGCTCATCCAGGGGAAGGGGTTTTCGGTTTCGTAAACCTTGGGCAGGCCAATACGCTCCAGTCTTCGGTCCGCGATGTATTCCACGTAATCGGCAAACTGACGCGGGTTGATGCCGAGAATGCCCTCCGGACAGGCGTCGTAGGCGTAGGCTTTTTCGAGGTGGACGGCCTTTTTGATCAGGTCCACCAGGTCGGCCTTGAAATCCGGCGTCCAGATCACGGGGTTTTCGGCGACGATGGTATTGATCAGGTCGGCTCCGAACGCGAGGTGAAGGCTTTCGTCGCGCATGATGTATTCGAATTGCTGGCCGATTCCCGTCATTTTGCGTTGTCGTTTGAGGGCGAGCATCATCGCAAAACCGGCATAGAAAAAAATGCCCTCCATGATGACGTAGTAGCCTACCAGGTCGTGGACAAACTTCTGGATGTTGTGGTTGCCGATGGTATTGAAGCCGGGTTCGAAGACACTTTTGGTGAGTTCGACGACAAATTCGTCCTTATCCTTGATACTCGGGATGTTCAGGTACATGGTGTAGATTTCCTCGGGATCGAGGCCAAGGCTGTCGCAACAATAGATGAAGGTGTCGGTGTGGATGGCCTCCTCGTAGGCCTGGCGCAGGAGGTATTGCCGGCATTCAGGATTGGTGACGTGGTTATAAACGGCTAGGACGATGTTGTTTGCGGTCAGGCTTTCAGCCGTCGAGAAGAAGCCGAGGTTCCACAAGATGAGCTTGCGCTCTTGAGGGCTAAGGGCCCTGGGGTTTTTCCATTGCTCGATATCGTCCTGCATGGGGATTTCTTCGGGGGTCCAGTTGTTGGCAACCCCATCCTTATAATGCTGTCGGGCCCAAAGGTAGGTCATCGGCAAGATTTTATTGGGGTCGGTTTTGTTGTTGTTGATGATACTCATACATCCTCCACGCTTAATATAGCGTGATGTACGGGTTTAGGCAAGGGGTTAAACACTAAATACAGGGTTGAGTCAGAAGAAACACCGGCGGAATCGAACTCGGTTCGTCTATTGGGGGCTATTCGGGGATGGGCAGCGGTCACGAATCGATTCGAAAAAAAAATTCAAAATAACCCTTTACAAATAAAAATCCTGGTTCTAAAATAAAGAATGGTAGTAAACGTTTCCATAGGTAAGGAGGGAATTTTATGAAAAGGTTTTCAGGATTTGTCCTGATGGTAGCTGCCGCCCTGTTATTCTGGTCCTGCCAGAATCCGGCGACCCAGCTCCAGGAACAAAATTTTGCGGCCGAGGTCGAATCGTCACGCATCGTCTACCCGCCCGCATCGAGCACGGTGCTCGGACAACGGTATCCGGCGAGTGGATCGTTCAGTCCGGTGTCGATGAGTACCTGGGGGAGTGGAACCTGGCCCCAAGGAGCCCGGTACGTGAGCGGCGAGGGCAGTGATTTGGAAATCGGTGTGTACTCCAAAAACGCCACCAAGGTGCTCCTGGAAATCTACACCTCCGCTACGGGAACGAATGCCGTCTACGATTATTGGATGGTCAAAGGGACCGACAACATCTGGCGCGCCAAACTTTCGGCGGTACCCGGAAAAATTATTTATGCTTTCCGGGCCTGGGGACCCAACTGGCCCTTCAGCACCTCCTGGCAGCGCGGCAACAGCAGCGCCGGGTTCATCACGGATGTCGATGCCAACGGCAACCGCTTCAACCCCAACAAGGTCCTCTACGATCCTTACGGCCTGGAAATGACGCACGACAAGGATAATCCCGCCCTCACCGCGGCGGGTGAAAACGCCGGGATGTTTGGAACGGGCGGAACCGATGTCGGGGCAGGACACACGTACTCGGGACCTATTACCGGTAACGTCGCCATCAACCGCCGCAACGTCGACACAGGGAAATGGGCCCCCAAGAGCTATGCCTTCGTGGATAACACAAGCACGGGAACCAAGCCCAACATCGCCCAGAAAGATGCAATCATCTACGAGGCTCATGTCCGCGGAATGACGATGCACCCCAGCGCCTCGAGTTTGCAGACCATTCTCTCGGGTTTCCCGGGTTTTTCGGCGGTTCAAAACGTTCTTGCATCCTATCGGGGGACCTACAAGGGGCTGACCTACCTCATCCCCTATTTCAAGGCCCTCGGTGTCAATACCATCGAACTCCTTCCCATTCATGAAACCGACAACGACAACAACCCCTCGAACGCAGCCGGCGGCAACTATTGGGGGTACATGACCTATAGCTTCTTTGCCCCGGACCGCCGCTATGCCTACGACAAGAGCCCCGGGGGTCCGACCAAAGAATTCAAAGAGATGGTCAAGGCCTTCCACGACAACGGCATGGAAATTTACATGGATGTGGTGTACAACCACACGGGCGAGGGCGGTATCTGGGAGGCTACGGGCAAGGTCGCCGAGCTCACTGGTTTCCGTGGTCTTGACAACGCCGAATATTACGCTTTGGTGAGCACCGACAAGAGCAAGTACTGGGAGTCCACTGGGTGTGGCAACAACTTCGATTCCAGTAACGCCATCGTTCGCCAACACATTCTGAATAGTCTAACTTACTGGATCACCAAGATGGGGGTGGATGGTTTCCGGTTTGACCTGGCGCCTGTTTTGGGTCGGGATAACAAACCGAATTACTATTTCAACCCCAACGCCCAACTTCTTCTGGACATCGCCAACCTCACGAATACCTACAACGTGGAGATGATCGCCGAGGCCTGGGACACCCAGTGGCCGGGCGGCTATCAGGTTGGTCAGTTCCCCAACAAGTGGGGCGAGTGGAACGGCCGCTATCGCGACGCCGTTCGCCGCTTCCTCAAGGGAGACACCTCAGGGGGCGGGGGAGTCACCTACGCTGACGCCTTCTACGGCGACTACAACTTCTTCAACGATCAGGGCGGACCGCACAAGAGCGTCAACTTCATTGTGGCCCACGACGGCTTCACCCTGGCGGACCTGGTAAGCTACAACAGCAAGACCAACACCAGCCGCCTCTGGCCCTTCGGCCCCTCCGACGGCGGTAACGACAACAACGACAGCTGGGGAAGCAACGGCAACCAGTCCCTGCGGCGTCAGAGGCTGCGCAACTTCTGGGTCTACCAGTTCTTCAGCCGTGGTGTGCCGATGGTGGTTTGGGGCGATGAGTTCGGACGTACCCAGAACGGGAACAACAACCCGTATAACATCGATTCTCCCGCAACGTGGAACAATTACTACATGATCAACACCGATTCGCCCCAAACGGTCAGCACGGGGATCGCGGGGGAGACCTACCACAACAACCTAGGTACCGATGCCCGCGCGGATGGCAAAAACAATATTTTCCAATTCGCCACCTTCGTCATGAACCTTCGCAAGAACTCCGTGGCCCTGCGTCAAGCCAACTACAGCATGCCCATTTACTTTGCCAAGGCAGACGGCTCGGGCGGCTTTAACGCCACCAGTGACCGGGCGGTGAGGATCCACATCGATGGATCGGCGGTCGGCGACACCGATTACCTTTTGTTCGTCAACATGTGGACCGCGAACGTTTCCTTCACTGCGCCCGCTGCCGACAGCGGCAAGGTTTGGAAGCGCATCATCGACACCAGCTCCTGGGCAGAGAGCAACGACAACTTCTGGACCGACGCCGACGCCTGGACCTTGTCGGGCAGTTACGGTCAAAATCCGTGGTCCATCTCGGTCTTCAAGGCCGTGGCCAACACGCCGCCGCCGGCAGCACCCACCGGTCTCACCGCCACCGCCGTTTCTTCGAGTCAGATCAACCTAAGTTGGAACGCCAGCTCCGGAGCGACCAGCTACACCGTGTATCGTGCGACAAGCTCTGGGGGAACCTACACCAGCATCGGAACGACTTCCAGCACCAGCTACAGTAATACGGGTCTGAGTGCCGGTACCACCTATTACTACCGCGTGGCCGCCAGCAACGCCGGCGGTACCTCGGCCCAGAGCAACACGGCCAGCGCCACCACCCAGAGCAGTTCGGTGACGACGACGATCCGTGTGGTCTATGACGTCGGATACGGCAATTCCATGACGGTACGGGGAAGCCTCTCCCCCCTCAGCTGGACGGCCGGTCAGGCCATGACCTGGACCAGCGGCAATGTCTGGGTGTGGAGCACCACCGCCATCGCCAACGGAGCCAGCTTCGAGTTCAAGGCGCTCATCAACGACAATCGCTGGAGCGACGGCGCGAACTTCGTTGGTACGGGTGGCCAGACCGTGACGGTCTATCCCACCTACAACGGAAACTTCTACGACACGATGGACAGCATCAGCACCAACTGGGACATCACGGGTGGAACCACGACCTACAAGTGGTACCAGGCTTCGGGTAGCGCCGCGGCTCGCGCGACGAGCAGTGTCAGCTACCTGACGATGCGCAACAGCACCGACAAGCGGGGTACCGAGGTCACCCTGGCATTCAAGTACAAGACCGTCGGACTGGACTCTGGCGAATACCTCAGGGTTCAGGTTCTTTACAATGGCGCCTGGTATACGGTAGCCACCTTGGGGGGAACCCAGGACTGGACGAATGTAAGCTACAACATCACCAGCTACCAGAGTAGCACCATGAAAATCCGTTTCCTGAGTTACATGAACGCGACGGACGAATACGTTTACGTCGACAACGTGGCGATCAGCAAGCGCTAATCCTGGGAATGTTTCACCAAGGGCCGCCCGAAAGGGCGGCCTTTTTTTACCGCGGCACAAGTTTTTACTGCGGCACAAGGCGGCGCATCTTTCGGTCGATAATATCTACGATGAAGAACGTCCTTTCCGTGTTTTTGCTGTGTTTCACGGTCCTCGCCCACGCCGAAGTCATCCACGCCGAGGCTTGGGACTTTTACCTGGATATTCCGGACGATTTGATATTCGAAGACATCCAGAACGCCGGGGAAAAACTCACTCTCCGCGACGATCACGGCGTTTACCAGCTCAGGGTTTACCCAGGCGGTGAGATCGAACGGTTGGTGGCTGCCCATCTTGCCGAATGGGGATTGCCGGCGAGTGCCGTCCAGCGGTTCCGGTACAACGATCGACCTGCGGCGACAGCTGAGCTTTCTCTCGAGGCGGACGATGGGCGCTTTCTCGGTTATGCCTTCTGGATAGCTCGGGAATCTTCGGTGATCCGCCTCGCGGCCCTGACACCGCAATCCCGATTCGATCAGGATAAGTACAAACTCCTCAGTTTCATCGATAGTTTTGCCCCGAATACCGCCGAGCGATTTTTGCCTGGGCCCGTGAGTCAGTTCCGTTTTCCCCGGGGAGAAGCGGGTCTTGGCATCCAGTGGTCGGGAATGGCCTTGTCGGCAGTTTTGGGCTCGAACTGGACCCAGGCCGAACAGGCGGTCATCGATCGGGAGGCCGTAGTTCTATCCCGTTTTCCGGCCCGTCAGCCCGATCGAATCGCCAGGGCATGGTCACGGTTTTATCGGATGATTTATCGTGAGACACGGGCCCACCTCGAGCTGTTTGCACGGCAATTAGCTCGGCTTTACGAGTCGCGCCGTCTTCCTCGAACCGAATGGCCCCGAGCCTTGCTGAAAGATCTGCAAGGCTTCACTTATCAAAGGCGGTCCGATGCCTCGGACATCGATGCCTCCGGGACCGTGCTCACCCAACGAAGCGGAGATTGCGACAGCCTGGCCCTGGTATATCTGGCGGTTCTCGATCATTGGGGTATCGAAGGCATCCTTATGGTGAGCCAGGTTTACGGCCATGCTTTGGCGGCTGTCGATCTTTCCGGAAATGGGGCCCGTTTTGCCTTTGAGGGACGCCAGTGGTTGGTGGCGGAGCTAACCGCAAATGTCGAGTTGGGCATGATCGATTCCGAAATGGCCGATCCCCGGAAATGGCTGGGTATCGATCTAAAAAAAGAGCCTTAAAACTTTCATAAATAGTGACCTCAAAGCATTGACAAAAACCGATATTTGACCGATATTCCCACCCAGCAGGGGGTGGTTCGGGTGATAGGGAGCGACGTCACCGTTCAGGGGGTCATCAAGAGTTTTGGCGATTTCAAAGCCCTCAAGGGGGTATCCCTTCAAATCAACAAGGGTGAGTTTTTTTCATTACTGGGGCCCAGCGGCTGTGGTAAAACCACCCTCCTGAGGATTTTGGCGGGATTCGAGAATCCCGACTCTGGCGTCGTCATGCTGGACTCGTCCGACATCCTTCCCCTGCCACCCAATAAGAGGCCGATCAATACCGTTTTTCAGAACTATGCGCTCTTTCCCCACCTTAGTGTTTACGAGAATATCGCGTTTCCCCTGCGCCTGCGAAAAACTTCTGCGAAGGAACTCGATGCACGGGTCTGGGAGATGCTCGACCTGGTTCACCTCAAGGAGCATGTCAACAAAAAGCCTCAGCAGCTTTCCGGTGGGCAACGGCAACGTGTCGCCATCGCTCGGGCCCTGATCAATCGACCAAATGTTCTGCTTCTGGATGAACCCTTGAGCGCTCTGGACGCCAAGCTACGTCAGCAGCTGCTGGTCGATCTTGACGAGTTGCACGACGCCGTGGGCATCACCTTCATTTACGTTACCCACGATCAAGCCGAAGCACTCGGGGTTTCTGACCGGGTTGCTGTCATGAACAAGGGGGAAGTCCTTCAGGTTGGAGCCCCGCACGAGATCTACGAGGCACCCGCAACCACCTTCGTCGCGGAATTCATCGGAGAGACAAACACCCTCGAAGGGACCATCACCAAGGTTGAGGGGGATGTCATTTACATCGATACCCAGGGGTTGGGCATTGTCGAGGTGACGGCCGAGGGGAATTGGCAGGTGGGAGAGAGGGTAGTTCATTCCATCAGGCCGGAAAAAATCCGCATCAGCAAAGAACGTCCCTCACACGAACAGAAAGACGACAACGTTTTTCATGGGAAGGTTCACGAACGGATTTATTTTGGCCACCAGAGCAAGTTTTACGTCAACATCGACAGCGGTTTGAAATTCAAAGTGTTCAAACAACACGTCAACTACATGGACATGGGTCCTCTCATAAAATGGGATGACGAGGTCTATGTGGCCTGGGATGCCGATGACGGCTACATCGTCGAGCGGGTGAGGGCATGACCAAACAGCGCTGGGGAGTCTTTTACAGCGGCCCCCTCACGTTTTGGCTCAGCTTTTTCTTTCTCATTCCCCTGGGAATCATCGTTTATTATTCGCTGATGAGCCGGGATGTCTACGGAGGAGTTCGGCACTTCAATTTTTCCGTGAACGCCTACGTCAATATGGCGGATCCCGCCTTTATCCAGGTCTTCCTGACCACCCTGTGGATTTCGGTGGTGTCGACCTTTTTGACCATCCTCGTGGCCCTGCCCTCTGCCTATTACATGGCACGAAGTAAAAATGCCACCGTCCTGCTCCTGTTGATCATCGTTCCCTTTTGGATCAACTTCCTGATCCGAATTTTTGCCTGGATGGCCATCCTTGGAACGGAAGGCTTCCTCAACGATGTTCTGAAATTTCTGGGTCTGACATCGGAGGGGATTCAATTTCTCTATAACCCCGTGGCCGTCATCGTCGTGTTCGTTTATAGCTACCTCCCTTATGCCATACTCCCGCTCTACAGCACCATCGAGAAGTTCGATTTTAGCCTGCTCGAAGCCGCCAGGGACCTGGGCGCCACCCATCGGCAGAGCTTGCTACGGGTGCTCCTGCCCGCGATTCGCCCGGGTATCGTTACGGCCGTGCTCTTCACTCTGATACCGACATTCGGCGCCTATGCGGTTCCGCAGCTGGTGGGAGACAAGAACACCTGGATGCTGGGCAACGTGATTGCCTACGAGTTGTTGCGCAATCGGGATTACCCCAAGGCCAGCGCTATCTCGGTGTTGATCACCGTTCTCACCGCTGTAGTCCTTTTGATTTATCTTTACGTCCAACGGCGATCGGCGGAGGCGAACAAGAGGGTACTCAACGGTGAATAAGCCGCATGTTTCCCGAATGGTTTTTTGGATAACCGCGATCTTCCTGATGCTTCCTCTTTTGGTACTCCTTCTGTATAGTTTCAACGCTGGGCGCTCATTTACCTGGACAGGTTTCTCTCTGGTTTGGTACGAAAAACTCTTCACGGAATCCGGCCAACTTTGGCAGGCGGTCTGGAACAGTGTGATTGTGGCGGTGGTTTCCAGTCTCGTGTCGACGGTGATCGGGAGCCTCGGTGCCATTGGAATCAACTGGTACCGCTTTTCATACAAGCCCTACACCACCAGTCTCAGCTTTCTTCCCCTGGTGCTGCCCGAAATTGTTTTAGGTGTCAGCATTCTGGTTTTTTTCAACATGATCGGGCTGCCGTTGGGGATGGTATCGGTGATTATCGCACACACAACGTTCACTCTGCCCTTCGTTCTTCTGATGGTGATGGCCCGACTTTCAGAGTTCGATTTTTCGATCATCGAGGCGTCCCGCGATCTGGGGGCCACCGAGTTTCAAACCCTGGTACGCGTCATCATCCCGATTTCGATGCCCGGCATACTTTCCGGTTTTTTGACAGCCTTCACCCTTAGTCTCGAGGATTTCGTGGTGACCTTGTTCGTGTCGGGTCCAGGGTCGAGCACCTTGCCCCTTTACATCTTTTCGGCTATTCGTTTTGGGGTCACTCCCACCATCAACGCTTTCTCCGTTTTGCTGATCCTGGTGACGGTGGCCCTGGCCGTTTCGGCCCAGCGTCTGTTGAAATACCTAATTAAGGCATAAACGCCAAGGAGGAAAAATGGCTAAAAAATTGTTTGGGTTTTTACTGGTACTTCTTTTGAGCTGTGGAGCCCAGGATGATGGGTGGAAGGAAACCAACCAGTTGAATGTTTACAACTGGACCTACTACATTCCCGAAGACGTGGTGATGGACTTCGAAAAGGAGTTCAACATCAAGGTCGTCTACGATCAATACACCAGCAACGAAGAAATGTATGCAAAAATCATTTCTGGTGGGACGGGTTACGATATCGTCGTGCCGACCCAGGACTATGCGGAAATTCTGATCGCCCAGGGCATGCTGGCACCAATTAACTATGAATTGATTCCGAATTTTCAGCTCATCAGCCAAATCATCAAGGACAAGAACAACTACGATCCGGGATTCAAGTTTACCGTCCCTTACATGATCGGCGTGGCGGGAGTTGCTGTAGACAAGAACAGGCTCCCGTCTTATGAGAAAAGCTGGAAGGTTTTTGAAAACCCCCTTATCAAAGGGAAGGCAACCCTTCTGGACGATCCCCGCCAGGTCATCGGATCGGCTCTGATGTACCTGGGGTATTCTCCCAACAGCGTCAAGGACGAGGAACTCAACCAGGCCCTCCAGGTTCTCTTGAAGTGGAAGGAGAACATTTTACGTTTTGACAGCGAAAGCCAGGGTAAGGGCTACGCCAGTGGAGAATTTTGGGTGGTGCATTCCTACGCGGAGAATGTTCTGACCGAGCTGGATCCCGTTCGGCTGGCGAACACCGAGTTCTTTATCCCGAAGGAAGGCTCACCGATGTATTTGGACAGCTTTGTGGTTCTCAAAGGGGCGCCCAACAAGGTCAATGCCCACAAGTTCATCAACTTCATTCATCGACCTGACATCTACGCGCGCATCTGCAAGGCTCTGGGCTACCCCAGCATCAATACCGAGGCCGACAAGATCCTGGCCGTCGATGCAGAATACAAAGCGAACTACACCATCAAGGATCTGGAGAATTCCGTCCTTTACCTCGACTTGGGCGAAAACCTGGAGAAATTCAACCGTATCTGGCAACAACTGCGGAGCGGCAACTGATCAATGAGTCCTTCCGAAGAGGCGCGCCAGTTCCTCTTCGGAGACCTCGATCCAGAGTGGGCGTCCATGGGGACACCGAGGTTCCTCAAGGCGGAATACCTGCATCAACAAATGCCGTGCTGCCGCATCGTCCAGTTCCTCGTTTGCCATGATGCTGCTCCGACAGGCCATGCGCGCATAAAACGCGTTTTCGAGATCGCGTTCCGTCCCCAGCGGCTCATTCAGGTAGGCGATAATTTCCGATTCGAAACCATCGCCCAGGGCCGGGACTTCACGAACGATAAGAGTTTCTTTCTCTAACTCGGCCTGAAAGCCCAGACTCTCGAGGATCGCCAAACGGTCCTTCCAAAAATCGACCATTTGCGGATCGAGGTTGACTTCCAGGGGGACCAGGAGGCGTTGTTTTTCACCTTTGCGAGAGCGCAAGATGTCGAAATTGATTTTTTCGTGTGCTGCGTGCTGATCGACGATGATCAGTTTCCCCTGGCGCTCCACCAGGAGGTAGAGTTTCAGAACCTGGCCCAGGTAGCGCCACGAGGGGGGATCCTCGAGGAGAGGCTGCCGGTCTTGCGGTGGGAGCTCCTTGGCCCAGTTGGGAAGGACAAGGGGGCGTGAATAGGAAAACCCCTGACGGCTCACATCCAGTGTCTCGACCAGGGTAGGTGGCGGCTCTTTGTTCGAAAAATATCCCTGGGGTTGCACCCCATACAAGGGCTTGAGTTCTGACCTCAAGTGTCGGGTTAGGAACTGGTGCAGAGCCGCCGCCTGACGGACTCTGATTTCTCGCTTGGCCGGATGGATATTGAAATCCACCTCCTGAGGGTCGATTTCCAGGAACAGGTAACAATACGGAAAGCTGCCGCCGGGTAGGAAGTCGCCAAAGGCATATTGGACGGCCTGCATCAAACCGAAATCGTTAATGCGCCTTCTGTTGACAAAAAGGTAGATGCCGGTGCGATCCCTGCGGAAAAATTCGGGAGGGGCATAAATAGCCTTGAGCTGAATCCAGTCGTTGCCTCCCTCGGTGAGACGCAGCTGGGGCGCCAGGGCAGGATCGCTCAGCGACTTCACCCTTTCCATCAGACTCGCGGCGGGGTAGGTTGCCACAAATTGTTCGTCCACGATAAGGCTGAACATCACCTCGGGAAAGGCGAGGACCTTCTCTTCGAGGGTTTTTCGGCAGGCCAGTCCCTCCGAGCGTCCGCTGCGCAGAAACTTGCGCCGAGCCGGGAGATTGAGAAAAATATCTTGAACACTGACCGATGTTCCCCGCGATCGAGCCTGGGAGGATAGGCTCGGCGGTGCGCCAAACCTTACCGTCAAGAGGCTTCCGCCTTCGTTTTCCGTGGCTGAATGAATTTCCAACCGGGAGACGGCCGCAATGCTGGCCAGGGCCTCGCCACGGAAACCCAGGCTTCGTAAATTGTTCAAATCGCGTTCGCTGGCGATCTTCGAGGTGGCATGGGGAAGTACGGCCAGGGGAAGATCGTTGGGATGTATGCCCGTACCGTCGTCGATCACGCGTACGAGGTCGATCCCGCCGTTATTCCATTCGACATAGACCTGGGTGGCCGAGGCATCGAGGGCGTTGTCCAGGAGTTCTCGGACAACGGAATACGGCCGGTCGATGACCTCGCCGGCCGCAATCTTACGTGCCACATCTTCCCGGAGGAGGTGAATCCTCCGGGGATATGATTCAGAAGTTGACCCTGATTTCAAGGGTGATGTTGGGTTGAATTTTCGGTGTGACTCCATCTGCCGTGTAGACCACATCACCATTGGAGTCGGTGACGACGGCCGTACTCACGAGTGTAACCAGATTGAGACCTTTTGCCAAAGGATAGAAGAATTCGCCCTTGACGATGGTGTTGGCATCGAAGAGGTGAACACCGTTGCCGATCCAGCCCATCAAGGTGTGAGCGAACTTGGTTCGTTCGTAGCTGACGCTTCCCCAAACGTTGACTACCGGAATGGTGTTTTTCTTGAGCTCAAACTTGACCACCAGGAGATCGTTCTCTCCGTAGAGAAGCTTGCCGTCTTCGAAATACCAGGGCCAAAGGTAACTCAACCCGAGCTTGGCCCGGTCCAGTATGTTGGCGAAGGCTGAGCCATAGATGCCCGTGTTGACCTGATCATCGATGGGGTTGGCGTTGCCAGCGTAGGCGTTGTCGATGTATTGATTGATCTGCTCGAGGTATTCGATGCGGGTTCTGGGATAGGTGGCCGAGAACACCTGCGGGCGGTAGAGTCCCTTGCTGAATCGGAAGTCCAGCCGGTAATCGACAATGGCGATGTTTCCGAATACTCCCGTCGACCAGCCGAAGTTTTTGAGCTGGTTGCCATCGAAGAAGGCCATGGTTGCAAAACCCTGGGGCAGGTTGGGGTAAGTCGTCGTCGTGTTCCGGTAGTAAGGAACGAAGGAGCCGATGTCGGCATACAGCAGGGCACTCAGGATCCCCAGGTCCAACTTGAGCAGTGTCACATCAGCCGCCATGCCGATGAACAGCGGGTCTCCGGTCGCTCCGATATCGGGGGCGTCGGCAGCGGGACGAATATCCGTGATCCCCTGCAATCCAATCTGAAAGCTTCCAAAGAGGGGGACATCTTTACCGATGGGTTTGAAACCGATGCGTCCGCCCATCACCTGAGGCTTGGCAAGGTCGTCGAAAACCGTCTCGAGGACAAAACCTCCGAGGTCCACGCCAGCATTGAAACCGATTCTGCGAACGGCAGGGAAGTCCTGATCGTTGGCAAACCCTCGCATCAGGGTTCCCAGGCCCAGGGTCATGGAGTTGAGACTTCCGACTTTGAGGTACCAGGGATCCCTGCCGGGGCGGTTAATTTCGAGATACTTGATCTTCAGGGCCACATCGGTCCCAAAGTCGGCAATCCGTGCCAGCCAATCTTCGCCGAACGATGCGTCCGTACCGAAGCTCCACTCGTAGTTGCCGGCTGGGCGGTACCAGTCGTTGGGATTGAAGAGATCTTTGGTATAAATGATGGGGAGGTACAGGCCCATCTTGAAAGTCCCCAGATCGATGTTGGGTTGGAGGATGGCCTTGCTGTAAGTCGTCTCTCCAATGGTGACGGCTCCCAGCTCGAGGTTGAGGATTTCACTGATCAGCTTGTAGAGAGGATCTTCTTCGTCACTTCCGGGGCCCTCTTCCTCCGCGGCTACTTCAGCGGCGGGTGCAGGTTCGCTGGGCATTGGAGCCGGTGGCGGGCTGGCGGGCTGTTGTGCCGGCTCGGTTTGTTGCGCCTGTTGTGCCGGGGTTTGACCGGGAACCTCGGACGGATTCAACTTTTGGAACGGAACCGTGTCGAAGATCGCCTTGAGCTGCTCCGGTGGCAAGGTTTGCACCTGGAATACCTGAGCCAGAGCATTCGCGAATTGTCCGGCCTTGACGGCGAGGGTTTGGCCGTTGACGAGGTTGGTGTAACTCACCTCTCCCTCCTGGACACAAAGCCAGTCCGTGTTTTGCCCATCCTGGCCCAGTCCAACGAACATGGCAAAATCCGTCCCACGTACGCCCCCGACTGCCGAGGGAGTCCGGATTGAATACTGTTGCGGTTGGCTGGAAACCCGGGCCGCTACGGTGCGCAGTCGTCCACCCACCAGGGCAAAATTGTTGCTGGTCCCACCGCCGACACCCTGAAGATCCTCGATGACGAAGGTCGTGTTGGCGTTCAAGCGGATGATGGTCCCATTCGGTTTCAGTTGAAGTTCCACAGCGGACCCGTTGGTCTGGATTCTGGTGCCGACCGGGATGGCCATACCTAAAGTCGCCGGTGTGGTTCGGTTGCCGGGCAGTGTTAACACCACCTGGGATTCGTCCTGGGCAAAGGCCAGGATCATTTGGGGAGTGTTCTGGGCACCCAACGAGAGGGCCAGAAAGATCAAGCCCATCAGGGCAATAAAACGCGTCTTTCTCATAAGATCCTCCTAAAACTTCACGACGGTTTCGAGCTTGGAAGTGACTTCCCAGGTATCGGTGACGGGAAGGTAACGGGCATTGTAGACGAGGTAGATGATGGCAGGTCCGGTCTTGTAACCGATTCGAGCGCCCACCAGGGCATCCTCCCCGCTGAACAGGCTTTGCAAGCTGTTGATGTTATCCTTGTCGTAATAGGCCTCCAGGCTGACTGGAACCAGTTCCGGAGCGTTGAATCGCAACAAGGAGCGGAGCTTGGGATAGAGGGCCGCAAGGCTTCCAGATCCAGCCTTGGGTTCTCCCAGGGGGCCCTCCAACGAGGAATAGAAAACCAACTTTTCTTCCAGGAGGTTGAAACCCAGGCTGGCAAGCCAACCGGTATAGGGAGAAATATTGCCAGCGCCCTGAAGGAGCATGTAGTTTTGGTCACGCTTGATGTCGTAGCCACGGTCAAAGTAGACGGGCAGGAAGTCCTGGCCCAGGAACCGAACCTGCGCACCGTAGGTTACTAGATTAAACAGGGCGCCGCCGAATCCTATCATCTGGCCGCTTCTCCAATACGATTGAGTATTGAGCCAGCTGGCATCCCCGAAAAGTGCCAGGGAGAACACATTTTCCAGATTGACTACAGGTACTCGGACGTCGACGTTGACCGCTTGAACCCGTTCGACATTTCCCGGGTTGGGAGCCTGCGAGTGGCGCCAGGGATCGAGGTCGGTGACATAGGTCCCACCGATTTGCGCGGCGTCCAGGATAGGAATTCCCGACCACACCAGGGGCCGGAAATAGAGGCGGGCGCCGAGGACATCGGGTTGGATCAGGTTGCCGCTGAAGGTTTCGATACCGATGAGCGGAAAACCGAACAAAGACCCATCCACATCGAAGGCAAGACCGGTGATTTTCTTTTCGGGGCGGAGGATGGTGTTGTTGTAGTTGGCCATCAAGAACCCGTTCCCCAGGGTTCCATCCTGGATCATTCCCAGCTTGATGTACAGGGGCTTGCCCTTGAGACCCCAGCGGATATAGGCGATCTTACTCAGGTAGAGTTGGGCCCAATCCACAAAGTCCGCGCTGTTGGCCTTCCAATCCTCTACCCGAGGGTAGAAGCCAAAGGGGCTTCCCGGTTCATCGTAAAACTGGAAGTTGATTCTCAGGTCCAGACCGATGCCGAACTCACCAAATGCGAGATCCGGGACAAAACTGAGGTTTTGCCACGTTTTGCCATCGATGACTTCGGTTCCCAAACCGAGTCCGAAACCGAAGTTGGCTTGAGCGCTCTCATCCTGGGCCCAGGTAAACCCCGCTGACCCTATGAGAACCAGAAGCAGGAAAGCTCGTTTGCCAAACATGTTCATCTCCTTTAGAATTTATTTCCAGTTAGAATCTACCCACCTTTTGTTCAATTTTCAAACATCTTGTATTGTGCCGCGGCAATTGCACCCTCGAAGCCTGTGCCCCATCGCGGTTGGCCCTCCCGTCTTTTTTTACGCCCGCATCCGCCACAGCGGCTCGGCGGGGCCAAACACATCGCTGCCATCTTTTCGTAACAGCACATCCTCGCGGTTCCACACCCTCCGGTGAAACTCCCTCAAAGGCTCCCGCTTCGGGAACACCCGCTCCCTGCCCAGCCGCTGCCACTCCTGTTCTACCCAGCTCTTACTCAGCCCCGCCAGCTGGGCGTGCGTGACCCGCTTCAACTTCTTGTCCCGCACCCGCACGGGCTTGTTCAGGTTGTGCCACGCCACGTACACCGCCACCCTTT
>CALGPJ010000019.1 GCA_937960645.1 uncultured Spirochaetia bacterium | reverse complement strand
AGCCTCACCCTCGAGGAAGAGCAACTCCATCGATGGGAAGACTGGTTTGGCTGCCCCGTCATCGATCTTTACTCGATGAACGAGACCGGTCCCCTCGGGGTAACCCTGCCGGGAAACCCGGGCGTGTTTCATCAGGTGGCCCGCGACCTCTACCTGGAAGCCTCGGCGGACGGGGAGCTTTTGGTGAGTGGAGGCCGCAATCCCTATTTGCCCCTGTTCCGGTATCGAACCGGCGACCGGATTACCTTCGTTCCCGGCACGGGAGGCAGGCCAGCGTGGCGCCTTATATCGGGTAGAACGCTCACTGTCTGGCAGAAGGCCGACGGCAGTGAGACCCAGCCCCTGGAAATCGCCCGTATCTTGAGGAGTTATCGAGAAGTAATAAACTACCAGGTGTATGAGGCCCGGCCTCACCTTCTCAGAATATGGTTGGAGGCACCGGCCATGTTGCCGGAGGTGCGCCAGGAGTTGGCCGAGCGTCTGGCGAGCTTCTGGGAGGGAAATCTGAGCGCAGGTTCTGTGGGCCGACAGGTGTCGTACCCCCCGCCCAAGGGGCATGTTCGAATTGAATGGGAGTAAGAAATGGAAATTTTCAGTGTGGACTTCTACCTATTTGATTTATGGGGATGGAAACCCAGCCTGATGGAGATGCTGGGCGTGGTCACGGGATTGTTCACCGTCTGGCTCACCGCCCGGGAGCGTCTTGCTTCGTGGCCCTGGGGAATGGCCAACGCCCTGTTTTTCACCCTCGTGCTCTACCAGGTCAACCTCTATTGGGACGCAGTCCTCAATGTGTTTTACTTTTTTGCCAGTGCCGTGGGTTGGTGGATGTGGCTCCATCCCTCGAAAAGGGACGGGCGGCAGGAAAGTCTGGGGAGGGGGACCCTGGTGATCGGAAACATCGGATCAGGATTGCGATGGGCCCTGTTGTTCCTTCTCGTTGCTTGCACCGTTTTGGGGGGAGTCGTCGGAGGTCAGGCCCATCTCCTTGCCCCGGGTTTCTTTCCCCAACCGGCCGCCTGGCCCTACCCGGATGCCTTCACGACCGCTGCCTCGCTGATCGCCTTCTTCCTCCAGGTCAAGAAAAAGTGGGAGAGCTGGGTCCTTTGGGTGTCGGTCGACGTGGTTTCGGTTCTGTTGTACATCAATCGGGGCATCTACCTGATGGCCCTGGTGTATGCCGTCTTCGGGGTGATTGCCACGTCCGGGCTCATCAACTGGTATCGCCTGTGGAAACAGCGCTCGTCCTAGGCAAATTTTTACCTTTTCATAAGGGGCACGACGCCCTCATCCGTTGGACACGAAGCTGGGCCGACAGGGTGGTCGTGTTGGTGGGGGCACTGGCGAACGAGCCCATTCCGGGCCCAGTCCGGTGGGAATGGGTAAGCCGGCACTACTTTGAGGACCCGTCCATTCGCGTGGAATACACCGACGCCGAGCTGCCCACAGCCCCCAAACCGGATCCTACCGTCAGTCGGGTTTGGGGGGATTATCTCAAGAAAAGATTCCCAGAAGTGACCTGCATCAGCGCCAGCGAACACTATGCGCCCATGGTGGCCGAGGCGATGGGGATCGGATATCGCCTCTACGATCCGGATCGCAAAAATGTTGCCATATCTGCAACTCAAATACGTCAGGATCCGTGGAAGTACTGGGACTTTTTGCCCGACATCGTCCGTCCCTGGTTCATCAAAAAAGTTTGCCTGGTAGGAGCCGAATCCACAGGCAAGACTACCCTGGCGCAACTCCTGGCCGAGCATTTTCAGACAGAATGGGTCGAGGAAAAGGCTCGAGCCCTCATCGATGCGGCGGGCGCTTTCCATCCCGGGCTTTTGAGCCGGATCACGTGGGTCCAGGAGGAGGCAGTCCGGCAGGCCGGCATCAAGGCTCGGCGCTGGCTCTTCGTGGATTCGGATTTCATCACCACCCGGTTTTACGCACGAAAATTGGCCGGATCCGAGTGGATTCCCCCCTGGACTCCATTGTTGCAACGCACGCACGCATACGACCTGTACCTCTTCTGTGAACCGGACATCCCCTATGCCCTTGACCCCCAGCGATCCCCGACCGACGAGCGAGCGCTCGACTCGTCGATATTCTGGGAAGAGTATCAAAAGACCGGTATCCCCATGGTTCGGGTTCGGGGCGTGAATGAATTGCGGCTCCAAAACGCCTTGAAAGCCCTCGGGGAGTGGGAACGAGGTCAGGGATCCAGGGTGCATTGACTGAAATAATTTTCATGCATATTTTGTAGGAAATTTGAAACGGAGGCATCCTTGAGAGTTCCCAAATGCATGAGCACCCAGCACCCGGATAACGTCCACCTTCCATTTTTCGCTCAGGGCGGCAAGATCGGCGGCGAAGATGAGGTCAAGGAGGCATTTTACGCATTTTCCCACCTGGGCATCGACGAGCAGATGTGGGACTGTGAGGGCAAGGAGGTCGACAACTACGTTGTCAAAAAACTTCTGACGAATTACGAAAGCTTTTTTCGGGAAAACGTTCTGGGCGAGGATGTGTTTCTGACGCTTCGAGTGCCCAATCCGGCGGTGGAAAGGGCCGAGGCCAAAATCCTGTTGGAAACTCTGGAATCCATACCACGCAGTTTCGATGCCTCCGCGTTGTTTTACAACAAAGACGTGGCCCCGATCTTCGAGGTCATCCTGCCCATGACGCAAACCTCCCACGACATCAACCGCATTTACCACTATTACAAAGACCACATCGTCGGCAGGCAGCACACTCCCTTCCCCGGCGACATCACCATTTTGGAGTGGATCGGTCGCTTCAAGCCTGAGGAGATTCATGTGATTCCCCTCGTCGAAGACTGGTCGCACATGATCGACCTCGAACACATTCTTCGGCCCTATCTCGAGGACAAGGACCTCCCGTACCAGCGGGTGTTTCTGGCACGTTCCGATCCTGCCATGAACTACGGCATCCTGGGTGCCGTCATCGGAAACAAGGTGGCCCTGATGAAACTCGACAGGCTGGGGCGGGAACTCGGTATTCAATTCTATCCAATCATCGGTGCGGGATCGGCCCCCTTCCGCGGAAACCTCACCCCCAGAACCGTAAAGCGCTTTGTGCGGGAATACCCCAGCGCCCACACCTTTACCCTGCAGTCGGCGTTCAAGTACGACTATCGCCTTGAAGAGGTGCGGCAGGCCGTCACCGAGCTGCGTTCCCACGTGACCGAGCCAGCTCACGTGGTGGATGTCGAAGGCGGGCTGGATCTGTTAAAAACCTATGGCGTCGAGTATCAGGCCCAGGTCAAGGAGCTTGCCCCGGTGATCAATCGGGTGGCCAAGTTCGTCCCCAAACGCCGCGACCGGAAGCTTCACACGGGACTTTTTGGGTATGCCCGCGAGGTGGATGGGATCAAACTCCCCCGCGCCATCAGTTTTACGGCGGCGATGTACTCGATCGGCCTGCCGCCCGAACTCTTGGGACTGACGAGTTTGACCCCGGCCCTCTACCACCGAGCCAGGTCATTCTACCTTCACCTCGAGGAGGACCTGAAGGACGCGCTGCGATTCTACAACCCGCAGACGCCTTATCAGCCCCAGGGACTTCGGGAGAGGATCGAGCAGCTCGGTATCGGTTACGAGGTCGACGAGGCTCACCGGGACATTACGAACCAATTGCTGCGCCTCCTCCATGAGGATCGTACCGAGCATCTGAGCGACCTCATCCTTTTAGCGGGCGAAAGACGTCAGTTTTTGGGGTAGGGGGCCCTCCGCGCACCTCGTTTTTTTTCTGACGCCGAGCTATAGGTTCCGCACCGTGTAACGTGATAGTGCCGCCTTTGGAAACTCGT
>CALGPJ010000018.1 GCA_937960645.1 uncultured Spirochaetia bacterium | reverse complement strand
AGCGGCCTTTCGGAGTCGCGGGGCAAGTGGTGGTTGGGGCAATGGGGATTGGGACAGAAGGGGGGAATGAAATCCATCGATACCTCCTTCCTCTATAGCGCGAAAAGGCGGCAAGTTGTCCGAAATTGAGGCAGGCGCAGGGGGCAGGAAAAGGGGAAAATGTGAGGTGTTTTAGCCTTAAACCCGCGAAAGGTCGCAAAAACTTTCGCACAGTTAATTCACCGCTACTAAAACTTTCACCCGAATACGAATCTATTCGCGGTGACATGATCCTGGTCAAAACCACCCTAACCTCCATCCAGGGCAATTTCGACAACCTGCCACATCCCCGGGCGCGATCCCCTGAACCCACTTTTGCAAAGCTAAATCCTGGGATCACGAGAGGAAAAACTTAAATAAAACTCATATATTCATGAAAAAATATCACTTTTACTTATGATTAGTTTATGTTAACGTACCGTCAATCAAGGAGGTTGTCATGACCAAAGTTTTGACCCATACCCTGGGACTGCCCCGGATGGGCCCCCATCGGGAACTCAAAAAGGCCCTGGATAATTTTTGGGCTGGTAAAATCGACCAATCCGAACTGTTGAAGGTAGGGTTCGAAATCCGGCAGCTGATGTGGAAGTCTCAGGCCGAGGCGGGCTGTGCCTTCGTCAACATCGGGGATTTCAGCTTTTACGATCACGTGTTGGACCTGAGCGTGACCGTGGGCGCCATTCCCGAGCGCTTTCGGCACCTGAGCGGCCTAACCCAGTACTTTGCCATCGCCCGGGGGGAACCTCAAACAAACGCTGCCCCTAGCCCGATGGTCAAATGGTTCGACACAAACTACCACTACATCGTTCCCGAGCTGAGCGAATCCACCGAGTTTCAACTCAACCCTGAGAAACTTCTTGCCGAAATTCGCGAAGCTCGCAGTTTGGGCTACAAGCCCAAGGTCCAGCTGGTGGGTCCGGTGACCTACCTCTACCTGGCGCGCTGGTACCCCCTCGGCAACCAGTCCCCGCTGACGTTGAAACTCCTGCCGGCGTTGCTGAAGGTCTATAAGGAATTGTTGCAAAAAATCAGTCAAGAGGGAGTGGAGTGGGTCCAGATCGATGAGAACATCTTGATTTTCGATCAACTCTCCAACGAGTGGCTCGATGCTTTGTCGACCACCTACAAGGAGCTCGCGGGCCTTGGCCCCAAAAAACTTCTTGCCACCTATTTCGAAAACGTTGCGGAAAACCTCAACATTTTGTTGGACCTGCCGGTGGAGGGGCTTCATCTGGACTGGGGGCGGAACCGTCCCTTGATCGACCGGGTGCTGGAAAAATTGGGGTCCCGGGTCCTGAGTCTGGGCACCCTGGAAGGCCGCAACGTCTGGAGGGACGATCTCACCGCCCTGGCCAAAGAACTCGAGCCGATTTACAAATCTCTTGGGGACCGACTCTGGATCGCCCCAAATTCGAGCATGCTCCACCTGCCCTGGTCCCTGGAGGGGGAGACTCCTCCCGCCGTGATCGACGGCAAACTCGCCTTCATGAAGGAAAAGCTCGCCGACCTGGGAAAACTCTCCACCCTGATCCCCAATCCCCAGCCGGAGAGCCCGGAGATCCAGGAACTGCGCGCCTACCTGGAAAAGGTCAAGACCGAGCGGTTGGCCAAGGTGAACGCCCACAAATCCGAAGCCTACCGAGAACCCTTTGCCGAGCGGTTCGCCGCCCAGCAAAAACACCTCGGCTTGCCCTTGTTCCCCACCACCACCATCGGTAGCTTCCCCCAGACCGCCGAGCTACGCCGCCAGCGCAAACTTTTCGAGGATGGCAAGATCTCCCAGGCCGATTACGACGAGTACCTGCGGCAGGTGATCCGGGATAACATCAAAATCCAGGAGGAGGTAGGCATCGACGTGTTGGTCCACGGCGAACCCGAACGCAACGACATGGTGAGCTTTTTTTCGGACATGCTCGACGGTTACTGGCAAAGCAAGAACGGCTGGGTCCAATCCTACGGCAGCCGCTGCGTGCGCCCACCGCTGATCTACGGCGTGATCGGTTACCGGGGGAGCCTTGGCAAGGAGTGGATCTTTTACGCCCAGAGCCAGACCTCAAGGCCCATGAAGGGCATGCTCACCGGACCCGTCACCATGCTCAAGTGGTCTTTCCCGCCCGCCGGGGAGGAGCTGGCCAACGTGGCCTATGACATCGCCATCGAGCTCAACAAGGAAGTGAAGGCCCTGGAGGAGGGCGGCATCAAGATCATTCAGATCGACGAGCCGGCCTATCGCGAGGTCCTGCCGCTCAAGCAGGCCCAATGGCCCGCCGCCCTCGACTGGGCCAGCCGGGCCTTCCGCCTCTCGTGTTACGGTGTCAAACCTGAAACACAGATCCACTCCCACATGTGTTACTCGGACTTCGCCAGCATCGTGGAAGGCATCAAGGCGATGGACGCCGACGTGGTGAGCATTGAAACCAGCCGGGCCAAGGGCGTGCTGTTCCAGGGCATTGCCCGCGACGGCTACGATAAAGGCCTGGGTCCCGGTGTTTGGGACATCCACAGTCCGCTCATCCCCCAGCCCGAAAACATGAAGAGCGTCCTCAACAGTGCGGCGCAGTATCTGGATCCCAAGCTGCTTTGGGTCAACCCCGACTGCGGCCTCAAAACCCGAAAATGGGAGGAGGTCATTCCCAGCATGAAGAACCTCGTGAGCGTGGCCCAGGAGATGCGCCGGAATTACTGAGCGCCTTGTGCCCAGTCAGCCTTGTGCTTAGTCAGGCGCCGGCGACAGCCGGCGCCATCGTGGCACTTCCGTCAATCGTCTTCATCCTCCTCTTCTTCTTCCTCGTCCTCGTCTAAATCGTCATCTTCATCATCCTCGTCCGCATACTCGTCGTAATCGTCTGCATAGACGTAGTAGTCGTCGTCCAGGGGAGAGGTCACGACATCGTCATCTATTAGCGCCCAAGCATCATCGTCGTAAATCAATGGATCGAGCTCTACCGCATCGTTAATGTGGATGTATTCACCCGAACGGTAGTCTTTGACGGCATATAGAGGATGGATGAAGTCTAACATGTATTTAACGTAAACTAAATCTTCATTGAGAAAGTACCCCTGGTGTTCGTCATCACTAATATAAGTGGACATGGATTCCAGGATGTAGTCGCTTTCATCTTCGTTGGGGACCGCATCCTCCTTGTAAAGGTAGGCGTTGAACCAGTCTGAGTAAACGAAGTTTTCTTTCAAACTCTTGACGTCGATGATGAACTTTTCCCTATTATAATTGCTGTAATTTATTTCCTTTTCTCCGGCTTCGCATGCATTGTTGTAGTTATTGATGTCCTTCTCAGTGGGGGCAAAAACTTCGACGACTTGATACCCTTCCTGGAACTCGCTGCCAGGCCCGACTTCGATCGTCACCGACTCCGGTGTGTCCTCATAAACCTCGACATCGCCATAACCGTGACTTTCTATCCAATCCTTGAGCTTGAAGGTTTTTTGAACCACTTCGCCGGACTCATTCGAGCTCTGGGCTCCCTCCTGCCCGGGCGGATTTCCCTTTTCTTGATCCATCGTTCAGCCTCCTTTTTCCTGACGTTAGGATTACAACTAGTATAAACGTTCTAAGGAAATTTTATGTGATTATTTTTTATAAAAATATTACCTACTGTCCGTGAGCGCCCCTCGTCGAAGTGGCCATTTTTAAAGGCGGCATCGACGAAGACCCACAGTTACTTTCAAGACCGAGTCTCGATTTCCTTCCAACTTTCCGAAAAGTCCAGCAGATCATTCCCCAATTCGTCGGAACGTTTTTTCAAGAGCGCGAGACTCTGTGGCTGTTCCAATCTTCCCTGCGTCAGGATTCGGGCCAAATCCAACTGAATTTGCTGAAGAGTTTTTTCACAGGTTTCCAACTTGACCTCGATCAGTTCGTGTTGTTCTTCTAAGGCAAGCCGGCTTCGCTTTTGCTTTTCGATGAGATCCAAAGACTTTTGGTACTCCAGACGCAGGGGCATGGACACGACATCGTTCAAGCGCCGCTGAATTTTGTCGCGTTGAGCTTCCAGGTCGTTGACGGGCAGGTCAGTCAATATTTTTCGCATCCCTTCCTCTGCCCTGGTCAATTTCCCGATATGTTCCAGGTACTGATCCAAAACCTGTTCCATGTCCTTGGGCCAGGCCGAGGAAGTCCCCAAAGATTGGAGTGATCGACGGATGTTCTGAATGAAAACCTGAAAACGGTTTGGCACTTCCAATCCGCCGGTTTTCTGTTCGGGCGAAACCATGGATTGCTGAGCGTGTTGGTCAAGAAAGGCTTTGAGCTGTTTTCGATTGGAAAACCAGGAAAAGAGGCCGCCGACCCAACCTGCAACCAGACTGATGGTCGCCGCCAGAGCCCAAGGAAAAATGTCGAACCCCGTCGTGGCATTCTGGATAAAAAACAAAAGAGCTGGCACCATCAGGGTGCTGGATGTCTGGGAAAAAATGCTCTCGTGTTTTTTCAATGCCTTTTTGAGCCAACGTCCCTGAGATTCGTCCAAATCACCGACTTGCTCCAAAACTTTTTTTGTGTGACGATCCGCAAAAACCTGAGCGAGGTGCCCCGTCATCCCGATCCCCCAGCCCAAAGTCGTCACAGTAGCCCAGGGAAACCCTCCTCGCGAATGGTTGATCGAGTGCAGGATTAAGTTTACACCAAGGT